>CANQYM010000004.1 GCA_947628085.1 uncultured Clostridia bacterium
ATATGCTGATGTGGCGAAATTGGTATACGCACAGCACTCAAAATGCTGCGGGAAACCATGTGGGTTCGAGTCCCACCATCAGCACCAAAAAAAAGAATAGCTATGCTATTCTTTTTTTATGCAATGAGAAAAGTGGAACTTGAAAAGGAAAGTGTCTACGTTTCGAGATGGACAGGTGCCAGCCGAAACTTTTTATTTAAATATATTGAAAAAAAGAAGATCTTTATGATAAAATTTTAATGATTACAATAGTAGTAAGTTAGGAGATTAAACTAATGTTAAAAGAAGAGATTTCTAATGAAGAAATGGCTTCATATTTGAATATGATTTTCAATTCAAAAGAATTAAATAATGCATATTGTCAACATCCTAAATCTACTGATTCAATTTTCTATGAAGTTGGGAATATACTTGCTAAATATTATATTTCAACTGGTGATAATTCGCTTGAAAGCTCTAAAAAAATATTAGATGCTTATTTAAATCGCGAATCTAACGAAGTTTTTTTTCAAGATTATCTTATGCCTATGATAGAAGAAAGAGTAGCTGAAAATCTTTCTATGAATCCAAAGGCATTAAGTTTAGAAGATAGAGTAAAAATTCAAGAACAAGTATATATTAGAAATAGAAATAATTCATTCTACACTCATTGTTTTCCAGGTGCATTATTAGAAGAAGTATCAACAAATGGTTTAGATATATCTAAAGAATTATTTAAAGATGAATATAGAATTTTAGCAACTTGCTTTAGAACTTCTTATAAAACTGGTGAATTGAATTATTGTGAGCTATCTAGTGCATCTTTATCTTATGCAATACGCGGAATGCCAGAAAGAGTAGCCTATTCAATTGGTGGAGTTAGAAGAAATTCTGCTAATGAATCTCTTCATGAGGCTTATACAAGATCATTTGATGAGAATTTGCAAAAAGAATATGAGCAAGGACATATCAATGAAGAAACAATGAAAAAAATGAAACAAGCAGGTACTAGAATAATAGATTTCTATGCAAAAGGCACATCAGGAATAGCTGTTTTTAAAAAAGATGGTCAAAAAATAAATAAAGGTCTCCTTGATCAACAACTAATAAAAAAATTTTCATATTTTGGAAGAGAACTAAAGGGTACATTCTTGAAAGATATTATAGATGAAGAAACCAAAAAAGCAACAGAAAATCCGGAACGAGCTTTTGAAATATATGAAAATATGTTTAGAAAAATAGTTCAAATTTATCCAGGTGCAAGTGAAGGTATCAGTGAATTTGTAAATCGAACTTTAGCTAATATCATGTCAAATTTCGCTATAAATAAATATTTGCATGGTGGATTTGCTGATGGGTATTTTGTTGACAGTGGAAAAATGTCACCAACCGAATTTTCAATTGTTTCTTTTGAAACTCCGTGTGAAGTTGTTTCGAGAAACCAAAGTAAAACTATAGAAAGTAGTAGTCAACCATCAAAAAAAGAAAAATCAAATAATCCACCGAAAGTATCTCAAACTTATGAACAAATGGCAAAAGATATTAAATTTTTAGAAAAAAAATTTAAACAAGTCATTGAAATAAGTGCAAGACCTGAAATGATTGAAATGATTAATACTTCAAATAGTCAATCTATAATTGTAGCCACTACCATTGATGGAAAAAAGAGAGCAGTTGGAAATATTTTAGCAGATGAAACAGAACAAGGAGATATATACTATAATTTTGAGGGTAATATTGATTTAGTAGTTAAAAGTAACTTTAAATCTAATTTTGTACGTAGTTTGAATGACTTAAAAAGTGAAGAAAAGGAAGAAATAGTTAAAAAATTTAGAGCTTTTGATCCAGAATATGATGATGACGATATTGAAGAAGAAGCTTTATATTGGTATGCAGAAGAGCAATATAAAGGTATAACAGATGAAGAAAAAGAATTACTAAAAAAAGAAATATTAGAATCTCGTGGAAAATTTATGCTTTTTGAAAGAGATGGAAAAACAATAATTTCTCCATTGAAAGATAATATTCAAGTGCAAGAATATCAAGGAGAAGTAATATATTCTAGAAATTCTGAAGAAAAATGTAATAGCTTTTTTGAATTTATTAGAGATCAATATACTCAAAGTGTTGATGAATTAGGTAAACAAGTTCTTCCAGAAATAAAAGATGCAGAAAGACAAAGCTCGGTTAAGAATATAATAAATTCTCATGTAAATGAATTGAATCATGCAAAAGAGGAAGGAGAACAGAAGTGATAAGTACAGAATATGCTAATGCATATACAGAAATATTAGAAATTATTAAATTTATCCCAGATAGTGATTATGAAAAAATACCTACTGATTATATAGAAAATTTTCAAAAAAATTCTAATTCCAATTATTATTTTAAATATAATCCTAAAAAAACTTTAGATGAGCAAAATGTTTCAAAAACAACCAAAGAAATCATAGCATTACTTTATAGAGATTTTTGGGCTAATAATGAAAAAAAAGAAAAAATATTACAATATCAAGAAAATAAAAGATTACAAATTGAAAAAGCTAAAAATGAAAAGTATAATCCAGATTTAATATTTAAGCAGCCAGATTCTAAAAATCAAATAAAAGAAGAAACACAAGAAAATAAAGAAGGAAGTATGGTTCGTTATAAAGAAAATATATTTATTCGTTTCTTTAATTTTATAAAAAACATGTTTAAATAATAAAACTTTAATTTCATTTACAATAAAAAAGAATAGCAAAGCTATTCTTTTTTGTTACGAAAACTTAAAAAATAAAATATTGAAAACACATATGTATTATGATAAAATAAACACGATTACAAAAGGAGGATTATAAAAAAATGAGTAATAAAACTTTTATAAGATTAGTTATAGCAGTAGTAATTATGGCGATAATAGATATAGCAATATTTTCACCAGCAATTTTAGCAATATCTTTTAGTACTAATCCTTTAATATTTTGCTTAGTTATTTTAATAAATATATTATGTATGGCATCAGGATATATGTATGTAACTCATTCAACAACCGCAAAATATGGATATGATTTAGATAAGTTAAAAAGTGCAAATGATTATAAAGAAGCATTGGAGTCAAAACTTGGAAAAAACTCTCCTTTTTATTCTCAAGTAAAACAAGCCTTAACACAAATAGATTCAATGACAAGAAAAAAAGATGTATTAAATGAACTTCTAGAACAAAATAATCAAGAACATTTTACAGCTTTAACTGAACTAGCAGATCAAGCTTCAAATTTTTTATTTAATAACATTAGAAAAACATTAAATAGAATAGCAATTTTTGATGCTGATATTGGAAATAGCATGGAAAATGAATATAAAAATTATATACAAAAACTTCTAGATAGTAATGATAATCTTTTAAATGATTTCAATAAATTATTAACAGAAGTTTCTCAAATGGATGATACATCATCTGACGATTCTTTAAGTCAAGTTTTAAATGATATGACAAATTCATTAAAAATATTAAGAGGAGAAAATGATTCTCTATAAAAGAAAGGAATTTTAAAATGGGAAAAGAAAAAAATGCCAAAAAAACTTTTTTAATTTTGATAGCAGTATTTTTAGTAATTGTAATTGGTGGAATATTTATAACTCAACAAATTGGCAAAACTCCAGAAGACAAATCACTTGGATACTTAAAAAGCTATTTGAAAAAAATTGATGTAACAAACTCAACACCAACAAAATCAAAATTAACTCTTGAACAAACATCATTAAAAGATGAACTACCAGATATTGATGAATATGAATTAACAGTCAGAGGAAGTGAAGATAGTGATACATGTGTAAATATAGAAATATTTTCATCACCTGAAAAAGCTGGAGATGGACCAGATGCTTGGCTTAAAGAAACAGCAGAAAACTTTAACAGATCAGGATATACTGTAAATGGCAAAGAAGCAACTGTTTCTGTACGTAATATTTCTTCAGGAGATGCTGTAGACTATATTGTTTCTGGAAAATATGTTCCAGAATTATTTGCACCATCAAATGAATTATGGATAGCTATGGCACAAGCTCAATCTGTTAATTTAATAAAAATAACAGATTCTTTAGTTCAAAACACAGCAGGAATATTAATTTCACAATCAACATATAAAACACTTGAATCTAAATATGGTAAAGCAGATTTAGCTGCAGTAGTTCAAGCAACTTCAAATGGAGAAATATCTTTTGGATACACAAATCCATATGCTAGTTCAACAGGATTAAATCTTTTATTATCAACACTATCATATTTTGATTCAGAAAATCCTTTAAGTGACAAAGCAAAAGAAGGATTCCAAAAATTCCAAGAGAATATTCCATTTGTATCATATAATACAATGCAAATGAGATCAGCAGCTGAAAGTGGTTCTTTAGATGCATTTATTATGGAATATCAAACTTATGTAAATGATGCAACATTAAAAAATAATTATACATTTATACCTTTTGGAGTACCACATAATAATCCACTTTATGCATGTGGCCAAGTAACACAAGAAAAAGCAGATTTAATTGAAGCATTCACAAAATATGCTTTAGACTCTAGACAACAAAGCTCTGCTAAAAATTTTGGATTTAATCAAAATCAAGTTAGTCCAGATAAAATAAATTATGATGGAAACACAATTTTACAAGCACAACAATTATGGAAAGAGGAAAAAGATTCAGGAAAACCAATTATAGCAGTTTTCGTAGCAGATGTTTCTGGAAGTATGTCTGGAACACCTTTATCTAATTTGAAAAAATCACTAATAAATGGTGGACAATATATAAATAAAAATAATTACATAGGACTTGTAAGTTACAGTTCTGATGTTACAATCGAACTACCTATAAATCAATTTGATATTAATCAACGTTCATATTTCAACAGCGCAATACAAAACTTATCTGCATCTGGAAATACAGCTACATTTGATGCAATAATGGTAGCTACAAATATGTTACTTGAAAAGAAAAAAGAAGTACCAGATTCTAAAATGATTATGTTTGTATTAAGTGATGGTGAAACAAACACAGGATGTGGATTATCAGATGTTACCAAAGTTGTAAGAAACTTAGAAATACCAATTTACACAATTGGATATAATGCAGATATTTCAGCTTTAAGTGAAATTTCAAATATAAATGAGGCAGCAAGTATCAATGCAGATTCAGAAGATGTTATATATCAATTAAGAAATTTATTTAATTCAAACTTATAAAATATATAAAATGGGGGAATAAAAATAATGGAAGATTTAAGTTTAGAACTTGTAGAAAAAGTAGATAAAAAAGAATTAGAAACAACTGTACTTGATGGAAATGAAATATCTGAAAGCAAAATTGAAGATTCTTTAAATTATAATAAATTAACAGATTTAGAAAAACAAGCAATAGATTCTTTTCTAGAAAAGCTTGATCCAACAAATACAGCACAATTATTACAATATGGTGCTTCAGCTCAAACTAATATATCAAAATTTTCAGATAACGTTTTAGCAGAAGTAAAAACTAAAGATACAGGAGAAGTAGGAGATTTATTAGCATCTCTTGTAAGTGAAATAAAAGGATTTAATAGTGATACAGCTTCTATCACAAGTGAACCAAAAGGATTATTTGGAATGTTTAATTCTGCAAAAAAACAATTTGATAAAATACTTGCTAAATATAATAAAGTAGAAGTAAACATAGATAAAATAGAAAAAATGTTAGAATCTCAAAAATTAACTATGTTAAAAGATATTGCAACTTTTGATACAATGTATGAAAAGAACTTAGAATATTTTAAACAACTATCTTTATACATTATAGCAGGAGAGAAAAAATTAGAAGAGCTAAACAATGTAACACTTCCAGAACTTCAAAGAAAAGCTGAAGAAACAAATGATCAATTAGATGCGCAAGCTGTAAGAGATATGTCAGACACAATAAATAGATTTGAGAAAAAATTATATGATTTAAAAACAACAAGAATAATATCTATTCAAATGGCGCCACAAATTAGATTAATTCAAAATAATGATAGTGAACTTATAAATAAAATTCAAAGTTCTTTGATAAACACAATTCCTCTTTGGAAAAATCAAGTTGTTATAGCTTTAGGTATAGCAAATTCTAAAAAGGCTTTAGATACTCAAAAGAAAGTAACAGATCTTACAAATGATATGCTAAAAGCTAATAGTGAAATTTTAAAACAAGGAACAGTTCAAATTGCTCAAGAATCTGAAAGAGCTGTTGTAGATATTGAAACTCTTCAAAAAACAAATTCAGATTTAATTGAAACAATAGATTCTTTAATTCAAATTCACAGCGAAGGAAAAGCAAAAAGACTTGCTGCTGAAGGAGAGCTTGTAAAAATTGAATCAGAACTTAAAAATAAACTTTTAGAAGTAAAAATTGCTTCTGAAAATCCTGAAAACAACCAATAATATAATGTCATATAGGAAAGCGATTGTATGGAGCTAAGCACTCAAGCAATCACTTTCCTGTTTTTTTATCTCTAAAGGATACACATATATAAGAATTTATGATAGAATAACTATAGAATTTTTTAAAAGGAGTTTTGAAATATGAAAAAAATACCTTTAATAATTTTAATAGTTGTAGTATTAATATTAGTATTTTGGTCTGTAAATAAATTTACTAAAAATAGTAAAACACCTGAGAATACAAATAAAATAGTAAATACCAACATTGATGAAGCAAATAATTATGACGTAAGTAATAAAGAAATTGAAAATAATATAAATGAGAATACAAAGAGTAATACGATTGGAAATTTGGCAGATAATAGCGATGAAAATGAAGAAATTAAAATAGAAGGACTTTACAAAATAGCAGATACAACTAATTTGGAAAGTACAACATATTATTTTTCAGAAGACAAAGTTGCTTTTGAAACAACATCTTATTATGTTGAAGGAACATATAAAATAGAAGATAATAAAATTGAAATAAGATATGAAAAATCATATTTAGCAGAAGGAGAAGAAAGCAACTATTTTCCAAATGGAAGAAAAGAAGAATTAACAATAGTAAATAATGATGAATTAACAATTGAAGAAGTAGTAGATGGAAAAAGAACAACCTTAACATATAAAAAAGCAGAATAAGTTTTAAAAAATAAAATACCTAATATTTAAAGAAAATAGAGGAGAATAAAATGTTTATTGGAATAATTGCAGCTGAAAATAAAGAAATGACTGCTATAAGAAATATTATGCAAAATGTTTCTGAAGAACAAATTTATAATTTAAAATTTATTAAAGGAACAATTCGAGAAAAAGAATGTGTTTTAGTTCAATGTGGAGTAGGCAAAGTAAATGCTGGAAGAACAGCTCAAATAATGATAGACAAATATAATGTAAGCTATGTAATAAATGTTGGCTCTGCAGGAGGAATAAATAAAGAGCTAAACATAAAAGATATTGTAATAGGAAAAAGCTTAGTACAATATGATTTCGACGTAACTGGAGCTGGAAAGTATGAAAAAGGTGAAATATGTGAAACAGGAAAGTTTTTTAATTCTGATGAAAAATTAATTAAACTTTGTGAAGAAACAGTAAACAATCTAAAAGATAGAGATTTCAAAATAAAAATTGGAACTATTGCTTCAGCAGATTTATTTTGTACAGATTTAAACAAAGCAGAAAAGGTTAGAGAAGAATTTGGAGCTGAATGTGTGGAAATGGAAGGAGCTGCAATTGCTCAAGTATGCTTCTTAGATAAAATACCTTTTTTAGTAATTAGAGGTATTTCAGATGTACCAAATGGAAATAATCATATAGACTTTGTTACATATTTAGAAAGTGTTTCTAAAAGTGTAGCAGAAATTTTAGATAAATTGATTTCTAAAATATAAAACTTAAATTTGTTTATAATTTTTTATAAAAATAAAATATATTAAAGAAAAGGAGACTAAAAATATGGAATTAGTTATTAAAAAATGTAGAATGTGTGGCGAAATGGTAAAAATGGTAAAGGATGAAGGATGCAATGTTGTTTGCTGTGGAAAATCAATGGAAACATTAGTGCCAAACTCAGTAGATGCAGCTGTTGAGAAACATGTACCAACTTATGAAGTAAAAGATGGAAAAATATTTGTAACAGTAAATCATGTTATGGAAGAAGAACACTATATTGAATGGATTAGTATGGTTTCAGATGAAAAAGAATGTACTAGTTATTTAAAACCTGGAATGGAAGCAAAAGCTCATTTTAAATATATACCAGGTTCTACAATTTATGCATATTGCAATAAACATGAATTGTGGAAAAAAGAAGTGGAGTAAAATGTATAGATTAGAAAATGTAAGAATATATGAAGATTTATCTGAAGAAGATGTTTTAAAAAAGGCTTGTAATAAATATAAGATAAATATTAAAGATATTAAAGAATTTTCTATTTTTAAAAAATCTATTGATGCTAGAAACAAAGAAAACATTCATTACAATTACACTATTGATATTGAATATTCTGGCAACAAAACATTAAAAAATGTAAAAGAGGTTTCAAAAGAAAACTTTAATTTAAATATTGAAGTTAAAAGAAAAAGCACAAAAAAGCCTGTAATTGTAGGAGCAGGACCTGCTGGACTTTTCTGTGCTTTAATATTAGTTCAAAATGGGATTAAACCAATTATAATAGAGCAAGGCAAAAAAGTAGAAAATAGAAAAAAAGATGTAGAAAATTTCTTTAAAACAGGAATATTAAATAAAAACTCAAACGTACAATTTGGAGAAGGCGGAGCAGGAACTTTTTCTGATGGAAAATTAACAACTGGTGTAAATGATCCACTTTGCAGAAAAGTGCTATATGAATTTGTAAATTTTGGTGCACCAAAACAAATAATGTACTTAAATAAGCCTCATATTGGAACTGATAATTTAATAAGATTAGTTTCAAATATGAGAAATTACATAATAGATAAAGGTGGAGAATTTTTATTTGAAAATAAAGTAATAGACTTTAATATTGAAAATAATAAAATTACAAGTTTAATAATAAAAAATGAATCTGCAACTCAAACAGTTGAAACAGATACAGTAGTTTTAGCAATAGGTCACAGTGCAAGAGATACTTTTGAAAAATTATATGAAAAAAATATAAAAATGAAAAAAAAGAATTTTTCAGTAGGACTTAGAATTGAACATAAACAAGAAATGATAAACCTATCTCAATATGGCATAAAAACAAAGTTAAAACTTCCACCTGCAGAATATAAGCTTGTATATCACGGAAAAGAAAGAAGTTGCTATACGTTTTGTATGTGCCCAGGTGGTAAAGTAATAGCTTCTTCTAGTGATAATGGTGAAATAGTTACAAATGGAATGAGTTTGTTTTTTAGAGATGGTGAAAATGCTAATAGTGCAATTTTAGTTGAAGTTACACCAAATGATTTTGAAGGAAAATCTGTTTTAGAAGGAATGTATTTTCAAAAAGAATTAGAACAAAAGGCTTTTATTCTTGGTGGAAAAAATTATTTTGCACCAATACAAACTGTTGGAGATTTTTTAGAAAATAAAGGAACGACCAAATTAGGAGAAGTAAAACCTACTTATATGCCAGGTACTACTTTTTCAAATCTTCAGGAAATTTTACCAGAATATGTAAATCAAACTCTTAAAGAAGGAATATTAGATTTTGATAAGAAGTTAAAAGGCTTTGCAAATAGTGATGCAATTTTAACAGGAGTTGAAACAAGAAGTTCATCACCAGTAAGAATTCTAAGAGATGAATATGGCATGTCAAACATAAAAGGAATTTATCCTTGTGGAGAAGGCGCAGGATATGCAGGAGGAATTATGACTTCTGCAATTGATGGAATAAAAACCGCAATTCAAATATTGCAATATACTTAAAAATAATTTACATAAAATATTTCTTGACGAAAATCTAGAAAGATAGTAAAATAAAGAATAGAGTAAATTGGATAGTCGCTTGTAAAATCTGAAAAGGTTTATAAGAGGAAAGTCCGGGCTCCATAGAGTAAGGATACTTGATAACGTCAAGCGAGGGTAACCTTAGGGAAAGTGCAACAGAAAATAACAGCCTATTATCTTTTTGATTAATAGGCTTAAGGTGAAAAGGTGAGGTAAGAGCTCACCAGCGATGCAGTGATGTATCGGCTGTGTAAACCCTATCTGGAGCAACACCTTAAAGAGAAAGTAAAAAAGTTACTCGCTATTTACTTTCATAGTTCTTTTTGAGTGGCTTGAAATATATAGCAATATATATTCTAGATAAATGACTATCCACGACAGAACCCGGCTTATAGATTTACTTTAAAAGAGTGCTTTTAAGCACTCTTTTTTGATGTAATAATTATATTGATTTTAAAAAAAATCATTGGTATAATAAATTCGAAAAAGGAGGAAAAACATGGAAGAAAATGAAATAGAAAATAAAGATTTAGAAAATAATTCACAAGATAATATTGATATTGATATAGATATGGTAAAGAATTCTTTAGAAAAAGAATTTAATTGTGTAGGGGTTGACTTTTTTAAATATGGAAAATATCAATTTGTTAAAGCTTATGAAAAAGATGAAAAGACCATACATTATAGATATTTTAATATTAATCAGACTAACCAATTAAAAGAGGTAGAAGATGATAAAATATTAAATTATTTTAGAGAAAAATATGAACCAGTTTTAGATGTTGAATATAAAAATAAAACTTAAAAGATGAGAAGGAAATAAGATGAGTGAAAAAATAGAGGAAAAAACGCCAAATCCAAAATTAAAAAGATATATAGTTAAGTTTGCTTCTAAAACCCTAAAAAACAATAAACTATTTGCTAAAGTTTTTGGTAAAAACTTTGCCAGATCAAGATTAGAAAAAAATATAAAATCAATTTATACAAATGAACAAGTTTCTATTAGTGGATGTGTGGGTTATTATGATTCAAAAAGAAAAACTGTAACTTTATGCAGTGCTTCAAAAGATGGTAGTCTTTTAACTAAAAAAGATATTGAAGAAGATCAAATTTTACAAGCCACTACATTACATGAAGCAGTTCATGCGGTTTTAACACGTACACGTAAAGAATGCAAGAAACTTGGAATTAGATCAGGAACGGGTTTATTAGAACGTAGATATGATGATAAAAGCCAAAGAATTGTTGAAAATGGAAGAGGTTTAAATGAAGGATTTACGGATTGGGTATGTGAAATATCTAGACAAGAAATGAATGACGATTACACCGAATTCCATAATTTTATAAGATTATTAGAGGTTGCCGTAGGAAAAGAAAAAGTTTTAGAGATGGGAAAAGGTGGACTTTTTACTAGAATACCATCTTTATTAGGAATAGATATAGAAAATTTTAAACAGTTAATTGCTACTTCAGATTCTTTATATTTTATAAAAGAAGAATTAAGAACTGCTAATAAAATTGCAGATATACTAGAAAATCATAAAGAAGAAACAACTCCAGAAAATGAGGAAAAATATGAAAAAGCTAGTGAACAAATTAAAAAAATTAGATGTAGTCCAGAATTTATAGAATATATAACCAATAACCATATTAATGATTTTTCAGATGAAAACATTTTGAAATTTTTAAAAGAATATAAAATAGAAGATTTAAGAACAAGAAAACAAACAAGTGTAATTAACTTTGAAAATTTAGCCTTAGATTTATACTTTACTAAAGATATTGAAAAAATTTTTGAAAAAGATGGGTTAATAGATGATGAAGATTATGAAACTGTTTTAAAAGTAATGAAAACTTTGAATACAAGTTTCTCAAAAACGCCTAAAGAAATTGAAAATATGGAACCTAAGCCAAGTATTTTAAGAATTAAAGAAGAATTTAAGAGTTTTCAAGATAAATATATGAAGCAATATGCTGCTGAATTAGCTAGGGAATTTAAAGAAGGAAACTGTTCATTAAGTTATTTAATTGATCGTGGAACATATAAATTTGATTTAAATCATAAAATTAACACTTTTTTTTACGAATTTTCAGAGCAACTAGACCCAGATATTGGAGATAGCATTTACCATATAGTTAATTATATTAGCATGAATTTTGAAAAACCTGAAAACTATAAAAATTTCGAAGGATCAACACTTTATAAACTTGTTTCACAAGATAAAACTATAAGTTCAGCACTTTTATTTAATAATGGAAGGTATATTGATAATTATCTTATTGAATCTAAAAAGGTAGACAAAGAATCTAACACCGTTAAATTTGACTTTACTCTTAGTCCAGGAGAAGAAGGAAAAAAAGAATATGACAGTGCTATACAAAACTTTTTAGAGCTTAGACAAAAACTATTGGAGAAAAATCCTAACACTGAAATATATATTGCATCTAGAAACATTATTGCTAAAGATGGTGAAAATACACTATTTTATGGCATATATAATGGACAAATAATACCTATGTCGGTTGAGAGTGAAATGAATATTAATATTACGTTGCTTCCTAAGCTAATGGCTTATAATCAATCCTTAAAACCTGATATTGCAAAAAAATCAGAAAAATTTTCTAATTTTATAAATAGAATAAAAAATAGATTACTTGAAATTACCGGAATGCAACAAGGAGATTTAGGAGTAATTCAAGAAACCACTACGATTCCTAAAGAAACAGCACCTAATGAAAATAGCAAGGAAGATACTTCAAAATTAGATACTTTTGATGAAAGAATAAAAGTTCCGAAAAATTCAATAACAATACCAAAAGAAATTCCAAAAGGCCCAGAAACCCAAAAAGATGAAGATTTAGAAAAATAATAAAAATGTTGAGGAGAAAAATATGTACGATATATATGCAGATTTACATGTTCACATAGGAAGAAGCGAAAATAATAAACCAATTAAAATAACAGCAGCTAAAAGTTTAAATTTTGCAAATATAGCAAAAGAATGTGTAGAAAGAAAAGGAATTAATTTAGTTGGAATAATCGATTGTGCTTCACCTTATGTAATAGAAGATATAGAAAACTTTTTAAAAACTGGTGAAGCTTATGAAATTGAAGATGGAGGAATAATATATAAAGACAAAGTTTGTATCATCTTAGGAAGCGAAATAGAAACATCTGAAATAAACGATGAAGGAAAAACAGGAAGTGCACATAATCTTTGCTACTTTCCAAAATTAGCAGATATAAAAGCATTTTCAAACGAAATGAAAAATCATATAAAAAACATAACTTTAAGCTCTCAAAGAGCGAATATTTCTGTTTATGAGCTTATAGACATTGTTCAAAAATATAATGGAATACTAGTTCCTGCGCATTGTTTTACGCCACATAAGAGTTTCTATGGAAATTGTACAGACTCATTAAGAAAAATTTTTAAAGAAAAATATGATATGATTCCAGCCATTGAACTTGGACTAAGTGCAGATACTTTTTTAGCAGACCAAATAAGCGAATTAGAAACAAAAACTTTTTTAACAAATTCAGATGCACATTCTCTTCCTAAAATTGCCAGAGAATATAATGAAATGCAATTAGAAGGAATTAGTTTTAAAGAATTTTTAATGGCACTTAAAAATGAAAAAGGAAGAAAAATTGTTAAGAATTATGGATTAGATCCTAAACTTGGAAAGTATCATAGAACATATTGTGAAGTTTGTAATAAAAGAATTGAAGGAAAAGCACCAGTTACAAAATGTGATACTTGTGATAGTAGAAATATAACAATGGGAGTTTTTGATAGAATTGAAATAATTAAAGATAAATCAAAAACAAAAAGTCCAAGTTTTAGACCAGAATACATATATCAAATACCACTTACTTTTATTCCAGGATTAGGAGGAAAAACAATAGAAAAATTGTTAGACCACTTTGGAACTGAAATGACAATTCTTCACAAACTATCAAATGATGATATTGAAGCTGTAGTTGGTGAAAAAATAGCTAAAAATATAATTTTAGCGAGAGATGGAAAAATGCACATTATAGAAGGTGGCGGAGGAGTTTACGGAAAAGTAGAATAAATATAAAAATAGCGAATACACTTTAATAAAATAAAAAACTTATGTAAAAGGACTAAACATGAAAAGTGTATTATATAACTATTTTGTAAAAAATAAAAAAAATTTTATAATAATAGCCACAATTTTTTGTATAGGAATTATGGTAGGAATTTTATTTATTAATAATTCTAATGAAAATCAAAAAAACGAAATTAATACATATATTCAAGAACTAACACAAAATATAAAAAATTCAAATAATATAAATCGATTTGAACTATTATGTATAAGTTTAAAAGAAAATATACTATTTATAATAATAATTTGGTTTTTGGGTTGCACTATAATTGGAGGAATATTTATTTATGTGGCAATACTCTATAAAGGATTTTCACTAGGATATACAATTTCTGCTTTAATTGCTGTTTTAGGAGTAAGACATGGAACACTAGTTGCAATAACATCACTACTATTACAAAATATTATTTTTTTACCAGCAATGTTTATAGTTTCAGAAAAT
The DNA here is from genome assembly GCA_947628085.1 of uncultured Clostridia bacterium. Classification (GTDB taxonomy): domain Bacteria; phylum Bacillota; class Clostridia; order TANB77; family CAG-508; genus Scatovivens. The sequence continues at coordinate 14,441 of CANQYM010000004.1, forward strand.
CGGTATAAAATTATGTGGGAGCATATATAAGAAAATCATTAATTTAAAAGAAGAAGTTATTAGACATTTCATTATTATGTTGATTTCAATTATGTTATCTATTATGTCTAGTTTTATAGAAGTTTATATTTCTATGAATTTATTAATATTTTTGAAAGAAATTATTTAAAAGGTATTTACTTTTTTAACTATTTTTGATATAACATAAGTGTCTTATGTAAATTATAATTTACATTTTAAATATAATTAAACGGGAGAGGTTAGCAATGGAAAAACAAATTAAACTTTTTTTAGAATTTCTTGAAAATGAAAAGAAATTGTCAGCTAATACGCTACAATCATACAAAAGAGATATTTTGCAATATCAAGAATACATAGATAAAAATGGTTTAAATTATTTAAAAATTGATAACGAAGACATCGATAATTATTTTAGTACGCTAAAAACAATGAACAAAAAAACTTCTACAATTTCAAGAAATTTAGCTACTATAAGATCTTTTTACCAATTTTTGTTAAAAACAAAAAGAATAAAAAGAGATCCAACAATTGGTGTTCAATCACCTAAAGTAGAAAAAAAGGTTCCAAATATACTAACATCAAAAGAAGTTGAATTATTATTAGATCAACCAAAAAGTATTGATTTAAAAGGAATTAGAGATAAAGCAATGTTAGAATTTGCTTATGCAACAGGAATGAGAGTTACAGAAATAATCTCTTTAAATATAGATGATGTTAATTTAGAGCAAGCCTATGTTACTTGCAACATGGGAATTAAGAAAAGAACAATTCCACTTGGCTCAATATCTTTAAAAGCTTTAAAAGATTATATTGAAAAAGCAAGACCAATTTTAATTAAAGATGATTCAATTACAGCATTATTTGTAAATATAAATGGAAAAAGATTAACAAGACAAGGATTTTGGAAAATTGTTAAATACTATAAAGAGCAAGCTCACATTTCAAAAGAAATTACACCACATGTTTTAAGACACTCTTTTGCAACACATCTTTTACAAAATGGGGCAGACTTAAAAGCAATTCAAACAATGTTAGGACATTCAGATATTTCATCAACACAAGTATATATGCAGTTTCAAAATGAAAATTTAAAAGATATATATAAAAAAGCTCATCCAAGAGCATAAAAATTAAGTATTAAAAGTGGAGCTAAAGCTCCACTTTTTTGTTTTATATAAGATTTATTCATTATATTAGTAAATTTAAATTAATAAGTATTTTTCTATTACTTTGACAACTCATAAATTGCTTCTGCATAAATCTTAGAAGATATCATAAGTTTATCTATGTCTATAAATTCATTTACTTGATGACACATATCTTTATCTCCAGGCATTGTAGCACCATAAGAAATAAAATTATCAAAAGCTCTAGCATAAGTTCCACCGCCAATTGCAATAGGAGCTTCATTTAATCCCGTTTTCTTATTAAATATATCAACTAAAGTTTTTACTAAATAGTTATTTTTATCAACAAATAAAGGTTCTTGAGAACTTAATTTATTTACTTCTAAATTTTTAAACTCTTCTTTTAAAGAAGAATATTTTAAAACAATATTATTTAAAGCAATACTTACAGGAACTCTTAAATTTATTTTAATTATTAATTTACTGTTTTCATATGCTAAATAGGCAACATTAGAAGTAAGAATTCCAGATTCATCTTCTAACTTATTATTAGATAAAAAAGCAGGGCTTGTTATATCAAAAAATCCTATATTATATAAATGTTCTAAATAATTAGAATTAAAGTCAAAATTATCTAAAAGAAATTTTATTAAATTTGAAATTGCATTTTCTCCAAGCTCTGGATGTGCTGCATGTGAAGCAATGCCAAAAGATTCTATTTCTATAGTTTGACTATTCATTAAAACTTTAATGTTACTATTATTACTCCTAATAGAAGAAAAATCAAAGTCATTAATAGGTTTTAGTGTTATAGAACAATATTTTGGAACAACATTTAAGGCATTATTATTACAATTTATATTTACAATTTCAAAATTTTTAAATGAAAAATCATTTTTTAGTTCTAAAGATAAAATTCCTTTTTCAGCATAAATAGCAGGGAAGTTTGCATCTGGACTAAAACCAATGGAAGGCCATTCTTCGTGTAATTTATAATAATTAATGCACTTCCAATCTTTTTCTTCATTTAAACCAAGAATTAGTCTAACTCTAGCATTTATTTTTGTAGTATCTTTAATAACTTTCATTGCATAAAGTGAAGCTACTACTGGACCTTTATCATCTATAGAACCCCTACCAAATAACTTATTATTAACAACAGTAGGTGAAAATGGAGAATAAGTCCAACCATCTTCTTTAATTGCAGGAACTACATCTAAATGCCCTATTATTCCTACTAATTTTTCTCCTTCTCCAAATTCAATATAACCACAATATCCATCAATATTTTTTGCCTTAAATCCTAGAGCTTCGCCAAGATTTAAAATATATTCTAATGCTTTTTTACAATTTTCACCAAAAGGTGCTTGGTCTAAATTTTGCTCTTCAGAAACACTAGGAATTTCTATAAGGCGTGAAATAGTATTTATAATATTATTTTTTTCATTATCTATTAATTCATCAAACATAAAATTACCTCCATTACTATTATTATATATCAAAACACATAAAAAAATAAAAGATGTTAATAAAAAAATACTTGAATTAATAAAATATTATGTGTAAAATATTAATAGTTATTAAACAAAAGTTAAATTTTAGGAGGAAATTTAAGATGAGAGAAGAAAAAGGAATAACTTTAGTTGCTTTAATATTGGTAATAGTAGTACTAGTTGTACTAACAGGAATATCTGTTTCACTTGTTTTATCAAATGAAAGTGAAAAGAAAAATGAAGTAAATGTAGTATATGATGATGAAGCTTTATACGATACTATAGATGATGATGTAGTATATGAAGAGCCTTTAGAAGATAACACAGTAGAAAATGAAGTTAGTGAGGAAAATACAAATACAGAAGAAACTACAGATAATACAACATCTTCTAACGAAGTTGCAGAAAATGTAGTATCAGAAAATGTTGTAAGTAATGAAGTAGTAAACGAAACAGTATAATCTAAGAAAGAATAAATATGGTTAATATAAACATTATTTGTATAGGAAAATTAAAAGAACAATATTTAAAAGATGCAGTATTTGAATATTCGAAAAGATTATCTAAATACTGCAATTTAAATATTATAGAGCTTTCTGATGAAAAACTTCCAGAAAAAATAAATGAAAAACTTATAACTGAAATAAAAGAAAAAGAAGGAAATAGAATTCTATCTAATATAAAAAAAGATTCTTATACAGTAGCATTAGATTTAACTGGAAAACAATATAAGTCAGAAGAGTTTTCAGAAAAACTAGAAAACATAAAAATTAATGGTTTTAGTAATATTAATTTTATTATTGGTGGAACACTTGGAATTTCTAAAAATGTATTAGAAAATTCTAATGAATTAATATGCTTTTCAAAAATGACTTTTCCACATCAATTAATAAGAGTTTTTTTATTAGAACAATTATTTAGAGCTTTTAAAATATCAAATAATGAAACATATCATTGGTAAAATTTATGCAAGGAATTTTAATAATAAATAAACCACAAGGTTTTACTTCACAGGATGTTGTATCTAAAATTAAGAAAATTTTAAATGTAAAAAAAGCTGGTCACACTGGAACATTAGATCCAATGGCGACTGGCGTTTTGCCTATTTTGATTGGAAATTATACAAAACTTTCAAAGTATTTAATAGAACATGATAAAACATATATTGCAAAAATAAAATTAGGTGAAAAAAAGAATACGGGAGATAGTGAAGGAAAAATAGTAAAAACTGTAGAAGTTAAAAAAAATATCTTATCAGAGAAAAATGTTTTAAATGTTTTAAATCAATTCTTAGGAGAGCAAGAACAAATTCCTCCAATTTATTCTGCAATAAAAGTTAATGGTAAAAAATTATATGAATATGCAAGAAGCAGAGAAGAAGTAGAAATTCCTAAAAGAAGAATTAAAATTTATAGCATAAAACTATTAAACATTGATAAAGAAAATTTAGAAATAGACTTTGAAGTTTCATGTTCAAAAGGAACCTATATAAGAGTTTTATGTGAAAATATTGCTGAAAAGTTAGAAACAGTCGGATTTATGAAATCACTTATAAGAACAAAGGTTGATAATTTTAAATTAGAAGATGCCATTACATTAGAAGAACTAGAGAAAGAAGATGCAAATCTTTTAGAAAGCAAATTAATAAAAATGCAAGATTTATTTTCTAATTTGCCTAAAATAAATTTAGACGAAAGAAAAAAAGAACTATTTTTAAATGGAACCTTACTTAAATTTAATTTAAATGATGGTATATATAATATTTATAGTGAAAACATTTATATAGGAATAGGAATTATAAAAGAAAAATCATTAAAAAGAGATATAATTTTATAAAAAAAGTAGAAAAAGCATTGTATTTTATGATACAATGCTTTTGTAAATTTTGTATTTATATAAGGAGAAAAAGTAATCTAATAAATTACTTAAATAAGTTTATGAACTATCCAGAAAATTTAAAAATAGGAGACACAATAGGAATTTGTGCTCCATCAGCTGGAATAACAAGTCCAGAAAAAATATTAAGATTAGATAAAGCAATAGAGCAATTAGAAAGTTTAGAATATAAAGTAATTGAAACTGAAAGCGTTAGAAAAGATGAAAAAGGAAGAAGTTCGTCACCTCAAAAAAGAGCACAAGAGTTTATGGAGCTTTTAGAAAATGATGATGTAAAACTAATTATATTTGCAACAGGTGGAGACTTTTTATGCGAAATTCTAGATTATTTAGACTTTGAGAAAATTAAAAAATTGAAACCAAAATGGATGCAAGGCTATTCAGATATTACTGGAATAAGTTTTCTATTTAATACAATCCTTGAAATTCCAAGTATGTATTCGCAAACTATTAAAGACTATGCAATGAAACCATTATACAGAAACTTAACCGATTCTTTGCAAATAGAATCTGGAAAAGAAGTAATTCAAACATCTTTTGAATTATATGAAAAGGAATACTTAGAGGATAATACTAATCCATATGCAACATATAACTTAACTGAAAAAGTAGAATGGAAGAATTTAACAGGCGAGCAAAAAATAGTAATGCAAGGAAGAAGCTTAGGTGGATGCTTAGATTGCATAAAATGCTTTATTGGAACTAAATATGATAATGTAAATAACTATATAGAAAAATATAAAAACGATGGAATAATTTGGTTTTTAGAATGTTTTGAAATGACCTCTCCAGAAGTATTTAGAACTCTTTGGCAAATGAAAAATGCAAATTACTTTAAATATTGCAAAGGAATAATTTTTGGAAGACCTCTAATGATTAGAAATGATTACGATATTAATTTTAATCAAACTGTAAAAGATGTGATAGGTAATTTAAATATTCCAATAATTTGTGATGCAGATATTGGACATGTTTCACCACAACTTGCAACAGTAAATGGGGCAATTTTAAAAATAACATCAGAAAATGGAAAAGGAACCTTAGAAACATTTTTAAGATAGTTTATTATTTTTTGGGGAAAGGAATAAACCTTTATGAAAGTAGCAGAAAAAGAAGCTAAAACTGTTGAAGCAAAAGAACAAAAAACAGAAGAAAAAGTTAAAAAAGAGAGAGATTATTCAATTGATTTAATTAGAGTTGTGGCTTGTTTAAGTGTAATATGTGCGCATCTTTCACTTCAAGTATTAAACACAGCCTATAATAGAATTGATTGGAGCAGATTACTTGAAAAAAGCTTTTTAAAAGATGGAATAGCACTATTTTTTATGATTACAGGTTTTTTCTTAGTTAATGGCCGTAGTTATAAAAAAATTTGGTCTGGCACTATTAAAAAGATTTTATTACCATCATTTATATTTGTGCTTTTCACACAAGCATTTTATCCTTTTATTGTAAATAAAGAAAGCTTTTTATATTGTTTGCAGAATTTTAATATTAATCCTATTCAAATAGTACAGTCTATTTTAAAAGGAGATATTACATATTTAAATGACTTGTGTGCACATTTGTGGTATATATATTCTTATGTTAAAGTAGTAATTTGGATTCCAATTTTATGGCTTGTTTGCAAAGAAACAAATGAATGTAAATTAGCTAGAAAAATAATGCTTGGATTTGGAATTGCAAACTTGCTTTTACAAGATATTCAAAGATTTTTTGTTTTACCAGTTATTGGAGAAATAAAATTACTAACAATTGTTCCTACTGAAATAGTTTATGTACTATTAGGTTACGAATTATTTGTTCGCAAAGATAAATTAAAGAATAATAAAAAATTAACAATTATTTCATTAATTGGTTTTGTGGCTACTAATTTAATCAAATATAGAGTAGAAATTTTTTATATGGTAGCTAATAGTTTTGTTGATATAGTGGGAAGACCAAATTTTATAGAATGGGAATATACAGCATTTAATGTTGTTTCAGGACTATGTTGGTTTATTTTCTTATATTCTATCGATTTAAAAAGTGAAAAATTCAATAAAGCTCTTTTATGGCTAAGCAATAAAACATTTGGAATATATTTAGTTCATTATTTAATTTTAGCTAAAATTGATTTATATAAATTTGAAAAAATAGAGAAATTTGTGCTTGAGCTTTTATATTTGTCTATTGGAATGATTGTTACTTTAATACTTTCACTAATAATTTTAGTTATAATTGAACAAATTAAAAAAATATTTTTAAATGGAATAAAATTGGTATTTAATAAACAGGAATACCAAACAAAAAAGTAGCAGAAATAATTAAAGAAAAGAATACGGCAAAAAATGTAGAATAAATTTTTTAAGTAGACTTTTTTCAAACAATATGATAGAATATTACAAATTAAAAATTAGTTAAATATAAGAAATAAGGGGGCAAAAATTATGGAATTAAAAAGATGTGCTCGTTGTGGTAAATTCTATGCATCAGATGTAGAGGTTTGTCAAGAATGCGAAAAGAAAGATTTAGCAGATTTAAGCAAATTAAAAGGATTTTTTGCAGAAAATTATGTTAGTGGAATTTCAAAGGGAGAAATTTCTGCTTCAACAGGAATTAGTGCTAAAAATTTAAACCGTTATTTAGGATATGAAGAATTTAGTGGAATCTATATTACAGATGGACTAGGAGGACTAGCTCAAAATTTAGATGACGAAGAAAAAATTAGCTTATAATATTTAGGAGGAAATAATGACAGACATAATTAAAGAACTTGAAGATAGAGGTTACATAGAACAATTAACAAATGAAAAAGAAATAAGAGAACTATTTCAAAAAGAAAGTGTAAGATTTTATATAGGAATAGATCCAACTGCAGATAGTATGCATATAGGCCATTTTGTTGCTTTAATGGTTGCTTCTAGAATGCAAAAAGCAGGACATAGACCAATTATATTAATGGGTGGCGGAACAGCAACAATTGGAGATCCTTCAGGAAGAACTGATATGAGACAAATGCTTACAAGAGAACAATTAGATTCAAATGTTGAATCTATTAGAAAACAAGCAGAAAAATTTGTATCTTTTGAAGGAGATAATGCTGCTATTATTGTAAATAATGCAGATTGGTTATTAGATTTAAATTATATAGATTTTATGAGAGAAATTGGAACTAAATTCACAATTAGCAAAATGATAGCACAAGAATGTTATAAAACCAGATTAGAAACAGGTTTAACTTTCTTTGAAATGGGATATTTATTACTACAAAGTTATGATTTCTTATATTTGCATGATAAATATGATTGTAAATTACAAATTGGTGGAAATGACCAATGGTCTAATATTTTAGGTGGAGTTGAATTAATTAGAAAAATTGGTTCAGACGATTCATATGGATTAACATTTAAACTTCTTACAACAGCTGAAGGAAAGAAAATGGGAAAAACAGCTAAAGGAGCATTATGGCTAAATCCAGAAAGAACATCACCTTATGAATTCTATCAATATTGGAGAAATATTGGAGATACTGAGGTTAGAAAAGTTTTAAGCCTTCTAACTTTCTTACCTATGGAAGAAGTAGATAGACTATCATCACTAAAAGATGAAAAAATAAATGAAGCTAAAAAAATTGCAGCTTTTGAAATAACAAAGTTAATCCATGGAGAAGAAGAAGCAATTAAAGCACAAAAATCAGCTGAGGCATTATTTGAAAATAATGGAAATGTAGAAAATATGCCAACAACTAAATTAGAAAACATAAATATTTCTATACTAGATGCAATAGTTTTATCTGGAATAGCTCCTTCAAAAGGACAAGCTAAAACTTTAATAGCACAAGGCGGAATTTCATTAAATGATGAAAAAATTGAAGATATTACTTATAGTTTATCAGAAAAAGACTTTAAAGATGGATATGCAATTTTAAAGAAAGGTAAAAAAGTATTTCATAAATTAGAAAAATAAAAATATAAGTTTAAAATTTCATTTATGGTGGAATTTTAAACTTTTTTATTAAAAAATAGCTTTTGAGGTGTAAAAAATAATGAGTAAAAAAATGATTGTTGGAATAGTTATATTAAGTATTTTTTTATTAGCAGGATTATTTTTTGGAATAAGAGCAATAAGAAATTTTTGCATAATTCAAAATATTTTTTCTCAAATTGAACAAGACATAGAGAATGATAACTATTATTTGAAAACTACTGTAACACATGAAGGTGCAGCATCTGTAACTAAAACTTATTATAAAGATGGAACTGGAAAATTAGTTGCAGAAAATGGCATATATACATGGGTAGACGGAAAAGATGCATATATGGTAGATGAGCAAAATAAAACATTATATGTTTTAGATAAGGAAAATTCTTTGGGATTAGTTTCTTATGAAATGTTTGCAAGTTTAATACCTGGATATAGTAAAAATGTATTTCAAAAGTTTTTAATGGCTGGAAGTTTACAAAATAAAGTAGGAAGCGAAAAAATAGACTATAAAAAATGCTATAAAATAGTTATTAAAGAAAAAGAAGACACAAAAACATATTGGATAGAAAAAAATTCTTCTAAACCACTAAAGGCTCGTATAGAGTTTAAAACAGGAGATGTTTACGAATACGAATATGAACTAAGATTTAATGTGGTAGGAATAAAAGATATTGAGCTTCCAAAAATAGATGATTACCAAAGAATAGAGAATCAAAATGAAAACTAAATTAATTTTAATAAAACTATATTTTGATTAATTCAATAAGTTACTTACGTTCAAACAATTAACTTATTTCATTAATAAAAATATAGTTTTTAAAATTTTGTAACGAAAAACTTTTTTAAAAGTCATATTATAAAGGAGATAAAAATGCAAGATATTGAAGAAATATATAAAGAACATTTTGAAACAGTATATAAGTATTTATTTTGCTTAACTCATAATAGTGACTTATCTGAAGAATTAACTCAAGAAACTTTTTATAGAGCGGTTTTAAAGATTAATTCATTTAGAGGGGATTCTAAAATGTCAGTTTGGCTTTGTCAAATTGCAAAGAACTTATGGTATGATGAATTAAAAAGAAAGAAAAAAATAGATAATATAGATGAAATTAATATAGAATTTTTAGATTCAAATAACGATTTAGAAAATAATGCAATTTCAAAAGAAGAGAAACTAAATTTATATAAAAAAATGCAAAAGTTAGATGATTTAACAAGAGAAGTAATGTATATGCGAATCACCGGAGAACTAAGTTTTAGAGAAATAGGAGATATTTTAAATAAAACTGAAAACTGGGCAAGAGTTACTTTTTACAGAGGAAAAACTAAGATAAAGGAGGATAAAGAAAATGAATAAAAGAGATTGTAAAATAGTACAAGATTTGCTACCTAACTATGTTGATAATTTAACTCAAAAAGAAACAAATGACTTTTTAGAAGATCATCTAAAAAATTGTGAAGAATGTTCAAAAAAGTTAGATGCTATGAAAGCAGAAATTAAAACAGAGAAAAATATAAACAATAAAAAAGAAGTAGACTATATGAAAAAAATAAGAAAAAAACTTGGCGCATTAAAAATAATAGGTACATCTATTTTGAGCTTAATTGTATTAATAATAATTTTTATTGTTGGTAATTACTTGCACGTAAGAAATGTAGGAAAAATAGATAAAACAGAAAAAATGACTGAAGAAGAAATAATTTCTTTATTAGAAAAAGGAAGAGAAAATAAAAATTATTATTTAGAACAAATTTCTTTAAATAGATTTAAAGAAGAAAATGAATCTTTTTACAACGATGCTCAAACTATTTATTTTGCTAAAGATGGTGTAATTTTAAGTATATCAAATAGTGCAGGAAAAATGTATTATAATTATAATACCAATGAAAACATTACTTATATTAATCCATCAAGTACTGAAGAATATAAATATGCTTTTATAACAACTGTTCCAAATTATCCTATTGGATTAGAGGCTGTAAGCAATAATAATGATTATTCTTATAAATATATTGGAAAGCAAGAAATCAATGGTAAAAAATATGTTGTTGCTAATTTACTTATAAATGATGAAAAAGCAAATTTATTTGATAAAATATTATATAAATTGTTTAGTACTAGAGTTTTTATAAATGCTGATACTGGAATAATAGAAAAGGAAGATGCATTTTATATTGATAGATTTGTTTTTGAAAAATTCACAATTTATTATAATGTAAAATTAAATTGTATAACAGATGAGGATGTTGAAAAGCCAAGTTTATCTGGATATGTAGTTCGTAATATGGAAAGAGAAAATTAATATTGGAGGGAAAAATATGAAAAAGCAAACTTTAATTGGTATAATAATTGGACTAGTAATTTTTGTAATTTTAGCTTTATTATATGTAAATTATTCAAATAAAATAAGTGATGAAAGCAATGGATTTGATGAAGAATTATATGCTAAATATGAAAATAGAGGGCAAGAAAAAATTATATTTAATCAAGGGGAAAACAATATTGCTCAAGTAAATGGCTTAAATTTGGAATTAGATTCTTATAAAATAGATAATGATGAAATAAAATTTAATGTGCTAATATATCCATCTCCAGAAGATTTAGAAACAAAATATGATTACAATACAATTAATTTTTCTTATTATGTTTATGATGATAACTTCAATATTCTTACAAATAAATTATCATCAGAAAAGAGTCATCTTGTAGAACCATTTTTCTATAAAGAACATAGAAATGGTGTACCTCAAAAATCTTTAGCTGAATATAGAGATTATATACATGAAAATTATAATGTCTTTTCTAAAATGAATTTTAGTTTTGATAATGACCATACATGTAATTATGAAATAGTTTTAAAAGATGAGAATATATCTAAAAATATAGAAGATTTATATCTTGTAATATATGATTTAAATTATGAATATTCTACTATGGAAACAGTGCATTATGATACAGGAGATGTAGAAGAGGAAAAAGCAAATAAAGTACTTGTTGAAAATAAATATTATGAATTTATGGTTAGTAAATAATGCTGTTTACCAATACTGTCCATTAGTATATTGATTTCCCTCAAATCTTTTTCCGCTTTTAACAGTATCTATAATATTTTGAATTTCTTGCACATTTTCATCAAGTATATCAATACGAACAGAAGAAGGTGATAAATCATCATATTTAATTGAAGTAATTTTGCTATTGTAAATTGTTGTAATGCAAGATAAATTATCTGGTACAATTTTAAATTTAAAATTCATTCTATCTTTTAAATAGAAATTACTGCTTTTTGTGCATTTTCTATCACATTCTTTGTAGCATTTATTACTTCTTCCAAGATAGCAATAATTATTTGTCATAAGAGGAAGTTTTCCATAAACTATAATTTCAGTTCCAATAGAAGATGAATTTATAATATTATTTATCTCACTTTTATTAAGCTCAGGAGAAGCTGTAGCTAAGCTAATTCCTAAAACTTTTAACTCTTCATTTGAAAAGTTATTAAACACATTTAAAGTATAATTTCCAATTAATTCTAAATTATAATTTTTAACTAAATCAATTTCAGATATGTTTGAAATTACAAAACCTTTTATATCAAAATTTGAAAAATTAGGTAGAGTCTTAGTGTTTTTTAATATATTAGGCATATAAACATATGTATTAAAACTTGAAGTAATATTTTTTATAATGCTATCAAAATTTTTATTATAGAAAAATTTTAATGGAATATATAATTTATCTATATTTTTAAGTTTCGTATAGTCAAAATTTAAATCTATAGAATTTAATAATAAAGAAACTTTAGGAGAAGTATTTTCAAAATTTTCTTTTAGATTATTAGATTCAATTTTTGTTAAACTTAAATTATGACTATGCTTTTCCAAAACAGCTTTTTCTAGTTCAAAAATAGCTTTTCTTCTTAATTCATTTAATTCAGATATAGAAATAAATAAGCCACTATCTATTATAGTTTCTATGTTTTTAAATTCAAACTCAGTATCCCCAGTTTTAGAAATTTGATTAATAATAACCTCTTCTGCAGAAGGTCTATTTTGTGCTTTTTGAGGAATATTTCCTAAAACTTTAATATTTAAACCTTCATAATATCCTAAATCACATGAAACTTCTAAAGAAGCAGGTAAATTTTCTTTTAGAGTAAATTTAGCTTTTAAAGGAATCTTTTTAAAATTTTTGTTTTGAGTAAAAGTAGGTGAAATAGATTTATTTAATTTTTCATCCTCTAATTTGTAAATAGAATTTCCTAAAGAAATATTTCCCTTCATTCTACCAATTTTAACAGAGTTTCCTTCTTGAGCAGAGGAGAAATTTTGATTATTCATAATAAGCTCAGATACCGTGTATGTTTGATTATTAATTGAAATTTTATCACCAATATTTAAATTGTTTTTTAAGTTTAAACTAACATAACCTTTATTTGAATTAAAGTTAGATACTTTTCCTAAAAACAATCCCATATTATTTGGCTTATCTTTAAAAATTAAATTCCTATTTTCAGAAGGAGAGAAATGGCCAGTAGAAAATCCGCCACGATTAAAGCTTTGAAGAAGTTCTTCTTTATCTGTTAAATTTGTTTCGCTATTTTTTACATTCATTTTATTTTTAATTTGCTTAACTAATTCATCATCACTTAAGTTTAAATTATTTAAAATAAAATCAATATATTTTCTATAAAATCTTGTAACAGTGCCAACATAAACAGGATTTTTCATTCTTCCTTCAATTTTAAAAGAATTTATACCCATTTTTATAAGACTTGGCAAATATTCTATACCTAAAGTATCGTGAGAGCTTAATAAATATCCTTTATCTAGTAACTTTTCATCTTGATAAAGCTCATAAGGCAATCTACAAGGTTGCGCACAAAGACCACGGTTTCCAGAACGACCACCAATCATACTAGACATTAAACATTGCCCAGAGTAAGATATGCAAAGAGCACCATGAATAAATACTTCAAGTTCTATAGAAGTATTTTCTCTAATATGTTTAATTTCATCAACAGAAAGCTCTCTTGCTAAAACAACTCTAGAAAATCCTAATTTTTCTAATTGTTTAACACCTTCTAAATTGTGAACAGTCATCTGAGTGCTAGCATGAATAGGAATTTCAGGATAGTTTTTTAAAAGATACGTGGCTAATCCTAAATCTTGTACTATAATTGCATCAACGCCTAAATTATAACTACTAATAGCAAGGTTCACAGCATCCTCAAATTCATTATTTTTAATTAAAGTGTTTAATGTTAAGTGAACTGCTACATTTCTTAACTTTGCATATTTTATTGCTTCAAGTAATTCTTCTTTTTCAAAATTTGTGGCTCTTGTTCTAGCATTAAAAGAAGAAGAACCTAGGTAAACACTATCTGCTCCATTTTGAATAGCAGATTTTAAACATTCAAAATCTCCGAACAGGAGATAATAATTCTATCTTATTCATATAAATTTCCCTTCTAGATAAGTAAAAACATTGTATAATATTTTTTGTGAAACTTCAAGAAAACCATATACTTTTATTAGTAAATGGCTTTACTTTTTTATAATTTATATATAAAATATTAAAAGTATTTAAAAGAATTTATAAAGGAGGAATAATAATTGAGTTCAGGAAAGAGAAGTATAAATTCAGACAAAAAGAATATAAAAATAAATTATAAAGTAATTTTAGCTATAATATTAGTAATTGCTTTAGTAGGAGTAATTATATTTTTTGTTTTAAATACACCGAAGGAAAAAGAGAAAACAGAAACAGATGAAAACGAAAAAGAAGTTGCCATTTATGAAATTAAAGAAGTAGAGAAAAAAACAATTGATCAAATTTTAGCAGAATTTGGTGGAGAAGTAACAGAACAGCCAAAAGATGATACTTATTATATAAAAAAAGATGGAAAAGATTATACGGCATATTTAGATGGAGAAATTGTAGAAGGAAACATAGTGCCTTGGTCTGGAAGCTCTAAAGAACCACAAGTAGATCAAGCGGGAAACACAAATATATATACAGCAGATGAATTAAAATGGATAGCAGACCAAGTTATAAGTGGAGAAAAGAATTTTAGCGGAGTAACAATTACTTTAAGAAATAACATAGATTTAGGAGCAAGACAAAAAGAAGATGGTTCTTGGGAAGGAAATCCATGGACATCAATTGTAGGATTTTTAGATGAAACGGGGGGAGCTGAAGAAGCACAAAATACAACAAATGAAACTGCCACTCAAGAAGAAACTCAAGCTATTCAAGATGATTCAGTTCAAACTCAAAATGCTAATCTAAAAAGATTTGCAGGAATATTTAACGGAAATGGTTTTTCTATAAGAGGAATGAATATAATTGCTGATAAAGATTATCAAGGTTTATTTGGATTTTCTAGTGGAACAATAACAAATTTAAAATTAAAATATAGCAATATACAAGCCAATAATGTAGTTGGAGGAATTGTTGGACTAAATTTAGGAACAGTATCAAATTGTTCGATAGAACATATAAATGTTCAAGGAAAAGAAAAAGTTGGTGGAATAGTAGGACTTCGGTATGACTGAATCTAAAATAGAGTTTTGCCAAGTAATAGGAGATAATTGTTTTATTAATGCAGAAAAATATGCTGGAGGAATTTCTGGCTATACAAACAACAATTCAAATATTAATAATTGCACAAACTTAGCAAATGTATATGCAACAGATTATTTAGGTGGAATAACTGGAATTGCTTTTTATGGTACAAAATTGCAAAATGTAACAAACTTAGCTAAAAATATTGTAGGTAAAAAATATGTTGGAGGAATTTCAGGTTATTCAGAAGCTGAAATATCATATTCTAGCAATCATACTCTAGATAATAAAGAAGGAATAATAGTAGGAGATGGATTTGTTGGTGGTATTGCTGGAATAAACTATAAAATGGGAAACATTACAGATTGTTATAACTCATCAAAAATTGTTGTAAATAGTGCTAATGGCGGAGGAATAGCAGGAATAAACAATTCAAATATTTCTAATTGCTACAATATTGGAGAAATAAGCACAAATGAAAACTCTGTAAATGTATTAGGCGGAATATGTGGTCAAAATAGTTCAGAAAGTTATATATACACATCTTACAATATTGGAAAAATAGATTCAAAAAATGATGTTGCTGGATTAGTTTATGCTAATTTTGGGCAAGCACAAAATGCATTTTATTTAGTTTCATCTCTTGAAAAAGAAGGAGTAGATAGTGAATTTGCAAAAACAGAAGATGAGATGAAAAATGCAATTTTAACAGATTTAGGAGAAAATTTTGCAAAAGATGAAGCAAATGTAAATTTAGGTTTTCCAGTTTTAAAATGGCAATCAAATGTAGGAACTTCTCAAGAAGAAACAACTGAGTAAAAATAAACTATAAATATTTAACAAAAATGCTTGCAATTACTGAAATTTAAGTGTATAATATTTATGTCATAAATTTAAGCTAGAAGAGTGGGAACAAATCCCACTCTTTACTAATGTTAAAGGAGGTACTATCTTGGCATTAAATAATATTGAGCCAAAAGTTCAAGAACTTTTAGAGAATATTATAACAGATTTAGGCTATGAGTTATATGATGTAATATACGAAAAAGAAGGAAAAGATTTTTACTTAAGAATTTTTATAGATAAACCAAATGGAATTGATATAAATGATTGTGAAAAAGTAAATAATGCAATAAACGATGTTTTAGATGAGGCAGACTACATTAAAGAACAATACTTTTTAGAAGTATCTTCTCCTGGAATAGAAAGAACTTTAAGAAAAGAAAAACATTTTTTATCACAAATAGGAAATGAAATAAAAGTAAAACTCTTTAAGCCTACTAGCGAAAAGCAAAAAGAAATAGTAGGAAAACTGGAAGAATATAATAGAGATTGGATTACGTTAAAAGTCGAAAATGAGACTATAAAAATAAATTCTAAAGATATAGCTATTGCAAAAACTATATTTAATTGGTAGGAGGAAATGGAAAAATGAAAAACGTTGACGTAAAAGAACTAATTACAGTTATGGATGAATTAGAAAAAGAAAGAGGAATAAGCAAAGATTATCTTGTATCAGCATTAGAAGAAGCTTTAGTTAAAGCATATAAACAAAACTTTGATGCAGATGAAAATATTGAAAATGTAAAAGTTACTATAGATAAAGTAACAGGTGAAATGCATGTTTATTCTGCTAGAGAAGTTGTTAAAGAGCTACCTGTCCCAGAACTTGAGATTAGCTTAGAAGAAGCTAGAAAAATTGATAAAAATTATAATGTTGGAGATGTAGTTAATATTGAAATAAAACCTAAAGACTTTGGTAGAATTGCAGCTCAAAAAGCAAAACAAGTTGTTATTCAAAAAATAAGAGAAGCTGAAAAAGATATGGCTTTTTCTGAATTTAACGATAAAAAAGGAGAAATTGTTTCTGGTTTAATTCAAAAAGCAGATGGAAGAATTGTTGTTATGGATTTAGGAAAACTAGAAGGAGTTATGCCTTTAAAAGAACAAATTCCTACTGAAACATATAGAGTAAATGACAAAATTAAAGGATATGTTTTAGAAGTTGAAAGAGGATTAAAAGGAACTCCTCAGGTTATAGTTTCAAGAAGTCATCCAGATTTTGTTAGAAAATTATTTGAATTTGAAATTCCAGAAATTTATGAAGGTTTAATAGAAATAAGAAGTATATCTAGAGACCCGGGCTCTAGAAGCAAAATAGCTGTATATTCTAGAGATGAAAATATAGATCCAGTTGGTTCTTGCGTTGGACAAAAGGGAGTTAGAATTCAAAACATTATAAATGAATTAAATGGAGAAAAAATTGATGTTATTGAATGGAATGAAGACCCAGCAATTTATATTGCTGCAGCTTTACTTCCAGCACAAGTTATGGCAGTTGACGTTAAAGAAGAAGAAAAATTTGCACAAGTTATAGTTCCAGATGACCAATTATCTTTAGCAATTGGTAAATCAGGACAAAATGCTAGATTAGCTGCAAGACTTACAAATTGGAAAATAGATATAAAATCTGAAACACAAATTAGAGAAATTTTACTTGCTCAGCTTGAATCAGAAAAAAATGAAGAAGCAAGTAGTGAGCCAGAAGTAGAAGAAAATAGTGAGCCTGAAGAAGAAGTTAAAGAAGAAGCAAAAAAAGAAAAGAAAACAAAAAAATCTACTAAAAAGGTAGAAAAAGAAGAAGCTAAAGAAAGCGAAGAAGTTTCAGAAGAAGCACCTAAAAAGAAAAGAGGAAAAGCAAAAAAAAGCTGAAAGTGAAAACTAAAACGCAAAATAATAGGAAGTGATTTTAAATGGTTAAAAAGAAAATACCACTAAGAACTTGTATGGCTTGTAATGAACAAAAAGAAAAGAAAGATCTTTTAAGAATAGTTAAATCTAAAGATGGCACTATTGAGCCAGACATTACTGGCAAGAAAAATGGTAGAGGAGCATATATTTGCAAAAAAGAAGAATGCTTAGATAAAATTATAAAGTCACATAGACTAGAAAAAATATTTGAAACTAAAATAAGTTTAGAATTATATGAAAGTATAAGAGGTGTAATTGTTGGTAAATAAGGTAAATGGTTTACTTGGAATTTCTGCAAAAGCAGGAAAAGTTTCTGCTGGAACAGATTTAGTTTTAGAAGAAATTTCTAAAAAAAATATTGAACTAGTTATTATTGCAAAAGATACATCAGAAAAAACAATTAAAAACATAAAATATTATTGTGGTAAAGAAAATATACCTGCGATTATGCATGGTACTATTGAAGAAAATAGTAAAGCAATAGGAAAATACAATAAAGCTATATTGGGGATTAAAGATAAGAATTTAGCCGAAGCTATAAAGAAAGTAATTTCTGGGGGTGAATAGTTTGGAAAAAATTAAAATTCATGAGATTGCAAAAAAATTGGGAGTTGAAACAAGGAAAATTTTAGAAATAGCAAAACAAGAGCGGAATAGAAGTCAAAAGTCATTTAAGCTCTGTTACAAAAGAAGAGATGAATAAAATAGAAGAAAAGTTTAAAGGAGTTTCAAAAACAAAACCTATGGAGAGTAAAAAAGAAAAAGATAATGGCCCAGTTATAATTAGAAGAGCGGTTATTATTAATGATGATGAGGAGCAGAAAAGAGAAGAAGAAAGAAGAAGAAAAGAGCAAGCAAGAAAAAAAGATGTTGGATTCATTGAGAATAAAAGAAATAAAGATTACAACATAGTTTATAGAGATAAACCTTCAAAGCCTCTTACTGTTAGTGAATTATTAGGACTTACAAGCAAAAAGCCTGAAGAGAAAAAAGAAGAGAAAGCTTCTCATACTGTAGCTACTGAAAAAGTAGAAAAAACAATTTCTGCAAATAAAGAAACAGAAGTTGTTAATAATGATGCTCCAAAAACTCCTAAAATGCAAGAACAAAAAAATAATAAACCTAAATTTGAAAATAATAAGAAAGAAACCCCTTATAATAAAGAAAATAAAAAGAATTTCGGAGATAACGATAAAAACCAATTTAATAAAAGAGATAATAAAAATAATAATTTTAGAAGAAATGAAGATAGAGGAATAGACAGAAAAATTAAAAACATAATGGATGTAGATATACCTACAGAAAAAGAAAATGTTAGAGATTATGGAAATAAAGCAAAAGACAAGGCAAAACAAAATAGACAACAAGATGAACAAAAAGTTGCAAAAAAGAATCGTAGAAATAATAACGATTTCGACTCTGATAAATTAAACAACTTAAAAAGACAAGGTCAATTGTCTAATATGTTTAAAGAAGGAGATATGTTAGATTACTATGATCTAAGTACTGAAAGAGGAAGAAGAGCTAAAAAGAAAAATTCTAAACAAGAAAATAGAAATAAACAAAAAATATTCAAACTAACTGAAATAACTATTCCTGATACTATTTCAGTAAAAGATTTAGCTACTGAAATGAAAATAACAAGCAGTGATGTTATCAAAAAGCTATTAGGATTAGGAATAATGGCAACAATAAATAATGAATTAGATTTTGATACAGCTTATTTAATAGCACAAGAATATGGAATTAATGCTGTAAAGAAAAATGTTGTAACAGATGAAGACATCTTAATAGATGAAACAGAAGATAAAGAAGAAGATTTAAAACCAAGACCACCAGTAATAGTTGTTATGGGACACGTTGACCATGGAAAAACTTCACTTCTTGACGCAATTAGAAGTACAAATGTTATTGAAGGAGAGTCAGGTGGTATTACACAACATATTGGTGCATATCAAGTAAAAATAAACGATAGAGATATAACTTTCTTAGACACACCAGGACATGAAGCATTTACTAGCATGAGAGCAAGAGGAGCAATGATTACAGATATTGCAATACTTGTAGTTGCAGCAAATGATGGTGTTATGCCTCAAACAGTTGAAGCAATTAACCATGCAAAAGCTGCAAAAATACCAATTGTGGTTGCAGTAAATAAAATGGACTTACCAGATGCAAACTTTGAAAAAGTTCAACAAGAATTAATGAAATATGATTTAGTTCCAGAGGCTTGGGGTGGAGACACAATCTATGTTCCAATTTCTGCTAAGAAAAAAGAAGGTATAGATAATCTTCTTGAAATGGTATTATTACAAGCAGACGTGTTAGAACTAAAAGCTAATCCTACAAAACAAGCAAAAGGTACAGTAATAGAAGCAAGACTTGATAAAACAAGAGGACCTGTTGCTACAATGCTTGTACAAAGAGGAAAATTAGATGTTGGAGATACAATTATTGTTGGTTCTTCAATAGGTAGAATTAGAACAATGCAAAACTATAAAGGTAAGAAAGTTAAGAGTGCAGGACCATCTACACCAGTTGAAATTACAGGTTTAACTTCAGTTCCAGAATCAGGAGATATTTTCTATGAAGTAAAAGATGAAAGAACAGCTAAACACTTAATAGAAAAGAGAAAATCTGAAAAGAGAGAAAAAGAAATTGCGCATAACACAATTGTTACTCTTGATGATTTATTTAATAAAATTGAAAGTGAAAACTTAAAAGAATTAAACTTAATAGTAAAAGCAGATGTTCAAGGTTCTGTTGAAGCATTAAAACAATCTTTAGAAAAACTTTCAAACAAAGAAGTTGTTGTTAAAGTAATTCACTCTAATGTTGGTGGTGTTACAGAATCAGATGTAACTTTAGCTAAAGTTTCAGGAGCAATAATAATAGCATTTAATGTTAGACCAGAAACTATAGCAAAAACTATTGCAGATAAAGAAGGAGTAGAAATTAAACAATATTCTGTAATTTATGATGCAATAAATGATGTTGAATCAGCTATGAAAGGAATGTTAGATCCTGTTTATAAAGAAGTTATAATTGGAACAGCTGAAATTAGACAAACATTTAAAGTTTCTAATGTTGGTACAATAGCAGGTTCTTATGTTCTAACAGGAAAAGTTGCTAGAAATGCAGGAATTAGAGTAATTCGTGATAACATTGTAATTCATGATGGAAAACTTATATCTTTAAAAAGATTTAAAGATGATGTTAAAGAAGTTGATAAAGGTTATGAATGTGGTCTTCAAATAGATGGATTTAATGACATAAAAGAAGGAGATCAATTAGAAGTTTATATAATGGAACAAGTAAAATAATTTATTTCGTTTTGTAAATACTATATTTATAAAATAAACATGAAAGGAAATTTATATGCCTAGTAATCATAATAGAATGAATAAAATTGATGAAGAGTTGAAAAAAGAAATTAGTAATATAATTTCATTAGAACTTAAAAACCCTCATCTTACTGGATTAATTAGTGTAACAAAAGTTAAAACCACACCAGATCTTAGATTTGCAAAAGTTTATGTT
The DNA here is from genome assembly GCA_947628085.1 of uncultured Clostridia bacterium. Taxonomy (GTDB): domain Bacteria; phylum Bacillota; class Clostridia; order TANB77; family CAG-508; genus Scatovivens. Next base: position 35,806 of record CANQYM010000004.1, read on the forward strand.
ACTATGATAAATGAAAAAAGCAAAAAAGAAAATTTATCTATTTTAAAACAATCTAGTGGATATATAAGAAGTGCAGTAGCAAAAAAAGTTAATTTAAGAAATACACCAGAAATAATATTTGAGTTTGATGAATCACTTGAATATGGTTCAAGAATAGATGAAATTTTAAAAAATATTACTAAAGACTTAAAAAAAGGAGAATAAGAAATGACATTAGATGATATATTAGTTGAAATAAAAAAAGCAAATAATATTGTAATTATGGCACATGAGGCTCCAGATGGTGATGCTATTGGGAGCGCTCTTGCTATGTATTTAATTACTAGAAATATGGGGAAAAATTCTGTAGTTTTAATGAAGGACTTTCCAGAAAATTTCTCATATTTACCTGGAAAGGAATACATAAAAACAGAATCAGAAATATCTAAATACGATTTAGCAATAGCATTAGATTGTCCAAATACTAAAAGAATTAATTCTGATTTTATAAAGTATTTTGAAGAAGCAAAAGTAAAAGTGCAATTTGATCATCACAATAAAAATGATATGTTTGCGGACCATAACATTGTTAATCATGTTTCACCAGCAACTGCACAAATCCTTGTATCTAGTTTTGAATATTTAGGACTAGAAATAACAAAAGATGTAGCTACTTGTTTGTTAACCGGAATAATTACAGATACAGGCGGTTTCAAAAATAGTAATGTAACAGTTGAATCTTTTGAATTTGCATCTTGGTGCTTAGAAAAAGGAATTAATTTATCAAGCATTTATCATCAAGCTATGCTTATGATGTCTAGAACAAAGTTCGAGGCACAAAAAATAGCAATGAACAGATTAGAGTTTTTTGCAGATGGAAGAATTGCATTTACATATTTAACTAAAAAAGATGATGAGGAATTAAACTTAAAAGCGGGAGAACGTGAAGGAATTGTAGAAATTGGAAAAACAATAGAAGGAGTAGAAGTTTCAATATTTATATATGAAAAAGATAATGGATTTAAAGCTTCACTTCGTTCTAGTGAATATGTAAATGTTTCAGATGTATGCTCTGTATTTGGTGGAGGAGGCCACATAAAAGCAGCAGGAGCTACTTTAAACATGACTTTCGAGGAAGCAAAAAAATCTATTATAAATGAGGTTACAAAAAAGTTAAAATAATATATAATATATAAAAGTACAAATGAAAGGATAAAAATATGTTTAGATACAAATGGATAAATTTATTAATGGTAGTAATACTTTTAGCAAATTTACTATTTACTGATATTGCACTTGCTGTAGATGCAATAACGGTACCCGAAAAAGATGTTAATTTAAAAATTGAAAATCTTACAAGAGGTTGCAAAATTTATTTATTACTTTCAGAAGACTTACTTAAATATAATATGGAACAGTTTGTAAATAATAATCTCAACAATGTGTATCAAAGCGAGGCTGAAAAAGCACAAAAAATACAAACTTATTTAGACAAATCAGACTATTTAGGATATGTTGAATACTTTAAATCACTTGGCTTTAACCAAGTAGAAGAAAATGAAGTAGAACTTAGACACTACTGCTTTTCTATGCAGTCTTCAGAAATAATTGGAGAATATGAACATGAAGGAAAAAAATATATACAAATAAAAGTTAATTTAGATGAAGAAAATAGATTTAAATTAATAATTAAAGATTATTTAGTAGATTATAATTCATTAGATACAAAATTTATGATTGACGAATATGGAACAATTACTTTTATAGATTTAAACAATTTAAATTATGAAGTAAATCCAGAAAAAAATAATATTGAAGAATGCAATGTAAATTATACTTACTATGAAGAAAGCGATTTTTCAAAAATAGAAGAAAGTACTAAAATTGCTTATATAATTTTATATATTGTTTTAGCAATTATATTTATTATCATAATAATTTTGATTGTGAGACATTATATTAAATTATGGAAAGAAAAAGAAGCTAGAAAATTCTGGAAGAAAAAGCTTACTAAAGAGGAGAAGAAAGAACAAAAAAGAAAGAAAAAAGAAGAGAAAAAATTAGAAAAAAGTAAAAAGGTAAAATAATTTAAAAGGAGAAAACCATAAAAATGAAAAAGGAAAACAAAAATTTGAGGCTTTATCCTAAATATAGACCTTTATCAAGAGATTTTCTATTCTTTTATACAATAAATGTATTATTTTTAACTCAAATTAAAAAAATAGATATGGCTTCAGTTGTATTAATTGATACATTTTATGCTTTATTTATAATTTTATGTCAAATTCCAGCCACATTAATTGTTGAAAAAATCGGAAGGAAAAAAAGTGTAGTTGTTGGAAACATATGCAATGCTATATATTTAATTATAGTTATAAACAGCACAAAACTTATTCAGTTTCTTATAGCAGAACTAATATGTGCACTTGCATTCTCACTTAAAGACATTGGAGAGCCTTCTATACTACATGAATCGATTGATTCTTCAAGTGTGGAAAAAAGCAATATATTTGCTAGAATACAGGGAAATGCTGTTTCAGGATATTATCTGCTTAGTGCAATTTCACTTATACTTTCTGGTTTTTTATATGAAATAAATGGTTATATTCCATTATTATTATCGCTTGGAATAGTAATAATAACAATAATAATGTCAACAAGGTTTGAAGAAGTTAATCCGCCTCAAGCTGAGAAAAAAAACGATGAAGAGTCTTTAAAAGAAGCAATAAAATTTTCAATAAAATCTAAAAGATGTAGATGTTTATTAATTTATTCAGCAGTATTTTATGGAATAATTTCAGTTTTATCTACTTATGAAATAAGTTTACTAGAAAATTTAGGACTTGCCTCAAAATATATAGGAATATCATTTGCAATTTTAAATATTGTTTCAGCAATATCTTCAAGAAAACAATATATATTTCATAAAAAATTTAAAAATAGAACATTGTCTGTTATAGGAATATTATTAAGTTTATCAATAATAATGTCTGGTGGAATTGTTCTTTTAGAATTTAATTTACCTTTTACATTAATTATAATTTTTTCAATGTACATAATAAAATATATTTCTGTAGGACTTTATAATGTTTTATTAATAAAATATTTAACTAACTTCACAAATAGTAAAATAGATACAAAAATTTTTGCTGTAAATAGTTTTGCAAATTCTGTAACAAGTGTTATATTAGGACTATCTGCATCAAAACTATTAAAACTAATGCCAATAACAAATGCAATGTTTACATTTGGAATTTTTAGTTTAGTTGCTATGATAATAACATTAATGTATATGAAAAATAAGGTTGGTTTAGAGCCTAATAAATATTCTAATTATGAATTAAAATATGATAGTAAAAATTAAAAAATGCGCCACGATTAATTAAACTATAAAAATATAGTTAATAAAATCTAGTGGTGTATTTTTAAGAAAAGGAGAGAAAAATGATAGATTTAGAAGTAGCAAAAAATGAATTTATGAATTATGTTTCAAATTATGATAGTAGTATTATGGAAATAGACAAAAAAATAAAGCATTCTTTAAGAGTAATGGAGCAAAGTAAAAATATTGCTCAATCTCTAAATTTAAATGAGGAACAAATTAATTTAGCAACATTAATAGGATTACTTCATGACATTGCTAGATTTGAACAATTTTCACAATATAAAACATTCTCAGACTATAGAAGTTTTGACCATGGAGATAGAGGTGCTAAAATTTTAGAAAAAGATAATTTTATTAGGAAATTCATTCAAACAGATGAATATGATGAAATAATAAAAACTGCAATTAGAAATCATAATAAATTTTCTATCGAAGAAGGATTAGATGAAGAAACTTTATTATTTGCTAAAATAGTAAAAGATGCAGATAAAATAGATATTTTCTATGAAGCATCTGAGCTTATGCTTTGGCATACAGATGAAGAAATAAAGCAAATAGAAGAAGGAAAGGTATCAGAAGATTATTTAGAAACAATTAAAAATCATAAATGTATTTATAGAGATGAGCAGAAAAGACCTAAGATAGATTCTATTATGTTAGTAGCAAGCTTTGTTTTTGATACTAATTTCAAATATACTTTTAAATATATATTAGAAAATAATTTTATAAATAAAATTCTTGATAAATTTAATTATAAAGAAGAAACAAGAAAACAAGTTGATTTAATTGAAAAAATTATTCATGATTTTCTAAGCGAAAAAATTTAATATTATTTTAAGATAAATTTGTTATATATATTAAATGCAATAAAGTTGGGAGAATTAAAATGGTATATGAAAGAAAAGTAAATTATTATGAAACAGATGGAATGAGAGTTGTTCACCATTCAAACTATATAAGATTTTTAGAGGAAGCAAGAATATTTTATATGGATAAAATGGGACTTCCTTATGGAAAAATGGAAGAAGAAGGAATAATGATTCCAGTTTTAGGTGTAAATTGCGAATATAAACATTCAGCAAAATTTGAAGATATTCTTGAAATAGATGTAAAAATAAAAGAATATACTAGTGTTAGAATAACAATGCAATATACAGTTACAAATAAAACAACTGGTTTACTTTGCTTAACAGGTGAAACAAAGCATTGCTTTACAGATGAAAATATGAAACCAGTTTCTTTGAAAAAAGTAAAACCATATATGCATGAGATATTTTCAAAAGAAATTTAAAAATACAGTTTGGAGAGATATTTATGATAAAGAAATTATTAAAATCAGTTAGAGAATACAAAAAAGATACTATATTAACACCTTTATTTATGATACTAGAAGTTTTAATGGAAATTTTCATACCACTATTACTTGCTAGATTAATAGATGAAGGAATAAATAAACAAGATATGTTTGCTATAATAAAAGTTGGTGTTGAACTTATATTTATAGCATTTTTAGCGTTAATTTTTGGTAGACTTTCAGGAAAGTATGCTGCAAAAGCCTCTTCTGGATTTGCTAAAAATTTAAGAAAAGATATGTATGCAAAAATACAAGATTTTTCTTTTTATAATATAGATAGATTTAGCACATCAAGTATTGTTACAAGATTAACAACAGACGTAATTAATGTTCAACAAGCATATATGATGATTATAAGAATAGCTGTAAGATCACCATTAACATTAATTTTTGCATTTCTTATGGCATTTTTTATAAATCACAAAATAGCAATTATTTTTATGGTAGCAGCACCAATATTGCTTGGATCTTTAATAATAATTTCTAGAGTTGCACATCCAATTTTTAGAAGAGTATTTAATACATATGATAAATTAAATAATGTTGTTCAAGAAAATGTAAGAGGCGTAAGAATTGTAAAATCTTTTGTAACAGAAGAAAAAGAAATAGAAAAATTTAACAATGTATCAGATAGCATATATAAAGACTTTACAAAAGCAGAAGCAATTTTAGCATTAAACAATCCAATTATGCAATTAACAGTATACACTTGTTTAACTTTAATTGCTTGGTTTGGTAGTCATTTTATAGTTTTAAATACTTTAACTGTAGGAGAATTCACAAGTTTAATTACATACACTATGCAAATACTTATGAGTTTAATGATGCTTTCAATGATTTTTGTAATGATTACACTAGCTTTAGAATCTGCTAAAAGAATAGCAGAAATTTTAGAAGAAGTTCCAGATTTACAAAATCCTGAAAATCCAGTTTTTGATGTTAAAGATGGTTCAATTGAATTTAACAATGTTTCTTTTAGTTATTTTAAAGATTCTAATAAATTAGCATTAAAGAATATAAACTTGAAAATTAATTCTGGAGAAACTATTGGAATAATAGGTGGAACAGGTTCTTCAAAAACAACAATGGTTCAATTAATTCCTAGATTATATGATGTAACAGAAGGAAATTTAAAAATTGGAGATGTTGATGTAAGAAATTACGATATAAGAACATTAAGAAATGCAGTTTCAATGGTACTTCAAAGAAATGAACTTTTTTCAGGCACAATAAAAGAAAATTTAAGATGGGGAAATAAAGAAGCAGATGATGAAGAACTTGTAAAAGTTTGTAAATATGCTCAAGCAGATGAGTTCATTTCTAAATTTCCAAATGGTTATGACACTTATATTGAGCAAGGTGGAACTAATGTAAGTGGAGGACAAAAACAAAGACTTTGTATTGCAAGAGCACTTCTTAAAAAACCAAAAATTCTTATATTAGATGATTCTACTTCAGCAGTAGATACAAAAACAGAAAGCTTAATAAGAAAAGCTTTTTCAGAAGAATTACCAGAAACAACTAAACTAATAATTGCTCAAAGAATTTCTTCTGTTCAAGATTGCGATAAAATAATTGTTCTTGATAATGGTTCAATTAATGGTATTGGAACACATGAAGAACTATTAAAAACTAATGAAATATATAAAGATGTATATGAATCACAGATGAAGGGAGGAGACGAAAGTGGAAAATAACAGAAAAATAGATCCTAAAACTTTAAAAAGAATTTTTGGATATATATTAAAAAATTATAAAATTCAATTTGTATTCGTTATTTTTTGCGTATTATTTTCTTCATCTGGAACAGTTGCAAGCTCTCTATTTTTGCAAAATTTAATAGATGATTATGTTATGCCTATGATAGGTCAAACAAATCCTTCATTTGCTCCATTACTTAGAGCATTAGGATTTATGGTATGCATTTTTGCAGTAGGTGTAATATCTGCATATATATACAATAGATTAATGTCTAAAATTGGACAGGGAACTTTAAGAGATATTCGTAACGAAATGTTTGAAAAAATGCAATACTTACCAGTTAGATATTTTGATACACATTCTCATGGAGATGTAATGAGTCACTACACAAACGATATAGATACTTTAAGAGAAATGATTTCAAGAGGTGTGCCTCAAATGGTATCTTTATCTTTAACATTAATCTTAACATTTTTAGCTATGTTAAAAACAAGCCTACATTTAACATTATTAGTAATTATTCTTTTATTTATTATAATAAATGTTTCAAAAACTATTACTAGAAAAAGTGGAAAATATTTCGTAAAGCAACAAGAATCAATAGCTAAAGTTAATGGATATGTTGAAGAAATGGTAAACGGACAAAAAGTAGTAAAAGTATTTTGCAGAGAAGATGAATCTATTGAAGCATTTAATAAATTAAATGATGAACTTTGCAATGACTCAACAGAAGCAAACAAATATGCAAATATTTTAATGCCAACTCTTGCAAATTTAGGGAACCTACAATATGTTTTAATTGGAATTGTTGGAGGCTTTTTAGCAATAAATGGAATTGGAGGACTAACAATAGGAGCTATAGTATCTTTCTTAAATTTAAGCAAAAGCTTTTCAATGCCAATATCTCAAATTTCACAACAAGTAAATTTAATTATAATGGCTTTAGCTGGTGCAAAGAGAATATTTACACTTATAGATGAAAAACCAGAAGAAGATAATGGATATGTTACTTTAGTTAATGCAGAAATTAAAGATGGAAAAATAACAGAAACAGACCACTACACTGGAAAATGGGCTTGGAAGCATCCTCATAGTGATGGTAGATTAGAATATGTAGAGCTAAAAGGCTATATTGAATTTCATAATGTAGATTTTAGTTATGATGGAAAGAAAACTGTTTTGCATGACATTTCTTTATATGCAAAACCAGGACAAAAAATTGCTTTTGTTGGTGCAACAGGAGCTGGAAAAACAACAATAACAAATTTAATAAATAGATTTTATGATATTGAAGATGGAAAAATTAGATATGATGGCATAAATATAAACAAGATAAGAAAAGACGATTTAAGAAGATCTTTAGGAATGGTTCTTCAAGATGTAAATTTATTTACTGGAACAATAAAAGAAAATATAAAATATGGAAAACAAGATGCAACTGATGAAGAGGTTATAGAAGCTGCCAAACTTGCAAATGTTCATAATTTTATAATGATGCTTCCAGATGAATATAATACTGTAATAGATGGAAGTGGTGGAAGTTTGTCTCAAGGTCAAAAACAATTATTATCAATAGCAAGAGCAGCACTTAATAATCCACCAGTTATGATTTTAGATGAAGCAACATCAAGCATAGATACAAGAACAGAAAAAATAGTTCAAGAAGGTATGGATAAACTTATGGACGGCAGAACTGTTTTTGTTATAGCACATAGATTATCAACAGTAAGAAATTCAAAAGCTATTATGGTTCTAGAAAATGGTAGAATTATTGAAAGAGGAGACCATGAAGAACTAATAGCACAAAAAGGTCAATATTATCAATTATATACTGGAAATTTTGAATTAGAATAAAACTTGAATTAGAGTAAAATTATAGATATTTAATGGTTTTTAAAATAAATGTTGCATGCTAAAAAATTTTCTTAAGACATTTTTAATATTACAAATGCCTAATATATCTTGAAAGAAAATATTATAAAGTATATAATACCAATATCAAATTTCTTAACTTTTTTAGGAGGAAAAAATGGATAAAATAGTACCAATCACAGTTTTAACAGGATACTTAGGGGCTGGGAAAACTACTTTAATAAACCATGTTTTAACAAATCAAGAAGGATATAAAGTAGCAGTTATAGTAAATGATATAGGTGAAGTAAATATAGATGCTGAATTAATACAAAAAGGTGGAGTTGTTAATGAAAAAGACAGCAACTTAGTTCCTTTAAGCAATGGTTGTATTTGTTGTACATTAAAAACAGATTTAATGAAACAAATTGTAGACATTATCAAAACAAGAAAATTCGATTACATTTTAATAGAAGCAAGTGGAATTTGTGAACCACTTCCTATTGCACAAACAATAACAGTTCTTTCAGAACAAACTGAAAAATATGGACTTCCAAAAATTTGTAGACTAGATAACATTGTTACTGTTGTTGATGCCGCAAGACTTGCTTATGAATTCGGCTCAGGAGAGAATCTTTTAAAAGAAAATTTAGATGAAGAAGATATTGAAAATCTTTTAATTCAACAAATAGAATTTTGCAACACTATTGTTTTAAATAAAGTAGATTCTGTTTCAGAAGACGAATTAAAAAGAGTTAAAGCAGTTATAAGAGCACTTCAACCAGAAGCAAAAATTATTGAAACAAATTATGCTAAAGTTAGTGTTGGAGAGATAATAGATACAAACAATTTCGATTTTGAAAAAGCAGCAACTTCTGCAGCTTGGGTTAAAGAATTAGAAAGTGAAGATAATGAACACGAAGACGACGATGATGATGATCATGAAGAACATCACGGACATCACCATCATCATCACGATGAAGGTGAAGCAGAAGAATATGGAATTGGTACATTTGTTTATGTTAGAAGAAAACCATTTAACAGAAACAAATTTGAAGAATTTGTTAATTTCAAATGGGAAAGAAATATTATTAGATGCAAAGGAATTCTTTGGTTTTCAGATGAAGATGAAATGTCTTATGTTTTTGAACAAGCTGGAAATCAAATGCAAATTGGTGAATCTGGTCTTTGGATAGCTTCTGCACCGGAAAATGAAAGAAAAGAACTTTTCAAACAAAATCCAGAACTTCTAAAAAACTGGGACGACAAAGTTGGAGACAGAATAATAAAACTTGTATTTATTGGTAGAGATTTACAAAAAGACGAAATTAAAGCAGAATTAGATAAATTACTTGATTAATAAAATAAAGTTATGAGGTACAAAAATTTGGAAAATAATAAAAATGATGAAGATGATGAAATAGTTATAAATGTTGGAAGTACGAAGCAAAAAAGAAATTTTGAAAGCGAAATAACAAATTTTGATACTACCGAACCTGCTACTCAAAATGATAGAAAAGGCGGAAAAAGAGCAAAGCACGAAGCAAAAAAAGAAGGTGGAAAACACACTTCTAGAATAGCAGATAAAAAAGAAAAAAGAGGCACTCAAGAAAAACAATCAAAAGATAAAAATGGAAAAGAAAAAAAGCCTAAGAAAAAATGGAGTAGAAAGAAAAAGGTAATTGTAGTGCTTTCTGTATTGCTATTAATAATTATATTACTAGGTTCTGTTTTTGGAGTTTATTTATTTAAGGCAAAAGGTAGCGTAAAAGATGCAGTTTTAAATATGGCTACAGATATTGTTGGAGAGCAAGACCCAATATTTGTTTTAATACTTGGTGTTAGTGAAGATATATCTGCAAAGCTTACAGATACAATAATCTTATGTGGATATAACCCTTCAACACAAAAAGCATTTATGCTTTCTGTTCCAAGAGATACATTCGTTGGAAAAAATCCAGCTTCTGCTAATGGATATGATAAAATAAATGCACAATTCCAAAAAAGTGCTGAAAAAACAGTAGAGGCTGTTGAAATATTAACAGGTGTAACAATAGACCATTATGTTATAGTAAGAAATATTTCTATTGAAAGCATATTTGATTGCATTGGAAGTATAGATTTTGATGTACCTATTAACATGGATTACGATGACCCTACACAAGATTTACATATTCACTTAAAGAAAGGCTATCAAACTTTACAACCAAATCAAATAGAACAATTATTAAGATTTAGACATAATAACAATGGAACATCTTATCCATCATCTTATGGTGATAATGATTATGGTAGAATGAGAACACAAAGAGAATTTATAAAGGCTGCAATGAACCAAATACTTTCTTTACAAAATGTTGGTAAAATAAAAGATTTAGTATCTATGGTTTATACAAATTTACAAACAAATATTAGCGGACACAAAGTTTTAGATTATGTCCCTCATGTGCTAAAATTTGATACATCTAAGTTAAGATCTGAACAATTACCTGGACAATCAGCTATGATTAATTCATTATGGTTCTACCAAGCAAGTAAATCAAAAACTAAAGCTTTACTAGATGAATTAATGATTTATCTAGAATTAGATGATGACATATTAGAATCACATTATAGATATGCTTCAGAAATAAAAGGTGTTAAACCAACAGACGATTGGGAGCCAGAAGAAATTGTAATTGATGAAGATTATGATACTGGAGTAGATCAATCAACATGTAAACACGATTATAAAGTTTATGAAAGTTCTGCTAGCTGTACAAATCCTGGAACTATTACTTATAAATGTACAATATGTGGAAAAGAAAAAGATGAATCACAACCTGCTTTAGGACATGATTTCCAAAATGGAATCTGTATAAGATGTCAAACTCCAGATCCAAGTATAAATAAACAAAATGAAGTAAAAGAAGAAAATAAAGAAGAAAATAAAGAAGAAAATAATCAAGCAAATGATCAAGCAAATTGTCAACATGAATATAAGGAGACAGGAAGACAAGAGGCGACTTGTACACAAAATGGCTATGTAACCAAAAAATGCAATAAATGTGGTAATGAAATAACAGAAACATTGAAAGCAGAAGGACATAAATGGGGGGAAGGTATTGAAAATCCAAAAGCAACGTGTACAGGTTCAGGTACAAAGACATTTACTTGTTCAAAATGTGGAGAACAAAAAACTGAAACAGTATCACCATTAGGACATTCTTGGGGAGAAGGTATTGAAGATCCAAAAGCGACGTGTACAGGTTCAGGTACAAAGACATTTACCTGTTCAAAATGTGGAGAACAAAAAACTGAAACAGTATCACCATTAGGACATACAGCACCAGATGCTGAGCGGAAAATGCACAAGATGTCTTGAACAAATTGCAGACCCAGCGCCACAACAAGAAAGCCAAAGTGTTCCTTAAAATTATAAAAAAGAAAAAACTCTCTTTATCTAAAGAGAGTTTTTTGTATATTTAAACTAATATTTTCCAATTTTTTTGTATAATATAAAAAAATTTATTCATACTATAATTTATGAAAACAAAATTTATTTGGAAAATTTTAATTTATTTTATAGTTTATAGTATTATAGGATTTTTAATAGAAACAGTTTACGCTATTTTTACAAAGGGAATGTTAGAAAGTAGACAAAGTTTTTTATATGGCCCGTTTTGCATCGTTTATGGAATTGCTGCTATTTGTTTAATTTTAAGTTTATCAAAATACAAAAATAAAAATATACCATTATTTCTATATGGAATGGTTGTTGGTGGAATAATAGAATATTTTTCTAGCTATATAACAGAGGCTGTTTTGCATGTTAAATGGTGGGATTATTCAAATGAATTCTTAAATATTAATGGAAGAACTTGCCTTTATTATATTTTAATGTGGGGATTTTTAAGCATACTATTAATAAATCATGTTAATCCATTTTTAAATAAGGTAATTGATAAAATATTTGAAAATCTTCCAATAAAAGCATTGAAAGCTTGTATAATAAGCTTAATTATTTTTATGTTTTTTGATGGTTTAATTAGCTGTTTTGCATTAGACAGCTTTTTAATTAGAGTTGCAGACGAATACAACATAACTATTAAAGGAATAGATTATAAAGAAAATACTTTAGGAAAACTATTCTCAAATGAAAAAATGATGATGACATATCCAAATATAATTATAGTTAATGAAAAAGATGAACCGGTATATTTAGAAACTGTTTTAAAAGATGTCAAAAATTATTATTATAAATTCGGTAAAGAGTAATATATTTATATTGCTCTTTACTTTTTTAAAATGAAATTATTGTAAAAAAGGGCAGATAGTGATAATATATTAAAGGAAAATAGAAAAAAGGAAATTTAGATATGTATAAAAAAATTGCAATAATTGGTGCTCCTGGAACAGGAAAAACAACTTTAGCAAATAAACTATCTAAAATTTATAATATTTCTGCAACACACATAGATGGAATACATCATCTAGAAAATTGGAATATACGAGATAAAGAGGAAAGAGATAGAATTATATTAGAAATAATTTCAAAAGATGAATGGATTATAGATGGAACATATAAAAGTACTTTAAAGCAACGACTAGAAAAAGCAGATATTGTTATATGGTTAGATTTTTCAACTATAAATCAGTTATATGGAGTTATATCTAGATATTTAAAAAATAAAGGAAAAGAAAAACAAGAAATTCCAGGTTGCAAAGAAAAATTAGATAAAGAATTTTTACTTTATGTATTAAAATACAATAAAAATAAGAGAAAGTATATTGTTGATAATTTAAAATATATTGATAAAAGCAAAATAATAATATTAAAAAACAGAAAAAGTATAAATAAGTGGACTAAAATGCTTGAAAACAAGTAAATAACAAAGGAGATAATATGGCTAAAAAAAGTATAGCAAAAAATTACATATATAACATGGTATATCAAGTTTTAATACTTATATTGCCTTTAATAACAACTCCATATCTATCACGAGTTTTAGGAGCAGAAGGAATAGGTATATATAGTTATACTTATGCTATTGTTACATATTTCATTCTTTTTGGATCTTTAGGGGTTGCTTTATATGGACAAAGAGAAATAGCCTATGCACAAGATAATCCAGAAAAAAGAACAAAAGTTTTTATAGAAATTGTTATTTTTAGATTTATAACAATATTGCTTGCAACAGTACTTTATTTTTTCCTTTTTGTAAAAGGAAAAGAATATCAACTATATTATCAAATATTAATACTAGAACTTGTAGCTGCAATTTTTGATATTAGTTGGTTTTTCCAAGGACTAGAAGAATTTAAGAAAACTGTTACTAGAAATGTTTTAGTTAGAATTTGTAGCGTAAGTTTAGTATTTTTATTAGTTAAAACAAGAGAAGATTTAGCTAAATTTACTTTAATATATTCGCTTGCAGATTTAATTGGAAATGCTTCTTTATGGTTTTATTTGCCAAAATATTTAAAAGGTGTAAAAGTAAAAAATATAAACATAAAACAACATTTACCACATATAGTTCTACTTTTTATTCCACAAATTGCAAATCAAATATACAAAATATTAGATACAACTATGATTGGATGGTTAATTGAAGACAAATCAGAAACAGGTTATTACGAACAAGGGCAGAAAGTTATAAGACTTCTTCTAACAGTTGTAAATTCTTTAGGAATTGTTATGATTCCAAGAATGGCAAATGCTTTTGCAAATAATGATAAAAAGCAAATTAAATCATATATGAATATGTCTTTTAAATTTACTTTCTTTTTGTCTTTTCCAATTATGCTTGGAATAGCAAGTATTTCTAGGGCATTTGTCCCAATATTTTTTGGCCCAGGATATGATAAAGTAAATTACATCATTTATATTTGCTGTCCAATGATTTTACTTATGGGAATTGAAAACGTAATTGGTACTCAATACTTATTACCAACCAAAAGGCAAAAGGAATATACAAAATCAGTTACAGCAGGAGTAATAGTTAATTTTATTTTGAATTATATATTAATTTCATTATATCAATCAATTGGAGCAGCTGTTGCAACAGTAATTTCTCAAGTTGTTGTAGATGTTCTTCAATATAATAATATTAAAAATGAAATTAAAATTAATGAATTATTAAAGTCTGCTTCTAAATATTTCATCTCTGCACTTGTAATGTTTGGATTTTGTATTTTAACTAAATTTTTCTTAAATACAAATATTGTTCAAAATGGTATTTATAATTTAAGCTTTAATATGCAAATAAGTAAGGAGCACTTATTTAATACAATTTCAATTATTTCTCAAATGGCAGTTGGTGTAATTGTTTATATTGCTACTTTAATTATTTTAAAAGATGATTATGTATTTAAATTTTTAGAAAAAATTAAAAATAAAATTTTAAGAAAAAAAGAAGAGGCTTAAAATATGGAAAATAAAAAAGCTTTAGCAGTTTTTGGCGGATCTTTCAATCCGCCACTTAATTCTCATTTTTCCCTTGCAGAACAAATAGTTAGTGAATATGAGAATATAGAAAAAGTGGTCTTTGTTCCAGTAAATTCTAAATACGAAAAAGCGGGACTACTTTCAAATGAACATAGATATAATATGCTAAAACTAGTGTGTGATAAAAACGATAATTTTCTTTTATCTAATATTGAATTAAAACAAGAAAAACAATTATCCACATTAGAAACTTTAGAGCTTTTGCAAAAAGAATATCCAGATAATCTTATTTATTTTGTACTCGGAACAGATAATTTAAAAGAATTTTCAACATGGCGTAATCCAGAAAAATTAGTTTCAGAATTCAAAATTCTTGTTTTAGAACGAGATGAAGATAAAATGGAAGAAATAATTAATAGTGATAATTTTTTACTAAAACATAAAGATTCTTTTATAAAAACAAAAGAAAACATTAGAAGTAATATTAGTTCAAGCTTTGTTAGAAACAAAATTAGAAGAGGAAAATCTATTAGATATTTAGTGCCAGATGAAATATATTTTTACATAAAGGAAAATAATTTGTTTAAAGATTAATTTTTTAAAAAGACTTTTAAGTAAGAAAGGAAGACGAAAATATGTTAGAAAAAGAAAAAATTTTTAAAGAAGCAGAAAATGCAATTGTATGGATTCGTGAATTTATAGAAAGCACAGGAGCAAAGGGTGTTGTAGTAGGAAACAGTGGTGGAAAAGACTCAGCAACAGTAATTGCAATGGCAGTAAAAGCCTTAGGAAGTGAAAGAGTAGTAACAGTTGCAATGCCTTGTAATTCAATATCTTCAGACTTAGAAGATGCTAGACTAGTTGCAGAAACTTTTGAAGTTCCTTTTCTAGAAATTGATTTAACCAAAAGCTATACTGAAATGGAAAGCTCTATAAATGATTCTTTAGAAACATTAAATAAAGAATTAAATAGAGAAGCAAAAATAAACATGAAACCACGTTTTAGAATGATTACACTTTATGCAATTGCTCAATCTTTAGGATATTTAGTAATAGGAACAGGAAACTTATGTGAGGCAATGGTTGGATACACAACAAAATGGGGAGATAGCGCTTATGATTTTAATCCTATTGCAAACTTCACAGTTCCAGAAGTTTTAGCAATTGGAGAATATTTAGGAGTGCCAGAAAAAATAATAAAAAAAGCACCTAATGACGGTTTAGGTGGACAAACAGATGAAGAAAAAATGGGAGTTACTTATAAACAAATAGAAGAGTATATTGAAACAGGAAAAACGGATTTAAATGCAATGCCTACAATTGAAAGATTAAATAAATCATCAAAACATAAAAGAAATCCAATTCCAACATACACTTTTGAAAGAACAAATTATTTGAAATAAGATAAAAATAAATAGTGCAAATAATAAAATTTAATAATAACGTATTATTAATATTAAAATAATAAAAACATAAATAACAAAATTTTAATAATAAAAAATCAATAAATAAAACTTAATATTAAAGAAGAGTTATATTATATTACTGAATGAAAGAAGCGAATCGAGAGTAACTGGAGTTAGCTTGAGCGAGCAATTGAAATGAAGTAATATAAAATAACTCTTTTATTTATTAAGATATTTATTAAGAATAATTATTTTCTAAGCATTTCTTGTTTCAAATTATAAAGCTTTTCAGATAAATCCACAAAGTATTTAGGTGGATTATCAATACGCTTTAATTCTTCCCAGAATGAATTTAAATCGTTTTTTGAATATTCAGCAATACTTTTTACATCTGGAGAATTATAAACCAATTTTCCGCCTTCAAATATTTTTTGATGGAGCTCTTTAACATAATAATTTGTAATGTTTTTTTTCTTCCATGTAGCTAGAGGATCAAATAATGTATATTCCTCTTCTGATATTTTTTCATCATGTAAAGCAATTAAATCTCCTAAAGCCTTGTTATTTTCTTTTGAATAAAATCTATAAACTTTTTTAAAGCTTGGATTTGTAACTTTATCTACATTTTCACTAATTTTAATTTTAGGTATTAATTTTCCATTTTTCTCTAAAGCAACTAATTTATATACGCCACCGAAAACAGGACTGCTTTTAGAAGTTATTAAATTTTCACCAACACCAAAAGAATCTACTTTAGCATCTTGCTCAAATAAAGAGGCGATAAGTCTTTCATCTAAAGAATTTGTTACACAAATTTTGCAATCACTATATCCAGCTTTGTCTAATATTTTTCTAACTTCTTTTGATAAATATGCTAAATCTCCACTGTCTAGTCTAACTGCAACTGGTCTTATTCCTTGAGGTTTTAAAACTTCATCAAATACTTTAATTGCATTAGGTAAACCACTCTCTAAGGTATTATATGTATCTATTAAAAATGTGCAATTATTAGGATATATTTCAGCATATGCCTTAAAAGCCTCATATTCAGAATCAAAACTTTGAATCCAACTATGTGCCATTGTTCCGCTTGCTGGAACATTAAAACTTTGTGCTGAAAGAGTGCAAGAGGTTCCAACAGCTCCACCAATAATTGCAGCTCTTGCTCCATAAACAGCAGCATCAGCTCCATGTGCACGTCTAGCTCCAAATTCCATTACAGGACATTTCTTTGCTTGGTTTACAATTCTTCTTGTTTTTGTAGCAATTAAGCTTTGATGATTTACAATTAAAAGAAGAATAGTTTCTAAAAGTTGAGCTTCTATAATAGGAGCTCTTACAGTAATTAATGGTTCATTTGGAAACACAACAGTTCCTTCTGGAATAGACCAAATATCTCCTGTGAATTTAAAATTTTCTAAGTATTTTAAAAATCCATCTGAGAAAATATTTTGACTTCTTAGATAATCAATATCTTCTTTAGTAAATTTTAAGTCTTTAATAAAATCTATAATCTGTTCTAATCCTGCAAAAATAGCAAATCCACCATTGTCTGGAACTTTTCTAAAAAATACATCAAAATAGGCAACATCATTCATATTTTTTATGAAATATCCATTAGACATTGTGAATTCATAAAAATCTGCTATTAATTCTAAATTTCTTTTATTCATAAAAAACTCCTTAAATTTAATTTTGCCTATATTATAAACCATTATGTCAAACAATTAAAGTATATTCTTAAATAAAATTAAAATTAATAAAAATTTAATTGTTTTTTATATAATAAAAAAGTATAATGTAAATGTAATATTTTGTGTGCTGAAAGAATATGGAGGTATGAAATATGGAATATTTAAGCAAATTTTTAAAGAAAACAGGTGCATCTTCACTAGTCTCTTCAATAGTTTTTGCAATAATAGGACTAGTTTTAATAATAAATCCTGATGCGATAATTAGAATTATATCTTTAGTTGTAGGATTTATGTTTATCTTAGTTGGTGGATATAAAACTATTAATTACTTTGTAAATAAAGGAAATTACGATTTATATAATTATGATTTAGCTTTTGGAATAATTGCAATAGTTTTAGGATTAGTAACTATTATTTATTGCAGAGAAATAACAGCACTTTTTAGAATATTAATAGGACTTTGGATAATTTATAGTGCTGTAGTAAGATTTAGTTTATCTGTAAAATTAAAATCTTTGGGAACAGATGCATGGAAATATAGTTTAATTTTATCAATAATTATGCTAATTTGTGGACTTTATGTATTATTCACAACAGATATAATAGTTGTAGCAATAGGAGTTGTAATTTTAATTTATGCTATTATAGATATAGTAGAAAGCATAATATTCCTTTCAAACATTAAAGATATAGAAAGTTAATTTTTGTATAGACAAATTACAAAATTTAATGTAAAATAGTGATGTTAATTTTTTTACAAGGAAGGATTATTACAAATGGAAAACGATACAATAGATAAAGAAAATCAAGAAGTAAGAAGAACGAGACGTAGAAGATCTAGAATTGGTGAGAGCATTGAAAGTGAAAGAAGAACTTCTAGAAAACATAATAAAAGAAAAGGTGGAATAGCTTCAAAAGTTTTCACAGTTTTATTTTCTTTAGGAACAATTGGAATAATTTTTGTTATGTTTTTACTTTATGGGCCATATTCAGGTTTTAGAGAATGGCTTGTTACAACAGCTATGACAACAATGACTCATCAATATTTTGCAACATGGTTTTATGATGAAGATACAATTAATTATATATTAGATAAAAATAAAGTAGTTGAAATTGATGAAACAACAGATGCAAATGCCATAAATATGGCAGGATTAAAGCATACAACTGAATATGAAAATGAATTCGAAAGAGCTATTTTAGAAAGAGACGAAAAAAATAATGATTATAAAATAATAGAAATAAGTGAAAAGAAATTTGATGGTTATTTAGTAGCTGTTTATGATCCATCAAGAGTACATACTGTTGTTACAGAAAAATTAGGTGTTTCTGGACAATATTTAACAACAATGGCTAAAAACAACGATGCATTAATTGCAATAAATGGCGGTGGTTTTAATGATCCAAACTTTAATAGTACAGGTGGACAACCTTTAGGAATTACTGTTTCAATGGGAACATATAAAACAACTGCTTCATATGGCGGTGCTGGAGGAATAATAGGATTTACAGGCGATGATAAATTAGTATTAGGAAAAATGACATTACAACAAGCACAAGAGCAAGGAATTAGAGACGCTGTTACATTTGGACCATTTTTAATAGTAAATGGAAAAGCCTCTTCTGTTGTAGGAAATGGAGGTTGGGGAACAGCTCCAAGAACAGCAATTGCACAAAGAAAAGATGGAATTGTTTTATTCTTAATATTAGATGGAAGAACAGCATCTAAACCAGGTGCAGATATGGATGATTTAATAGACATTCTTCAAGATTATGGTGCATATAATGCAGCAAATCTTGATGGAGGAACATCAAGTGTTTTAGTAGTTAATGATGTAATTGTAAATGATCCAATAGATAGTACTGGTGCACATAAAACTAGACCTATAGCATCAGGCTTTATAGTATCAAAAGATGATAGTGATGATAGTGATCATGAATTAGTTGAAGAAAAATTAAAATAAAATCAAAAAATAAAAGCCCTAACTTGTGCGACTTTAGCACTAGTTAGGCTTTTTTAAAATTAAATATTGATTTATAAATTTATTTAAAATATAATAAGAAATAATTTATAAAATTGAGGGTAATTATGCCAGATTTTGAAATTTTTAGAGGTAATCCAAAAAGTCTTTTAAAACATTTTAGACATGATAATTTTATTCTAGTTTTTGTCATATTATTAGCAATAGTAATAGGACTATTTGTTGCTGGAACAATTTTTTTCTATACTAGTCAACAAAATAGTGATGTTATACAATCAGGGGTATTTATAAAAAACATTAATGTTTCAGGACTAACGAGAGAAGAAGCAATAAAACGTGTTAATGAAGAACTTTCTAACCAAATGAATGATCACATTGAACTTACATATAAAAATCATAATTATTATGTTGAAATAGAACAAATAGAAGCTAAATTTGATGTTGAAGCTTCTGTTGATTATGCCTTTAATTTAGCAAAACATGGAACATTTTTAGAAAATTTATATCAATACATATCTATTTTATTAACTAAAATTAATATAGACCCAAAACTTACATATAATGATGAAGCATTAACTTCATATTTAGAAACAATAGAAACATATCTTCCAGACCAATTAGAACAATATGGATATTATTTAGAAGATGACGAACTTTTTATAACAAATGGTGTAAATGGTGCTGGAATAGAATATGATGATTTAAAAAAGATGATAATAGATACAATACAAGACATTAGCTATTCTAGAGGATATATTCAAATTCCAACATACACAAAATATCCAGAACCAATAGATGTTGATGCAATTCATCAAGATATTTATAGAGAAGTTCAAGATGCATATTTCACAACAGAGCCTTATGCTGTTTTTGCAGAGGTTACAGGAGTGGATTTTGATGTAGACCTTGTTAAAAACTTTATAAAAGAAAATCCAAATGCTCAAGAATATGAAATTCCTTTAACTTATACTGAGCCTAATGTTACAGTAAACGATTTGGGAAGAGAAGCTTTTCCAGATTTAGTAGGTTCATATGCTACTAAATATGTTACAAGTAATAGAGATAGAACTACTAATTTAAGATTAGCAGCAAGCAAAATAGATGGAACTGTTGTAATGCCAGGAGAAATTTTTTCATATAATAAAGTTGTTGGGAAAAGAACAATAGCAGCAGGATATAAAGAAGCAGCAATTTATCAAGATGGAGAAGTAACATCAGGACTTGGAGGAGGAATATGCCAAATTTCAACAACATTATATAATGCGGCTATTGCAGCAAATATGGAAATTGAAACAAGAAGAAATCATATGTTTGTACCTTCATATATAGAAGCTGGTAAAGATGCTACTGTTGTTTGGGGCTCAACAGACTTTAAATTTAAAAATAGAAGAGATTATCCAGTAAAAATAGAAGCATCTGTAGAAGGCGGAATTGCTAGAATAAACATATATGGCTTAAAAACAGATGATGAATATGACATATCTTTATATACAAGAACTATAAAATCTACAGCAACAACTTTAGTTGTTGAATCTTATAGAGAATATAGAAGAGATGGACAAGTTGTTAAGAGAGATAAATTATATACAGATACATATAAAAAGCAATAAAATGAGGTAAAAATGAGAATTAGAAGAAAGAAATGGGCAAAGGAAGAACTAGAAAAATCAAATTTTTATATAGATAAACCACAAGAATTTAAAGGAAAATGGAAAGAAAAGTTTAATAATAATAGTAGTGCATTACACATAGAACTAGGTTCGGGAAAAGGTCTTTTTATTTCAAAGCTAGCTTCTAAAAATTCAAATATAAACTATATCGCAGTAGATATGATAGAAGCAATGCTTGGATTATCTAAAAGAAATATTGAAAATGCATATAATTTTCAAGATCCAAATAATTTATTTTTAATTAGAGCAAACATAGAACAAATATCAGATGTTTTTGAAAAGAAAGATGAAGTAGAAAGAATATACATAAATTTTTGTAACCCATGGCCTAAGAAAAAACACAATAAAAGAAGACTAACACATCCAAAACAATTAGTTCAATATAAAGAATTTTTAAAGCCAGGTGGAGAAATATATTTTAAAACAGATTCAGATGAGCTTTTTGAAGCAAGTTTAGAATACTTAAATGAGACTGGATTTAAAATTGTTTCAAAAACATATAATCTTTATAATGAAAACATTTTTGAAGAAAATATAATAACAGAACATGAAAAAATGTTTTCAGATGAGGGAATAAAAATAAAAGCTTTAATTGCAAAATTATAATTTAAAGTATTTGTCATATATTTTTAAAATAATTTTAAGATTATTTTAAGGTTATATATATAAAATTTAATAAAAATTATAAAAGAGGAGGACAAGACTTTGTTACAGGTAAAAAATGTTACTAAAAAATACGGCAATTTTTATGCCGTAAGAAATATTAACTTCGAAGTCAATGATGGAGAAATAGTAGGATTCCTTGGACGTAATGGAGCAGGAAAAACAACTACTATGAACATGATTACAGGTTTTATTGATCCAACAGAAGGCGAAATAATTGTAAATGGTTATAATGTTGAAACAAAACCTCGAAAAGTAAAAAAAGAAATAGGCTATATGCCAGAAGGAACACCATTATATTATGATTTAACAGTTAAAGAATTTATAACTTATATGGCTGAGCTTAAATTAATTCCTAAAAAAGATAGAAAAGAAGCAATTGAAAAAGTTATTGAAAGTACAGGACTTAAAATAGTTGAAAATAGTTTAACTAGAAACTTATCTAGAGGATATAAACAAAGAGTAAGCCTAGCTGGTGCAATTGTTGGAGATCCTAAAATATTAATTTTAGACGAACCAACTGTTGGATTAGATCCAAAGCAAGTTATAGAAATAAGAGAACTTATTAGATCTTTTGGAAAAAATCACACTGTATTTATTAGTTCACATATTTTATCAGAAATCAGACAAATATGTGATAAAGTTATTATTATAGATAAAGGCGAAATTGTTTCAGTAGATACACCAAGAAATTTGGAAAATAAAACTACTGATACCAATATTTTAAAAATAGTTGTTGACGATTTAAGTAATAAATTTATTTCTTTGAAAGATGAAATTTCTGAGATTAAAGAAATAAAATTAGTTAAGGAAAATGAAGAGGATAAAACTAAAGAATATATAGTTGAAGCTACTACTAATAAAGATATAAGAAAAGATATTTTTTCTAGTTGTGCAAAAAATAATATAACAATTTTAGAAATGAAAAAACATGAAGCTTCACTAGAAGAGGCATTTATAAAAATAGTAGAAGATAGACCTGAATATAGTAAAAAAGAAATTGAAAAAATACAATATGAAAAAGAACTTGATGAATTAAGAGAAGAAGAAAAATACAAAAAAGAAGAAAAAGAAAATAAAAAACAAGCTAAGAAAGAAGAAAAAGCACGTAAAAAAGCAGAAAAAGAGGAAAGAAAGAAAAAAGAATCTGAAAATGAAGGAGGAGAAGAATAATGTTAGCCATTTTGAAGAAAGAATTAAAAACCTATTTAGTAACTCCTATTGGATATATTTTTATAGGCATATTTTTACTTATTTTTAGTTTATTCTTTTATATGACAATAATAATGCCTAAAACTGTTAATTTTGAATACCTATTTTTAGATGGAGCTACAATACTAACTTTTGTGGTACCAGTAATCACAATGAAAATGTTTTCAGAGGAAAGAAAAAATGGAACAGAGCAATTATTATTAACTTCTCCTAGAAGTATTGTTTCAATTGTTTTGGGAAAATTTTTCGCTGGAGCAATAATA
The DNA here is from genome assembly GCA_947628085.1 of uncultured Clostridia bacterium. Lineage (GTDB taxonomy): Bacteria > Bacillota > Clostridia > TANB77 > CAG-508 > Scatovivens. The sequence goes on from CANQYM010000004.1 coordinate 59,393, forward strand.
GTAGCAATAACAGAACTTTTTACACTTATGTATTTCTTTATTTTAAAATTCTTTGGACGTCCATCTCTACAAGTTGCAATAAGCACTTTAGCTGGATTTTTCTTACTATCACTTTCATATTTATCATTAGGTATGTTTGTATCTAGTACAACAGAACATCAAATAGTAGCATTTGTTATTACAATTGGCGCTTTTTTAGCAATGTGGTTTTTACCAAGTGTACTTCCAATTTTTGATGTATTTGCTTTAATGTATAAATTTCAAAATTTTGCAATTGGAATAATTTCTCTATCAGATATTATCACATTTATTTCCTTTATATTACTATTTATACTACTTACAATTGTAGTATTGCAAAGAAGAAAAAGTAGGAAATAATAAGAAGGGAGAATAAAGAAAATGAACGAAGAAGAAAAAGAAGGGGCTAGCTTAGGAGAAAAAATATCTTTAAAATTTAGAAAAAAGTTTTTAGTAAGCAAAGCCATAACAATTTTGATTATTGGAATTTTAGTTGCAACGTATGTTGCATTAAATTTAATGTTAACAGATATAGAACTACCACAATTTGATGTAACAGAATATAAAATTTATACTTTAAGTGATGCATCAAAGGATGCAATTAAAAAATTAAAAGATAAAGAAATAAAAATATATACTTATGGCTATGAAGAAAACTCACAATTTATAAAATTTTTAAAACAATATAATGAAGTAAATGAAGCAATAACCTATGAAATTATTAATGATGAATCTGGAAAAGACCTTGTTACAAAATATGGATTAGAACCAGGAAATGTTGTTGTAATAATGCAGTCAGGAGACTCTGAAAAAGTAATAGATTCTTCAGAATTTTCAAGCTATGATTATACAACTTATCAGGCTATTGATATTACTGAGCAAACATTAACAAATTCAATATTAGCTTTAGCAGAAGAAAATAAACCAACTGTATATTTTGTTGAAGGTCATGATGAAGTAGAATCAGATTTATTAGGTGTTTTAAAAGGATATTTACAAAATGAAGCATTTAATGTAAATACTTTAAACATATTATCAACTGGAAAAATACCAGATGATTGTAATATATTAGCAATTATGTCTCCTAAAAAAGACTTATTAGAATCAGAAGTTGCAGCAGTAAAAGAATATATAAATAGAGGAGGAAATATTTATTTTTCTCAAGACTTATTAGAACAAGGAACTACATTTCCAAACTTCCAATCTATCTTAGATGAATATGGTGTAAGTATAGAAAATGGTTATATAATGGAAAATTCTACAGACAATTCTACAGGTATTCCATTTATTTTCTATCCAACAGTATCAAGTTCTCATCAAATTACAGAAGATATAGCTCTATCAGGTCAGAAGATATTACTTATAGATACAGGAAGACTAAATTTCAAAACAGATGATGAGTTAAAAGCTTTAGGTGTTGAAAAAAATGTTCTACTAACTTCTTCAGAGGATTCTTCTTTTACAACAGACTTAGCAGCAGATTTGGAAACGGCGCAAAAAAATGCACAAGTTGGTTCTTCTAATATTGCAGCTATTTTAACAAAAGAAATTAATCCAACTACAGAGGGTGAGGAACAAAAACAAGATTCAGTAAAATCAGAATTAGTTATTATAGCTAATGGAGTTTATATTGAAGATGTAGTTTATCCAGCATTAGATAGTCAATATCCTTTATCATATATGGGAAGCAATAAAGATTTTGCGTTAAATGCATTCTCATATTTAGGAAAGAAAGAAAATATATTAACAATTAGAAAAGATATGTCTAGTTCAACATACACACCTACAGCAACTGAGAATAGAATAGTTGTAGCAATAATAACATTAGTTCCAATTCTTATAATTGTAATAGGACTTCTAATATGGGGAAGAAGGAGAAAGATGTAAATCTATTTTAAAATATATTTAAAAGTGGTATTTTTAAATACCACTTTTTTTATAACTTTAGTATACATAATTTCATAAAATATAAGAGAACTTGAAAAATAAAAGTTCTTTTATATTTTTAAATAATTTTAAAAATATTGTACTTTCTATTTTGAGGAGGCTTTTTTGTGAATCTAGAAGGAAAGAAAATAGGTTTTGCTTTTACAGGATCATTTTGTACTTTTAGAAAAACAATAGATGAATTGAAAAAAATAAAGAAAATAAAAGATGTTCAAATAATTCCTATAATGAGTTTTAATAGTTACAATTTAGATAGTAAATTTGGAAAAGCTGAAGACTTTATAAAAGAAATAGAAGAAATTACAGAAAACAAAATAATTCATACTATACAAGATGCAGAGCCAATAGGACCAAAGAAACTGTTCGATATCTTAATTGTGGCACCATGTTCAGGAAATACTATTGCAAGACTTTCAAATGACATAATAGATACACCAGTAACTATGGCAGTAAAATCACATTTAAGAAATGAAAGACCAGTCGTTATAGCAATTTCAACTAATAATGCTTTATCTGGTTCTGCGGAAAACATACGGAAGATTACTTAATAGAAAAAATTATTATTTTGTTCCATTTAAACAAGATAATCCTATAACAAAACCTAATTCAATAGTTTTTGATGAAAGTTATATTATAAAAACTGCTGAGCTAGCTTTAGAGTATAAGCAAATTCAGCCATTACTATTATGAATATAACAGCTTTTAAGGCAAATATATATTTTAAATCCAATATTTATTTTTTTACAATAATCTATTACAGTGCTTATATATTACTTTAACAGTGACTTGCTGTCGCAATCTTCTTCTAATTAGATAATATTTTAAATACTACTAAAGATTGCTCCAATCGCACTTCGCTTATGCTTCGTTTTCGCTCAAGCGTCACTTATAAAGTAATATATAAGCACTGTAATAGATTAATCAAAATATTGAATCACAAAAACCTATGTGATATAATTCATTCTAAGATTAAATCAAGGAGATAAAACAATGTTTGTAGAACAAAAATTTATAGTAGGTTTAAGTGATATAAATCCATTAGAAGAATTAACAAATACATATCTTTTAAGAGTTTTAGAAGATGTTGGTTCAATGCATTCTGAAATTGCTGGATATGGCATTACAGATATGGACAAAACTAGAAAAACTTGGATTTTATTATCTTGGAAAGTAAAAGTTATAAAAAGGCCATTAGTGAATGATACTTTAAATGTAAAAACTTGGTCTTGGTCTATAGATAGATTTTATGCATATCGTGATTTTGAAGTTAAAAATCAATATGATGAAGTTATTGCTATTGCTACATCAAAATGGATTTTTATTGATATAGATAAAAGAAGAATAGTAAAAGTTGAAAAAGAAGTAAACGATAAATATGAACTAGAACCGGATTATAGAGTTTTTGAAGAATATAATTATGAAAAACTAGAAGAGCCTAAAACTTACATAAGTAAAACAAGTTTTAAAATAACTAGAAATTTAATAGATATAAATAAACATCTTCATAATATTTATTATTTAGATATTGCTAAAGAAGCATTACCAGAAGAGGTAGCTTTTTCTAATGAATTAAATGATTTTGAAATTATGTATAAAAAAGAAATAAAACTTGGAGAAACAGTAAAAGCAATATATTCAAAAGAAAATGATTATCATTATGTAACAATAAAAAGTGAAGATGAAAAAGAACTACATGCTATTATAAAGCTAAAATAAACTTAAAGGGAAGAAAATGAAAGAAAAAGTAAAGAAGTTTCTAAAGAAAAATTTAAAATGGATAATAGTTTTTTTGTGCTTAATATATTTTCTAGAAATAACTGGTGATGTATATGAAAAAGAAATTATGACTAAAGATATTATTGGCTATAAAATTATATCAAAATTTATGTCTGAGTATATAACACCAATTGCTAAATTTATAACACTTTTTGGAAGTGCTATTACATTAATTTTATTTAGTATAATATTATGTATAATTTTTAAAAATAGAAAAATAGGAATTTCAATTTTTTTAAATCTGGGAATAACTGGAGCTTTAAATCAAATATTAAAGCGAATTATTCAACGCCCAAGGCCAACAGAATTAAGACTTGCAGAGGCATCTGGATATAGTTTTCCATCTGGACATTCTATGGCAAGTGTAGCTTTTTACGGATTTTTAATTTACTTAATATATAAAAAAGTTAAAAATAAAAAATTAAGAAATATTCTTATAGTTTGTTTAACCATTTTAATTATATTAATAGGAGCAAGCAGAATTTACTTAGGAGTGCATTATACAAGCGATGTTTTAGCAGGATTCTTAGTTACAATTTCATACTTAATGATTTATATAAATATAATTGATGATTACATAGGAACTAGTAACAAATCTTAATTTTCTCTTCTTATATATTGACATTACAGAATATAAGTGATATTTTAATACAAATAGAACTTATGTTCGTAAAAGGAGAAAAATGTGGAAAGGCAAATTTTGCATGTAGATGTTAATAATGCTTTCTTATCTTGGACAGCTGTTTATATGTTAAAAAACGGATATCATACAGATATTAGAAAAATACCATCAATCATTGGTGGAGATGAAGAGCGTCGTTCAGGAATTGTTTTAGCTAAAAGTCCAATCGCAAAAAAGTTTGGAATAGTAACAGGAGAGCCAATTTATTTTGCAAGAAAAAAATGCAATAAATTAGAAGTTTTTCCAGTAAATTTTGAAGTTTTTAATAAATATTCAAATGATTTATTTAAACTTCTATCTGAATATACAGATAAAATAGAAAGATTTAGTATAGATGAATGTTTTTTAGACTTAACACATTATTTAAGAGGAAGAAAATTAATAGATGTTGCTTATGAAATAAATAAAAGAGTAGAGAAAGAACTTGAATTTACTGTAAATGTTGGCGTTTCTACTAATAAACTATTAGCAAAAATGGCTTCAGATTTTGAAAAACCAAATAAAGTTCACACTTTATATGAATATGAAATCGAAGATAAAATGTGGCCACTTCCAGTTTCAGAGCTTTTTATGATTGGAAGAAAAACAGTTCCAAAGTTATATAATTTAGGAATTAAAACAATAGGAGATTTAGCAAAATTAGATAAAGAATTTCTAGTTAAAAGGTTTGGAAAATTTGGAATTATGATGTGGAACTATGCAAATGGCATAGACGATTCAGAAGTTGAAGAGAGAAAAGAAGACCCTAAAAGCATTGGAAATTCTGTTACTTTACCTAAAGACGTAAATAGCATAGAAGAACTTGAAAAAATAGTTTTGGCATTATGTGAGCAAGTTTCTTTTAGACTTAGAAAACATAATTTAATTGCAAACACAGTAAATGTTCAGTTAAGAACTAAAGACTTTAAAGACTATTCTCATCAAAAACAATTAAAATTTTCAACATCTTCAACAAAAGAAATATTAGAAAATGCAAAAGAAATTTTGAAAGAAATGTATAAAAATGAACCTATAAGATTAGTTGGTGTAAGAGCAGATAATTTAGAGAATAAAGATGAAGTACAACTATCAATTTTCAAAAATGATGAAAAACAAGATAAAATAGATTCAGTTTTAGATAATATCAAAACTAAATATGGATATAATTCAATAACAAGAGCAGGAAAATTAGATGTAGAAAATATTGTTAAAGGAAAGGAGAAGAAAAATCAATTATGATTAATCAAGAGGATAATCCAGAATTTTTAAATGATTTTTTAGCCTATAGTTTAACTATATTAAATAAATCTGAAAACTCTGTAAAAGAATACAACTATGATATTGCTCATTTTTTAAAATTTATTAAATTTAAATATAAATTAACAGATGTAACAGATGAAGAATTTATTAAAACTATAAAAATAGATGATTTTGATTTAGAAACTTTAAAGAAAATTACTCTTCAAGATATACATGCTTTTCTTCAATATTTAAAAACTTGTTATCAAAGCAAACCAACAACACTTGCAAGAAAAGCATCTACAATAAGAATATTTTTTAAGTATATGTGTAATAAAACAAAAAGAATACCAAATAATCCAGCACAAGATTTAGAAAATCCCAAATTAGGACAAAGACTACCAAAATACTTAACATTAGAACAAAGCAAAGATTTGTTAGAAGCAGCAGCAAATCACGAAAACAATTCATCACATGGAAATCACGATAACACAGAAAGAAATTTTGCCATGATAACAATTCTTTTAAATTGTGGAGTTCGTTTATCTGAGTTAATAGGAATAAATATTAGTGATATAGATTTTGAAAACAACAAATTAAATGTTATAGGAAAGGGTAATAAAGAAAGAACAATATATCTAAACAATGCTTGTATGAAAGCAATTAATTCATATCTCGCTGTTCGTCCAAGAGATGGTGTGAAGTTTAATTCAAGAGATGCGTTATTTTTAAGTGAGCAAAAACAAAGAATTAGTAGAAGAGCAGTACAATATGTTGTTAAAGAAGAACTTAAACTTGCTGGAATAGAAAAAGCAGATAAATACTCTGTACATAAATTAAGACATACTGCAGCAACACTTATGTATAAATATGGAAATGTAGATATTAGAGCTCTTCAGGAGTTACTAGGGCATGAGTCAATTTCAACAACTCAAATATATACTCATGTAGATAATGATCAAATAAGAAGTGCAGTTGAAAAAAATCCTTTAGCTAATATGTAATCGTACAAAAATAATAATATAATTTCTTAAAATTTTATTTGACAAATTTTATCACTTATGTTATCTTATTTCTAACGTAAAATGATAAGGAGAATAAAGATTTGAAAAAAACAAACAATTATGCAAATTTTAATTACTTCTTTAGTAGCTATAACTTTTTTAAAGATTATAGTTTATTTGCATATAAATTTGTTTTTAGTGAGTAAAATTTTTATTTAATATTTTTAAATTTGGGATTCACTAAAAAGGTGAATCCTATTTTTTATGCAATATATAATTATTAATTTTACAAAATTTAAATTAGGGGGAAAATAAATATGGAAAACACTTCTAACATGATTTTCAAAAGAAAATTACCAATGCCAGATGAATTAAAAAAGGAAATATCTTTATCAAAAGAAGGAAAAGAAATTAAAGCAAAAAGAGATAAGGAGATTGCGGATATTTTTATAGGGAAAAGTAATAAATTTATTTTAATAATAGGGCCCTGTTCAGCAGATAGAGAAGTTTCTGTAATGGACTATATTCATCGTTTAGTACCAATACAGGAAAAGGTAAAAGATAGAATATTAATAATTCCAAGAATATATACTGGAAAACCAAGAACTATTGGTGTTGGATATAAAGGAATGTTACATCAACCAGATCCAACAAAGGATCCAGATATGATTGAAGGAATAAAAGCAATTCGTTCTATTCATAAAAAAGCAATTGAAGAAACTGGTTTATGTCCAGCAGATGAAATGTTATATCCAGAAAATTATGAATATTTATCTGACCTTTTGTCTTATATAGCAGTAGGAGCACGTTCGGTTGAAAATCAAGAGCATAGACTCCTATCTTCTGGAATAAATGTTCCAGTCGGAATGAAAAATCCAACAAGTGGAGATTTATCTATTATGTTGAACTCAATTAAAGCGGCACAAAATCCTCATACATTTCTTTATAGAGGTTGGGAAATAGAATCTAAAGGAAATGAATTAACACATGCTATATTAAGAGGAAGTGTTGATAAATTTGGAATAAATCATGTCAATTATCACTATGAAGATTTAATTGTTTTATATAACTTATATTGTAATAATGGATTCAAAAATCCTTCTGTTATTATTGATACAAACCATTCTAATAGTGGTAAACAATATTTAGAACAAATACGAATATCAAAAGAAGTACTTCATACAATAAATCATAATAGTGACCTACACAAAATGATAAAAGGTCTTATGATAGAATCTTATATTGAAGATGGATGTCAAAAAATAGAAGAAAATATATATGGAAAATCTGTAACAGATCCTTGTTTAGGTTGGGAAAAAACTGAAGAATTAATTTTTTCAATAGCAGATAAATTATAATTAAATGAAAGATTGAAAAAAAACGAAAAAATATGTATAATTAATTTAGATTTAAGAAGATATTAAAATATAAAAGGAGAATAAAATGGCTAATATTAATGATTATTTATTATGGAGAGGAGATGTTCCAATCAATTCTAATTTTCCATTTAATGAAGTTGACAGCATGATATTAGCAAGATTTGCTTATATGATTTTTAGCAAAATAGAAATGAATCCAAAAGAAACAATTGGCTCTATTTCAGAGAAAATGAAAGACTTTCCAAATGAAGAATTCTTATATAATGGTGATAAAGAATTAATAACAAATTTAGGAGCTAGCAATAGATTTAAAAATCTTCTTGTTACTGACTATGTAGAAAATGTAGACGAGGAAATAGAAAAGCAATTTGGAGCAATAACAGTTCATTTACCACATTATGAGTTATATGTATCATATTTAGGAACAGATTTTAGCATAAATGGTTGGAAAGAAGACTTTAATATGTCTTTTATGGATAATGTTCCTTGCCAAGTTTCTGGAAAAGAATATTTGGAAATGATTGCAAATAAATATAAATTTAAAAAGATTAGAGTAGGGGGACATTCAAAAGGTGGTAATGTAGCAATTTATTCTGCAATTACAGTTTCTCCTAAAATACAAAATAGAATTATAAAAGTATATAATTATGATGGCCCAGGCTTTAGTAAAAATATAATTGAAAAATATGAAACAGATGATATTATTAGTAAAACACAAACTTACATACCACAAGATTCAATAATAGGAAGACTATTAAATCATAAAGAAAAAATGCTAATTGCATATAGTACAGAAAAAGGAATTTTGCAACACGATATTTTTTCTTGGCAAGTTATGAAAAATGATTTAGAAAAATCTGATAATTATACATCAGCAAGTGAAAATATAGACCAAACCATAACAAATTGGTTAGAAGACACTACTGTAGAGCAAAGAAAAGTATTTGTAAATGTAATTTTTGAATTGTTGTTTTCTACTAATGCAACTACATTTATGGAGCTATATAAAAATTTTACAACATCTTTGCCTTTAGCGCTAGCAAAATATAAAGAAATTTCTCCTGAAGATAAAAAAGAAGTTGGAGAAATGGCAAAACAGCTTATAACTTATTATGTTGGAACTATTAAAAAACAAGAAATAGATAAACTAAATAATATGAAAACAAAATATATTTCAAATACAAAAAATAAAATGAAAGAAATTAATGAGAAAATTATGAGTAAATTTAAAAAAGATAAAAAAGCATTACCAGAAGAAAATAAAAAGCCTTAAATTTTAAGGCTTTTTTATTTTAAAAATTAGAATCTATAAATTTATCAGTAGCTTTTAGTCTTTCTAAAACATATTCTTCAAATTTAGTTAGTTTTTCTTCTTCATTATTATAATTACTATCAACCCATCTAGTTTTATCTCTATTGAATGCACCAGAATCGTAAATTTGCTTAGAATAATTAGAAATAAGTTCTTTTAAATGTGATTCGGAATAGTAAGTGTCTCGTAATTCTTTATATCTATTTTTTACTAAATCATTAATTTTAGTATCATTTAAATTCTTTAGAGCTCCGATTGCATTTAATTTAAAGTTAATAGTCTCATCAACAGCTACAGCATATTCGTTGGTAAAGTTTTTGCTAGTTTCATTATAAACATTTCCCATAGACAAATCATAATCCCAAGGAGTATAGATAAAAACATTTTTATTATGATGTTTTTTTATTGATATGAAAACATTTTTTAGAACGTCGGCTTTTGCATTGTCATTTCCTTGAATAAATTCTTGGAACAGATAATAATCTATAACATTGTTTATATCACTTATATTATATAATTCATCTACATTTTTACTTTGCAAAAGAGTTACATAATAATTTTTTAAATATTGCCAGCCAGTAGCTTCATCTTTAGCTTCATTTCTTAATTCATAATTTGGAAGTTTATTTTCTTTATATTCTAAAACATGAGATTCAGTTTCATCATATTGATTTTTTGAAAATAGATATTCTTGATTATTATCTATATTTAATTGTTTTTCATCAATACGATATCCTAAAGCATAAAGTCCCCAATATTCATTATTTATAAAAAGCTCAAGAAATTTATATTGATTTCCATTAGTTATTCCAAACATATTATTTTTAGCAGAAGCCTCATACCATAAGTTGCTTGCAAAAACATTTCTAATTTTTTCTTGGTCATTGTATGCAGCATATAATATCCAATCATCATCTTTTCTCATACCTAACAAAGATAGGTGATTTTTTCTTGTGTTATTTCCTAAAGATTCCATTTTTAATGAAAGTTTAAAACATTTTTTAGGAAATACTGCTGATATTTGACCACGAATATGCATTTTTCCATCAGACCTTGTAATTCTTTTAGCAGATTTTTTACTATTATCAAAAAGATATAAAGACATGTTTATATCTGATGTTCGAGATAAGTTGTCAATATCATTAGACGTAATATTTAATATTGGCAAAGTGGTACACCTTAATGCATATATTGTAAATTCAGTATCGTTATATAGCATTATTTCTACACAATCATTATTTTCTATTAAATTATCGGTTATTTTTTTATTAATTACTAATTTTAAATCGTCTTTATTAGTTTTATAACTAACAGTTGGATTATATCTATTACTATAACTTTCTATTAGGGAATAGTAATAAGTACAATTAACATTATCAAAAAGAAGCTCATAATCATTGAATTTTAATGATGTTGTAAAATTTTCATTTGTCATTGTTCTTTTACTAATTATTTCATTCCAAGTTTCATCACTAACTAATAAATCTTCATAATTACAGCTTTTATGATAAAGAAAGACAGAAAATATTAAAATTAATAAAATTAATATTATACAAATTAATATAATTTTTTTATTCATATTTTTATCCTATACAATATCTTCTTGGTCATATTCAATTATAGAAAATTTTTCAACAAATTTTTGCTCTTTTAAATCTTTAGTTAAATCCTCAGGATTTTTTAGTAGCATTTCTATGGCATAGTCTAAACCTTTAGAAGTAAAGTTTCTGCTTTTAATTCTAAATCTTTTTACATGCTTTTTTAAAACATCAACAATATTTTTTTCTTCACAATCCTTACAGTGAATAACAAGCACATAAGGTAACTTTCCAAATTTTATATTTTCTAAAACTGCTAAAAGTATTGTTACTGCAATAGAAGTTAGAATTGCTACTTCATATAATTGACAGCCACATATAATTCCAATATATACAGACCAAAGAATATATAACATATCTATTGGATCTTTTACTGCTGTTCTAAATCTTATGATAGCAAGAGCACCAATTGTTCCTAAAGTAATAACAATATTAGATTGTAAGCATAAAATTATTGTTGATATGAAAAATGGTAATATTGTTATTAAAATATTAAATTGTTTATTATAAAAACTTCTGTGTGATACAAATCTGTAAATTAAAAATTCATAAACTGATAATACGAATACAACTAATAAAACAGATAGGGTAGTGGTAACTCCTATATCAATTCCAAATGAATTAAAAATGTTATTAAAAACTTCAATTATTCTACTCATAATAAATTACCTATTACTTTCTTTCTTCCTATATAATATTTTGAAAAAGAAGTTTGATTAAATCCTGTTGAACAAACTATATTTTTTATATATCCTGGTAAAATATCATCAAATTTCACTTCTAAAATATGATAATTATGTTCTTGCAAAGGAAAAGCTACATAATTTCCAGTAAGAAAATTATCAATATCATAAGAAGCAGTGATATTTGTATCGATTGTTATACGAATATTTAAAATTGGCTCTATAAAAGCTGTTCTTTCATAGTTAATAATTACTTTAGGTTTAAAACTTTTTGTAATAATATCTACTATGAATTCTTTTAGTAGTGCTTTGTCTGTTTTCCAAAAGATATCCATATAATCACTAGAAATTATTTGATTAAATTCTTTAGTAGTTAAGCTACATTTTCTTTTATGACATTTTCCAGATAATTTTTCTTTTTTCTCTAAAAATAGATTTGTACTTAAATCATTATAATATCTAATTCTCCATTTTGACCTTTTAAAATCACCAGATTCAACTTGTTTTGCTGATGTGTTTTTATAATCATCAAAATACAAACTATGTATAATATAATTTCCATTTTTTGTTGAATTTTCATCGAGCTGTAATAATGGGGAGAGTCTAGATTTTAATAATTCAAGATTGCAATTTGATAAGATATATTTCTGTTCATTCCTATATTTTTTCATAAAAACCTCCGTGCAAATTTTATCATAGGATTCTAATAAAATCAATATTTTTGTGTATTTTAAAAGAAATTAACATAAAATATTGAAAAAAAACATAAAAGTTGTTATAATGGAAATGCATAGCCTTTATACAGGCTATTTGAAATAGAGATTAGGTTTATAAGAAAGGAGATGAAAAGAGAAAACAAAGAGTAACTTTAAGTGAATAGGAGATGATAACAACAGAAGACAACTAGTAACTTTTGAGAATCTCTGCTAACTCGTTGGACAACGATAGAATGGAGGCAAGTAACATGACGTATTTGATCATCACATTGATCGTGGCAATCACGGCGATTGCTTATGCCATACGGAACTACATTTACCTCAAGGGACTTTCCGAAGGGACTAAGGAGATGGTTCAAATCGCGAAATTCATTCGCGATGGTGCGAACACTTTTCTTAGGAAACTGTACGCCATTGTTATTCCGGTTATGCTAGCAATAGCTCTTGTGCTGTCAGGAATGCTCGACTTCTCAGTCGCTGTTGCATTCATTATTGGCACATTAATGAGCGCAGCGGCTGGAATCTTTGGTATGCAGGGTGCTACTCGTGCGAATGTGCGTGTGGCAGAAAAGGCAAGAAGCACCCAAAACATCTTTGAGACCCTAAAAGTTGCTGTCCTAGGCGGTAGTATAAATGGACTTTCTACAATGGGCTTCGCTTTGCTTGGACTGGTGATTGTTTCAATTCTGTATCATAACCAGTTGTTTGACATTAGCGAAACCACGAATAGTTGGGGAATTGGTTACATCCCGATTTCTCAAATACTTACCGCCTATGCCTTGGGATGCTCTGTAATTGCCATCTTTGCACGTGTTGCGGGTGGTATATATACAAAGGGTTCAGACACTGCAGCAGATCTTGTCGGTAAAACGGAAGAACACATTCCAGAGGATGATCCCCGGAATGCTGCGGTTATCGCTGATAACGTTGGCGACAATGTTGGCGATACAGCAGGACTTGGTTCCGATTTGCTCGAATCCTTTATGGGAACGATTGTATCTACGATAGTGCTCTTGATTCACACTATTGTGAGTTATCTGGCAAGAAACATGGAGTTCAGTCAGAAACTCTTTGAGAAACTCTATATCTTTCCCATTGTTTTCGTGACTATCGGGCTATTCTCCTGTATGCTCGCTCTCTTCAGATTTTTGAAGAAGAAAGCACCGGTCGACGATGAGCCAATTAACCCTCATGCAGAGCTTAACAAGTTCACATGGACTTCTGCTGGCCTTACAGCAGTTCTCAATATAGCCTTCACGTTTATGCTTTTCGGAGGCGAAAATGTTGGTGGTCTGCCTTTTAAGTTTGGATTTGCTTCACTGATTATTTCTGCCGTTGTTGGTATTGTCGCAGGTATTGCCATTGGCATTATCACTGAAATTTATACGAGCGATGAAAAATCAACAACGAAGAAAATCGTCGAAATTGCTCCCAAAGGGGCATCTTTGGTTATAAATCAAGGTATGGCTGGAGCAATGAAGTCGGTTCTTCCGACAGTAATTGTATTGGCCTGCATTGTTCTTATACCATATGCCTGTGCCGGTTTTATTGGAATTGCGATTTCTGCAGTTGGTATGCTGTCATTTGTTGCAGCAACAGTTACTGTGGACTCGTATGGACCAATTGCCGACAATGCTGGAGGAATTGCCGAAATGGCAAAACTCGGCGATGATGTCCGCAAAATAACCGATATGCTAGATGCAGTGGGAAATACCACTGCTGCAATTGGTAAAGGACTTGCAATTGGCGCTGCTTCTTCTACCACTATTGGTATGATGATTGCTTATGTTTATATCTTTAATCCGCCCACAGCGGAGGTAAGTTTAAACATGATCAACCCGCTAGTTTTCGCAGGACTGCTAGTGGGTTGTGCAATAACATACTTCTTCTCTGGTATGCTAATCGAGGCAGTAGCTGAAGTGGCTGAAAAAATGGTTCAGGAAGTGCGTAGGCAGTTTGCAGAAATCCCTGGACTTCGTGAAGGGGAAGCACTGCCGGACTATAATGAGTGTGTTGAAATCGCTACAGTGGGAGCAATCAAAGAAATGAAGCTTCCTGCAATAATTGCGATTATACTACCGATCGTTGGTGGGTTCATTATGGGACCGCTATTTGTTGGTGGCATACTCATGGGCGCTATTCTGTCTGCCATTGTTCTTGCAGTCTTTTGCGGAAATTCTGGTGGAGCATGGGATAACGCCAAGAAGCTTGTTGAAGCTCTTGGCAAAAAAGGCTACCCAGAACACATCGCAACAGTTGTGGGAGACACTGTTGGCGATTCACTCAAAGATACTGTTGGACCGAGCTTGGACATATTTATCAAGATTATGTCCACGGTATCAATATTATTCGCACCACTCTTTTCTGTATACAACCTAATAAATCTTATCAGCAAATAATGATAAACTGCTGTGAAAATATGCGAAGAGCTCCTTGGGGAATTTCCCAGGGAGTTCTTCCTTATATGAAAATTAAAATTAAATTTTTAAAAAAATTGATTATTATTAATTGATATGATAATATATTTAAATAGAAATATACAAAAGTAGAGGAGTTAGAAAAGATGACAAAATTTTTATATTGGATTGTTGAGTTAATTTCAAAAGCACATACTTTCATTATGCATATAAACGATACCTATGAATATGAGTTCACAGATAAAGAATTACACTTTATAATTATTGGGTTATTAGGAATTTTTTTAATTATTATAATATATCCAATTTTTAAGCATCTTGCTAAGAAAAATCATTTTCTAACTTTAACAGGAATTTATGTTTTTACTTTAATTGTTGTTATAACTTTTGCCATTGAAATTGGACAAAAAATTACAAACACTGGAAATATGGAATTTGCTGATGTGCTATTTGGAATTACAGGCTTTGTATCGATGTATATTGGTTTGGCAGTAATTGTTGGAATTATTAAATTTATAACAAGCATTATAAAAAAACATATAAATAAAGTAGAAAATAAAAACAATGGATAAATAAAATAATTTACAAAAGAGGAGTATATATGAAAGAAAAAGGAATTTTACTTCCAATCTTTTCTTTGCCAAGTAAATATGGTATTGGTGATTTTGGAAAAGAAGCATATGAATTCATAGATATATTAAGTGAGAATAATATGAAATATTGGCAAATTTTGCCTATAAATGCTTGTGAAAATTTACCATATTCACCACAAAGTTATTATGCACTAAATGAAAGCTATATATCACTAGATTTGTTAAAAGAAGAAAATTTAATTGAAAATCCTGAAGTAAGGAAAGATACAAATAGAGTAAAATATGATAATTTTAAAGAAAAATATTATTATGAAGCTTTTAGAAATTTTACTAAAAATGAAGAATATGAGAAGTTTATCGAAAACAAAGAAATAGAAGAATATGCTGAATTTATAAGTGATTTAAAAGGAGAAGAAAAAGATTATCATTTGTTTCTGCAATATATAGCAAGCAAACAATGGCTTAATTTAAAGCAATATGCAAATTCAAAAAATGTGGAAATAATTGGAGATATGCCGATATATCCAACTTTTGAATCAAGCGAAACAAAATATCATCCAGAATGTTTTGAAATGGAAAATGGAGAATTTACTTTTGAATCAGGCACACCACCAGATTATTTTAATTCTGATGGCCAAAAGTGGAATAGTCCAGTATATAATATTGAAAACATTAAAAATAATAATTATGAATATTTAGTAAAAAGGTTTAAATATTATTTAAAACTATTTGACAAAGTTAGAATAGATTACTTTAGAGGATATGATTCATTCTTTAAAATACCAATTGGTAAAACTGGAAAGAAAGGCTTTTATGTAGATGGTGTAAGTTATGGATTTTTTGATGAGCTATTTAAAAACAAAAACATAAAAGTTGATAACCTAATAATAGAAGATTTAGGAGATATAAGAGAAGAAACAATTAAATTAAGAAATTATTATGGATTTACAAGACAAAAAATTTTACAATTCACAATAGACTTAAATAATTTATATGATAGAGATAATGAATCTGAAAATGTTTTAGTCTATCCAGGAAATCATGATAATTATACAATATATGGCTGGTATAAAACTTTAAATGATGAATACAAGGAAAGATTAAAAGAGTTTTTAAGAAGAAATGAATGTTATGATATAAATGTTAATATTGGTATGATGCAATATTGTTCAAAATGCAAGGCAAAAATGGCAATAATATCAGTTCAAGATATTTTAGGTTTAGACGATAGTGCTAGAATTAATTTTCCAGGAACAATTTCAGAAAGCAATTGGTCTTGGAAACTTACGAGTTTTGATGATTTTAAAGAAAGAATAAAAGACTTTTAAATGAATGTAAATGGGGAGGAAAATATAATGTCTAAAAACATTGATACTGTGCGCACACACACACGGGGACTCATTAAATGAAAATGATGTAATAAAAAATAAAAAAATTGGAAAAGAAAGAGATTCTAACTTTGAGCTTTTAAGAATATTTGCTATTTTTATGATAATAGTAAGCCATTTTTGCTATCATGGAGGAGTTTTAGAAAATGTAGTAAGTGAAAAAATCACAACAAATCTAATAATAACTCAGATTTTATATTTTCAAAATTGGACTATTAGTGTTTTCATAATGATAACAGGATATTTTATGATTAAATCAAAAGCTAATTATAAAAAAATAATTAATCTTATAATAGAGATGTTTTTTTATTCAATAGTTTTTATGGGAATATTTTATGGGTTAAATATTGTAAAATTTGATATTAAACGATGTATATCTAATATTTTTCCTATTTTTTGGAGCGGAAATTGGTTTGTTAAATATTATATTATACTTTATTTATTGATACCATACCTTAATATATTTATTGAAAAACTAAGTAAAGAACAATTACAAAAGGTTATTGTATTATTTTTGATAATTTTTTCTATTATTTCTACTATTACTCATAACGCTTGGAATTTTACATGGCATAATATATTTATATTAGATTATATTATAGGAGCTTATATTAGGCTTTATCCTATAAAGAAATTAGAAAATAATAAAATAAATATAATATCTTTATTATTAATTACTATTTTATCTTTAGTTTTTTCAGTAACCTGTATGCTTCTTTCAAAAATATTAGATGTTTCTATTTTGTTTAAAATACCAGGAGCATTAATAAATTCTTTTTCATCACCAGTTCCAATTTTAATAGCATTCTTTATTTTTCATTTATTTAAAAATATAAAGATAAAATCTAAATTAATAAACTATATAGCATCTTCTACTTTAGGAATATATTTAGTTCATGACAATAGTTTTATTAGAGATTGGATATGGAAAACGTTGGTGCCAAATGCTAACTTTTTAGGATTAAACACACTATTATACATTTTATTTATGCTTGCAAAAGTAGCTATTGTATTTCTAGTTTCTGTTGCGGTTGATAAAATTAGAATTATTTTACTTCAAAAATTAGAAGATAAACTAAGCAATAAAATTTATAATATATTACTAAATTTTAAAAATTTTATTAAAAGAAAAGTTTATAATAAAATAACATTATAATTTGAAAATATAAAATTTGCATTTTAAAGTCGAAATAATATATAATAGTAAAAAAATGGGAGGAATAAAATAATGGTTAAAGAAAGAAATATTGTTGTATGTATTTTATTATCAATAATAACATGTGGTATTTATGCTATTTATTGGTTTATAACATTAACAGATGATACTTCAAAATTAAATAATGATCCAGATTTTTCAGGAGTTAAATCTTTTATCTTTTCTCTTATTACTTGTGGTATCTATGGTATTTATTGGAACTATAAAATAGGTAAAGAAATGTATGAAGCAAATCAAAAAGCTGGGATTCAAGCAAGTGATAATTCTGTAATATACTTAATTTTATCAATATTTGGATTAAGTATTATTACATACTGTTTAGTTCAAAGTGAATTAAATACTATAGCTAAACAAACTGGTAATGCTCAATAATAAGAAAAATATTATATTAGTCATAGGGATTTTGATTTTTGTTATTCTTTTTCAAGACAATATTGGAATCCCTTGCTTCTTTCATGAACTAACAGGATTATATTGCCCAGGTTGTGGTATCACAAGAGCATTTCTTTCATTAATCAAATTAGACTTATATCAAGCATTTAGATATAATATGTTGGTAATAATATTATTACCTTTTTTTGCTATGTATACAATTTATAAATTAATTATGAAAGGAAATAAAAAAATACCAAATTTTATTTGGTATTTTTTATTAATCATTACAATATTATTTGGAATACTTAGAAATATTTCTGCTTTCTCATTTCTTGCCCCAACTAAGGAAAATTTAAAAAATAAGCCCTATTGTTCTTGGCATAATATATATTAAATTAATGATTGGAGAAATGTAGTGAAAATAATAAAATTTGAAGAAAAATATCGAGATGATATGATTTTTATGGTATTAAGTGCTAAAAATGCTTTAGGCAGAGTTCCAAAACTAAACGAAGATTTATTAGATATAAAAAAGAATTATTTTGACAAAGGACATCCTTTTTGGATAGCATTAGATGAATTTGATAGAGTAATTGGATGTATAGGTACAAGAAGTGATGAAGATGGAAAAATATTTTTATCAAGATTATATGTTAAATTCGATCATAAGAGACATGGGATTGGTAGTCAATTATTGCAACTAGCAGAAGATTCTGCAAGGGAAAGAGGATATAAAGAAATACATGTTCATTTAGGAAAAGATTATTTAGAAAGTCATATTTTTTATCCAAAACATGGATATATTGAATATCAAAATTTATATATGAAGAAAAAATTGTAAGTTGTTACACAAAAAAGATTTATTAAAATTTGATTATATAAATGATTTATGTGATAAATTTAGTGAAGTATTAAATAAATAAGGATGGTACTAATAGTTATGAAAATAGATGAATTAAATATTGAATATGATAAATTACAATTAAAGTATGGAGCAAAAGAATTAACATCTATATATAATGGCGGTTGTACAGAAAATCCGAATTTTTGCTTTATTTTTATGAATCCTACTGGAAAAAATATTGCATCTAATCCAGAATGGAAAGGCAGAAGATCTCCATGGATTGGAACTAAAAATATATGGAAATTATTTTATCGAATAGGTTTACTTGATGAAGAAATATATATGAATATTATGTCAAAGAAACCTCAAGAATGGAATGAAGAGTTTGCAAATTTAGTATATGATAATGTAATAAAACATAAATACTTTATTACGAATTTAGGAAAATGCACTCAATTAGATGCAAGAGTATTACCTAATTCAGTTTATAATCAATATTTAGATTTATTATTCAAAGAAATAGAAATAATAAATCCTAAAGCAATTATTACACTTGGAAATCAAGTTAGCTCTATCGTATTAAATAAAAAAATATCAGTATCACAATGTAGAAAACAGAGCTTTTCAAAAAATATTTTAGGGAAAATTTATAAAGTCTATCCAGTTTATTATCCAATAGGAAATGGAATGATGAATATGGATAAAGCAATAGAAGACTTAAATTATATTCAAAAATTTTCATAGTTAATACAGACTTTTTTATTATATAATAAAATTGAAATATTCAATATTGACAAACTATTTTTTCTATAATAATATACAAACAATAGTTCTTAAATATAGTAAAGACAGATGTATTATTAAAAGTAATAATAAGAACTAAATTTTATAAAAAGGATGTGTTCTTATGGAAGAAAAGAAAAATGAAATTATAATATTTGAAAATCAAGATGTTAAACTTGAAGTTAATTTAAAAGAAGATAATGTGTGGATTACTGCAAATCAAATGGCTATACTGTTTGATAAAGATGAAACTACTATCAGAAAGCATATTAATAATGTGTTCAAAGATAAAGAATTAGAAAAAGATAACAACAGGCAAAAAATGCGCGTTGATGGTGTAAAGCAATTAGTACCATTTTACAATTTAGATGTTATTATATCAGTAGGATATAGAGTAAAGTCAAAAAATGGTGTAATTTTTAGACAATGGGCAAATAAAATTTTAAAAGACTATATGTTAAAAGGTTATGCTGTAAATCAAAAAAGATTAGAATATCTAGAAAAAACAATAAAACTTATAGATATTGCTAATAGAATTGATAAAAGATTAGAAGGAAATGATGCAAAAGAGATTTTAAAAGTAATTGGAAATTATTCAAAAGCTCTTGACTTATTAGACGATTATGATCACAAAACATTAAAGAAGCCAAATGGAAATGTTGACGAAAGAAAAGTTGAATATAATGAATGCTTAAAAGTTATAGACAAATTAAGATTTAATCAAGAAAGTTCTTTATTTGCAGTAGAAAGAGATAAGGGATTAGAATCAATTATAGGTAATATTTATCAAAGTTTTGCTGGACAAGATGTTTATAAAAGTATAGAAGAAAAAGGAGCTAATTTTTTATATTTAATTGTGAAAAATCATGTATTTGCTGATGGAAATAAAAGAATAGCAGCTACCTTATTTATATATTTTTTGAACTTTTATGGTATTCTATATAAAAATGGAAAACAAACAATAGATAACAATACTTTAGCTGCATTAACTTTGTTAATAGCAGAATCAAATCCTAAAGAAAAGGAAATTCTTATAGATTTAGTAATGAATTTTTTAAATGATTGAGTAAAAATAAATCACAATTTTTAAAAAGCTGAAAAACGCTAGGGTAGGAGAGAGGGCTAGTTTTTAAAATTTTGAAAATATAAAAATATAATATATTTAAAAGTTTCTAAAATTCTAATATTAAAATTTCAAAAATTTTAGTATTAGAATTTTTTATGAAAAATATAATTATAAAATTAAAAATCTGAATTTATAAAAATTTAAAAATTTTGATTTCAAATTTGTTTGTATAATTTTATAAAAAACCGAACATTTGTTATTTGAGAAATTTTTTATATGTTTAAGATAAATTTTAAAATTTTTACATTATAATTATATGTTTTTTAAATATGTCTATAATCTTATATAGATTATAGTTTTTTAGCGTCTTAAAATCGTTTTTAAGGCGTTTTTATATTTTATTAAACAAAGTTACATTACTTAAATTATAATTCTAAATATCATTTTATTATGATGATCTAAAAAATATCATAAAAATACTGGAATTTCTGCAATTTATAAAAATCTCTAAAAATGGCTAAAAAAACGACGCACGAGAATCGATTTTAAGCCGTTTTTATTTTAAAGTAATATAAGTTTGTTGTCTAAAAAATAAGGCTATATTTAGAAAATAGCGATTTTGGAGGTTTTTGATAAAAAATGAAAATAATATAATAAAAAATAAAAAAGTGAAAAAATAATACAGAAATATTCATATAAAAATGTTATAAATATAAGAATTGTTGAAATCATTGAAAATAAAGACTTACTAGAATCGATTATAAAGCGATTTAAAATAAAAGTAATATAGTTTATTGTCTAAAATAAGAGCTTAATAGAGGCTGTAATGAAGATATAGCAAGAAGTATAGGTATTATAGATATATGTTTGAAATCCTACTCCTTTTTGCACAAAACTTTGATTTTGTGCAAAGTTGTATATCTATTTTTACACAAATTTTGATTTACCTTCCCATGCTTTCTTCTATTGTTTTTGATAAATTTAAAGTATTTTCCTTTTAAATCTATTTTTATAAATTTAAGTTTTATTAAATATTTTTTAATCTTAGATTAATTTTCAATTTCGTTTTATATTTTTTATTAAAAAAATTATTTTAAATTTTATTTTTTATATTCCTTTATTCCCTATTTTTTAATTCTTTTAATTTATTATATAAAATTTTTACATTTTCCATTTCAAATGTATTTTTACCATAATGCTCTTCTTCTCTTCTTTTGCAAAATCCTTCAAATTCTGATATAGCAACATCAATATTACTTGGATTTACTTTGTCTTCATAAACTTTTAAAGCTGTATTTATATAACCGCATATGGCACATGCTGTCATTGCTCTAAAATATGAAATTTCATTTAAAGTAGATATTTTATATAATTTCATTGCAAAATTATCATCTATTTTTTGAGGATTAGTTAAAATCATTTTTTCGCAAACATAAACATCATTATCACTTACAGTCTTATAAAGCTTGCTATCTTCTGGAATTTTAACTTCGCATAATGTATCTCCTCTAATAAGCCATCTAAAAACGTAATTATAGGTTGATATGCAAAATCCTCCCATTTTCATACTTTCTGTTGCATTTAAATCAATTTCTTTATCTGCAATAACAACTTCATCTATAGGAAATTTCTTTCCATCCCTATATTCTTTTGTTGTTTGGATTACTCTATAATATTTTTTATTTTTATCTGCTTCACATTCAAAAAGTTTTCCTAACATTATATTATTTTAACTCCTTATGTATTTAAATAAAACAATTTTTACATTAATATAATTTTATTTATAAAAAGACATTTCATATACATATCGTACTTTAAATGTATATGAAATGTCAATAGTAAGTTAAATTTATTTATCCTAAGCTTTCATAATATGAATTATATAATTTTGAATAATATCCTTTTTTATTCAAAAGTTCTTTATGATTTCCTTCTTCTATTATTTCTCCATTATCTAAAACAATTATTTTATCTACATTTACTATTGTAGATAACCTATGAGCAATAAAAATAGCTGTTTTTTCTGCTGAAAGCTTATCAATAGACTTTTGAATAAGCTCTTCTGTATGAGTATCAATGTTTGCAGTTGCCTCATCTAGTATGAATATATCTGGATTATGAGCAAAAATTCTTGCAAAAGCCAATAATTGCTTTTGACCTGCAGAAAAAGAAGAGCCTCTTTCTTTTGAAATTGTATTTATTCCTTGTGGAAGAGAATTAACGAATTTACTTGCAGAACTTAGTTTTAATGCATTTTCTATTTCTTCATCTGAAATTTTTCTATTTAATTTTATATTATCTTTTATACTTCTTGCAAAAATAAATGGATCTTGCAAAATTGTTCCAATATGACGTCTTAAATCACGTTTATTTATCTCTTTAATATTTACACCATCTAATAGTATTTCTCCCTTTTGAACATCATAAAACCTGTTTACCAAATTTGTTATTGTTGTTTTTCCAGAACCTGTTTTTCCAACTAAAGCTATAGTTTCACCAGGATTTATTGTAAAAGAAATATTTTTTAGAACCCAATTATTTTCATTATATGCAAACCAAACATTCTTAAATTCAAGTTTTCCTTTAACTTCTTTTAATTCTTTTCCAGAGTCAAAATCTTCTAAATATTGTTTTTCATCTAAAATATCATAAATTTTATTTATAGAAACTATTGCTTCTTGTACAACTTCTATGTTATCTATAATTCTTGTTATAGGTTCAAACAAAGATTTAATATAACTTACAAAAATATAAATTGAACCTACGGGAATTGTAATTCCCCAAAAGTGATTAATTGAACTTACAACTATTATTGTTATAGCTAGATTTTCAAATAAAGTCATTAATCCTGGAAATAATCCTTCATAAATAGAAGATGGTATTCTTACTCTTATAAATTCACTAGTTAATTTTTCACATTCATCTTGTTTTTCTTTTTGGATATTAAAAATTTTTATTAGTTTCGCACCATAAATAGATTCTGCTAGAAAAGTATTTATATTTGTTCTTACAACCTTTGATGCATCATATATTTTGTTTAATATATAAGTTAGGCCTACAGAAGTTATGATTACAAAAGGCAATAATATAAAAGTTAATAAACTCAATTTAAAGCTAAAATATATCATTACTAATATAATTCCAATAATTGATATTATATCTCTAAAAAAAGTAGTTATAACTTCTTTAAAAAGTGCTGAAATATCTTCAACATCATTTGTAATTCTAACAAAAAGTTTTCCGGCAGGTGTTTTATCATGAAAACTAATATTAGCATCTTGAGTATACTTATAAATCTTATTTCTTATTGAAAATAAAATTTCCTCACCCATAACATTTGTTTTCATTCTAGTTATAAAATCTAATATATTACTAATTATAACAATAGCAAAATAAATTATTCCAATTGTTGTTATACTTATAAAAGTTTTTTCTACGATGCCTAAACTTAAGAAATCATCTATTAAAACTTTTACTAGATATGGCTTTGAAAGTTCTAAAATGTTTATTAATATTGACATTATAGATACAAAAATTATAGTTTTTTTATGTGGTTTTGCAATTTTCTTAAATCTTTCCCATGTTTTTTTCATAGCCATATCTCCTTTCTTCTAATTTAATATATTTATTTCTTGCATAGATGCTTGTTCTGTATAAAACTTATTATATAGTCCTTTATTTTTAAGAAGAGTTTTATGAGTTCCTTCCTCTATTATTTTTCCTTTGTCAAAAACAACTATTTTATCTGCATCTTTTACATCAGAAATTCTATTTGAAATAATAATACAAGTTTTTCCTTTTACTAAATTTTTTATATTAGCTAATAAACTTTTTTCAGTTCTATTATCTAAAGCAGAAAAAGTATCATCAAAAATTATTATATTGCTTTTATTTAAAAATGCCCTTGAAATAACAACTCTCTGCTTTTGTCCACCAGAAAGGTCTATTCCCCTCTCTCCTATTATTGTATATAGCCCATTTTTCATACTTCTAACTTCATCTAAAAATATTGATTTTTCAGCACTTTCAAGTATTTCTGTATCTGTAAAATATTCTTTGAAAAGTGTTATATTTTCTTTTATTGTTGTTGAAAATAAAAAGTTATCTTGAGTAATATAAGATATATTTTTTCTCAAATTTGATAGTTCAATTTCATTTATATCTTGATTTCCAATGAAAATTTTTCCATCTTGAACAGGATATAATCTTAAAAGTAAATTCATTAAAGTTGTTTTTCCGCTTCCGATTGTTCCGATTATTCCAAGTGTTTGTCCTTCTTTGATTTCAACAGAAATGTCATCTAAAACTCTATCTATATTTCCTGGATAATTAAATGTTAAATTCTTTATTAAAATATCTCCAGATATTTTTTTATTGTTTTTAGAAGTATCTATTTTTAAAGTTTCTTCTTCTAATTTAAATACATTTTCTAATCTATAATAAGATATTTGTGCTCTTTTAAATTTTGAAATAATATTTGGAAGAATATATATTGGAGTATAAAATAAATCAATATATCCTATAAATGCAACAAAATCTCCTAATGTTATAGTGCTATTTAAAACTAATTTTGAACCATAGATAACAGTAATTCCATAGCAAAATCCGAAACATATATTTATTGATGTTGAAATTAATGTAGAATATAAGTCTACTGAAATGTTACTTTTTTTCAATATTTTATTTTTCTTCATAAATTTCTTAAGCTGATTTGTTTCTCCAGCATAAGCCTTTGTTGTTCGAATTGCATCTGTACTTTCTTGAACATACTCTGAAAGATTAGTAAAATACTTTTGAGACTTTTTAAAGCTTTCTTCTACATATTTTTTTAGAATTATAATTATGTATGTAGTAATTAAAATTGGACACATTGTTGCAATTGTTAATGAAGTATTAATATTTTTCATAGTGTATGTTGCTATTATAAATATGAAAAATATTCTTGTGCCACCAGATAGTATTTTATACATTAGGCCTCTTATTTCACCAATATCTTTTACGAAATAAGACATTATTTCACCATTTTTAATGTCTTGAATGCTTGTTAATTTAATTTTTAAAAAGTGTTCAAATAATTTATCTTTAAGTCCTTTTTCTAAAGTTCTAGTTGTTCGTGCCATAAAATATTTCCATGTAACTCTTAAAACTAAAGCAATTAAAGCTGTAATTATCAATAGAAAAATGTAATTATAAATTATTTCTCTATTTTTATTTATATCATAAAGTAAATCTATAATTTTTCCTAAAATTTTTGAAGGAAAAGTAAGAAAATACATATTTATTGCAATACAAATAATTATTATTGCTATTTGCCAAAATATTTTCTTTAATATTTCAAGCAATATTTTTTTCATTTTATTTTCCTCCTTTTCCTTAAATTTTGTATTTAGAATTTTATGTGATAAGTAAATAGTTTTATATACCTTAAAAAGAGCCGAATAATTTACAGTCTATTCAGCTCTTAAATTTTATTTTATAGTTTTAGAAATTATTTCTATGAATTCTTTATTATCTTTTGTTCTCATCATTTGATTTATTAATCTTTCTGTAAAATCAGCTGTTGTAAGAGTTGAATAAGTTTTTCTAACTAAATTTATTGTGTCGTATTCTTTTTCAGTAAGTAGAAGCTCATCTCTTCTTGTTCCTGATTTATTTACATCAATTGCTGGGAAAACTCTTTTTTCAGAAAGACTTCTATCAAGAAATACTTCCATATTTCCTGTTCCTTTAAATTCTTCAAAAATAACTTCATCCATTCTGCTTCCAGTTTCAATAAGTGCTGTTCCAAGAACAGTTAGACTTCCAGCATCTTCTGTGTTTCTTGCTGCACCAAAAAAGCGTTTTGGTTTATGAAGAGCTGCTGGATCAAAACCACCAGATAAAGTTCTTCCTGATGAAGGAATAACTAAGTTATATGCTCTTGCTAAACGAGTAATGCTATCTAATAATACAACTACATCTTTATTTTGAGTTGTAAGTCTTTTAGCTCTTTCTATTACCATTTCAGCAACTTTAACATGATGTTCAGGTTGCTCGTCAAAAGTAGAATAAATAACATCACCTTTTATAGAACGTTTCATTTCAGTAACTTCTTCTGGTCTTTCATCTATTAATAAAACTATTAAATAAACTTCTGGATTATTTGCTGTAATACTATTTGCAATTTTCTTTAAAATTGTTGTTTTTCCGGCTTTTGGAGGAGCAACAATCATACCTCTTTGTCCTTTTCCTATTGGTGACATTAAGTCCATTAATCTCATAGTATAGTCATTTGAGGTTGTTTCTAATTTTAATTTTTCTACTGGATAAATAGGAATTAAATCATCAAAATTTTTTCTTTTCATTGCTTTTTCAGGGTGCTCACCATTAACTTCTCCAACATAAATTAATGCTGGAAATTTTTCTCCCTCTTTTGGTGTTCTTTTAATTCCTTTTATCATATCACCTGTATCTAATTTAAATCTTCTAATTTGAACTGGTGAAACATAAACATCTTTATTTGTTGATAAATAATTATCTCCTCTTAAAAATCCATATCCATCTGGTAAAAGTTCTAATATTCCTTCAACATATTCATCATCTTCACTAGTTAATTTATAGTCTATATCATTAGTTACTTCATCATTTTTGGAAGAGTTATCTACACTTAAATTTTCTTTGCTTTGATTATAGTTTTCTAATATTTTTTCAATAAGTTCTGATTTCTTTAATTTAGAAATATTAGGAATTCCTTTGTCCTTTGCTAAATTTCTTAAATCAATAAGAGATAAGCTATCTAGTTCCATATAATTAGCCCCTTTCAATATATATAATTTTATTTTGGATTTTTGTTTAAAGAAAAAAATAAAAGTAATTTAATTTAAAATTAAACTACTTAAAATATATAATAAAGATACAAAATTATTTATTAATATCGATATATACAGTTTCATTTGGTAAGTACATATCTAATTTTTCTCTAGCTACTTTTTCAATATATTCTTTTGAATTAACATTAGATTGAGTAGCTACAAGCTCTTCTTTTTCATCTTCTAATTCTTGGATTTGACTAGAATAATAAGAGATATCTTGATTATATGAGTTTAATTTTATTTGTTGATTAATAAAAGTAAATATGAAATATATTATAGCTAAAACAACTATTAAGTTAAGTATTTTATTTATTTTTATAATATTCATCTTAAGTATCTCCAATATTTTTTTACAAAATTCTACAATTACATAAAGAATTATAACACATATGTTGCTTATTGTCAAAAAATAAATTATTATTCCTAAAAAAATTCCTAAAAAAAGATAAAATCTCACTTCCCCACTATTTAATTTGATTATTCCTAATATAATTAAATAGGTTGAAAATATAATAAACAGTAAGTCTTGAATAAAAGTTACTTTATCTGATGTTTTAAAACATTTTCTTATTGCCTTAAAAACATCAAAGATTAAACCTATAATTATTCCTATAATGAAAAAAAATATAAAAATTTGCCCTTGAGAAAAATTATACATAGTATTCACTTCTTTCTGTCTATTTAAAGATTTTACTTAATAAACCTTTACCTCCTTTTTTAGAAGGAACTTCAGAATTTGAATAAGCTAAACTTGAAATTTGACCATCAACAACAAAATCTGAAGTATCGATACTTAATTTGTTTATTTTTAAATTTTCTCCCTTTATAGTTAGTAATCCAAGTTGAGTTTCTATTATTATAATTTGATCATCAAAGCTAAAAACATCAAGCACTCCAGTAACATTCAATTTTTCACGATTTTCAAGCATTATATTTTGAAAAGCATTATTAGAATTTTTATATTCTTCCATATTTATAACCTCTCTTAATTTTCTTTAGAAATGTATATATATTATTTATTCGCTTGAATTGATTTTAGAACAATTTCTTTGTTTTATAATTATTTTTATTACAATATTTTGCTTTCTTATAATACCTTTTTATATTGATTTTAAATACCGCGTAAGCGACCAACCGAAGCGTAAGCGGAGGGCGATTGGAGCAATCTTCCTTTTGGCTTTTTTATAAAAAAGAAGATTGCGACACACAAGGTATTAAAAATCAATATAAAAAGATATTATAAGAACATAAAATCTGAATAAGGGATTTTATAAGAATATAAAATCCAGTTTAAAGATTTTGCATTGATTGAAAATCTAAATAAAAAAGAGTTTAATTGTATAATTAAACTCTTCTAAAACAAATTTTATATAACTTATTTTCCAAAAAACTTTTCGTGAATTGCTTTCACAGCTAAATCAGCATCATTTGAATTTACTAAAACAGAAATTTTAATTTCTGAAGTTGTTATCATATGCATATTTATATTTTTTTCATATAATGCTTCAAACATACTTGCTGCTACACCTGGTTTATTAGCAATTCCAACACCAATTATTGAAACTTTTGCTAAGTTTTCACTATGCAATATTTCATGAATTCCAAGTGAATTTTTATTTTCTTCTAAAACTTGCAAAGTTTTCTGCAGGTCATTCATTTTTACTGTAAAAGCTATGTCTTTAGTAATATGTTCACCAAAAGATTGAGAAATTATATCTACATTTATAAAATTTTTAGCAAGAATTTTGAATAATTCATAAGTTTTACCAATTTTGTTTTCTAATCCTACTATTGTAATTCTTGAAATATAATTATCTTTTGTTACGCCATTTATTACTAGATCTTCTAAATTTTTATTATTTAAAACTGTTCCTAAACTATCTTTTTCAAATGTTGATTTCACATAAATTGGAACATTATATTTTTTTCCTATTTCTACACATCTATTATGAAGGACCTTAGCTCCCATACTAGACATTTCTAGCATTTCGTCATAAGAAATTGATTGTAATTTTTCAACTCTTGAAACAATTCTAGGATCTGATGTATATACACCATCAACATCTGTATAAATATCACATCTTTCAGCTTTTAAACTTGCTGCTAGTGCAACAGCTGTTGTATCTGAACCTCCTCTACCAAAAGTTGTTATATTTCCATTTTCATCTATACCTTGAAATCCAGCAACTATAACAATATTTCCAGTATCAAGATATTCTTCAATTGTTTCATTATTAATATATCTAATTCTACTATTTGAAAATTCACTGTTGGTTATAATTGGAATTTGCCAACCAGTTAAAGAAACAGCATTATAATTCATTTTTTGTAAAAGCATTGCTAATTTTGCAATTGTAATTTGCTCTCCTGTTGAAACTAGAACATCATGTTCACGTTTGTTTGGATTATCTGTAATTTCAGCTTCTTCTGAAATAAGTCTATCTGTGGTTTTTCCTTGTGCTGAAACTACTACTACTAGTTTATTTCCTCTATTTACCTCTTTAATAATATGGTCTGCGACTAATTCTAACTTTTTTAAATTGGCCACAGAACTGCCTCCAAATTTTTGTACAACAATTCCCATTTTTTGTACCTCATCTTGCAAATGAATAATAGTAAATTTTAAATTTAAAAATTACTATGTAAATTTAATAGCCATTTACTATATTATATTTTTTTATAAAAAAATTAGTGAATGGCTATTATTAATATATTATGAAAATCTATGTGATATTTTATATATTATGCAAATTATTTTTTTGCAAATTTTCCACAATCACAATCATCATTGTATCTTTTGTATCTTCCTGTTTTATCGCAATCAGCTTTTGAAGTTTTATAATTTCCTTTCCAGTAGTAACAATATTGACATTCTGTAGCAGACATATCACTTCACCTCCTAAAAATTAATCTATATCTTCATTATTAAGAATTTTATTTGCGTTATTTGTTGTTAAATTCTCTAGTTCTTCATCTGATACAATTTTTGAAATTTTTTCTATTGCTAATGGAACTTTTGTGTATATTGAATTTGCCCTATGCACATCTGTTCCTAAAAAGCTAACTAAATGGTTTTTAAGCATTTTTTTAACAGTAAGCTTTGCACCTAAACCATAAACACCCAATATACTAGCATAATTTGATTGAAATAACACTCCCATTTCTTGTAGTTCATATAATAATTTAAAATCTTTTTGAACAACCAAATATCTTTCAGGATGTGCTAATATTAATCTATAATTTTCCTCTTTTAATTTATTTATAATAGTTTTCAAATTAATAAAATGTTGTCTAAGTGGTAATTCGAATAATACATAGTTTGTTTTATTTATTGTTGAAGCTTTGTATTCTTGAAGTAGTTCTAAAATATTAAATGTTAAGAAAATTTCGCTTCCTAAAAATACTTGAGGTAAGTCTTCTTCTTCATTTAATTCATCAATTATACCTTTTCTTTTATATTCTGGAACCTCAAAACAATCTTGAGCATAATGAGATGTTGAAATAACTTTATCAAATCCAACATTTTTTGCTTCTTTTAATAGGCTAATTGTTTCTTCATATGTTTTAGAACCATCGTCTACATTTGGCAATATATGTGAGTGAAAATCTATCATTTTATTTTATTCCTTTACTACTACTTTCTTTGTTTTGGTTTGAAATTTGTTAATTTTTCTCCATAGTAATAAGAATTTGTATATGTTTTATATTGCATTTGTACTTTATTTAATACAACTCCTGCAACTTTACCACCAACATTTTCAATAGAAGCTTTTGCTTTGTTTAATTCTTCCATTTTTGTATAATTTTGTGCTGCAACTATAATTGAAAAATCAACAAGTCTTGCTAAAATAAGTGCATCTGTAACTACTAAACAAGGTGGAACATCAAAAATAATAATATCAAAAATTTCACTTAATGTATCTATAATTTTTTTCATTTTATTTGATACTAAAAGTTCTGATGGGTTTGGTGGTACACTTCCAGCTGTAATTAAATAAAGATTTTTTATTTCTGTTTCTTGTATATAATTTTTTATATCATCTTTTTTGTCTTTAAATATTTGGTCAACTACTCCAGATAAATAGTTTGAAATTCCAGGTCTTGGACGCAAATTAAATATAGCATATTGACGTCCTTTTCTCATATCTGCATCTATAATTAAAACTTTTTTATCTATTTGAGCAAATGCTGCTGCTAAGTTTGCTGTAACATAACTTTTTCCCTCTCCAGGAACTGTGCTTGTTACTATCATAACCTTTTTTTCTGAATCTGCATTCATAAATTGGATATTTGTTCTTAAATTTCTAAACATCTCTGATTCAGGAGATTTTGGATTTTCTTGTACTACAACTTCTTTTTTCATTATATTTTTCCTCCGTTTCCATAAGTAGTTTTTCTCTTTCCTGAGACAAGAGATGAACTAGAAGAAGACTTAGATTTTGTCTTTTTCTTAACAGCTTCATCTGTGTAAACAATAGAGGTTAATACAGGAACTTTTATTATTCGCTCAATATCCGTATCTGTTTTAACTGTTGTGTCTAATGTGTTTATTAATAAAATATATGCAGAAACTAAGATAAATCCAATAAATGCTGCTATAATTATATTTTTAATTAAATGAATATTTATTGGTATATCATCTACTTCAGCAGTATCTAATACATAAATATTATTTACTTTAAAAATTTCTTCTGTTTTTTGTACAAAAACGGCTGCTATTTCATTTGCAATTGTACATGCAAGTTCCGGTTCTGTGTTTGTAACAGTGACTTCTATAACTTCAGTATCTGGTAGTGAAACAACAGATATTCCTTTTAAGAAATCTTCAACTGTCATATTTAAATTTAAATTTTGAATTACTTGATTTGCTACCAGTTTACTTGTAACAATTTCTGTATAGTTATGTACAATGTTTGAATTTAAATTAATATCGGTAGCTGTAATAGAAGCTGTTGTATCTTCGTCTGTTACTTGATTTTGCTCTCTAACTTGTACTAATATTAGCTTTGTTGTTGATTGATATTCTGGTACTATAAAATTTATAGTATATATAGCACCTAAAATTCCTGATATAATCAGAATTGAAATAATTAAAAATTTTTTTCTCATGAAGATTGCAATTAATTCTTTTAAATCTATCTCTTCCATGTTTTTCCTCCGTATTTTTTGATAACAATATATATGCTGTGTATAATTATATTATAAAAAAATTTTTTTGGCAATATAAAAGTTCTTTAAAATTATTTATTTTTTAAAATTTTATTAAGATAATAATTTTGTTATTTTATTAATAATTTTACATCTACTTTTGCATTATAATTAGTTTTTAATTATCATTTTTAAATATTCTTTCATAAAATTATTTAAATCGCCATTCATAACTGCTTCAACATTTCCAACTTCATAATTAGTTCTATGATCTTTAACCAATGTATATGGACAAAAAACATAAGATCTTATTTGACTTCCCCATGCAATGTCTTTTTGAATTCCTTTTAATTCTGAAATTGTTTCTTTGTTTTCTTTTTCTTTTAAATCAATTAATTTGGATTTTAACATTCTCATTGCTGTTTCTTTATTCATAGTTTGAGAACGCTCAGACTGACAAGAAACAACTATATTTGTTGGAATATGAGTAATTCTTACTGCAGAATCTGTTTTATTTATATGTTGTCCACCAGCACCAGATGACCTATATGTATCTATTCTTAAATCATCTGGATTAATATCAACTTCTATATCGTCAGATATTTCTGGTAAAACTTCTACTGAAGCAAATGATGTATGCCTTCTTCCCCCACTATCAAATGGAGAAATTCTAACAAGTCTATGAACTCCCATTTCTCCTTTTAAAAATCCATAAGCATTTTCACCAGAAATTAAAAATGTAACACTT
This sequence comes from uncultured Clostridia bacterium, assembly GCA_947628085.1. Taxonomy (GTDB): domain Bacteria; phylum Bacillota; class Clostridia; order TANB77; family CAG-508; genus Scatovivens. Next base: position 93,155 of record CANQYM010000004.1, read on the forward strand.
TTAATTCCAGCTTCATCACCTTCTAAATAATCTAATTCTTTTACGCTAAATCCATTTGAAAAAGCCCACTTTGTGTACATTCTATAAAGCATTTCTACCCAGTCCTGGCTTTCTGTTCCACCAGCTCCTGGATGCATTGTGATAATGGCATTATTATTATCATACTTTCCTGAAAATAATGTTTGAATTTCTAAATTACTTATACTTTTTTGTATCTCATTAGAATTATGTAATAGCTCTTTTAAAAGCTCTGCATCATGTTCTTCTTCTAATAAATCATTCATTTCCATTAAATTATCTAACTCTGAACTTATTTGCTGAAAAGAATTAATTTTCTTTTGTAAAGTCTTAATTCTAGCAAATATTTCATTTGATTTTTGGCTATTATCCCAAAATCCTTCTTCTAATGATTCTTTTTCTAGCTTTTTTAATTCAAGCATTAAAGATTCGATTTTCATCGAATCTTTAATTTGAATTAATTTAGCCTTTTGCTCTTCTAATAATCTTTTATTTTCTTCTAACTCTAACACAAAATTAATACCTTTCATATTTATTTGGTTTTATTTTGAATTGTTACATTTTGATTTTCTACTGTATTTGTATTTATATTCTTTTTTGTAGATATTGTGTTTGTTGTATTCGTAGTATTTGTTGTATTTTCTAAATCTATTGTATTGGTAAAGTCATTTTCTTCTACAATGTTTTCAGTATTAGAATTTTCATCTACTCTGTTATTACTACTATTAACTATATTTCCTTCTACATCACTTGTAATAGTATTTTCTACTGTATTTGTTATATTTAAATCATCTAATTGAATTCCAGTGATGTTTAATAGATTATCTGCTTCTAATGAAATACTTTTAGCATTAGGATTTTTATCAAATGGATTAATTGTGAAATCCTCTGTTTCTTTTTGTATTTGTCTGAAGTATTGTTTTTTAACAGCTGTGCTGTTTGAAAGATTTCTATTTCCAGATTGAGCGTCTTTTATTAATGCTTCAAGATATTTTTCGTAAATTTCTTTTGCGTTTATATATGTACCTTGATCATCATAATGCTCTCCTAATTTCTTATATCTGTCTAATTTGTATTTTTTGAATGTAATGCTTTCATCATTCATTATATAACGTAATGCAGTTAAATCTGTTGTATTTCCGCCTTTACCATTTTTAATACCAACATATTTTTGACTATAGTAAGCACAAAGTCCATCATAATACCCACGTTCTCCAGCCATTTGCCATGCCAAGTATTTAAAGTTTGCTCCATCTGGACGGTCATTATCTGCATGTGGTTGATACCAGTGAATGTTGAAAATTGAATCTGTGTCTGCTCCTGGTGAACGTTGTTCATATTCTTTAACACCTGGTCTTAGCATTATACGATTATCCCAAAGTGCTTCCATAGATTTTAAGTTCATTCCTTGAACTCTATCTGTTGTAAGTGGTGTGTATGCAACTACATCATCACCTTCGTCTTGATGAGCTTCATCAACTTGTGGATAAGATACTTGTACTGCAAGTTTTGCCTGATCTTCTGGAGATAGTGTAAAGAATGCTTTTGCTTCTATCCAGTCTAAGAAGTCATTTGTATTAAAGTAATTTTTATAAAATACTGATAATTTCTTATCATTTTCAACTGTTGCACGATAGAAGTTTTGAGTTGTATTTTCTTTCATAAGGTCATCATCAAATATGTTTGGACTTACCCAACCATCTCTATAATATTGTTGTAAGAATCCTGCAGCATAGTCTTCTGCTCCACCTCTACGTCCATAACCATTTAAGAAAATTTTACTATCTTGGTTATGAAGAGTTTCGTGTGTTCCAACTCTAAAGTTATCTAGCATTTTTATAACAACCCAGAATACTTCATTTCCGTTTGCATAAGCGCCTCCTGAAGTACCTGCCCATCTATTTATAGCTTCAATGAAATATTTGTGATATGGTTCTTGTGTTGTTAATGGATTATTATATACAGTTGCATTTCCTTGGCCTGTATAAGTTGTTCTCATATCATAGTTTACATCGCAATATTTATTTAAAGTGTCTTTGCCCCAATATGTGTATCCAAATTCGTAGAATGCTTTAACTTCTTTTAACCAAACATTTACTTTCTTTTCGAATGCTGCAATTTGATCTGGGTTGCTAGGATCTGTCATATAAACACGTAAAGATCCAAAGTATGCTTGTGTTGGTGAAGCAATTGCATAAGTACTATTTTCTGGAACTGTACATAGTGGTAAGAAATCATTTTGTACTTTACCATCTTTCTTTAGATGATCCCATAATGTGTAATCAACGCCTTCTTTATCAATGCTTACTGTATAATATCTTCCACCTTTCCAATGTTCCTTAAACCAAGTATTTCCATCTGTATAATGTGTTAATGTTTGTACATAGTAATCTAAGAATAATCCTAAGTTAGTTAATTTAGTATATTTTGCAAGACCATTGTTATAGAATCCTGCTGTTCCATTTGTTGCGGAATTTGTTCCAGTAATAAGTTCATTTGTGATATTTGCCATAGTCATTCTATTATCAAACATTTCATTTGCATGGAACATTATTGAGTCTGCAACATTTATTCCATCCATATCTAAATTATACCAATATGTGAAATAATTATATGCAAATAACAAGTTCTTTAGTTTTCCAGTTCTTACTAAATCTTGTTTAATTAAGTTATCTAAAACTTCACTTTCAAAACTCATACTGTAATCCATATTAACTAAAGTATTTATAATAAAGTCTTTAATATGATTTTTAGTATAGTTTTCAAAATGTTCTTTATATAATCTACTATCTTCTCCTGAAACAATTGGCTCTAAGTCGTTATCATATGTGTAAGAAGAAGCCTCAGTAACAAGATAATTTATAATGTCTAAGTTAGGATTTATAATATACTTATTGTAGTTATATCCAACATTTAAATCACTTATCATATATGATGCTACATTTCCATAGTAATCATCAAAATCTATATGATATTTCTTTGAAGTTTTATCTGTAAATACAATTCTTATTTCATTTAAGCTATTATAATTTTCTGTTGTAAGAGAAGAAATCATATTTCCTGATTTATCATAAGGAATAACATATTTAACTATTTTTGTGCTTAATTCGTTATCAGCAGGAATTTTGTTTCCATCTCTTATTATTTCTTTTGCATCATAGAATGGCATTATTTTGTACATATTGTGATATACAATTTCTTTATTTGAATCATAGTCTGGTAATTTATGTACTCTGTTATAATCTGGAATATATACTTCTGTGTTTTCTGGTTGTTCACCATCATCACTAAATGAAGCTGATACAGATTTAAGTACTGGTAAATTATTAATTGATGTATTACCATCTATTATCCAAGCTTGATCACTAAAATCTAATTTTTTAAAGAAATTGCTATCTATGTCTTTTGCATCTACTTCTTTTACAGCATTTGATAATGTATTTTTTAAACAATTTGTTTCTTTTAATTGATAATTGTCTTTTGAACCTTCTGCAAGAGTTGCTGTATTTTTATTTTCATTGTAAATAGTATATATTTTACTATTTGTATTCATTAAACTTAAATTATTCTTTAATGTTGCTGTACCTCTTGCTAAAATACCACCATTTCCAATATATTCATTTCCAAAATATGGACTTACTTTTAAATTAACAATATTGTTTATTATATTAGAATTTCCACTTGCTTGTGCAACAAATCCTGAGTTAACTTGCCATCCTGATGGCATTGTTCCTGCAATGTAACAATTTTGAATTGTTGAATCTTTTAAACTAACTACTGCACCAGCATTATTTTGATTGCTATACATTACACTAAAGTTAAGGTTTACAACATTACATTTATCTATTACAGAACCATTTGTTATTTCATAAGCTATACCTGCATTATTGTTTCCACCACGAATTGTTACAAGGTCAATATTAAGATTAGATAAATTACTATGATTTGCATTTAAAACAACTGTTGCTTGACTTCCTTGATTAATAAAATCAGTTCCCCTAAATACAATATTTTCAACTGTTGCATCCTTTAATAAACTAAAGAATGGTTTATGAAGATTGCTTATTGTATGTCCATGTCCGTTTAAAGTACCTTTAAATTCAAAATCTATAATTGCTTTTGAATTTGTATTTACCGCATATTCATCTAAGTCATAATCTTTATCTAAATCAAATGTTCCTGTAGGATTTAATCTCATTTTGTCTACTAAAGATTGGAAAGATCCATCATATTGATATCCAGAAGAACTGCCTTCTAGAATATCTAATGTAACTTCTAGTGGTTTTAATTCTTCTTTTCCTGTAAATACCATTGCATCCGTGTATGCTAAAACTAATCTTAACTTTCCATTTTCCACATTATAATCTGTAATATTGCTATAGAATGGAGCAATGTTTCTCATAGAAACTTTAACTAAACAATTTTCTAATACTTGAAGATTGCTTTCTGTTAAGCTATTAACCTTTTCTGCCCTACCATCATCTCCAAATTTATAAAGTGCAATATCTACTATATCTTTCATTTCAATATATCTAGTGTTTATGCTAATTATTTGATAGTAGATGTTCATATTTGTGTAATGGTTTGGATCATTTGTTTTATCTAAATCTCTATCATAATCTGAATAAATAGTAGCAAAATATTTTTCTGTACTTGTTTTTTCAAAAGTAATTCTATTTGTTCCTACATTTAAATCTGATGTAGATAATGTGACTGGTTGATTATATTCGTCTTTTATTTCTAATCGTAGCTTATTATTTGATTTATCAGTATCTTCAATATTAATGTCTACATTAAGAATATCTCCATTATCAGAAATTGCAGATTTAAGCTCTTTAACTTTTACTACATCTTTTAATATTTCATAATTTATATTTGCATTTTTAATCTCAATTTCATTACCACTATTTAGTGTTACAGAAGAAATTGGTAAATTAACTTTTCCAGCTTTATCTGAACCTTTAATAGTTAAAGTATAGGTGTTATTTTCATCTTTTTCTGGTTCATAAACAGTATCTTTTATTTTAACTGTTTCAACACATAATTCTGGAACTTTTGTTGTGCTTTCAAATTTTACTAAAATGTCTTCATTCTTCTCAAAATATTCTGTTTTCTCACCTTTTGAATTATAAGTTTCAATATTTTTAATGTCTACACTATAATCTCCTGTTAGCATAAATGGTTTTTCAAAAATTGATTTATCCATATATGAATTATCATCACTAGATGTTTCATTTTTTAGAATATCTGTATCTAAGTCGAAAGAAGCAAATACTTCAAATTTTGAAAGTTCATCTTGTTTTGCATTAAACTCTAATTCATTATGTGTTACAGTTTTACTGTGCTCAACATTTACATTTTGATCGTTATCATTTACTCTTGCATAAATGTTATTTGAAGTTAATATATGGTCATTATCTACAAGATCAAAACTAAATTTAACTTTATTTTTATCTAATTGATTTTCTACTTTGTAATTTCTAATTTCTGGCATATCTTTTAGAACATCAATTTGATCTTTTCTAATAAATTCTTCTGTTGTTCCATTAGTGAATTTAATTGCTGAAACATCAACATCTTGAACTCCAGTTTTATTATCTGCTGTATAGTAAACCCTATATTGTTCATTATCTAATGTTTGAACATCATAATCTTTTCCATTTATTACTAAATAAGAAATACCTACTGCTTTATCTTGATTTGTGTGATCTTCTGGGTCTATTTTAATAACTGTTGTACTACTAATTGTATAATCAATTGTAATTGTTTCTCCTTTTGAAGGATATACAGTTGAGAATTTGCTTCCTAAAATTGAACTATTAACACTTGATTTAAACTCTCCATCAAATGCTGGCCATTCAATATAAAATTTATCATATCCAGGAATTTCATAAAGTTTAGCTCTAACTTGTAATTTGTAAACAGCAGTTGGTGGATTTGGAATATCAAATTCAACAGTTGTATCTGTTCTTTTTACTTCTTTTTCAGCAATAAGTCCATTTTGTGAATCCATTAATTTAAATGTAAACTCAGATGCCATCTTTTTATCTTCATCTACTAATTTAAATCTAAATCTTACTTTTTTCTCTTTAACATCTTCTGAATACTCAAGAATGTTAAATGTTGGCATTTCTTGAACTACACTTACAGGTATTCTGCTAACACCATCTTTTTCTGGTATATCTAAGGATACACCATTTTCCAATATTACTTTTTGATAAGTAATTAATGTTAAATCAACACTTTCTGCTCTAAATGGAACAATATAACTATTTTCTCTTTCTCCCTGCTCTACATCATATTCTTTATCATTAACTATTACTTTTACTACTTTATAAGGAGTTCCAGTTGTACAATCAAATGTTAAGAAACTACTTTCATTATCTTTTTTCCTTGATAAATAATAGAATCCAAAACCATCTTCAAAATCAAGTTTATATGTTTGGTTATTTGTTAATAAGAATGTTTCATCATATATTTTTTCTGTTCCTGTTGTTGTAAATTCTTCAGATTCATCACTTTCTTCACCAGAAATAGCATTTGTGATGAAGTTTGCTATTCTTCTAAAGATACTTACTTTTTCTGTTGGTTTCAAATCATAATTTACATCAACTGTAACATTATAGTTATGATTAAACTCAGTCATGCCAAGTTCTTTTAATTTATATTCATAATCATTTCCGCCTTTGGTTAAATCTTTTTCAGCAACTACTTTTCCATTATTTGTCATATCTTTTATAATCATTTTTGGATGTGGTTTTGCCAAAGACTCATCTAAGTCATTTATTTTGAATGTTGCCTTGCTTCCATCTTCTGCAATCATAAAGTGTGTTAATGTTGGCTTATCTTTTAATACTTGTATGCTACATGGTTCTACACCTTCTGCATAGCTTATATGGTCTGTATCTATTAGACTATTTCCAATTTGAACTTTAGTTACCCTTTGCTCAAAAATACCTGTTTTCTTTGGTGAAATTAAAGTTACGGTATAAGTATCATTTACAATTTCACCTTTTTCATTTTTAACTTTCACTGCATCAAAGCTATCTTCACCTATATAAATTTTTCTTACTTCCTGGTCAACATTTGTATTTAATTTAACTGTTATAGTAACTTCTTCTTCTTTATTTGAGTATTCTTTATCAATTGTTTGTTCTACAACAGTAGCTCTTGATTCAGAAATCATACTCTTTGTAAATAAAGCTGTTTCTTCAAATGTTTCACCATCGCCAATATCATGATTTGCTCTTAATTCAATATGATATTCATTTAATTTTAATAATGGCATTTCAAGAGTATTTACATCAGTTGTGCTAAATTCAGAAATATCTTCAGATGTAGCTATGATTGAACCAGCACTATTTTTCATATATGCTTTTAAAGACTTAACAGTTGAGTCCTCATCAACTAATTTATATTTAATTATAGCTAAATTGTCTTTTGTATTTTCGTTAATATCAGTTACTTCAATTGCAGTTGGAAGAACTTTTTCATGAACATATCTTAAATTTCTGTTAATTTCAAAAGTTTTTGTTCCTATTCCTACACTCTGTAATCTAAGTATGTTAACGCCTTTTTCTCCAGGGTCTAAATCCAATTTATAAATATTATCATTTCCTTTAGTAACTGGATATTTTATATCATTTATTGTTATGCTATCTACGTCTTTATAAGATAAAACGCCATTTTCAAAAGAAATATGAACTTTTGAGTTTGTTGGTACTCTCTCTGATATAGAAAGATTTTTCATTCTAAAGTCAACATTGTTTTTATCTGTAATTTCTAATTGCTCTTCTTTAACTATTTCATTTTGAACATCTTGCCTATCTTCTCTTAAGCTAAAGTTATTTTCAAGAATAATCTTATATTGTTTTCCTGTTTCTAGATTTTCAAAAGTATGAGTATTTGCTCCCACTGTAATTGTTTCTGATTTTACTTCTGTATCACTTTGAACATCTATTAATTTAAGCTTGCTTTCTAATAATGCATTATCTGTATCTGTTATATTAAATTTAACTATTATACTATTTTCATGGTTTGTAGAAGTATAGTCTGTCATTGTAGGTTTATCTTTTAATACTTCAAATTTTGCTGTTAAATCTTTTCCTTCAAACTCAGTTTCAACTTTACTACTATTTAGTTTTACAGAATCGATTGTTAATTCTTGTAATCCTGAAACTGTATTAGTAACAATATCTACATAATATTGATGTTCGCTACTTCCATCTTGAACTTTTTTAACTTGATATTCTGTGCCTTCAAATTTCTCATCTTTTAAGTCATTTACTACAACAGTTTCTGGCTCATAAGATGTTGAATTACTTGAATTAAATCTTAATTGTATTTGTTCTCCTTTAGCAAAATAACTAGAAGGCTCATTTGACTCTGTTTTGTAGGTTGCTAAATTAGAAACTGTTAGTTTATAGTCAGATACTAAAGTAAAGTTTTTATTCATTGTAATTTTATTTGTATTATGATCTTCTTCTGTTCCTGCTGTTATTTCATCATTATCTAAGTCATAATCAACTTCAACATTTAATGTATGTTCTTCATCTGGCTTAACTGTGACATTAAATGGATTAGAACCTGAATGAAGTGATATTTCTTGATCATGAATACTTGCTTTTCCACCAGTTACTGCATTATCTTGGTCTGTTATTGTTATTATGAATGATACAATATTTTGATTTAAATGGTCTGTTGATGTTATATTAACTGTTGGAACAGCTTTTAAAACTTCAACCTTTTCTTGATGTGCCTCACTTAATGTTACAGTTTGACCATTTGCAAAATAGATTTTATTAATATTAATATTTTCTGTTGTTGCATAATCTGCTACTTTAAATATCATTTTGTAATCATTTGTTGTTCCAGCAGCTTGCAAATCATATTCTGAATTATCATTTACAACTACTTTTGTTGGAGCGGAATTTACATTTGATAAAATTTTATAAGAAATTTCTACTGTTTCACCTTTATTTGGATATCTATTTGATACACTATTTGTAGTAATAGCTGCTGTTGGCACAATTTCAACTTCGTTTTCACTTTCTAATAATTTTTCTCTAGAATGTGAAAGTCCATCTACTAAATTAAAGTCTCCTAAAATTTCTACTTTATATTTTTTTGCTTCTGAAACATTAAAGTTAACTTCTCTAATATCTTTTTCTACAGTTTTATCTTCAATAGTATTTCCTTGTTCATCTTTTAAAACTATATATAATTTTGATAAAGTTTTATCATCATCTTTCACATCATAAGTTACTTTAATTCTTGTATTTTGAACATTTTCAAGTTTAATATTATTTGCTATAGGTGGTGTTTTGAATATTACAGTTTTAACATCATCTGTAACTTCTAGTTTTTTATTATTTGTTAAACTTACACTATCTATTTTAATTTCTGTTCTCTTTCCTAGTTGTTCATTAGAAATCATATAGTCAAAAGTATAAGTATCTGTAGTATTTTCTACTTTTTTAGCAAGATATGAATTTTCTCCTACTGTAATATTTGCTAAGTCATATATTGATTTATTCGTAGACTTAAATTGTAATGTAACTCTGTTATCTGTTCTATATACATTTAGTACAACAAGGTCTGATACTTTAAGCTCATATTCTTTAACAAAATATAATTCTTGTATTCCAAAAGATTCTTCTGCTTGATTTTCATTATTATTAATGTCAAAGTCTAAGTCATAAGTTATTTTTAGCTCTACATTATACTTTTTGTATTCTGCTACATCTAAGTTGTAGTTATAATTATCTTTTGTAAGAGGAACTTCAGTTTGTTCACCTGTTTCTGCATCTGTAATTAAAATTCTGCCACTTACAAATGACATATCATCATCAGTCATTTTAAAACTTAAAATAGGTTTTATATTATCTAAATTTAATCTTAATTCTGAAACAGAAAGTTTATCTTTTAATATAAATATTGTTACAGATGGGCTATTTTTAATTTCTAATTCTTCATCAGCACAAACAACTTTTGTTACTTTAAATTCTTTATTTCCAACCTCTTGAGGTATTACTATTTCTGCTTTATATGCTCCTGTTTCATCTTTATGTAGGTTAGTTGCTAAAATACCATTTATTTCTACACTTTGAATATCTTTAGAAGTATTAGATTTTACAGTAAATGTTATTTCTGCTGTTTTTCCTTTTTGTGCATATTTTTCTGCAGAAACACTAGTAATTTTTAAGTTAACTCCTACTTTTACTTCTTTTTCATCAGAAATAGCTTCTTGAAGATGAGATTTTGCGTCATTAATTTCGTAATCTGCCAAAATTTGTACGAAATAAGTTCCTTCAGCATAAATTTCATTTGAGGTAAATTTAATCTCATTAGGGTCTGTAATTTCAACCTTATTAATAATTTCGTTATTTAATTTTAAAACAGCATATTTTTTTGATAATGTGTTATCTTTATCTGTAAAATCAATATTTTTAACAGTTATAACTGTTTTTTCACTATTTACAGATACTTCTCCTATTGTTGCTGTTGGTTTATCTTTAAATACAACGATTGGGTTTAAGTTTTGGAATAAATCACTATTTGTATTTTTATTAAATACCTTTAAGTTGTTTAAAATTAATTCTTCTAAAGTTATTTCTGTTCTTTTATTATTTGCTTTTTCTAATGGAATTTCTACTGTATAGCTATTATCATCTTTAACAGCTTTATATTCATGTTTAACTCCATTAAATCCAATTAATACTTTTTCAATATAATTTTTAGAAGAGTTTTCACTTGAGAATTTTAATATTACTTTTCCAGATTCTGAATCCAAAGTAAATTTAACATCTTTAAGTGTTAAATTATAATTTAATTGGATATTAAAATCATGACTTACAAAAGTTTTTGTATTCTCATTTTTTTCGTTATTATTATCATTATCTAAATCATAAGTAATTTCTAGAGAAATATTATAATTTTTAAATTCTTCAATATTTTCTAATTCATATGTTTGTATTATAGTTCCACTTGCATGTTTAATAATTGGCATTTTTTGTATGTCATTTGTTTCTAAATTTTTAATAATTATATTTCCACTAACGAATGTAGATTCTAAATCTGTTAGTGAAAAACGAACTTTTGGCTTTCCACCTTGTGAAACTTCTGAATCGTCTATTCTTAAGTTTTCTATACTTAATTCAGATTTTAATATTTCTGTTTGTAAATTACATGCACTCTGAATTTCTTGCTCGCCATAATAAATTCTTGTTGCTTTAACATCAAATATTCCATTTTCTGGTCTTTGAGTTGGTGCTTTGAATATTACTTTATATGTTTCATCATTTACTTTTTCAGCAGAAAGTTTAACATTATTTACTAAAATATGTGTTACTTCTTTATTTGTGTTATCTGATATTACATATGTTACTTCTACATTCTCTCCTTTTTTAACAAATGTTGGAATACTAGATTTTTCTTGAACGAAGTTTGCAATTATTGGGCTATCTATTTTTTCTTCATACTCTTTTGTTATTTTTTCTTCGCCATTTCCAATGTTGTAAGTAACTTCTATTTCTACTTTGTATGAACCAGATTCAGTAATATCTATATTTCCAGAATAAATATTTGAATCTTGATTTTTCTGTAATTCTACTGTTTTTACAACATTATTGTTCTCATCCTTTACTAAAGCTTTTACAGAAATTATACTATTTTCTTCATCAACAGTATTTACTTCAAAGTTTACTTTTCCCTCTAATATTTTTGTAGAAACGCTTTCTATAGAAGGTTTTTCTTTTATGTATGAATATTCTAATGTTTGATTAACAGATGCTTCATAACCATTTTCTAGTCTAACAGTTTGAAGTGTTATTTGATTTTTATAATTTGTTTCTTTTGGTAATTCTACTTTGTAAACATTATTTTCTTTTTGAACTGCATACTCTTTATCATTAACAACTACTACTTTTACATCATAATAAGATTCTTTTGCATTTTCAAAAGAAAGAATTAATTTTTCATTTTTTGAAACTTTAGATGTTAAATTTAAGTTCTTAGCTTCAAATCCATATTCTCTAATAAATTTTAAATCTCCATTTTTATTTTCAAAAATATCGTCTATGAAGTCTACTTTTGTAGTAAAATCTTCAGCAATGCTTTCATCTAAAGCGTTATGATCTAAGTCATATTCAACATCAAAATCATAATGATATGTTTTTCCATCGCTTAAATTTACTGCAAATTTATTTTCTCCTATCTTTATATCATTAAATTTTGATTCAAATACAACATTTCCTTCTTCATCTTTTATTATGAATTTAGCAGTTTTACAAGCTTTATCTGGGTCATTTAAAGTAAAGCTTATTTCTGGAACTTCTTTCTTATCATCTATTTTAAAATTCTCAACTGTTGGTTTATCTTTTAAAACATCTATAAGAATTGTATATCTAGCTCTAACTGTTATGTTATTAGCAAGCTTAATATCAGTAATATTTAGCTTTTGTACTCCAGCTTTATTAAAAGCATCTAAAGTTACTTGATAATGATTTGACTCACTGCTTCTAGAAACTTTTTGTACTTCATAAAATTTCTCGTTAATTCTTAAAGATTTAACTTCTGAATATGGTTTTACATCAATATATAAATCTAAAATTACTTTTTCGCCTTTTTTAGGTGTAAAAGTATTTACTCTTGATTCTGTAACATTAGAAGAATATGTATCTTCTATTGAAGGTTCCTCTGGATTCTGAGGGTTACTTGGGTTATTAGGATTGTTAGGATTATCAGGTTTTGTAGGTGTGTCTGGTGTAGTTGGATTATCAGGTTTTGCAGGTGTATCTGGTGTGCTAGGATTATCTGGTGTTGTTGGTACATCTGGCTCAGTTGGATTACTTGGTTCAGTTGATGTTCCTGGAGTACTTGGATTATCGGGATTAGTAGGTGTATTTGGGTTACTTGGGGTACTTGGATTAGTAGTGGTACCTGGATTTACTGGCGTAACAGTAGTACCTGGTACATTTGGAGTACTAGGATTATTTTGACTAGAACTTCCTCCATTACTATTTGAACTACTACCTGAATTATTATTTGAGTTGTTGTTTGAGTTACTGCTTGAATTATTGCTAGAACCATTTGAATTATTTACTGTTGAACTTGATGTTGCAATAGATAAGTTGTTATTTTTGTTTGTTGTATTATTTTTTGAAGTGTTTATATTTACATCATAGTTTTTATTTTCCGCATCTCTAACAGTATCAGCTACATCACTTCCATCAACTTTTCCATCATTATTTATATCTAAATTTTTTAGTAGTTCTTCTGATGGCTTTCTAATTTCCAAAATATATTCCATTAATTCTACAGTATCTTTTTCATCTACAACGCCATCTTGATTAATATCTGTTTTTTGTTTTTTATTTGCTCCTTTAAAAGCACTAATAATTAATATTATTATTAAAATTATTCCTATTATTAAACTTAATATTTTTCCTCTTTTATTTATTCTACTAAAAGCAAATATTCCTATTAAAATAGCGATTATTAGTATAATTGAGAAAACGCAAACTAAAGATACCCATGGAAAAGTTTTTTCTGTTTCCAATGAAATATCTTCATCATCCATTTCTATATTTTTTTCATCTATAGCTGGCAAACTTTCTCCTTCTTCAAGACCATCTTTAATAACAGTAACATTTGCCTTTGCACCATTTAAAATTACATGATCTGTTGAATTGGAAACTGAAGCATTGTTTACGCTTATAGTTGTTTCTCCAGCTTTAGCATTATCTTTTACTTTAAATTTTATTTTTAAAACTTTATTTGAGCTTTCGTCTCCAGTTTTATTAGTTATTGCAAATTTATTATTTATTTTATTATAAGTAATTTCAGACCAATTTTCTTGCTCTTCAAAATCATCTTTTTCAATTACTTCAAAAATTTCTTCATCATAAGTTAATTTTGCAGTATAAACATATATAGGGGTTCTATCAGTATTAAAATTAACAGAAACTGTAATTTCATCACCTGGGTTTAATTCTGTTTTGCTAATTTCTAACTGCATTTCATCATTTGCATACACATTCACTAAAGGAGTAATTATTAAAAGTATAGTTACTAAGATTAGTGTAATTTTTTTCATTTTTGTACCCTTTCTTTTTTTAATTTTACTTGTGACATATCTTTAAATATTTTACCATAAATTAGGAAAATAATCAATAAAAAAATGCCTTATTTAAAGCATATTTTAGCACAAAAATAAAGGGCACTAGTGTGCCCTTTTTGAGGTCATAAAAAAACAATTTCGTACCCTTCGTCTGTTTCTTTTATCGTCATCTTTTCGACATCTTCGACAAAGTAGTTTTGTCGTATTATTTCAATCTGCTCTTTGGTTGGGTTAAAGGTTCTACAGTAGGCACTCAGAATATCTTGAGAAATAATAGCCAAGTAGTAACCATTATCGTCAAACGATTTTCCTATATTTCCAACCAAGTCAGAGAAAACCCCTCCAATGTTGTCCACATGATAGAAAACTTGCGGAACATCTTTTAATATCTCTGTGATGTGTGCTGTTATATCAAAGTTTGAATTTCCAATATATCCAGAAACAATTTCATTCTCATTTACGGCACACATCTGGTTTGCTACCATCCTATAATATTCATATGAATCAGTTGGTAGGTAAGTTATGCCAGCATATGTCGTAAATTTACTTGCCAAAAAGTCCGCCATTCCCTCATCTATTGCAGAGCTTGTTTTGCTGGTAACACCAAGATAATGCATCATTTCATGTATATATGTTGAAGTAAGGAATATTGAATAGTTTGCATCTTCGAGCAATACAACATTCAAATTAATTCCTTTCGATCCTCTTGGTGTATAGCCCGCAGTGAATTCATCTGCAATTGGTGTAAGAAAGAAGTTCACTTCCATATTTTGAATTTTCTCACTTACATCAATGTTGTAGAGATCCATGAAGAATTGGGTAATTTTTTCATTTAGGGAATTAAAATGTTCCACATCTGCATCATTCAGGTTATAATCTATGAAGTAATATTCGGTTTCATCTGGCTGATGCATTATCTGAATATCGCAGAAGATGTGAATCTCATTTTCCCGAAGCCAATATTGATTTTCTCTGGCCTCTTTATCGGCGGATGTTGAAGTTGTTGTAAAGATAGCGACTCCAAAGAAAGCCAGTACTAAAAATATGACAACAACTATAACAATAATGTCCTTCGTTCTTCCCATGATCTCATCTTCTCCCTTCGTCGGTAGGTCCTAAGTTGCCAAAAGCCAGCATATATAATAATATATATTGTTACGGCATTAAAGCCGGGGAGCAAATTAAAGATGTAGTTTCCTACATCTTTTTTTATTATATAATATTTTTTAAATTATGTAAAGTAATTAAAATTGACTTTATAATATTTTTAGAAGGCGCCTCCGCCTCCGCCGCTTCCGGCCTCCGCCAGAGTATCCTCCACCTCCAGAGAATCCTCCGCCACCTCCAGAAAAATCTCCGCCTCCAGCAGCAGTTCCATATGCCTCTAATATTGACATACTAACATCTGCATAGCTTTTAAGAAAAACAGCGTCGAGACCTCCGTATCTATAGAAATAATAGTAATCAGATATAATAAATTTTTCCATTTCATAAGCCATATTTAATAAATCATCATCTAAATGTAATCCTTTAATTCTACTTAATAGCTTATCGGCAATTCCAAAACTTACAGCATACGCTAAGTATTTTCCCCATAATACAACTTGTTCTATATCTCTGTCTTCCATCATTGAATAGTTTTTTATTTTATTTTTTAATAAATTTAGTCTATTGTAGTCCTCTAGCATACTTGGATTATTTTTTAGCATCAAATTATCTGTTAATAAAATAATTGTTGATATACAAATTAAAATTTCATCTGCCACAAGATATTTAGCGGGAATAAAGAAATATGTTAATGCAATTATAATTCCAAAAAATACAAGTAAACTTATTGTTGTAGTTACTACTTTTTGACCTGTTACTTTCTGCACATTTCTATTTATAGCTCTTCTTATAATTATTATTAGATTTAGAGGGATAAACATAAGTCCCATAATTACTGGGAAAAACATAATAGTGATCATTAATATCATCATAATAAACCCTCTTTGTGATGATGGATTATATAAATTAAATCCATTATATAAAATATGTTTAACTGCTAAAAATAAGCATATAATAAATAAAATTGTATTAAAAACACGTATGATTGTTGGAACTTTTGCTTCATTTGCTTTTAATTTTGACAGATTTTTTTCAGCTAACTTATTTAACTCTTTGAATTTTTTGTTGGCATCATCTTCTTTTGGCATTTCTTTTAATCTTTCTTCCAAATAAGCACCAGGTTTTCCATTAAATATCCATTCATATATAAAGGCTTCGATTTCGTCCATCTGATCTTCAAGTTCCAAATTTTTGCTAATTAAATAAGTATAATTTTCTTTTGATGAAACAATTTTAGGTTTTATTTCTAGTTTAATCATGCCTTTGTCAATTAAATTTAAAGCAACAGCTATAATATCTCTCGCTAAAACATTTCTACTTCCTTGAATACATCCTGCAATCATTGGATTATATTTTTTAAATAATTCATCTTCTTCAATTATCATTGGTGTATATTTTTTATCTTTTTCAAAAATTAATAATAAAACAATCCAGTAAATTAATAAAACTATTGCAAAAATTAGAATATATTTTGTAAATTTATCTTTTCCCTCTTTATTGTCCAAAATTTCTTTTTCATCAGCAAGTACTATTTTTGTTGCGTCAATTTTAGATTCTTTTGTTGAATCTATGATATTTTGTTTATCAAATAATATACGAGCTGCAACATATTGACCAGGTCTTACATTAGTAACTTTAAAATTAGCATGTCTATTATCAATTATCTCCGATTTTCCACTATATGGACCATGACCCCAAATTTTAATTTCTGAATTATTATTAGGTAAATATATATCTATATTTAATTTTTTTATAGTTTCATCCCAAGCTCCACCTATAAAATTATAATATAACTCTCCTATATCATTATGCTTTACACATAAATTATTAATTGTATAATATATTTTAAAAGTTTTTTCCTCATCTGTAGAAGGTGAATATATTTTTATTTTTTTAAGACCATCTGTATTTGTTTCAGTATAAATGCCATTATCACCATTTTGAGTTGAATATTCAGCTCCAAGAGAAAAAGCTGTTTCACTATTTTTTAAAACAACTTTTTCAACAAGAACACTTTCTCCATTATATATGTCATCATCAATTCTATCATTTTTTATAATTTTTTCGTTCTCAATATCTGTAAAATTGTAAGGAACTGTAATATATATTCCATTATAATGTCCATTAAATTTATATGTTAATTCTTGCTCAATTTTAACAGAACCATCAGTTTGAATAGTTGCTTGAATATCCATATTTTCAATAGAATAGCTATTAGCTTCTACTTTATTTTGAAAAACTATTATTACTAATATAAGTACTACAAAAAAACTTAAAATTTCTACTTTTCTTTTCATTTTATTCTTACTCCAAATAATATTATTTATTAAAATTTTCAGCAACACTATTTATGTTTTGTAATTCAAATCTATATTTTTGTGTAACCTTTGGATATTTTTCATGATCAACTTCACTTAAAAACATTTCTAATGGTCTTACCCATAATCCTCCATCTCCATATAATCTTCGATAAACAACAAGTTTTTCCTTAGTTTCTGAATCTTGTGCAATATCTACAACAAGGTAATAATCTCCTTTAAAATGTTTATAAATGCCATTAATTTTGATTTCTCTCATTTTGTTATTTCCTCTCTATTTTGGTTTTAAACTAATTTAAAATAATTTTATGATATATTAAAAATAAAGTCAATTAATATTTTACGCTTTACCACGTATAATTGCATTTTGTTAGTTATTATTAGTTATTAGCTATTAGCTATAAGTTGTAGTTAAAGTTATAAGGATTTTACAATTATGTAAATTTGTGGTATAATAATTATGTAAGACTTTATGTCTTTGTAACAACTCTCTTTACTCGACTTACACTGCTCGACGGATTCCAACCATTTACAATCTCGACTTTGCACTCTACGACCAAGGAAGGAGCATTCACATGAATGAACATTTCGTTCAGCAGATGGAACTGAGGCCGAGTGGCCTGACCTACGACGAAGTCAAGCGTTTCTGGCGTAAGATGAACATGAGTCATCAGAACGACGGCTGCGACTATGGCTTCACCTCGGAATACGTTGGCGGCGGTATCTTCTTGTTTGCCAATGGATACGCTGTCCAATATCGCAGCACGCGCAACGTTCCCACGATGTGGTTGGGTTTTTGGTACGAGGACGGTAGCCTCGCCTTCAACGACTATTCCACTGGTCGCTGCCCTGGCGTTATGGAGGCTCAGATTCTCGAGCAGGTCTCCACCGGAGACACCAGCTTCTGGTCGGAGTAATCCAAACCGCCGAAACCTCTACCAACTCTCTCAGTTCAAGAGAGAAAAGGTGTCCTCGCAATTTGAGGACACCTTAACCATTTTTATTTGATATTTTTATGTTTTTTCATTTTATTAAATTATAATTTATCATATTCCTCATCATTAACAGGTTCAAGCCATTCATTTGATGTGTTTTCTCAGTGACTTTAAATATGAATTTCCTATAAAAAATAGATTATGCTTTTGCAAGCTACTTTTCTTTAAAAACTTATTATTTTATTGTAAGTATCTATTGCATAATTATCTGTCATTCCAGATATATAATATATGATTGCTTGGTAAAATTCTTGCTCCTTCTCTATATTGAAAATTACTTTATTTTCACAGTCGCTATATCTATCATAATTCCAATATAATTTTAACCACTTTTCAAAATCTTTTATAATTTCTGGATATACTTTTTTTATATGTTCTTTATTCTTATAATATTTTTTAAGTGTGTTATATATAGTTTTTAATATAATTTCAAAATATTCTGTAGAAGGCTGTAATCTTTCATCTTTGTAAATATATTTATAATTGAAATCTTTCAATTTTTCAATAAATTCAAAAGATTTATTAGAAAATTTTAAACCAACATTTTCATTACTATTTTCACATAAATCATAGACTAAGTTATTAATTATAATAGTATTGTTTATAGCATCATTTTTGCTCAAATTCATTATATCTCTTAATTCTTTTAAATGCTTATCTAGGATTCCTATTGTAATAGCATCTTGTATATCTCTTCCTAAATATGCTATTTTATCTGCAATTTTTACTGTGCATCCTTCCCAAGTATATGGATTAAATTGATTTGGAAAATTATAATCATATAAATCAATATATTCTTCTCTTGGTTTCAAACTGTTTTCGTCAATTTCGCCACAGTGTGAAATAATACCATCTTTTACAGCATATGTAAGATTAAGATTTTGCAGATGTTGTTTATCATCTTCTAATAAAATAATTTTATCCACCATTTCTAGTCCATTTTTTTCGTGCCAAAATGTTTTTCCTATATCTTCTCTTGATATTTCTGATAGTATTTTTTCTCCTTGATGTCCAAAAGGACTATGTCCTATGTCATGACTCATAGCAATTGCTTTCGTTAACTTTGCATTTAATCCTAAATATTCTGCTATTGTATTGCTAATTGATTCAACCAAAATAATGTGTTCCATTCTAGTGCAGATATGATCATTTGATGGAGAAAAGAACACCTGTGTTTTATGTTTCATTCTTCTAAAAGCTAAGCTATGTATTATTCTTGTATAATCTCTTTCAAATTCAGAACGAATATCGTTTCCTCTTGAATAAAGCTCATTTTCACGTTTAATCATATTATTCCATTTTGAATTTTTTTCTGTTGCAGATTGATTTATCAAACTATTTTTCATATTCTTTAATCCTTTTCTTTAATTTAATGATATAGCATTAATCTATTTTTCTATTCCTTCATTTTCTCTTTCTAAATCTAATTCTTTACTTATTATTTTTAATTGTTGATATTTGCAAACAGCTAAATACGAACATTTGTATTGTATCATATATATAAATTAAATTCAATCTAATTTCTATAAAAAATAGCAAAAGCTTATGAAAGCTCTTGCTATTTTTAAATTCGGTATTTTCCAATTTTGCAGTTATCTTTACATTTTATTATCTATCATTTATTTCTAATGCTAACCTATTATTTGTTTGAATTGTTGGCATTCTACTACAAATATCCATCGTATAATTTCCTACATGTTCAACTATACTATTAACTAATCTCTTAGCCATATTTACCTGATTTGTTGGCTCTTTTATGTAAGCATCTGAAGGCATTTTTGCAAATGGCAATTTAAATCCTATTTTTCCATCTTCTTTTTGATAAATAGATTTTCCAATTGTTGCAGCAGCTAATGAATATGCGGAATGTGTAATAGTTGGTATCTGTTCAAATGCAAGTGATATTGCATGTAAACCTTTTGCAAGAACTCCTTCCTTTCCTCTTTCTGCTTGTCCTTTTTCGTCAAAAATTAGACTCTTTGTATTATGTTTTCCAAATGTATAGTAAAATATCTTGTCTATTAATCCACCATTGCCATAATATTTTCTCGTCTTCAAATCAACTTCTTTTTCTCCTGGAAATCCATTTAATAATTTACCTACTGGACTCCATCCATAGTGAATCATCTCGATTTTCTTTTCTTTAGATACCTTATTTATTGCAGTCTGGTGTCTTGTTATGTACTCGTCAGATACTCCTGGTCCATCAAAATTACATACCTTGTTCAATTTGTTATATATTTGCTCTGTATCTTCATTAGATGCACAGGCAATAGCAAAATGGCTTGATAAATTTCCCCCTAAAGAATGTCCGCAAACATCTACTGTCTTATATTTATCCAATAACTGCTCTGCTGCAAGAATTTTTGCATATCGCTCAGTTTCATCCATCTGATTTGTAGTTTCATTATTTAATAAACGCAAATCTGCATCTACCCAATCGTAGATAGCACCATCGTAGGTACTAAAACCTTCACTACCTCTTATTCCTACAATGGCATTATCATCAGATGTTTCAATTACACACCCATAAAAACCATTTTGCATATTAGTATTATGAATATCTACAATTTTCCATTTAAAAGTTTCATTACTAAGCTCAGCAATCAATTCTTTATCTCTGTCATCTAAGTCCGAATACTGAATCATTGATTGAAGTGTAGCATTGTCAAAGTCTAATCCATCTGCTTCCATAAGCTCCTTAATATCTCTCACATTAATACTTGACATAATTAAATCTTTAACTGTAAAAGGACCTTTTTTTCCATCCAATATTAAATTCTTTTCGCCTTTTTCTAAACATTTTAAGTATGCTACTCGTGTTGAATCTATTAATAGCTTTTCATTGTTAGGCATATACATCACCTTCTTATTTTAATAAGATTCAATTATTCCGTTTTCCATTTTGAATATTTGTTTGCTCTTTGCTTTAAAGTCTTCCACATAACTCATTGGAAAATAATCCATATTTTTACTTGCTTCATAAAACATTGAAAACTCATCAGGTAACATTTCATATACAAGTAATTTTAATTTTATATTATTATATGTACTATTTAATTCATTTAAAAATTCTATAAAGTTATTTGATTCATGTTTTTCTACAATTAATGTGGCAATAAAAAATTCATCTTTATACTTTTCTAAAAATTTCGAAGTTTTATATACATTATCTAATGCATTTTTCGTTGCTATCTCAACTCTAACAATAGAATTAACATTTCTTAAAATTTTATTTATTTCTTTTTCAACGAAAAAACATGTACATCTAATTAGAAAATTATCATAAACAAGTTTTTCATCCACCATATTATAAGTAGCTCTAAATATACATTCATGAAAATTTTTAACGGTACAAAGTACAGTTACCTCATTGGTAATTTCTGTTCCATATCGTTCTCCTATTTTGACAATTTCAAATTCCCTACCATATTTTTCTTTTAAAATTTTTATAATAGAATTTGCAACGTATTCCGTATTAAAACTATTATCAGCAAAATCATAAACAATATTTCCCATAATTAACCTCTCATCTATATTAATTTTATCATATTTTTTATTAATTGACAAATTATGTAACTTTAGTAAAATTTTAGATCAAAATAGAAAGAAACAGCGCTGTTGGCTGTTCCTTTCTATACTTATTCAAATCTTTGTAATCCTTGATATTATTGATTTTTACCACAACAATTCTTATATTTCTTACCACTACCGGCATGGACAAGGATCATTTCTTCCAATCTTTGGACCACTATTTACTATTGGTTGAGGTTTTGAAGTTTGATTTGTTTTTGGCACATTGTTCTCGCCTTCAATGTTCATACTATTTATTGCTGAATTATCTAATCCAGCATTTGTAATATTTACAGTAGAACTTCTTTGGATTGGTCCGCTTGATTTAACAACATGAAGCATAATTTTTGCAACTTCCAATTTAATTTGAGCTATCATTTCATCAAACATTTCCCCGCCTTCAAATCTATATTGAACAACAGGGTCTTTTTGACCATAAGCTCTTAAGCCAATACCATTTTTTAGCTCGTCCATTGCATCAATGTGATCCATCCATTTTCCGTCAACTACTTTTAAAAGTACTATTCTTTCTAGTTCTCTAATATCATCTCCAAATTCTTTTTCTTTAGCTTCATAATTTGCTAAAGTCTTTTCCTTCAATTCTTTTAAAAGTTTATCGGCATTAATTTTTTCTTCTTTTAATGCATCTACTTCTCCAATGTTTAATGTAACTTTTATTTCATTAAGTAAAGCATCTTTATTAATTTTATTTTCTTCAATTTCTTGTCTATAAGTGTCTACTATCATTTCACAAGCAGACTCTATCATGTCTACGATATTATTTCTAATATTTTCTCCATCAAGAACAGATCTTCTTTGTGTGTATATGATGTCTCTTTGAACGTTCATAACATCATCATAATTTAAGATATTTTTCCTTATTGAAAAGTTTCTTCCTTCAACCTTACTTTGAGCACTTTCTATAGTTTTAGAAATTATTTTTACTTCTATAGGTAAATCTTCTGGAATGTTTCCTTTATCAAATATTCTAGTAATCATATCCCCACCGAAGATTTTAAGAAGATTATCGTCTAATGCTAAGTAAAATCTAGTTTCACCAGGATCTCCTTGACGACCACTACGACCACGAAGCTGGTTATCAATTCTTCTTGATTCATGGCGTTCTGTACCAATGATTTTTAATCCGCCTGCTTCAATTACTAGTCCTTTTTCATATTTTATTTCATCATCAAATTTTTTCTGTAATTCTTTAAAAGTTTTTCTTGCAGATAGAATTTCTTCATCATCTGTTTCATTAAATGCTGTTGCTTGCTCAATTAAATATTCTTCATATTTTTGCTTTCTCATTTCTTGTTTTGCAAGATACTCACTATTACCACCAAGCATAATATCAGTACCACGTCCTGCCATGTTAGTTGCAATAGTAACTGCACCATATTTACCAGCTTGGGCTATAATTTCAGCTTCTTTTTCATGGTTTTTAGCATTTAATACTTCGTGTTTTATTCCTTCATTTGATAATAATTTACTTAATTTTTCTGAATTTTCTATTGAAACAGTACCAACTAAAACTGGTTGTCCTTTTTCATGGCTTTCCTTAATATCATTAATTACAGCTCTAAATTTTGCAGGTTCATTTTTATAAATAATGTCTGTTTGATCTTTTCTAATTAATGGTTTATTTGTTGGAATTTCAATAACATCCAAATTATAAATTTCTCTAAATTCTGCTTCCTCCGTCATTGCAGTACCAGTCATACCAGATAATTTAGTATATAATCTAAAATAATTCTGGAATGTAATAGTTGCTAAAGTTTTTGATTCATCTGCAATTTTTACATTTTCCTTAGCTTCTATTGCTTGATGAAGTCCATCATTATATCTTCTTCCATACATAATACGTCCTGTAAATTCATCTACAATAAGAACTTCTCCATCTTTAACGATATAGTCAATATCTCTTTTCATAATTCCATTTGCTCTTAATGCTTGTGTTATATTATGAACTATATCTGTGTTTTGAATATCATTTAAATTTTCAAGATTAAATTCTCTTTCTGCCTTTTCAATACCTTTTTGAGTAAGTGATGCAGACTTTGCTTTTAAATCGACAATATAATCATATTTTTCATTATCTTCACTTTGATCTATGTCTTTAACATCCTCTTCTATGATTACTTTTGCTTTTAATCTTTTAACAAAATTATCAGCTCTTTTATATAAGTCTGAAGATTTGTTTGCTCTACCAGAAATAATAAGTGGTGTACGAGCTTCATCAATTAAAATACTATCTATCTCATCTACGATAGCATAGTTTAATTCTCTTTGAACCATATCTTCTTTATGGATAACCATATTGTCTCTTAAATAGTCGAATCCAAATTCATTATTCGTTCCATAAGTGATATCTGATCTATATGCTTTTTGCTTTTCTTCGTGTGGCATTCTTCCATAAATAAGTCCAACAGAAAGTCCTAAAAATCTATAAATTTTACCCATCCATTCACTATCTCTTTTAGCTAGGTATTCATTAACTGTAATAACATGAACACCTTTTCCTGTAAGAGCGTTTAAATAAACTGGTAATGTTGCAACTAAAGTTTTTCCTTCACCTGTTTTCATTTCGGCAATTCTACCTTGATGTAGAATAATACCACCTATTAATTGAACATCAAAATGTCTTAACCCTATAACTCTTCTTGATGCTTCCCTAACTACTGCAAATGCTTCTGGTAATATATCATCTAAAGTTTTGCCTTTTGCTAATTCTTGTTTAAAATATTCTGTTTTTGCAGTTAACTCTTTATCTGTTAATTTCTGCATTTCTGGCTCTAAACTATTGATTTTTTCAACAATTGGCATTACTCTTTTTACTTCTTTTTCACTATAATTTCCAAAAATCTTGCCAAAAAGTCCCATTGTTTCCTCCTCAAATTCTTTTTTTAAACATAAGTTACTATATCACTTTTTATTGTTTTTTGCAAGGAATTTTGATTATAGAAACTATTTAGTATATTTTTTAACATTTGGGCATAAAATTTACAAAAAAACAAAAGGAGATTTTGCTATGTTAGTTTGTAATATTAAAATTAATAAACAAAATATTTTCAAAACTTGTTTAATTATAATGATTATTGCTTCTATTGTAATTGCAATTATTTCTTTATATAAGCTTTTATCCTCTTCTAATTCTGAAGATAAGAATTTAGTTAATGATACTATTCCTTCAAAAGAAGTTGCTGAAATTGAAAGTGAAAATTATACAAATATTTTAAATATTGTACATAGTAATATTGATAAATATGTTGGTCAGAAAATTTCTTTTTCTGGCTATATTTATAGACTATCTGGGTTTTCAAAAGACCAATTTGTATTAGCTCGTAATATGGATATTAGTAATAATCAATCTTTAATTGTTGGTTTTCTTTGCTCTTCAGATAAAGCTAGTGATTTTGAAATGTATTCGTGGGTAAAAATTTCTGGAGAAATAACTAAAGGAACTTATAATAATGCAGATATTCCTATTATAAAAATTACAAGTATTGAACAAATTTCAAAACCTGAAAATGCAAATGTGCCACCACCAGATGATTCTTTTGTTCCTACAGCAGTTATATATTAGTCATCAACTAAAGAATTTATTATTCCTTTATCTAATACCTCAGCAAAAATATTTTTTAAAATAATAAGTATTATTGGACCTACAAGTAATCCTATAATGCCTATTATTTTAAAACTAGTATACATCGCTAGAAGTGTAAAAATTGGATGTATTCCAATATTGTTGCTTACAAGTTTTGGCTCTATTAATTGCTTTATAGCTAGTATAAAAACATATAATCCCAAAATTGAAAAAGCCAAATGATTATTAGCTTTTAAAAATAGAAATACTGCCCATGGAATCATAATGCTCCCTGCTCCTAAAATTGGAAGAGCATCTACAAATCCAATAAGTAATGCAACTAAAATAGGATATTCTATATCCATTCCTATTATATAAAAAATGTTTAATCCTGTTAAAACTATAATAAAAGTTATGAAACTTAAAGTAATTTCTGCTTTTATATACCCACCAAGAGAAGAAATTATAGATTTAGCATGAGTAACTATTTTCCCAACCATTTTTTTAGATAAATGATGCTCCATTCTATCTAAAATATAGAATTTATCTGAACTTATAAAATAAGTTGCGAGTATTGTTATAATTATATTTATAAACATATTAGGTATTGATGTTATATAATTTAATATTTTGCTTAATAAATTCTTTATTTGTTCTGCAAGAGTATTTAAAAAGTCATTTGCTGAATTTTTAAAAATAGAAATAACCTCTTCTGATAAATTTATTTTTTCTAAGTTTATACTAGAAGTTTTTTCACTAATAAAATTTACTGCTATTTCTAAATAATTATTTAATCCTGATAATAGATTTGTTGTTTCACCAACAAGTTTTATAATTCCAAAAGTACTTATAGCAAATATAATTAAAAATAAAGTTACAAGCACAATAATACTGCTTGTTTTTCTACTTAGGCTTGTCCTTCTATTTATAAATTTTATTATAGGGTCTATTATTACTGAAATAATATAAGCTATTAAAAAAGGTACATAGAAAAAAGTAAGTTTTAAACAGATAAAAAATATAATAATTAGAAATACTCCTATAAGTATTTTCTTAAATATACTAAAATAATCCATATTAAAATTATATTCAAAAAATATTTAAAAATTCATTAATAAATAAGATATTTTATTTTTATAAAAGCTATATTATATTCATGAATTGAAGGAAGCGAATCGAGAGTAACTGAGGTAGAATTGGTTAATACATTTTTTGGAAAGAGTTCATCTCCTGATGGAAGGGTGCCAAAAAATGCCATTTACCAATTCTACGTGAGTTAGCTTGAGCGAGCAACTGAAATGAATGAATATAATATAGCTTTATATAAATTACTTTTATTTAAAAGTTTTGACTATACCCCATTTGATTATAATAAGGATAATAACTTGCACTACAATTATGTCTTGAAAGAATTTCTTTTAAAATAAGAATTTTTATAATATCTTTAAGTAAATTATCATTTTTATTAGGTCTTGAATTACTAGTTTGTGAACTTCTTACATCTGATACTTTAGACATAGTAGTGTTTGAAGAATTATTAGAGCTTTGAGAATTTGTTTGAGCATTTTCTACACTTTGAGAACTATTTTTCTCATAATCAATTTGACTTTCCACAATATTAAAAACTGTATCTGTCATATTATTTAATGCCTCTTCATTTAAAAATTGATAATTACTATTTGCAATTACTTTTGAAACTACAGGACTTATTATTTTATAAGTATCTGGATATAAATTATTTGGATTTTGTCTTATTTGATTTGCAGAAGCGTTTTGATTATACATATTAGGTCCCATCATATTTTGCCAAGGTGCATTATTTGCATTTGGCATATTATTTATCATATTATTTGGAAAATATGTATTATTAGGTGTTTGATTGTAAAAATAAAAATCTTGCATATAATTGTCATTATTATTTGAATAAAACATAAAAAAACCTCCTTTTTTCCATTATATGAAGGAGGTTTTTATTTGAGAATAAAATTTAAAATTATTTTACTATTTCGTTAACATATTCTTTAAATATTCTTCCACGTTCAGCAAAATTTGCAAACATATCAAAACTAGCACTTGCTGGAGAAAATAATACTATATCTCCTGTTACTGCAACATTGTTTGCCTCTTCTACTGCTTGCTTTAAAGATGTTGTGTTATATATAGGTAACGTTTGCTTTGTTTTTTTAAGCTCATCTTGAACAGCTTTTTCTATTTTTCCAGCAGTTTGACCAAGCAAAATTAAAGCTTTGCAATTATCTATTATTGGCTTTGCAAGAACAGTGTAATCTAAGTTTTTGTCATATCCACCTGCTATTAAAACTATGTTTTTAAGAGCAAATGCGTTTAGCCCAGCAATTGTTCTAGTAGGACTAGAGCTAACAGAATCATTATACCATTTTATTCTATTTTTAGTTTCTTTTATAAGTTCTAGTCTATGTTCTACTCCTTTAAATTCAGTTAATACTTTATCTATTGAATCTTTTTTAACTAAATCTTTTGTTGCAATAATTGCTGCACACGCATTTTCAAAATTGTGTACTCCACGAAGTTTCATATATCGAGTATCGAATACATGTTTTCTTAATCCGTTTTCGCAAACTTTAATTTTTCCATCATCGCTGTCATATATATATCCATTAGGAATTTTTTCTTTACTACTAAAGAACATTACTTCTCCTGGAGCTTCTTTTGCACATTCTCTTGTTATTTCATTGTCATAATTTAATATAAGCAAGTTGTCTTTTTCTTGATATTTAAAAATTGTTTTCTTAGCTTCAATATATTCTTCCATATCTGTGTGAACATTTAAATGATTTGGAGTTATATTAGTAATTACAGAAATTTTAGGACTTATTTTCATATTCATAAGTTGAAAACTGCTTAATTCTAGAACTACTATATCTTCTGGTAGCATTTCAGATATTCTAGTAAATAGAGGTGTTCCAATATTTCCACCTAAAAAGCAATTATACCCATCTTGTTTTAAAATTTCATATATTAATGTTGTTGTGGTGGTTTTTCCATCACTTCCTGTAACACCTATTACTAAACCTGGGCATAATTCTATAACCATTTCTATTTCTGTTGTAATTATTGCTCCTCTTTTGGCCTCAGCAACTAGTGCTGGTGTATTTGGCAAGCAACTTGGTGAACGGAAAATTATTTCAAAGCCTACTAACTTTTCCAAGTAATTTTTTCCAAAAGAGAAGTTCATGCCATAATCTACTAATTTATCTAATACTTCTTTTTCTACATCATCATATTCCTTAGAATCAAATACAGTTACATTAGACTTTAAATCGTGCAAATAATCAATTAAAGGTAAATTGCTAACTCCAAGTCCTATTACAGCAACTTTTCTTCCTTTTAGATAATTATTAAATTCTAATAGTTTTTGATTTATGTATTTCATAATACCTCCTAAATCTTATACTAATTCTGGCATTTTAATTTTACTTAGTACTAGTTTTGTAGATTCTTGAGCTGATTTGCAATTTGTAACATCAATTTCTGTTGTGATGCTACTGTATTCATAAAATCCAGCTTTTCTTTGTAATTCATCACGCTTTGTAATGTTTTCTCTTATTTCTTGAGGTGTTTCTTTATTATTATATTGATTGCATTTTCTTTTAATTCTTTCTTCTAAATCTGCAACTATAAAAAAGTGATAATCACAGTCTGGATAAATTTTCATTACACTTCTACCAGAAACTATTACATTATTTTCTTTTTTTAATTCATTAATTAAATTTCTTGCAAAAATAAATAAATTTTTATTTTCTGCACTGCCTCCAATTGTTGAAACAGCAAGAGAAGATTCTTTTGATTGAAGGGCTTCTTCATCTGCTTTTTTTCCATCTATATATATTATTGTTTCATTATTTTCAATTTTTATTTCGATTTTAAAAAAATCCATCATTTCTTTTATATCAAGGGTTTTACCTTGTTTTTTTAGCTCTTCTAACTCTTTTCCATTTTTTATCATACAGTAAACTATTGCTCTATATAAATTCCCACCATTTAATAGAACAGTGTTTGGAATTTCTTTTATAAGTTCTCTACATATACTAGTTTTTCCAGCTCCAACTAAACCTTCGATTCCTATAACTATATTTGACATTTATTTTTCCTTTCATGTAGAATTCTCTAAATTTATTGAATTATATCAAATTTTTAAAATTTCTTCAATACATAAAGAGTTTATTCTTTTATGCTTTAAATGTTTACATATTTATACATTTTTTAGTTTATATTGCTAGTTTATTATGTTTATATACTTTTATAATTGACGCGTAAGCGACCAACCGAAGCGTAAGCGAAGGGCGATTGGAGCAATCTTCCTTTTTAATTAATTTTAAAAAAAGAAGATTGCGACACCAAGTCAATAATAAAAGTATATAAACATAATAAACTAGCAAATTTAAAATAAATATAAAAAAAGAATATTTATTTAAAAATTACAAATACTATTTTTGAGTCAAAAGGAGGTGCTTTCTAAGATGTCAAAGAAAAACAATAATTCAAAAGGATCTAATAACTCAAACTCAAATAACAATAACAACAATAATAACAGCGACAAAATGTCAAAAAATTAGTTTTAAATAGTAACTTTTTAAGCTTTAAATACATTAATTACTAATTCATAATCTTATTGTTTAATTAGATACTATTTAAAATAAAGCCTCTTCTAAAATTAATAGAAGAGGCTTTACTTATTTTATTTATAATTTACTCTATAAATTGTATATCCCTTTACTATATCAATAAATTCAAAATTTATTTTTTCCGTATTATATTCATCTAAAAATCTTGCTGTAAGAATATAATCTACACCTAAAGTTTTTAATTCCTCTGGGTATACATATACTGTAAATTGATCTGGAGTTACTAAAGAAAATTTTTCTTTGCAATCTTCATTTTCTTTTAACAAGTCAATTCTTATATGAGCATATCTATTATAAATACTCTTATAACTATTTTCTGTATCTATTTTTTCCCATCTTTCTAAATCTGGATATACATTTGTTGAATTTATAATTGGAACTCCTGCCATTAACACATAGTTTGGCATTGGAAATCCTATTCCTTCAACGATCCATGTTCCATTTTTACTATTGTTTATATCTTGAATTTCTTTAATAATTGGACTATCATATATTATTCCAATTCCTTGTCTTAAAGGATTAACTTTTACTCCTGCTTGAACCATTATAACCATAATTCCTAGTAATAAAAATATTTTTCCAAACTTTGTCTTATAAATAAGTGCAAAGAAAAACAGATAAGTAGCAATAATAAGTAGTGCAATAAATATCTTGGTTGAGACATAATTAGGATTATATTTTTTTGCAAAATATACCATAATTATACTAACTACTAAAGAAACTATCATTGCAATCCAAATTTTAAAAGGCTTTTCTGTTAGTGCAAGTCCTCTAATTAAAATTATTATATCAATAAATCCCATTGCCATAAAAGCTCTTACTGGTATTGAAAAACCCATTAAAGTAATTTTGGCAATAGTTTCCGGAAATCCAAAATCGCAATAAATTCCAATAAAAGCATAAGGTATTAACAATAATAGTGTAATTATATCTGCTTTTTTATTTTTTATCATCGCAGTTATTGCTATTATTAGTCCTATTGGAAATAGTCCAAACATAACAGCTTCTTCACTAGTATTATCATTTAATCCATATTCTTTGTATGTTAAAAATATGTTTGGAAGATATTTTGCAAACCTTCCTTTTTCGCCACCTCCTCTAATTATTCGAGACCCAGGATAGTCGGTGTTCATAATGTTTTTAACTGTTTCAGAAGAATTGCTAAAAATATAAAACATGCATCCTGCAAAAACTACAAGTGCTAAAATAATTGAAATTATATCTTTATAATTTAACTTTATATTTTTCCTATTTTCAACAATTATAGCAATTCCTAAAAAAGCAATTACATAAATCATTGGAACTTGCCATGCAGGATATAAAATTAATAAATACCCTCCTGCTGATAAAACTATAAGAAAAAGCCATATACTTCTTTTAAATAAGCTATTTGAATTTATATAATAGTATAGTGCAACTAATGCTAATTCACCAAAAATCAATATTTCTGCCATTCCATTAACTGCAAACCACCACTGAACCATTGGTGAGAAAGTTACTAAAATCGCCATAAGAAGTGAAAGTAATTTATTTTTCTTTGATAATATCATTCCTAGTTCAAAGCTTATTAAAAATAAAAAGACAAGTCTAGAAAACCAGAAAAATGATAATCCACGCGAATTTCCTAAAAGTAAGTATCCAAGTTGAAAAGGTCTAAAAATTTGCATTAAATTAAGAGTTGGAAGTCCATATACCATAAATACATCTGTTTTATCGCCTCTTAATAAATTGCTAAACCATTTAAATCCACAAAATTTCTGTGAGAAAGTCATTGGAGTTAAAACAGCCCATTCATCACTTCTAATAGATCTTGATGTTCCTAAAATAGTTTTATCTTCTACTCCTGAATCTACAATTATGTCCCAACAACCAATAGAAGATCCGCTAAGTTCTAAAAAGGTGCAAATTAAAATTATGAGTATTCCTATTAAATATCTATATTTATATATTTTTTCTCCTAAATTATATAAGAATTGTTTTAGAGTATCTAATCTTTTCTCCATTTATAAGTCCTTTCAAAATATTTAAATATTTTATTTAAAAAATCTAATATGATTATATCTCATATTAGATTTTTTTCAAATATTATTATTATTTTTTAGAAATATAATTTTTTTACTATTATTTTCACTATTATAGAGTTATTTTATGCAAAATATTATTCTAAATATTATTCTAAATATTTTTTTAAGAATTTTCCTGTATATGATTTTTCATTTTTGCATATTTGCTCAGGAGTACCAACTGCAACAATTTCTCCTCCGTTATCTCCACCTTCTGGGCCCAAATCTATAATATTATCAGCTGTTTTTATTAAATCTAAATTGTGCTCAATAACTAAAATAGTATTTCCTGTATCTACTAATCTTTGAAGAATGTCTACTAATCTATGAACATCTGCAATATGAAGTCCTGTTGTTGGCTCATCTAAAATGTATAAAGTTTTACCAGTAGCTCTTTTTGAAAGTTCTGTTGCAAGTTTAACTCTTTGTGCCTCTCCTCCAGAAAGTGTTGTTGAAGGCTGTCCAAGTTTAATATATCCAAGTCCTACATCACTTAGTGTTTGAATTTTTTGCTTTATTCTAGGAATATTATTGAAAAATTCTAAAGCTTCTTCAACAGTCATATCTAAAACATCAGAAATACTTTTTCCTTTATATTTAACCTCTAAAGTTTCTCTATTATATCTTTTTCCTTTACAAACTTCACAAGGTACATAAATATCTGGAAGAAAATTCATTTCAATTTTTAGTACACCATCACCTTGACATGCTTCACATCTACCACCTTCAACATTAAAGCTAAATCTTCCTTTTTGATATCCTTTCATTTTAGCTTCATTTGTTTCAGCAAATATATCACGAATTACATCAAAAACACCTGTATATGTTGCTGGATTTGAACGTGGAGTTCTTCCAATTGGTGATTGGTCTATATTAATAATTTTATCTATGTTTTCAATTCCTTTTATTTTTTCGCATTTTCCAGCTTTTTCATTAGATCTGTTTATTTCTTTAGCCAAATTTTTATATAAAACTTCATTTACTAAAGTTGATTTTCCAGAACCAGAAACACCTGTTACACAATTAAAAATTCCTAAAGGTATTTTTACAGTGATATTTTTTAAGTTGTTTTCTTCAGCATTAACAATTTCAATAGACTTACCATTTGATTTTCTTCTTTTCTTAGGAACTTTTATTTTTTCTCTTCCACTTAAATATTTTCCTGTTATAGAATTCTCTACTTGTTTTATTTCTTCAGCAGTTCCTTGTGCTATAACATTTCCACCATGAATTCCAGCACCAGGTCCTATATCTATAATTTGATCTGCTGCATACATTGTATCTTCATCATGCTCTACAACTATTAAAGTATTTCCTAAATCTCTTAGTTTCTTTAAAGTTGCTAAAAGTTTATCATTATCTCTTTGATGAAGTCCAATGCTAGGTTCATCCAAAATATATAAAACTCCTGATAATCCAGATCCTATTTGAGTTGCGAGTCTAATTCTTTGTGCCTCTCCACCAGATAATGTTCCTGCACTTCTAGATAATGTTAAATATTCAAGTCCAACATCCATCAAAAATTGCAATCTAGTATCTATTTCTCTTAAAATAACATCTGCTATCATTCTATCTTTTTTATTTAATTCTAAATTACCTAAATATTCTTTTAATTTATTAATTGGTAAATCTGTTATTTGATTTATGTTTTTATCTCCAACTTTTATTGCTAAAACTTCTGGTTTTAGTCTTGCCCCATTACAAGTATAGCAAGGTCTGTTGCTCATATAAAGTTCATAAAAACGTCTCATTCCATCTGATTTTGTTTCTCTATATCTTCTATCTAAAGTAGGTAAAACACCTTCAAATGGTTGAGTAAATTTTCTTGTTCCTGCAGCAGAAGTATATTCAAAATCTATTTCTTCATCACCAGTTCCATAAAGTATTTTTTCTAAGAAATCTTTTGGTAATTTTTTTATTGGTTTATTTTTTATATCTACTCCATAATGCTTACCTATGCTTTCGAAATACATTCTAGCCATTGTGTCGCCTTTTTTTAATGTGCTAGAACCAAAAGCCTTTACTCCATCATAAAGAGTTTTGTTTTTGTCCGGTATAATTAGGTCTTCATCCATTTTCATAAGATATCCAATACCAGTACAATCTGGACATGCACCAAAAGGATTATTAAAAGAAAACATTCTTGGAGTTAATTCTTCAAAACTAATGTTACAATCTGGGCATGCATAATTACCACTAAATAATCTTTCTTTGTTTGGAGCCTCAATTTTTACTAAACTATCTGAATGTTTCATAGCAGTTTCTATGGATTCTGATAATCTATTTTTTATTTCTTCTTTTACTACTAATCTATCTACGATTATATCGATGTTGTGTTTTTTATTTCTATCCAGATTTATATCATCTGAAAGCTCATAAACTTCCCCATCAATTTTGCATCTAACAAAGCCCTCTTTTTGCATATTTTCTAGTAATTTGGTAAATTCTCCTTTTTTACCTCTTACTATTGGGCTTAATACTTGTATTCTTGTTCCCGGTTCTAATGTAAAAACAGCATCAACAATTTGATCTACAGTTTGTTTCTCAATTTTTCTGCCACACTTTGGACAATATGGAATTCCTATTCTTGCATATAGTAATCTTAAAAAGTCATAAATTTCTGTAACTGTTCCAACTGTTGAACGTGGATTCTTTGATGTTGTTTTTTGATCAATAGATATTGCTGGTGAAAGTCCTTCTATACTTTCTACTTCCGGTTTCTCCATTAATCCTAAGAATTGTCTTGCATATGAAGATAAACTTTCTACATATCTTCTTTGACCTTCTGCATATAAAGTATCGAATGCAAGAGAAGATTTACCAGATCCAGAAAGTCCTGTAATTACTACGAGCTTATTCTTTGGAATATCAATATTTATATTTTTTAAGTTGTGCTCTTTCGCACCACGTATAATAATTTTATCGTTCATTTTTTCTCCTTCACACAAATTAATCTTATTTTAGAAGTTTTTACACTTCTTCAAAATTCTATATATTAAATATATAAAGTGAAAAAAATATTTTTTCAAAAAGTATGAATATTATATCACATAAACAAAAGTTTGTATACCCAAAATTCTATTTTTATATATTTTTTCTTAATATCTTTTGAATCTGTAAAAATATATTTATTAGAGTGACGCGTAAGCGATCAAACGAAGCGTAAGCGAAGTGCGATTGGAGCAATCTTCCTTTTATTTTTTTTAAAAAAAGAAGATTGCGACACCAAGTCACTCTTATAAATATATTTTTACAGATTCAAAGGAATTATAAATTTATAAGAATTATAAATTTATAAGAATTATAAATTTGTAAGAATTATAAGTTTAAAGAAATTATAATTTCAAATGTAACAATTTAAAATTTTAAAATATTTATGCCCTTTTCTTTACTTTTAGACAAAATGGTAGTATAATTTTTCTTACTCAAAGTTCTTTATAACATTCTTTAACAACGCATTTGACTAATGAATGTTAAAGGTACTTTGGGAATCTAAGAAAAGAGGTGTTCCTCTATGGTTGACTGGCAACTTGTGAAGAGTGGAAAAGTCTGCGACATCTATGAATCAAAGCTTTTCCCAAATCTGCTGGTTTTCAACAGGACTGACCGGTTCTCAGTTGGGGACAAAGTTTTTCCTGGGCTGGTCAAGGACAAAGGCATGGTTTTAAACCAGATGTCTTTGAAGTGGATGAAGCTCCTCGAAGCTGACGGCATCATTGAGAGCCATATCATCGCTTCTACACCAGAGACGATGGTTCAATATGGACTCGAAGATACCTTCCAAGGTACTGCCGTTGTTGCCTCAAGGTGCATTCCAATTCCGCTCGAGGCCATTGTCCGCGGATACTACGTTCCTGAGTCCAAGAGCTGGGATTCCTACAAGAAATCCGGCGTGATGTACGGTAACATGCTTCCACATGGGCTTAAGGAGTCCGAAAAGCTTCCCTGGCCCATCTACACCCCATCTACTAAGGCTGCCCCTGGCGAGCACGACCGCAACATCGGCTTCACTGAAAGCATTAACGTTGTGTGTGATTTTCTCACTCAAGCTTTTAATGTTTTGAGTTACGTCGATCATTCGTCTCTAGTCCACTGGGCTACCACGATCGCGAGCGCAGTTCGTGAGATGTCACTGAATGCATACAAGTACGCTCACGCATTTGCTCTCAAGAAGGGAATCATCCTTGCTGATGCTAAGCTCGAGTTCGGTTTGATGGAAAACCCGTTCACTCAAAAGGACTGGAAAATCGTTCTCATCGACGAAGCCTTCACACCGGACAGCAGTCGTTTCTGGGATGTCAAGGAATACGCAATCGGTAAACCTCAGGCAAGCATGGACAAGCAGTTCCTTCGGAGATATGTCTACAATGTACTAAAGTGGGATGGAAACTCAAACCCACCGCAAGTACCAAACGATGTGCTCGTTAAACTCTCCGGCATCTACCAAGACATCTATGAAAAGCTCTTTGATGAGTCGATTCTCGATGTTGAAGCACAAATTGCATGGGAATGGTACGACGCACTTGTCGCACTCGAAAATAGAGATGCTGATTAACTCTAGGAAAAGCTCTCTTCTTTAGTTTCCCAATTTGCAAATGACAAAAAGGTGGTCAACTGTAAAAGTTGACCACCTCATATTTTTATATATTTTTGTCTTATTTTTATCTTCATTATACGTTTTATTTTTTATTATATTATATATATTCTTCAACTAAGTCATCATGAGATTTTTTTTCATCATTAATCTCTTTTTTTGGATAAAGGAGTTGAGTTGCAAATTCATCTCTTGATTTATATACAATATTTGCAAAATCAATATAGCAACTAGGTAATCCTTCACATAAACTAAGTATACCATTTACCATTTGAGGAGTATTTCCCCTTAAAGCACATTCTAAAGCTAAAGATGTTTCTTCGTGATATGATTTCATTAAGTAATTTAAAACATCTTTATAAGAAGAATGCTTTTTTGTTTCACCAGGAGCTTTCATTCTTGAAAATAAAAGTTGCTCTGATACTTTTTCAACATTTCCATCTTTCAACATTCTCTCGATTTCATTTTGATTTTCATAAAGTCCTAAAACTTTTTCATTATCATATAATGGATATAATTCTATTTCTTCATTATTTCTTCTCATAGACCAGTTTTCATCATGTCTATCATTATTTCCATATAAACAATCATATACCATCATTTGAATTGCTGAAAATCTATTTTTTTGTACTTGACTTTCAATATGCTCCAAAGAAGTATTCCCTTTTTTTCTATAAAAATCTCTCGTACGATACTCTATTGCAGAAAGCACTACTTCTATATTATCATCTAAGTCTGCTTGTTTTCCATCTTTTGCTGTTAGATCATGAAATTTTCTGTTTTGTTCAAAACGGAAATAATCCAAAATAACTTTTCCTGGCTGTAATTCATCTCCTGCATCTAAAAGAGAATATACTAAGCATCCATCTTTTGGAATTGGTGTTCCATTATTTAGAAATTTATGAACATTTGGATAATATCTTGATAAATGTGCAAGTTCTGCAGGGCAAGACTTAACAGATGCATTTTTTGCTAGTTTATATCCTACTAATTCTCCATAATGGTTAGCACAAAATACTTTTCTATCTCCAAATTCAGCTCTTTTAGGCTTAAACAATGCCATTTTACTTTTAGCAGTATCTAAATACCATCTTTTTCCTTTTAAAATTCCTGTTGTTTCAAATTTATTTGGTACAAAACTATCAATATTTTTGAAACTAAACATCTTAATTATTTCTCCTCTTCAACAATAAATTTATCTGTCATCAAAACTCCTTTTGTTTTTCTTAAATATTCAAATTCGTCATATTCTTCCATTTGCATATCTTTTAATAATTCATCTAATTCATCTTTTGAGTATTTTTCTATTCTAGGCAATCTTATTTTAAAAATTGCAAAGATTTCATCACTCTCATAAATTTTATCATAATCTGAAAAAGGTAAAATTGTTTCGCTGATTGCTCCTTCTTCTAATGCTTTTTCAATATGTGCTCTGCTTAATTTAAAATAATATTTTCCTTTTTCTTTATCTCTAAATAAAGCTCCTATTAAATATTTCTTTTGGGTTCTATAGTCAACCCATTTTAAATATAAATATTCCATAAGAAAATTATTTTCCTTTCATTTTTATATTCTATCTTTAAAGAGAAGGCTCGTCTAAATCTCCATTTTTATGTTTTTCTTTGAATTGTTGAACTACTTCGCTAATTTCTTTTTGTCTTTCTAAAAATATTTTCTTTGCAAATTCTTTATGCTCTGGAGACAATCCTTCACACACATCCATTACTTTTTCTAAATCAGAAAGCTGATATCTTCCAATATCTTGAATTGAATCCATTGTTTCATCATAATAATGTTCTAATAAATAGGTTAAAAGCTCTTTTGCACTAATGTGTTGAGTTTTTCCTGGAATTCCAATGCAAGTTGTTAAATAACTTTTTTTGAATTTTTCATATTCTTTTGGATTTGTTAAATATTTTACTACATTTTTTCTCTCTTCTTGCATACCAAGTATTTGTTCGTTATCAAATAATGGATAAAAACTAACTTCTCCTGTAGTTTGATTAGCTTTTAATCCAAAGTTTTCATCATGTCTATCTCTATTAGCAAACATTACATCAAATATACACATATCAAAAAATTGTTTTCTTATTTTTGGTATGTCTGCTGCTCTTCCTCTTTTTTTGAATAAGCTATTTATTGTTTCTAAAATTACTTCCACATTAGTATAATTTTTGTCAGAACTTGTTCTTCCTCTTTCTGTTAAATCTTTATATTTTTCTGAATGTGTTTTCTTATAATCTTGTATATATGTTGATATTGGAAGGAACACTTCTTCTTGTGATAATTGAAAGTGGCTTAATATTCCATCAACAGGAATCTCTTTTCCACTATAAGGATGTTTTATTACTAATGTGCCTAAATCTACTTTACAAGCACTTTTTTCCAATTGTTTTAAAATTATATATGCAATATATTCTCCATAATGATTAGCATAATTTTTTGAATTCTCATATCTTTTATTATAACCTTGTTTTGATTTAAAGTGTCCAAAAGAAAGAGGTTGCTTAGTTCCTGGAAAACTAAGATCTGCGCTTATTTTTTGATTTTCTAATGTAATGCCTCTACCTCTATATCCAGCAACATAAAATTTATTTTTAGGGCTGAATTCCTTAGGCACACCTAACGTTTCATTTATTCTTTCACTTACTTCTTCTAAAGATTTTATTTTTTCTACCATAAGTTCTCCTATTTTTATTCAATACTTTGTATATTATACCACAAATTTCCTTATATTTCAAGTGTTTAAGTCGTGAGAGAATTTTTCTAATTCTTTAATTTTGTCCCTTAATTCTGCTGCTTTTTCAAATTCCATTTTTCTAGCGAACATAAGCATTTCATCTGTTAATTTTGAAATAATCTCTTCAATGCTTTCATCTTCATTAATATCATATTTACTTTGAATGTCTTCAACTATTGTTGCTTTGATAGTATCACGAACCGATTTTCTAATTGTTTGTGGTGTTATATTGTGTTCAACATTATACTTTTCCTGCAAAGCTCTTCTTCTATTTGTTTCAGAAATTGCTTTCTCCATTGACTCAGTTAGCTCATCTGCATACATTATAACTCTACCTTCTGTATTTCTAGCAGCACGACCTATTGTTTGGATTAAAGAACGTTCTGAACGTAAAAATCCTTCTTTATCTGCATCTAGAATTGCAACTAAAGATACTTCCGGAATGTCTAAACCTTCTCTTAAAAGATTTATTCCAACTAGAACATCAAATTCTCCAATACGTAAATCTCTAATTATTTCCATTCTTTCTAATGCTTTTATATCTGAATGCATATAACGTACTCTAACACCTGCATTTCTTAAATATGCTGTTAAATCTTCTGCCATTTTTTTAGTAAGAGTAGTTACTAAAACTCTATCACCTTTTTCTACTTGTTTATCTATTTGTTCCATTAAATCATCTATTTGATTTTCTGTTGGTTTTACTTCTATTTTTGGATCTAAAAGTCCTGTTGGACGAATTATTTGCTCTACAACATTACCTTTGCTATGCTCTTTTTCATAATCTGCAGGTGTTGCACTAACAAAAATACATTGATTTATTCTTTCTTCAAATTCTTCAAATTTAAGAGGCCTATTATCAAAAGCAGATGGAAGTCTAAATCCATAATTAACTAATGATTCTTTTCTTGCTCTATCTCCATTATACATTGCTCTTACCTGTGGAATTGTTGCATGTGATTCATCTATAAGTAAAAGAAAATCTTTTGGAAAATAGTCGAATAGTGTATATGGTGGACTTCCTGGTTTTCTACCACTAATATGTCTTGAATAATTTTCTATTCCTTGGCAAAATCCAGTTTCTTTAAGCATTTCAATATCAAAATTTGTTCTTTCTTCAATACGTTGTGCTTCAATCAATTTCTTATTTTGCTTAAAATATTCTACTCTTTCTTCCATCTCTTCTTCTATTGTTTCTAAAGCTCTTTCAAGTTTATCTTTACTTGTTACATAGTGAGAATTTGGATATATCATAACATGTTCTCTAGTTGCTATGGCTTTACCTGTAAGAGGATTTATTTCTGAAATTTTATCTATTTCTTCTCCCCAAAATTCAACTCTTATAGCTGTTTCTTCTTTATTAGATGGAAAAATTTCTAGAATATCTCCTTTTGCTCTAAAAGTTCCTCTTTTAAAGTCCATTTCATTTCTTGTATATTGCATATTTACAAGTTTTCTCATTATTTCATTTCTATCTCTTTCCATTCCAGGGCGAAGAGATACTATCATATTTTCATAGTCTATAGGATCTCCTAATCCATATATGCAAGATACTGAAGCGACTATTATTACGTCTCTTGTTTCAAATAATGATGCTGTTGCAGAATGACGAAGTTTATCTATTTCATCATTAATAGAAGCATCTTTTTCAATGTAGGTATCTGAAGAGGCAATATATGCTTCTGGTTGATAATAGTCGTAATATGATACAAAATACTCAACATTATTATTTGGAAAAAACTCTTTGAATTCACTATAAAGTTGTCCGAGCTAGTGTCTTATTGTGTGCCAAAACAAGAGTAGGTTTTTGCACTTTTTCTATTATATTTGCCATTGTGAAAGTTTTTCCTGAACCTGTAACACCAAGAAGTGTTTGAAACTTTTTTCCTTCTTTAATTCCATTACTCAAATATTCAATTGCTTCTGGTTGGTCACCAGTTGGTTTATATTCTGATATTAGTTTAAACATATCTTCTCCTTTGTGACCGATTTAAATATTGATATCTTTTGTATTTTACCATTTTTTCATAAAAAATACAAGGTATATAATTTCTTTTAACTTATCTAAAAACTCTCATTTTAGCTTGAAACTATAATTTACACATGATAAAATATATTTGATTTTTAGGTTTATAGATTTTGCCCTACTAAAAATCTAAATCTTTATCATAAGGACAATTAAATGAATAAAAAAATATTATTTATAATAATTCCATTAATTATTATTTTTATTGCTATATCATTAATTTACATTAATACAATTAACAATAATGATCATATTGAAACTTTCGACAGCTCAGCAAAATACATCTGGATAAATGATGGAGATATTTTTGATAAAACACAGGAAAATGAAGATAATCCAAATCCTAACAGAAATTCGTGGGTTTATTTTAGAAAGAATTTCAATATAAAAAATAAAAGAGATATTAAAAATGCAACAGCACTAATAGCAGCTGATTCAAAATATTTCTTATATATTAATGGAAATATTGTAATTCGTGATGGTGAATTAAAACGTGGCGAAAAAGAAAATTCAATTTACTATGATGAAATTAGTATTGAAAACTACTTACAAAAAGGTGAAAATAATATTTCAATTTTAGTATGGTATTTTGGAAAAGATGGATTTTCTCACATTGATTCTGGAAAAGGTGCCTTATTATTTGAAGCACAAATTGGAAATACTTTGCTTGTAAGTGATGAATCTTGGAAAGCAATTAAAAGTCCTTCTTTTCTAGATGATAATACTTTAAAAAATGGTAGATTAAGTGAAACTAATATCCTTTATAATTCTAACTTAGAACTAAATGGTTGGACAGATAAAGACTTTGACGATGCTTCTTGGAGTAATGCTTATTGCTATGGAAGTGCGGGTGACATGCCTTGGGGCGAGTTAATAAAAAGAGACATTCCGTTTTTTAAATATTCTGATATAAAAAAATATGTTAATTCTCAAGATTATGAAAATAAAACTTTTGATGAAGATACTTTATTAGAAATGAAATTAGATTATAATATACAATTAGTTCCATATTTTAAAGTTAGTTCAAATGCTAATGAAAAAATTATTATTTCTAATGATAAAAATTTAGATAATTCTACTTTTTATGGTAAAATCTCATACATTACAAAAAGCGGTGAACAATCTTTCGAAGCTCCTACTTGGATTAATGGTGATAAAATTTATTATTACATTCCAAAAGGAGTAAAAATATTAGAACTTGGCTTTAGAGAAACTGGATATGATGTTCAAAGCTCTGGAAATTTTGAATGTGATAATAATAATTTTAATGTTTTATGGCAAATGGCAAGAAAAACCTTATATGTAAATATGAGAGAAACATATATGGACTGTCCTGATAGAGAAAGAGCTTTATGGATAGCTGATGCTAGTAGCTCTATGGAACAATCTTTATATTCATTTGATTCAAGTGTTAATGCTTTATATGAAAAATGTATTAAAATGTTTATTGGTTGGAAACATGAAAATGTTATTCCGACTGTGGCACCTTCTTATAATGCTAGATTACACCTTCCTGTTCAAAATTTATTAGCAATAAGTTCCATGAATACATACTATGAACATACTGGAAATACAGATTTTCTTAAAACGGTATATCCAAGTATAAAAGACTATTTAAATTTATGGCAAATAAATGAAGATGGCCTAACTTATGGAACTGGAAACTACTACTTTGATTTAATGAAATGGTATGATTCTCAAGGAGAATCCGATACTTCTATTGCAGAAAATATTTGGTATTACTATGCTTTAAAAAATGCTTGTGACATTGCTTCTGCTTTAGAATTAGAAAGTGATGTTAGCGAATATAAAGATAAAATGCAAAGAATCTCAAATGGTATTAATAATAATTTTTGGGATGGAACTGGATATAAATCAAAAGATTTTAATGGCTATGACAATAGAGCAAATTCAGTAGCAGTTTTATCTGGAATTGCAGATGAAAGTAAATATGAAAGTATTTATTCTGTTATAAAAGAAAATTATGATAATTCAGTTTTAATGGAAAAATATGTTTTAGAAACACTTTGCAAAATGGGAAAAATTGAAGATGCACAGTCAAGAATTCTTTTCAGATATGAAGGAATGATAAATAGTCAAGATTTTAGTACTACTCTTTGGGAATACTGGAATAATGATGTTGGTTCTAAAAATCATGCTTGGGCCGGTTCTCCTTTAATTATAATGTCTAAATATTTTGCTGGTATACAACCCTTAAAGCCTGGTTATTCTGAAACTTTAATTAAACCAGATTTTGGAACTTTAAATAAAATGTCATCTTCTGTATCAACTGTTAAAGGAATTATAGATTTAAATGCCAATAA
This sequence comes from uncultured Clostridia bacterium, assembly GCA_947628085.1. Taxonomy (GTDB): domain Bacteria; phylum Bacillota; class Clostridia; order TANB77; family CAG-508; genus Scatovivens. The sequence continues at coordinate 137,279 of CANQYM010000004.1, forward strand.
AACTGAAAATGAAATTAATTTAGAATTTTCTACCCCATCTAAAACTTTAGTAGCAATAGAAAAAATTTCTAATGATTTTAATATTAATATAAATAATACAGATGTTTATAAAAATGGGGCTCAAATAAATTTTGAAATAGCAAAATTTGAAAAAGAAGATTCTAAGTACATATATCTATACTTAGAGCCTGGTGAATATAAAATAATTTCAAAATAAATTTAAAGCAAGGTAAAATAACTACCTTGCTTTATTTTTAGTTAAAATTTACTAATTTAATTTCCAACATATTCAGAATTCTTAATTATATTTGTGAAAGCCTTTAGTGCAAGTTTATAATCTACATTTGCATCTGTAACAATTGCAAAATCAGTAGTATAAGTTTCATCTAAATCTACAGAACAATAATATGCATCCTTACTTCCTAAACCATCTCCACTTTGCATAACTAAATATTCTACATTATCTATTTCTTCTGTTGTTGTTTTTGAAGAATTTGTTCCCATAAAATTCATAAGGCCATTAGCAAATGATCCAACTTCTTTTACTCCATCTATCATCTCTTGAACACTACCTTCTTTAACTTCTATTATTACTATAGTCCAACCTTCATCGCTATTTATTATTCTTAAATTTTGTGGAGTATTGTTATCTACTTTATATTTTAAATTACTAGGAATTTCAAATAAGAAGCCACCATAACTTACTTCGGCCTTTGAATTAATATTACTACTACTTAATGAAGTATTTTCATTTAAAGTTGTATCTATAGTGTTCATATTAGTAATTAAATTTTCATTGTTATCACTATTTATTTCAGTATCATTTTCATCTTCTTCAATAATGCTTAATAAATTTATTTGATTCTGAGCAGAGTTATTATTACCAAAAATTTTTGATATTTTTGAAAAAGCAAAACAAGCCAAGCATACTACTATTAATACTATAGCAATAATGATTATCAATATAAATATTCTATTTTTGTTTTTATTAACATTATTTTGATCGTTATTATTAAAATTCCTATTTGAATTAGCATTATTTTGCTTGTTGCTATTAGAACTATTATTACTTTGATTTGTTGTATTTGTTTCTACATTTGTTTGATTAGAATTTGTAGGCCTTTCATAAGTAAACATATCATTATCGTTATTTTCATTCATAATATTTTCTCCTTCATTTACCAATTTTTCTTGTTTTTATTAAATTCTGAATTTCTATATTTATATTTATCTTCTACTGCTCTTTCTTCTTTAATAGCTTGTTCTTTTAAGTCTTGTATTTGCTTTTCTATAGCTTGTGTTTGCTCATCTAATTCATTTTTCTGCTCTTCATCATTATTATTTTCGTCTTTGTTTTCATTATTTTGATTTTGATTATTTTTTGACTGCTTTAGTCTGTTTATTTCATCTTGTATGTCTTTTTTTAATGTTTCTGCTTTTTCACTATGACCTAAATTATCATTTTTATTTGCACAACCTTTTTCTGTTAAAACATCTATAGCAGATTCATAAAGTTCTATTGCATTTTCTATAGATTCTTTATCTGATTCATCAAGTTTTACTGTTTTACAAATTGCTAAGGCATAATTAATTCTAATACTACATTCCTTTTCTTTTGGTGGAAAACCTTTTAAAGCTTTTTTATATTCTTCAATTGCTTCTTCATATTTTTCTTTTTGGTATAAAATATTTCCATAGTTATAATTTGCTATATAGCTTTCTGGAAAGTTAAAATATGTTAAGCTTTTAGCACCGAGTTTCTTGATAGTTTCCATTATTATAATCATTTATTAGATTATTATTTTTTACAATATTATATAAAATTTTAAAAGTCATAAGTATTAAAATAACATATATCGCAATTAATACTTTTTTCTTCATTACATTCTCCTCTTTTGAATTATAAAGTGTATTATTAGTAAAATTGCTAATGGAACTGCAAAATAATAATATATATCTTTATATGTTTTAATTTTTTCTTCTGCTGTTTGCGCATTAAGTGACTGCTCTTTTATTTCTTTTATTTTGTAATCAATATTTGAAGTTTTATCCATATGTATGTAATCTATTCCCATTTCACTTGCTACTTGTTTTAAATTGTTTTCATCTATTTTTGAAATTGCTGTTACTTGACTATTATTTTCATCATAATAGTAAACGTAATATGATGGGCTAAGAGGATTATCTGCATAAAGAGAGCTTACCATTTTTCCACCATCTTTAGTTCCATATCCAAGAACTGCTCCATTAGACACATATTTTTTTATGCCTGAAAATGACTCAAGTTTTTCATTTTCTTTTGTTATTTCTCCATCAGATATAAAAAATACTACTGATTTTGCATTTCCCTCTTCTCTTTTACTTTCATCACTTAATAATTTTTCAATTTCAGTTTTTGCTATGTTTAAAGAGCTTCCTTTAGCATAAGTATCATTTTCTAATGTTATAGCTTTTAACTCTGCTTGTACCATATCTGTATCTGTAGTAAACGGAATTAATCTTTGAGCTGTATCTCCAAAAGTTAAAATTGAAAATTTACAATTAGAAAGTTCATCTACAATATAGCATAAATCGTTTACAACTCCCTCAAATCTTTCTTTATTTCCGTCATAATCTAATGCTCTCATACTAACAGTTGTGTCTATTACAAATAAAATATTTAAATCTGAGTTTATTGCAGTAGATTCTCCATCTGGCACCATTATTCTTAAGTTTATAACAAATAATAAAATAATAATAAATATTTTTATAAGCGAGTCGATAGCATACTGCTTAATTAAACTTTTTTGTCTAGCAGTTCTTTCGCCGTTTTCTTGTTTATTAGAAATAATATTTTTAAGCTGTTTATTATACAGTATAAATATTATTGTACCTATGCTAATTACAGTCATAAGCCAAATTGGAATTATTGGATTTATTATCATAATCTAACTCTTTTCTCAATAATAATTAATATTATAAATGATATTATAATACACTTAACAAATATTTCTGGATGATCCACAACATATGTTTTCTTGCTTGTTTTTAATAAAGATGATTTGGTTTCTTTTATTTCATTTGCTATATTTGTTGACATTTTATCTAAATCACCTGTGTAAAATTTTCCGTTTCCGTTTTCTTCTACTGCTTTTTTATAAGAAGCTATTTTTTCTGCTGAAGTATAACTATTCATCTCAACAGTTGGGCAATATGCATAAAGATTAACATTATATTTTTTACATAATGCACAAGCATCTGCTAAAGTAACAGTTTCTGTTCCTCTAACATCATTATCTGTTGCAAAGATAATAATTCTTGTTCTTTTCTCATCTTCTTTTAAATCTGGAAAAGAAAACAGTGTTCCTGAAAGTCCATCTCCAACAAGAGAGCTTCCTCTTTCCAAAGAATTTAAAGATATTCCTCCATTCCAAATTGTTGGCAATTGTTCTCCATTTTGTTCATATGTATTTGGAGGATATAAATTATTTTCTATAGTTATTTTGAATTGTTCTTCTAATGCGCTTAAACGTTCATTTATATAGTCATAGTCAGTAGTTAGTGGAGAATATACAACAGGAGCTGTATTGTAAATCATAATTCCTATTCTGTCTCCTTTAATTTCAGGAATTATTTTTTTGAATTTATTTATTAATTCTATATTTACTTCTGATTCAGTTGTTGATGCATCTAAACTTAGAAAAATATCTCTATTGTATTTATCTTCACTTCTTGTTTCAACTGTTATTGGTCTTGCAATAAGAATTGAAGTTAGTATTATACAAATTAAACAAAAAACTTTAATAGAATTTGATAAAATTTTATATTTCGTCATCTTCTTTTTATAGTATTCTGTTTCTTTTATAAATTGAGTATTAGCAACTTTTTTTCCATTAGTGTATTTTGTTTTATGATTCAAATTTATAAAAAACAATATAATTCCAACTATAGAGCATATAATTATAGCTAGTGGATATGATAATTCCATTGTTTTATAACTCCCCTTGCTTTGTTTATAGAAGCTTCAAAGTCTCCTACTGTTGATTTACTTGCAAATTCTGGCTCGTAATATTCTTCAATTAATTCATAAAGATGTGGTATTTTTAGTTTTTTTATTTCTGATAAAGAATAGTTTTGTGTTGTAATATCTGTAATTTCAAAAACAAACATTCTTATAGCTTCACTAATTTGCTGGTATGCTGTTCTTAAAGTAATTTCATTATTTTTGTATTTATATTCTATTGAATCTAGTAGATTAATATATTTTCCTTTTATAACTGGTATATTTTTAATATTTTTTTCTGGAATTTCTTTTACACTTGTTGTTTTCTTTGATTTCTCTCTTATTTTTAGACAAATTAAACAAAATGTTATTAAAAAAATAACACTTAGTAAAATTATTAATGGAATTACAGAATATTTAAAAGGGTCTTGCAATTTAATGGATGTCTGCATTTTTTCGCCTTTCTAATAATTTTATTACATCATTTACTATATCTTTTTGTTTGTTTATTGTAGTTGTAGTTATTTTATATTTTTTAAATTTATTTTTTGTTTCTTCATATATTTTTGTTTTTATTTCTAATTCAATATCTTTTAGTTTTTCATCATCTAAAATGTAATCTGGTATATAACTATTTTCATCAACATCAAAAGCATTATATCCTGTCATAAGAGCATCAGAAATATTTATGAACATTACATCATGTAGTAAAGAAAGCTTTCTTAATATATCTTCAGAAAGTTTACTCATTCCATCTATATCTGTAACAATGAAAATAATCATTCTTCTTCTAATAAACTTTAAAACATAATTTATTAAATTTTCTAAGTTATTTTCTATACCTATTTCTTTTTCATATGAATTTAAGATTTTTTCTATATTGTATAATCCTGTTTTAAATGGAAATAATTTTATTCCATTTTTTCCATTATAGATTGCACTAACTGAATCTCCATGCTTGTCTATCAAATATGAAATTGTTCCTGTTGTCATTAAAGCAACATCTTTTTTGGAATCTAGTTCTCTAGTGTCTGCTAACATCTTTTTTCCAGAATCTAATATAAATAATATGTTATGCTTTTTTTCTGCAACATATTGCTTTATTAATATTTTATTTGATCTTGCTGATGCTTTCCAGTCTATATCTTTAACATTATCACCAACAACATATTCTCTTAAGTCCTCAAAATTCATACTTTTGCCTTTATAAATAGAATTATAAGAACCTTCTAAAATGTTTGATGTTTTTTTCTTAGTATAAATTGATAAATTTGCTTTTACTTTAGCAATATACTTCATATTCATAACAATTTTCTCCTTAAATCATACTAAGGTGTTTTTATTGAAGCAATTATTGCATCTATTATTGTTTCAACTTTAACTTCATCTGCAATAGCTTCAAAGCTTAAAGCAATTCTATGTCTTAATATACTATAACTTAACATTTTAATATCATCTGGTGTTACATAAGTTCTTCCATTCATTAAAGCTAAAGCTTTACTTGCATCCATAAAAGCAATTGATGCTCTAGTACTTGCACCACTTGTTATATATTTTGCAAGCTCTGGTTTTATTACTTTTGAAGCAAATCTAGTTGCACATACAATATCAATAATATATTTTTTTATAGATTCATCTATATACACTCTTTTACTTAACTCTTGCAAATATTTTATGTCTTCTAAGTCTGCAACTTTTTCTCCTTTTTCAAAAACATTTTTTTCAATTCTATTTAACACTTCAAGTTCTTCACTGCTAGTTGGATAATCTAATGTTTCTTTAATTATAAATCTATCTTGTTGAGCTTCTGCTAAAGGATATGTTCCCTCCTGTTCTATTGGATTTTGTGTTGCAATTACTATAAAAATTTCTGGTAGTTTATATTTTTTTCCACCTATGCTTACTTGTCTTTCTTGCATAGCTTCTAGCATCGCACTTTGTGTTTTTGAACTAGATCTGTTTATTTCGTCTAAAAGAACAAAATTTGCATATACTGGACCTATTTTAGTTTCAAAATCGCCTGTTTTTGCATTATAAGTTTGAGTACCAATAATATCGCTTGGTAATAAGTCTGGTGTACATTGAATTCTTGAAAATTTGCCACCACAACTTTCTGTTAGTACTTTTGCAGCAGTTGTTTTTGCAAGTCCAGGTACTGATTCAACTAATATATGACCATTTGCAATTAATGATATCATTAATGAAATTTTTAAATTCTTTTGTCCTACAATTCTTGCAGTATAGTATTCAGCAACTTTTTTTACTATTTCGTTACTCTTTTGCATTTCTTCTGAAGAAATATTACTATTATCCATTTTTTATTCCTCTCTTTTGTATTTTTATAACTTAAATTAATACACTTGTATTTTATAATAAGCATTATTTTTTGTATACTAGTTTAAGTAAAATGAAAAACAAAAATAATATAATTGTTAAAAAATAAAAATCTCTTAAGTAATTTAAGAGATTTTTATTTTGGGGATTTTATTTTGCTAGCTTTTTATTTGCTTAGTCTTCTTCTTTTATAATATTTTTGCTTCCAAAATATGAAGCCATAAAATATGCGCCATATATAACTGTTATTATAATTGATGTTGCTATAATTGATGGTAATAATTCTTTAGATTTTGCAATTCCAGATAAAAGATTTAATGCAAATTGTATTCCAAAAATAGAATGAATTATAGCTAAAGCAAGTGGCAAGATGAAAAATATTCCTATTTGAATAAATAAAGATTTATTTATCATTTTCTCATCACAACCTATTTTTCTTAAAATAGTATATCTTTGTTTATTATCAGAGCTTTCAGTTAGTTGTTTTAATGCTAAAATAACACTACTTGCTATTAAGAATATAGTTCCTAAATAAATTGCAATAAATATTATTATTGTTACTAATCCTAAACTTGCCTCAACAAGTGAAATTTTAGTCATTCCATCTAAATTTATTCCATTCTTATCTAGTGATGTTATTAAACTTGAAGTTCCACTATTTCCAGAAAATATTTCTTCTATTTTCTCTTTTTCCTCATCAGTTTCTGCATTATAATTTGCAGTTAAAAAATATGTTTCTTTCATATCTTCTGTTAAATTGCAGTTATCTGGAACTAACAAAAATCCTATGTTTGTATGAGAACTAGACATTTCATAGAATCCTTTTTTACATTCATTATATTTTGATTTATATGTTTTTCCTGCTATTTGTAAAAAGTTTTTTCCATCCGCTAATGCTCTATTTCTTATATCTACTTGATTTTCAAATTCACATACCATAATATATTCATCATCATTTAACTCATATTTTTCTATTCCATAGGCTTCTGCTATTTTATTATAATCAGAAATTTTTATAATTTTTTCAGCTGATGAATAAATAAGATATGGAAATTCTTTATCAATTTCTTCAAACTGATCTCCTAAAAAAGTTTCTATGGTTAAATCATTTGTAGCATAAATTGGAATTTCTACAATATCTTTTAAAACGTTCATATCAAATCCATTATTTTTTAAAGTTTCAGATATAGGCATTTTTGAATCTTCTCTTTGTGCTTCAGTAGATTTTACTTTTCCACCATAAGCATTTCTATAAATTTCGGGAATATTTGCCATTTTTTCTAAGTTAATATCCATTGGTGTCATTTCAATCAAATCTTTTTGCATAGAATTTCTTAGAGCTAAACTTGATGATAAAATTGTGATTGTCATAAATAACATTAAACAAATTACGCTCATACTAATTACTGTTGTATTTATTTTATTATTTATTTGTCTTAATACAAACATATTTGTATCTTTTAAATACACTTTTTTAAGCTTTTGAATAGTTGTTAAAATAAAACCAGATAATGACCAGAATATTGCAATAGTTCCAAATATTCCCATTAAAATTGGTTTTAGAAGATCTACAGAAACTCTTAAAGTATTTGCTCTTGCAGTTACTATATAATAAGCATATCCTAAAACTACTACTCCTACTATGAAAACAAAAATTGCCAAAATAGGATTTCTAAATTTTACAGTTTCATTTTTCTTGTTTGCATTTAATAAATTAATTAGTTTATATCTAGAAATAGTTATTGTATTAAAAAACATTACAGCAATATACATTACAGCAAAATAAATGCAAGTTTTTATTGTGCTATCTTTTGAAAACACAAATTTAAATTTACTCATATCTGCTTCAAATAATTTTGCAATAATTATAGACATAAATTGTGATGCAAAAATACCTATTATAAGTCCAATTATAAGAGATATTATTCCAACTAAAATTGTTTCAAGTAGTATTATTTTAGATATATCTCCCTTTCCCATTCCGAAGAGTCATATATATTCCAAATTCTTTTTTCCTTCGATTTATTAAAAAATTGTTTGCATATACTATAAGTAGTCCTAGCACTATTGCTACAAAAACAGATACTATTCCAAGCATTGAAATCATTAATTTTATTAGCTCATGTGTACTTTTAGACACTTCAAGCATTGCTTCTTGACTATCTAAAGAATTAAACATATAAAAAATTGCTACACCTAAAACTAATGTTAAAAAATATATAGCATAATCTTTTATACTCTTTTTCATGTTTTTAAGAGATAATTTAAAAACAAGCATTTAAATCACCTCCAAGAAGTGTTTGAACATCAATTATTTTTTCGAAAAAATCTTTTCTTGTATCTGTTCCTTTTATTAATTCATTAAAAATTTTTCCATCTTTAATAAATAAAATTCTATTTGCATAAGAAGCTGTAAAAGCATCATGTGTAACCATTAATATAGTTGCATTTAAATTTTTATTTAAGAATTCAAAATTTTCTAATAATTGTCTTGCTGATTTTGAATCTAATGCTCCTGTAGGCTCATCTGCTAAAACCATTTTAGGATTTGTTATAATTGCTCTACAAGATGCTACTCTTTGCTTTTGACCACCTGAAATTTGATAAGGATATTTTTTTAGAATATCTCTTATCTCTAATTTATCTGCAATATTTAAAACTCTTTTTTCAATTTCATGTGGATTTATTCTTTGAATTGTTAAAGCTAAAGCAATATTTTCATAGCAAGTTAATGTATCTAATAAATTGAAATCTTGAAAGATAAATCCGAAGTTCTTCTCTTCTAAATTTATTTAAAGAGTTTCCTTTTAGTTTTGTAATTTCTTTGTTTCCTACAAAAATGTGTCCACTTGTTACTTTATCTATTGTAGCTATACAATTTAAAAGTGTTGTTTTTCCAGAGCCTGAAGCTCCCATTATTCCGACAAATTCTCCTGAGTTTACATCAAAACTAATATTATCTATTGCTTTTGTTAAATTAGATTTATTTCCATAATATTTTTCGATGTTTTTTACTTCTAAAATTTTTTCCATTTAAAAACCTTCCTTCAATATAATAAATTTTAAGACTAAATTTATTATAAAAATTCTTTTAAAAAGCTACAATCGATTTTACTTACAGTTTTCTTACTTTTTTGTAAGATTACTTATTTCATATCTATATAACTGCTATTTGGAAAAACTAATTTTGCTTCTGTTCCAATGTTTTCTTCTGAAGATATACTTATTAAAATTCCAAGCTTGTCACATAATTTTTTACAAAGAAAAAGTCCTATTCCTGTTGATTTTTTATTTATAATTCTACCATTTGTTCCAGTAAAACCTTTTTCAAAAACTCTTGGTACTTCTCCTTGCTTTATTCCCATTCCATTATCTTTTAGATATAAAGCTATGTTTTCTTTTCCTTCATTTGCATATATTTCTATTTCTAAATTTTCATTTAGCTTTTTATATTTAATACTATTTTGAATAATTTGATTTAAAATAAAAACAATCCATTTACTATCTGTGTTTATATTTAAATCTAAATCATGTAAATTAACTGAAACTTTACCCTCTAGCATAAAAGATTTGTTTTTTAAAATTACTTCATTTACAATTTCACTAAAAGAAGTTTTTCTTATGTAGTAATCTTTTTCAACTGTATTGCTTCTTGCATAGAAAAGAGCTTGTTCTACATAGTTTTCTATTTTATCTATTTCTTCATCTATGTTTTTGGTTACTTCATTTTTATTGTTTTCGACTATCATTTTACTAGTAGCTATTGGAAGTTTTATTTCGTGAATCCACATTTCAATATATTCTTTATAATCTTCTAGAGAATATTTATATTTATTAACATTTTCAATCATTGATTTGTTTACTTCTTCCAAAATTTCGTTCATTACTTTTCCTTCAGCAAAATTTGATTTCTCAGTAATTTCATTAATTAAATATTTATCATCTAGTTCATAAAGTAATGTAAGTAGTTTCTTATAATATCTATTTTTATTTACATATTCAACAATAATTGATGCAAAATAAAAACTTAAAATACATGTTGGTATATAAATTTTTAAAAATTTTCCAATAGGATATATCATTAAAAATATTTCTATTGTAATTAAACCAAATATTAATAAACTTATTTCTATAAGTTTATCTTTAATAAATTCTTTAAAACTCATAAAAACCTCTTTTATAATTATTTTTGAATTAAAATATAGCCTTGCCCTCTTTTAGTTTCTAATATTTCTTTTAAGTTCATTTCTTCTAATTTGTTTCTAAGCCTTGTAATGTTTACAGTTAAAGTATTGTCATCAACAAAGCTCTCACTATCCCATAAATAGTCCATTATTTCCTCTCTTGAAACTATTTTATTTTGTCTTTCTAGCAAATATTTTAAAATTTTAAATTCATTTTTTGTAAGTTCTATTTCTTTTCCATCTTTTTCTATTACACTTCTAGATATGTTTAAAATAAAGTCTCTTGCTTCAATCTTTTCCTGCAATGTTAAGGTACTTCTTCTTAAAAGAGAAGCAATTTTAGCAAGTAAAATTTGAATATTAAAAGGCTTTGTAATGTAATGATCTGCACCATAATTTATAGAAAGCAATTCATCTATTTCATTATTTTTAGATGTTATTATTATAATTGGCATATTAGAAGTTTTTCTAATTTCTTTGCAAACAAATTCACCATCTACACCTGGCAGATTTATATCTAACAAAACTAAATCTGGTCTTTTATTTAGTATATCTAAAATAGTGTTATTAAAAGTCTTTAAACTTTCTACACTATATCCATTATTAGTTAAAAATATTTCTAATTCATTTCTTAATTTTTCATCATCTTCTACTATTAATATTCTTTGCATTTTTACCTCCTTTTTGGTCATTATAACATAATAGATAAAAAATAACCTTACAAATTTGTAAGGTTATTCTAACATTTCTAGGATTATCTATTCTTTAGAACCTCTTTTAGCATTTTTATAAGTTCTGGTATGTCTATTGGTTTAGAAAGATGTCCATTCATTCCAGCTTCTTTAGCTGCTTTTTTATCTTCATCAAAAGCATTTGCAGTCATTGCTAAAATTGGTATATTAGCTAATTCTTTATTTTCAAATTTTCTAATTTCTCTTGTTGCTTCATATCCGTTCATAATTGGCATTTGAATATCCATAAGAACTAAATCAAAAAATCCAGGATTAGAATTTTTTAACATTTCACAAGCTTCTTTTCCATTTTCAGCATTTTCTACTAAGAAACCAAAATCTTGTAGATACTCTGTTGAAATTTCTCTGTTCATCATATTATCTTCAACTAAAAGAATTCTTTTTCCCTTAAAGTCGTCTTGCATTACTAAGTCTGTAACTATTTCTTCATCTTTAGTTTTTCCATAAGCTCGTTTTAAGCTTCGTTCTAAATCAGATAGGAATAAAGGTTTTCCAACAAAATCTGTTACTCCAGCTTCTTTTGCTTCTTTTTCAATTTCAGACCAATCATAAGCAGAAAGTATTATTATTGGTGCATCTTTTCCAACTAAATTTCTAATTCTCCTTGTTGTTTCAATTCCATTCATATCTGGCATTAGCCAGTCTATAATATAAATTTCATATTTATCTCCAATTTGCATTGCTTCTTCAGTTCTAGCCACAGCTTCTTTACCATACATTGTCCATTCAGATTTCATTCCCATTTGTCTTAACATATGGCTAACACTTTTACAAGCATCTAAATCATCATCTACAACTAAAGCTCTTATTCCTTTTAAGCTTTCTACTTCTACAATTTTTTTACTTTCTTTTTGTAGTCTTAAATTTAATGTAACAATAAATTCTGTTCCTTTTCCCACTTCACTTTGAACTTCAATTTTTCCATTCATCATATCTACAATATTTTTTGTTATTGCCATTCCAAGTCCGGTTCCTTGAATTCCGCTTACTGTTGAATTTCTTTCTCTCGCAAAAGGTTCAAATATTGCATTTAAAAAATCTTTTCCTATTCCTATACCAGTATCTTTTACTCTAAACTCATAAGTTGCAACACCTTTTTTATTAACATTTTTTTCAGTAATAATAAGTGAAATTGTTCCACCTGGAGGTGTAAATTTTAATGCATTTGATAAAAGATTTAAAAGAACTTGATTTAGACGTAATTTATCACAATAAATATCTTCATCAACAACATTAACTGTATTTATAAAAAATTCTAATTGCTTTGCATGAATGTCAGCTTGTATAATATTTCTAATTCCATGAAGAATATCAGCCATATTTTCTTCTTTTTCTTCAATACTTACTTTTCCTGACTCTATTCTGCTCATATCTAACACATCATTTATTAATGATAATAAATGATTAGAAGATTGATTAATTTTTTCTAAATAATCTTTAATTCTTTCTGGGCTATCAATATGAGTGATAGCTAAATTCGTAAAACCAATAATTGCATTCATTGGTGTACGAATATCGTGTGACATATTATTTAAAAATGTAGTTTTAGCAATATTGGCTTGCTCAGCTAACATTAAAGCTTCTTGTAATTCATCACGGTGTTTCATTTCAACATTTATTAATTTCTTTTGTGATTTATTTCTAAGTACTACTAATAATAAAATTGTCATTGTAAATAAAATTCCTAAAGTTAAAATTAATATAATTTGAAAGAAACTATTACTTTGAACTTCTAAAACTGCTCTAGGAACTACCATAACAAAATACCAATCGATATTGCCGTTCATAGGTGTAAAAGTCATTAATCTTTCTTCGTTTTCAAAGTAATATTCAATATTAAATGACTCATTATTTTTCATTTTTTCTCTGATTTGATCTATTGTTAAATCTCCATGTATATCGGCCTTTTCTATTATGTTAAAAAAATTGTCTCTTTCATAAATATCGGTATCTTGTTTTTCAGAAACAATATAATTTCCATCAAAGTCTATAACACTACTATAACCTGTATTATTAAAGCTTTTTATCCTTAAATCATCTCTTAATGAATTTGTATCATAGTAACAAGCAGCATAAACAAAATTTTTATCCTCAACTGTAAAAGGTTCTATTCTTATTCCTAATAACAAAACATTCTTTGTTTCACCTGTTTCTGGATCTTCAATATTTTTTGTAGTTAAAAATCTATCTTCCTGACTATTTGCATAATCTAGTAGTTCTTTATCTTCAGTAACTTCAAATAAACTATTAAGTTTTGTACCATCATCTGCAACAAGCACTGCATCTAATCCATTTAAAGTTTCAACTTTTATATCTAAATATTCAAGTACATCTTCAATATTATCATATTCTAATAGTCTTACTACATTTGCAAGACCTTCTATTTCTCTAAATCTATATTCCAAACTTGATCTTATATTTTTTTCATCATGTCTTGATAATTCATTCATATTACTAAGTGAGTTTGAAATTATTCTATTTGCTATTGTTTTATATATTAAACTAAATATAAATAAAACCACAAAAATAATAATTAATGTAACAATTGTTGTTATAAAATTACTAATTTTCATTTTTTTAATAGCATCTTTGTTTTTCTTTGTATTGGCCTTTATTTTTTCGTTTGTCTTTTTACTATTCAAAATACTTTTCCTCCAACTAATTTATTAATTCACTTTTTCAGTGTGTGAAATTATTTCATCTTTAGCTGCATCAAAACAATGCAATAATTTAGGTGAAAAAATACCACACTTTCCTTCATGAATCATACTAATAGCTTCTTCTATTGAAAAAGAAGCCTTATAAACTCTTTTGCTAACAAGTGCATCATAAACATCAACTATTGATACTACTTGTGCCCAAATAGGTATTTCATCTCCTTTTAATCCATCTGGATATCCTCTACCATCATATCTTTCATGATGATATCTACAAATGTCATAACAATATTTATAAAATTCATTTTCTTCTTGTTTAAAGTTTTCTAACATTTGACATCCGTATATAGTATGTTTTTTCATTTCTGCATACTCTTCGTCTGTAAGCTTTCCTGGTTTCATTAAAATATTATCTGGTATTGCAATTTTCCCTATATCATGAAGAGCTGATGCATTAACTATTAACTCTATTTGATCATCTGAAAAATTATCTTCTGGATATAGTGCTTTCCAATATTTTAGCATTATTTTTGTAAGTTTTTTAACTCTTTGAATATGCTCACCAGATTCTAAGCTTCTAAATTCAACTACAGAGCTTAATGCATTAATTAAAAAATCATTGCTTTGTTCTAGTTTTTTCTTGCTTTCAAAGAGCTCTTCTGTTCTTTGTTCTAATTCCTTTTCAATTGACATTCTTTTTCTAAATAATTCAATTATATTTTTTGTTCTACGCTTTACAACAGCAGGTTCAAAAGGCTTATAAATAATATCTGATGCACCTAATTCATAAGCTTTAACATCAGTTTCTGCTGTTGCCTCACCTGTAATCATTATTACAGGAATAGTGTTCATCATATCATTTAAAGACATATGTACCATTACATCTAGTCCTGTTTTTATAGGCATAACTAAATCTAAAAATAATAAAGCTATTTCATCTTTATGTTCATCTAGCAATTTTATGGCTTCTTCACCATTTGTTGCTTCTAATAATTTATATTCGTTTTCGAATATGTCTTTTAATAATTCTCTATTAATCATTACATCATCTGCAATAAGTAATGTATCTCTTTCCATATTTCTTACCTTCTTTACATTTCTACAATTTTTTTAATTTCACTAATAACTTTTTCATAAGTTTTTTCTATTTCTGGGAATAAACTTGTTGCTGTTTCTAAATTTCCAGCTCTTAGTTCTTCTGTAATTTCAATTACTTTTGTAGACAAAACTTCAAAAGACATATTTTGAGAAACACCTTTTAAAGTATGTGCTCCTTTAAATGCTTCTTCACAATTTTTGCTTTCGATTCCATTTTTTAATTGAGAAAAAGATTCATCATAAAGGAAAAATTTTAAATATTTCTTTATTCTTTCATCATCTTGCATTCTTCCTATTGCTTTACTATAGTCACCGCCAATATTGTTATATAATTCTTCTACCATAACAAATTCCTTCCTATAAATAAATATATATAATAAACTTATACTATACTATTTAAAAAGTCAATTAAATTTTCGTTACTTTTAAGCCTATTTGTAACAATATTGTTTCAAAGCTATATAAAATTTAAGATAAAAAAAGAATTCAATCTACTAAATTTTTATTTAATAAATTGAATTCATTTATATTTTTATTAACGTTTATTTCTTCTATTATTCATATTAACATTTAAAATTTTTAATTTATAGAAATAAACTATTCCTATAACAATTGCTATAACAATTAATCCAACAACAAACATACTTCCACTACCTGTTTTAGGTATAGATTTATTTACTAAGTTATCACTTTGATTTGAAGTATTACTTTTTGAGTTATTTGTATTAGTATTTGTATTGGTATTGGTATTTGTGTTTGTATTTGTGTTATTATTACTATTATTATTACTATTGTTATTATTGTTATTATTGTTGTTATTATTTCCACCATTATTATTTGTGTTTGTATTTGTATCTCCTGAGCTAGGTGTATCTGGAGTATTTGGATTATCTGGATTGCTTGGATTATCTGGTTCCTCAATTCCAGGGCCTTCTGGACCACTTGGATTTTGAGATTGACCACTTACTATTGAAACTGTAACAGTATCTGTTAAATCAGTAACAGTTCCATTTCCTCCATCTCCAGCTTCAAGTCCTGTTAAAGTTATTTTCACATTACTAGCTTGATTTTTTGCTTTAAATGTTATTGTAAAAACATCAGCTTCAAAAGACTCTATCTTACTTCCAGTTGTAACAAATTTTCCATTGTCTGGATTAATAGAAGGTGTATCCCAACCATTTTGTCCTTGCATTCCTATGTATTCAAGATTATTCTTGTCATATTCTAGATAACCACCAATAGCTATTATTGGATCATTTGCTTTTACATGAAGAGTTACTACAAACTCTTCTCCTACTTGGAAACTTGTTTTAGAACTTTTTAATTCCATAGTAACATTTAGCTTAGTTGTATCTGCATTTACAGTTGTTGATACAGCAACTAACGTAACTATTAATAACATTACTAAAGAAACTAATTTTTGTATAGTTTTCATTTTTTCTCCTTTAGAATAAATAATTTATTTTAATCATTAGGTAAGAATAATTCCTACCTAATGATTGATTTTACTAATTTTCTTTTGGAACTTGTACACTGCCTATATATATTAATTTCATTTTTGCTAAATCGTTAAGATCTATATCATCGTCTCCGTCTAAATCTGCAGCCATATAATATACTCCTAATAATTCTGTTTTATCAATATAATGTAATTTAATTCTACCTATATCATTTACTCCCATTGATTGTCCATCGCCATCAACATCACCAGTAATTATAACTGTGCATGTTATATCATTGCCAACTTTAATTTTTGTTCCTGTTGTAACTAAATCATTGTCATTTAGATGTTCTTCTTTTCCATCTGCTGATGTTTTTGTTATTACAGGTTCTTTTGAGTAAGATAAGTTTTCTTTAAATTGAGCAACAGTTGTATTTGATTCAACTTTTGTTATGTAGTGTTCTCCAACATCATAAACACTTGATGTTAATGTATCTTTTTCTACAACTTTTTCAATGTTAACACTTACTTGTGTACCAACTGCAGTTGCTTTAGTAGGTGTAATTTCTTCTTCAGCACCTTTAATTCCTGCTGAACCTTCTAAGTCTATTAATTGAATAGAGGTAAATCCTTCTGTTGTAACATCAGATTTTACTCTAAATCTAATAGTAAATACTTCACCTGGTTCTTTTATATATTTATTGCTATCTGTAATAAATTTAAAATTATCTAAATTATAATTTTCTTGAGATAAATTCCAGTTATCATTTCCTTTTAAAGATCCATCAACTACTTCTAATATAGAAGTATCAAATGTAAGTTTTCCTCCAACTGCAAGTAATCCTTCTCCAACATCTGTAAGTGAATCTATTGATGCTGTAACTGTAAATTCTTCTCCTGGAACTAATTTATCTGTATCTGATAAATCTGTTGTAAGTTTAACAGTAAATTTAGGTTCTGCAACTACTGGTTGAGCTACAACTTCTAATCCGCTTTCTTTTTCTGTTTCACGAGTTGCTACTGTAGCAAATGCTGCTTTTACCATAGTTGTTTCTTCTGTTAAATCTTCATAATTAATTGTTATAGTATTTTGTAAATCTTTTACTTGATCTCCAACTACAACTTCGTCTAATTCATATCCTTCTGTTGGATTTATATTAACTGTTAGTGATTCTTCTGGTTCTAATGTGAATACTGTTTCATTTTCTTGACCACTTACAGCAATTGTTCCACCTGTAGTACCAGAAAGTACAACTGTTTTTGTTTGAGATGGTTCTTCTTCTTTTGCTTCAACTGCTGCTATTGTGAATGGACTAAATGAATCGCACATAACGATTAGTCCAAGTTTTGTAACAACAACAGGTATTTCTTCAACACTTATTATTTGTCCTTGATCATTTTTGGTGAAGTGGTATGCTTTAAATGTAACGCCTTCATCTTCAGGACCATATCCTGGAGGGAATCCAAGACGAACTCTAACCTTTTGTCCTGTACTTATAACTTGTTTTTTACATAATGTAAGTTTTATATTATATGTTTCTTCTGATAGAACTGTATCTTGTCCAGTTGTTTCATCTTCTCCTAAAACTTTATTCATTTCTTTAACTTGTGCATCATCTGCTCTTATAGCAACAAGAGCCATTCTGTGTTTTAGAGAATCTGCTAAATCATCTAAAGTTTCTCCTTCACTTGTTTGCCATCCATTTGTAGAAAGGTCTGTATTTTCCATTAATTGTGGTTTACCAAATACATTCCAATCAACTCCTTGTGAAGCTCTTAAAGCATAAGCATCACATCTATGAGCACAGAAGTAAGATAAATCATTTGGAACTTTTCCACTTCTTGCTCCAACAACACCTTTGAAAGATATTAGATAATATACTGAATCATCTTCATACATTTCACTTGGTGTGAAATCAAATGAAAATGTGCTTATTCCATCAAATTCAAAATTTTCTACTGTATAGTATTTATTTAAATCATTATTTGGAGAAGAAGGTACAGAAACTGTCATTTTTATATCTTCTTTACTTCCAGTTGGTATTAATACATCATCATATTCTACTGTTACACGATATGTACTTCCAATATATAATGTTGAATTTACTATTGGTGTAACTGTTTTAACATAAGGTGGTGCAACATAATCTCCATTTGGATTATATATTTTATCTGACATTACTATAAATGAACTTGGAGTTCCAAAATAAGTTGTTTCTCTAGCAATTTTGTTTGGATCTCTTTCTTGTGGATTATGTGGTGCAGGTGCAATATCTGTAACTGCAACTTGTATATATTTACAATTTGAAATAGATGTTTGTAAATATGAATTTCCGTTTTCATCTGTTATATCTTCAATTGGATATAATTCAAAGTCTGTACGTAAATATCCCCATCCAGACTCTATCCAGTTATCTGTTCCTGGATAATATTGATAATAATTTGCTACTATGTAGTATCCTTGCTCTGCAGCAGCTTTATATCCCATATTTTTATAACTTATTCTGAATATACCTGCATCTACATCCTCATCTTGATCATAAGCTTCGTCATCTAATTCAACAAGTAATCCATCTGTGTTGTAAACTGGTTCAAATTTATCACTTGTTGTTTGAAGTTTTGGATATGTAAATTCATAATTTGATTCAGACATTATTCCTGTTGGAACATGTTTTGCACCTACTTTATCATCTCCTACTAATAGGTATTCTGATTTTTCAGTTCCTGTAGATGGGTCATCAAATGTTGCATCAACTGCATACCATTTTCCATCTTCTAGTTGAACATAATTCCACATATGTGGTTCTAGTTCTTCTTCTGTATGTTTGTAAATTCCAGTTACTAGAATACAAGGAATATTTAATTTATCTAAAACCATTTTTACAGCTCTAGCATATCCTTCACAAACCATTTGTCCATTTGCTTTTGTTTCAGGATTGCTATCTAATATGTTTTCTTCTCCTGTTTCATTTGCAACAAATGCACCATAAACATTTCTTACGTTATAGTCACTTGCTCCGTCTTTTGCTTCGCCTTCATAAGTGTAGTCTGCATTATAAATTATTTGGTCATGAACATATTTTACTTGTTGTTCAACCATATTTTGATTTTCTTCAATTTGAAGGTCTTTAGCACCTTGAACAATTTCATCTACTCTTTTATTAACAGCTGAAATTGATTTTTCTATTTCTTGAACACTTTTATTTAAGAATGCTTTATTACGATATGTGTCTCCTCTACCTGTTCCTAATGTAGCATGATATGTTCCTTCTTTTGAAGTTACTCTTAATGTTAAATAATCAAAATCTACATAGAATACATCTGGGTGATCAGCTACAAACGCATCTCTTGCTGCTCCCATTGATAAAAGTAAATCTTGTGAACCGTTTGCATAAGCTGAAAGTTGTTCTTGTGTAACACGATTGTTTTCTACAAGATCATAATTTGTATTTCCTGTTTTGAAACTTCCATCTTCAAGCATTTCTTCCATTGCATAATAAAATTCTTTTGACTCTTTTGTTAATTGGTTAAAAAAGTATTTTGTTGCAACTGTTTCTTTAATATCATCAGCTGCATATACTTTATTGTTGAATTTTAACCATGCAAATTGTGCAACTAGTATTACAGCAATTATTAAAATTACAATAAATCTTTTTAGTTTCATAAATCCCCCTTAAATATTATTATTTGTACAATTATCGTAAGATATTATATCATTTCAAACCTTTCTTCGTCAACAATTTTATGCTTTCTTTTCCCTAATTTAATATTTTTGTAATAATTATTTCACACTATTTAAAAAAAGCATCATATCATATAACAAAGGAGGGATTATTTATGTTTAAAGAAAAAAACATTATATATAATTTTATTATTAGCTTGTTTTTAGCTATTTCAATCTCTGCTTTATTTTATGCTGAAAAAATAACTTCAATTTTAACATTAGTTTATATCACTTTAATATTCGGAATACTTGGAATATTTTCAATAATTGTTTCAGTTTTTTGTAATAATAAAAAAGAATGTGAATTAATTTATAAAACAAATTTAGTAGCTAATTCCTTAGGTGCAATAATTAGCAGTTTTTTTGCTTTAACAATTTGCTTAAAACCTTGTTTAATATCTACTACTTTTCTTGTTGGAGTTGTAGCATTTTTCTTAGTCTCTACAATTATAAGTTTAGGAGAAAAAATAATTTGTACTTTTTGTTGTAAGTATTAAAAAATATCTCTATTTAGTGTTTTTACTAAATAGAGATATTTTTTTATTTTTCTATATTTAATTTTTTGATTTCTTCTAAGCTATTTAAATCATAAGAAACAATTTGTGTATCTGCCAATGTATATAACTTATTTTCTATATAAATTGCTCTATCAATGTTTGTTCTATAATCTATTTCTTGTAATATTTCTCCATGTTTTTCAAATTTTCCATTTTCTAAGTCAATTTTAAAAATTATAAATCCATTTCTATCATTTTTATAATTTGATTCTCTAAGAGTTATTGGAAATCCTATTAAGTCTTTTGTTTTGCTATAAAATAAAACTTTATGATTATATTCTAGTTCTGAATATGCATAGCTTCCGCCTATATCTTCTGAGAAAATTTCTTTAGGATTTTCTAAGTCTGAAACATCAAACATAGATATTTTCATATTTGTATTTGTTATTCCTCCACTACTGTTTTGTTTTGTGTTATGACCAATTCCAATTATGTGATTTTCATCATAAGGATGTAGATATGAGCTATATCCTGGAATTTTTAATTCTCCTTTTATTACAGGATTTTCAGGATTTGATAAATCAATTACAAACAATGGATCTAATTCTTTAAAAGTAACAATATATCCAATTTTTCCCATAAATCTAACTGAATATATTTGCTCATCTGGAGCTAAATCATCTATTTTTCCTACTTCTTTTAGTTCATCATTTAATATAAATAATGCATTTTTAGTTTTTCTTTCTCCAATGTTAACTGTAACAGTCTTTTCATCTCTCACTTCACTTATTGGTTCATCATATGTTTCAATAGTTGTAGCAATTCTTAAGAATCCATCATATTCATCCATTGAAAATTGATTCTTTATATGTCCTTCAACTTCTCCTTTTGCCACTAAATTAATATTAGTAGAATCTAAGTCAAACTTATAAATAATTGTTTTGCATCCATTATAAGTATAATTTTTTCCATAAGAAAGTTGTGTTATATATAAACTTTTCTCACTTGCATACACATCATTACTTGCTCCAAAAAAGCTTTCTACTTTTACTTCTTCTTTGTTGTTTATATTAAATCCACCAACTAACATATAGTCATAATTTTGAGTACCTGAAAAATATGCAATGTCTTTATAAGAAATATTTGAATATCCCTTTGACATTGAAGAATCATAAGTTACTGGTAAAATTTCCTCATCTTTTAATTCATCACTATAAAAACTAAAATATTTTCTGCTTATAAAATATATGTTATCTCCAATCATTCTAGAATTAATATAGGTTCCATCTAATCCAACTTCTCTTATTATTTCAGGATTGCTTCTATCTGTGATATCATAAACAATTGCTTTTGCTATATTTTTATTGCTTATACTTACATAGTCATAAGCAATGCTTGCTTCAGCTCTTGAAGTATTTTCTGTGTATTCACAATAATTTCCTAAAACTATCATTTTATTTTCGTTTATATATAACTGATAAGGAGAAAATCTTGATGTTTGATTATCATCATATTTTAAAAATGTAATTAGGTCTAGACTGTCTGCTTTAATAATATAAACTATATTGTTAGTAATATAATAGATGTATGTTCCATCAGTTTTTACAATGTCTGCCTCATCAACATTTTCTACTTGCGTATTTGTTCTAGAATAATCTAAACTTGATTTTTCTTCATAAAAAGCAACATCATTTGCTGTAGTTGATTTAGCGATTGAATCAGTAATAGTTTCTTCTTGTAATTCTCCGTTATATCCTCGTGTGGCTTTTTGGTTTTCACTTAAAACTTCTCTTAGCTCTTCCATACTTTCAAATCGTGGAAGATTGTTTTTTGCTAGCATTTCTGTATTAGTAATTGGAGTAGTAGTTTCATTTTCTTCGTGTTTTAAGTTTTGAAATTCAAAAATTGAAACTGAAAATACTATAACTACAACTGCCACCATTGATAAAATTTTTATAACATCTATTTTTTTATGATTATTTATTTTTTCAAAAGTTTTTTCTTTTAATTTATCACTTGCATGAATTTGGTCTAAGGCTTTTTTATAATTATCTTTATTCATCTTCAAAACCTCCTTCTAATTTTTCCTTCAAAATTTCTCTCGCACGAGATAGCCATGTTTTCACTGTATTTTCGTTTGTATTCATAAGACTTGCTATCTCTTTTACTTTATATCCTTCATAATAAGAAAGATATATAACTGTTTTGTAGTTTAGAGGAAGTTCACACACTGCAGAAAAGACATCTGCTTCTTCTTTTTCTTCAAAAGGAATATTTTCATCTAAAAAAACAACTCTTTTATTCCAATTATTATTTTTAATATTTTTCGTTAAATTTATTGTAACTCGAATGAGCCAAGCTTTTTTATGCTCATCACTTTCAAACTTAGGCATTTTTTCACTAAATTTTAAAAATACTTCTTGAAATATATCTTCTGCATTTTCAATAGTTCCACATCTTGTAATAGCTATTTTATAAACCATATCTGCATATTTATTGATTGTTTCTTTAATATAATTTTCCTTTTGTTTCTGCATTTAAAATTCCTCCTATCTACTATTAATACAAATTAGAATAGGTTTTGGTTTCAAAAAATATAATTTTTTTATTTATTTAATACATTTTTAATTTTTGAAATTACATAATGACTTCCACCACTAGTATTGTTTTGCACATTTTCTACCATACCAACAATAAGTAAGTTTCCACCTTCACGATTTAATGTTATACAGTTAAACCATCCTAAAGTTCCACTTTCTGTATCGTCTTTTGATTTTTTAAGTTCTGCAGTTCCAGTTTTTCCTAGCATTTCAAGTCCTTGTATTTTAGCATCATGTGCAGTTCCTTGTGGTGTTTCAACAACTTTAAGTAATGCAGTTTTAACTTTTTCTATTGCTTCATTTGAAAAAACATTTTCTTTTATATATTCTGGTTTATTATCATATTTAAATTCCAAATATGGTTTTATCATTTTTCCATCATTTACAAGCATAGAATATATTGATGCCATATGAATAGGATTTACCAATACATCTCCTTGTCCATATCCAGAATTTGCAAGCTTTGCTTCTGTAAATTTACTATCTTTATTTAAATATTGAGAAGCTTTTAAAGTAATTGGAAAATCTATTTCTTCTCCAAATTTTAATTCATTTAATTTTTCTGAAAATTCATCTTCTCCTATTTTTAAAGCAAGTTGTGCAAAGAATATGTTATCTGAACGAATTAATGCATTTTCAACATTTTTAGCTTCATTATATTGTGTTAAAGTAGTAATAAAGTAATCTCCCCAGCCTTTATCTTTTTGCCAACTTGTTCCTGAATAAGTAAATTCAGTATTAGAATCTATTACTCCTTCTGATAGACCAATTAAAGCTGTTATAGGTTTAAAAGTTGAACCTGGGCAATAGCTTTGTTTAAAACGATTATATAAAGGTTTATTTTCATCTACATTTAATGAATTCCACTTTTCAGTAGTCATACCTAAAATAAAGTCATTAGAATCAAATGAAGGTGTGCTAACTAATGCTAAAACTTCTCCAGTTTCTGGATTCATTACAACAAAGAAGCCTTTATCATTTTTCATTTGATCATAAAAACTTTTTTGAAGATCAAAATCTATAGTAGTTTGAATACTTTCTCCGTCTTTCTTATCTTGAGTTACAATTGTTTTTACTCTATCTCCATTTTCATCTTCAATATATATTTCTGCTCCATCTATTGCTCTTATTTTTTGTTCAAAAGCATATTCTAGGCCAGATTTACCAATTAAACTAGAAGATGTATAATTTTGTCCTTCATGGCTTTCTAATTCTTGTTCATTAATTGGTTGAATATATCCTACTAGATGTGCTGCTTCTTCTCCTAAATTATAAACTCTTCCGTCTATGCTATTTATCAAGACTCCTGGAATTTGTAGTAATTGTTCTTTAATAGGAGAATTTTTAGATATTTTTTTTATCGGAACAAAAGTATCATCTTTAACATAAGACGCACTAAGTGAATTTTCTATTTTTTCTACTGAAACATCTAATAATTCTGAAATTTTAGATATATTTTGTTCTTTGTTATCTCCTAATTTTCCTGGCACAATTCCAACTTGAGAAATAGAGCCATCATAAGCTAATTCTTTGCCGTTTCTATCTAAAATTGAACCTCTTTTTCCTCTTAAAGTTGATATTCTAACTTTATAATTTTCTTCTAATTCTGGGAAAATTAATTTTGAAGACCAGTTTATTTTATATTCTTTTTCTTCTTTTACAATTTGAGCTTTATTGTCTAAATTTATTTCTCCAGCAGATGTATAGAATTTTTCTTTATAAGATAAATTAATTTTATTGTCTTCTTTTTCAGTTATTTCTAAATTATTTATTTCAAGAGAAGCTGTTCCTATTCCTTCATAAATGTTTTTATTTCTTGTTACAAAATCTTCTTTTGAAAACTTATCTTTAGATTCTTTTGAAAGCATTTCATACATTTCTTCATATTTTTGTTCATTTATGTATGAATAAAATGTTTTTATAGTTTGCATTTGATTTTCTTTTGCCTTATTAATAGAAAATACAACCCCAAAAACTACTAAAAGTATAAATACTAAAATTAGAACAAAAATTATAATTTTCTTTTTCATATATTTTTTCCTTTATTAGAATAAATTTAGGTTTTTAACTATGGCTTTACCTATAAACCTTTATTACTCAACTACAATAGCTTGACTATATAGTCTTTTCCAATTACTTATAAATTTACTCCTACTTTGTTTTACATTACTTCCAGCAGAAGGATCATTTAAATAAACATAATCTTCATCATATCCAATTAAAACTGCACAATGTTCTCCAACTAATTCTTGAAAAGTTCCACTTCTATCCTCATAAGTCCATGTTACACCTTCGCTTAAATTACCAGCATTTTTTACACACCAAACAACTACTGGATTACCTTTACTAACACAATTTAATAGAGCTTTTTCAGAGCATCCAGAAATGTTTTTAACTTTTTCTCCTGCATAATTAGACATAGCACTTGCAATAGGTTTAGCAAAAACTCCATAAGAGCCTTTACTTAATCCTAAACTTGGATTTCCAACAAACTCTTCAAAAGGATTTCCACCATACCAGTTTCCGTCTTCGCCTTTATATTTCTTTGTTCCTAATTTCATATTATCTATAATATTTTTTGTTGAAACATCAAATCCTTTATATTTTAATACCATAGTTGCTGAAACAGCTTCGCAACCTGTTGGATAGCCTAAAGATATTTGATTTAAATAAGGAACATTTTCTATGTGATAGCTCGTTACTAAATTTTCTGGTTCTTCAACAGATGTATTTGTAGGTTCTTCTGGCTTTTCTTTAAGATAATAATTTGATTTTACTAGAGTATATCCAACAACACCCTTTTCGTTTCTAACTTTTTTCCAACCATTTTTTGTGTCTTGCAAAAATTCAATTTGTTCATATTGAGATGTTGTAGCTAAAATTGTATAGTCTGTGCTTGCACCAGTTCTAATATTGTATCTTCCATTTGCATATAATTTTGTATTTGAAGGAGCATCTTTTGAGACATTAACTGTTAAGCTAGCTTCTTTTTCTCCTTGATCTGTTACTGCTGTTATTTTTGCAGTTCCTTCTAATAGAGCTTTTATTTTTCTATTATTTATTGTTGCAATATTTTCATCTGAGCTTTTCCATTCAACATCTGTATATGTAGCTTCTATTGGCATAACTTTGGAATTTATAATATATTCTTGTCCTTTTCCAAGAGTTACTTCTGTATCATCTAATGTAATTTGCTCAACAGGTATTTTTTTAACTTCTATATCAAAACTTTTTAATACGTTTTCTTTATAATCTTTTATAGTAATTGTAACTTGTCCAATTGCATTTGCAATTATGTTTCCATTATCATCTATGCTTGCGATTTCAATATTTGAAGACTCATAAGTTAAATCTTTATAAGTGGAATCTTCTGGAAGTACTTTTGTTTCTAGTTTATAAATATCTCCTAATTTCAAACTATCTATAGCATTTGTTATTTCTACATCTTTAATTTTAATTAAACATTCTAAGTCTAATTTATTACTAGAAATTTCTGTTTCTCCAGAATCATCAGTTAAATAAATGCTTGCTTTTCCATTTTGTTTAGCTGTGATTTCTCCGATCTACAACTTCAATAATGTTTTCATCTGTACTATGCCAAACTAAATTGCTTTTTGTAAAATCTTCTGGTGTAATTTTTGTATTTATATCAGCTGTTTCTCCTGGTTCTAATTCGTTGTTATCTAAACTGATTTCAATATTTTCTATTCTTATTGGTTTTATAAATAAATATGCTTTATGTATTAAATCAAATTTCAAAACTACAACTGCTAAAGTAATAGTCAATATTACTAAAATTACTAAAAGTACCTTCTTTTTATTTAGTTTATTGTTTTTTTCATATATTGTCTCGTGTTTTGCCAACTTTTTCTCCTCCAATATATTAAAAATACTATATATTTATAATACATTTATTAGATACAAAAAGTTTCATAAAAAGTTTCATCTACTCATTAAATTTACATTACAATTATATAACATAAGACATATTTTTTCATTAGAAAAATATATTTTTTACAAAAAATTTATTTTTAAAAAAGTAGTACTTATATATTACTTTATAAGTGACGCGTAAGCGACCAACCGAAGCGTATGCGGAGGGCGATTGGAGCAATCTTCCTTTTATTTGTTTTAAAAAAGAAGATTGCGACACCAAGTCACGAGATAAAGTTATATATAAGTACTACTTTTAAATAAGAAAATATAAAAAAGAAGTCAATTTCTTAAATCGACTTCTAAAAATTTTATTGAAAATCTATAACATCAATCCACTTACTCAAGAACTCTTGCTCTTCTTCAATACCTTTTGCCTTTTGAGCAGCAGCTACAATTGGAATCCATCTTTGAATATTAGCTTTTGAAATTCCGCTTTTTTCTGCAAATAAGTTTAAATATTTATCTGCTAAATCTTCTTTTCCTTCTATTGAAAATAATAAATAAGTTCTTGCTACATCTGCTGATGCATTTCCTTGTGTTACATGTGCCCAATCTAATATACAAGCTGATCCATCTGGTTTTATTACAACATTGCTTGGGTTATAATCTCCATGACATAATTTTGTGTGATCTTTCATTCCATCTAATCTTTGCAATAATTCATATTTTGCATCACCACTTATATTATCTGCTTCATTTATTAATCTTTTATATTTATCTTTTATTCTGTTTAATGAATGTACTTGTTTTGATAATATATAAAGTTGTATATCAACAAACCAGTTTAAATATTCTTCTTCCTTTTCAGGATGCTCTCTCATTAATTGATCTAATGTTGTACCTTCAACATATTCTGAAACTAAAGCCCATCTATTATCAATTCTACTAACTTCAATAAGTTTTGGTACATTTAAATCTGTTCCTTCTTCTACTCTTGCTTGATTTAACGCTTCATTTAAAATAGCTGCCTTTGAATAATTTTCAACAAATAATTTTATAGTTTTATCTCCATCTCTATAAACTTCTTTTGTTTTTCTTTCAGCTATTTTGTTATCCAAATTTAAATACATTATTCTTCACCTCCATAATATGCTTTTAAATACATTTCCTTAATTTCGCTCATTAATGGTAATCTTGGATTTGCTCCTGTACATTGGTCATCAAAAGCTTGCTCTGTCATTTCATCTAATTTGTCTAAGAAATACTTTTCATCAACTCCATAATCTTTAATTGTTTTCTTTATGCCAATTTTATCTTTTAATTCATCAATTGCTTTTATTAAATTATTTAATTTTTCTTCGTCATTATTTCCACCTAAATTTAAGGCTTCTGCTATTTCTGCATATCTTCTTAAAGTATGTGGATGGTCATATTGAGGAAATGTACCCATTTTTGCTGGAACTTCTGCTGAATTAAATCTTAAAACATGGTCAATCATTAATGCATTTGCAATTCCGTGTGGTAAGTGATGAAATGCTCCTAATTTATGTGCCATTGAATGACATACACCTAAAAATGCATTTGCAAAAGCCATACCAGCCATTGTTGCAGCATTAGCCATTTTTTCTCTGGCTTCTGGATCATTTGCTCCATTATCGTAAGCTCTTGGAAGATATTCAAATATCATTTTTAAAGATTGAATTGCTAATCCATCTGTATATTCTGTTGCCATCATTGATGCATAAGCTTCTAATGAATGTGTTACTGCATCTATACCAGAAGCAGATGTTAATCCTTTTGGTGCATTCATCATTAAATCTGCATCAACTATTGCCATTTTAGGCATTAGTTCATAATCTGCTAAAGGATATTTTGTTCCTGTTTTTTCATCTGTTATAACAGCAAATGGTGTTACTTCTGATCCAGTACCTGCTGATGTTGGGATAGCAATAAAATATGCTTTTTCACCCATTTTAGGGAAAGTATAAACTCTTTTTCTTATATCCATAAATCTCATTGCCATATCCATAAAATCTACTTCTGGATGTTCATACATAACCCACATAATTTTTCCAGCATCCATTGCAGAACCACCACCAATTGCAATAATGCAATCTGGTTTAAATTCATTCATAGCCTTTGTTCCTTCTATTGCACACTCTAAAGTTGGGTCTGGCGCTACATTTGAAAAAGTTGTGTGTTCAATTCCTAGTTCATTTAATTTATCCGTTATACATTTTGTATAACCATTTTCAAAAAGAAATGTATCTGTAACTATAAACACTTTCTTTTTATCCATTACATATTTTAATTCTTCTAAAGCAACTGGCAAGCAACCTTTTTTAATATATACCTTTTCAGGTGTTCTAAACCAAAGCATATTTTCTCTCCTTTCTGCAACTGTTTTTATATTTATTAAATGTTTTATTCCTACATTTTCTGAAACTGAATTTCCACCCCAAGAACCACAACCGAAGTGTTAGAGAAGGTGTTAATTTAAAGTTATATAAATCTCCAATACCTCCTTGTGATGATGGTGTATTTATTAAAACTCTATAAGTTTTCATATTTGTATAAAATTTTTCAATTTTTTCTTTTTCAGTAATTGTATTTATATATAAAGAAGTTGTATGTCCAAGTCCGCCATCTTCAATTAAATGAACAGCTTTACCTATTGCATCATCAAAATCGTTTGCTCTATACATAGCTAAAACTGGCGATAATTTTTCATGTGCAAATTCTTCTGAAATATCAACGCTTTCAACTTCTCCTATTAATATTTTTGTACTTTCTGGTACTTCAATTCCTGAAAGTTCAGCAATTTTAGATGCCTTTTGTCCAACAATTTTTGCATTTAATGCTCCATTTATAATAATTGTTTTTCTAACTTTATCTATTTCTTTATCATTTAAGAAATAACATCCTCTTTTTTCAAATTCTTCTTTTACTTTATCGTAAATGCTATTTAATACAATAACAGATTGCTCTGAAGCACATATCATACCATTATCAAAAGTTTTAGAATGAATTATTGAATTTACTGCTAGCAAAATATTTGCAGTTTCATCAATTACAGCTGGTGTATTTCCTGCACCAACGCCCAATGCTGGTTTTCCACTAGAATATGCAGATTTAACCATTCCAGGTCCACCTGTAGCTAAAATTATGTCTGAGTTTTGCATTAATGTATTTGTAAGTTCTAGTGAAGGAACATCTATCCATGCAATTATTCCTTTTGGTGCTCCTGCTTTTACAGCTGCTTCTAAAACTATTTTTGCAGCTTCTATTGTTGACTTTTTAGCCCTTGGATGTGGACTTATTATAATTCCATTTCTTGTTTTTAAAGAAATTAATGTTTTAAAAATAGCAGTAGAAGTTGGATTTGTTGTTGGAATAACAGCTCCTATTAACCCAATAGGCTCTGCAACTTTCTTTATTCCATAAGCAGGATCTTCTTCTAATATGCCACATGTTTTTTCATTTTTATATTTATTATAAATATATTCTGAGGCATAATGATTTTTAATTATTTTATCTTCTACAACACCCATTCCAGTTTCTTCAACTGCCATTTTAGCAAGTGGAATTCTTGCTTGATTTGCGGCAATAGCAGCAGCTAAAAATATTTTATCTACTTTTTCTTGTGTGAATTTAGAAAATTCTTTTTGAGCTTCTTTAACGCTTTTTATAGTCTCTTCCAAACTTTCCACACTATCTACAATTTTATATTCTTTATTCATACTTTAAACACTCCTATTTCTATAATGTACTTTATATAAAAAAATATAATAAAATCCTTATATATTATATTATAAAATAATTTTTTTTCAATACTAATTTTCTTTTATTATTTCTTTTTTTACGCAATAATATTACAATTATTTCCTTTTATAGAAAAAAAGAGACCTCTTAGCGTGGTCTCTTTTTCTTACCCATTAGATAATCGAAAAATACAAGTACATAAGAAATAATCATAATAAAAATTGATATCACTATTATCCATTTCATAACACCAGTGAGGCCTAATACTTCATAATCCAAGAAAAAGTAGGCATATTTCCTTGACCCACCGATCCCATAAAATTGTCCTCCCAAAAAACTATATGTATATACATAAATCACATAGTTGAGAGGTAGAATAAGCCATATTACTGGATAATATTTTTTAAATCTGCCCTTTTCGTCAAATAATATATAGTCAAATAGAACAAGCAGAGGTGATAGTGTGTGCACCATAAAATCAGCGACAATTTTGTTGTTTATGGACTTTTCTAAAGAATCCATTTGAAAACCATTTGGCGCCAGAGCTACTCGATATACCAAAGCTGTTATGACTATGGTTATTACGATTGCTCCTTTTATTAGGTAATACACATCACTTTTATATCTCTTTTTCCGTAACTCCATAAATATATATGACAAAAACGCAATCAAGCATATGATATTGCTTTGTAGAGTATAATAGGACAAGAGAGATATAATTGAATTTGTTTTTCTTATATTTAGTATAATTCCGACTAACAACGAGGTAACTGTTAGGACTTTATAACTTAAAGAAATCTCTTTCTTAGTCATAAAAGTTCCCCCTTTCTATGTGCAGGGTTTCCAAGTTGCTAGTTATAATTATACCAGAAAAACAGAATATTTTCAAAATTATACACCCATTATATTATATCCACTATCTGCATAAATTACTTGGCCTGTAACAGAACTTGACATTTCACTTAATAAAAATGTTGCAACATTTCCAACTTCTGTTGTTGTTACGTTTCTGTGTAATGGAGATTTTTCTTCTACAACAGTTAAAATACTGTTAAAATCTTTTATTCCTTTTGCTGATAAAGTTTTGATAGGCCCTGCAGAAACAGCATTTACTCTCATTCCTTCTTTTCCTAAATTTTCTGCTAAATATCTAACACTTGCTTCTAATGCAGCTTTTGCTATTCCCATTACATTATATCCTTCTAATACTTTTGTAGAACCATGATATGTTAAAGTAACTAAACTTGCATTTTCATTAAGCATATCTAATTCTTTAGCCATTCTTGAAACTAATACAAAGGAATAAGCACTAACATCACATGCATGAGAAAATCCATCTTTACTAGTAAAAATAAAATCATTTCTTAAATCTTCTGTATTTGCATGTGCTATAGCATGAACTATTCCGTCTACTTTTCCATTTTCTTTCTTTATTTTTTCAAAAACTTCTCTAACTAAATTATCTTCAGAAGCTCCATCTAATACATAGCATTTACTTCCTTCAAATTCAGAAACAAGTTCTTCTATTTTGTCTTTGTTTTCTTCACCCATATATGTAAAAATAAGTTTTGCTCCATTTTCATATGCAGATTTTGCAATACCAAAAGCAATACTCCACTTATTTCTAATTCCCATAATCAATATTTTCTTTCCTTCTAATAACATTTTCTTTCTCCTTTTTATATTATTTTATATTATTTTCTTTTATTTTATTTATTCTCTTAATGTATTATATATCTTTTTAAAATGACGCGCAGCGACCAAACGAGCGTAAGCGAAGTGCGATTGGAGCAATCTTTGATTGCGACAGCAAGTCATTTACAAAAGATATATAATACATTAAGAGAATTTTTAATTTTAAAATTATGTGCAACAACCCAAACGAAGCGTAAGCGAAGTGCGATTGGAGCAATCTTCATTTTGTTTATTTTTTAAAAAAGAAGATTGCGACACCAAGTCACTAAAAAATTATATTTATAGCATAGGAGAAAATTTAAGCTAACAAATAATTATTTTTTAATTTAAAGTAATATATTCACCCATATTCCTAAACTTATTATACCTCTGCTCCACAATCTCTTCAGAACTCATTTCTTTCATTTCAGCTATTGTATCTTTTATTTCTTTTTTTATAGACTTAATTACTTTATCAAAAGCTTCATCATTTATTTCTTTTGGTTCTTTAATAATTTTATCAATAACTTTTAAATCATACAAGTCTTGTGCTGTTAGTTTCATTTTTTCAGCAGCTTCTTTAACTCTTGATGAATCTTTCCAAAGAATACTTGCATATCCTTCTGGAGATAATATTGAATAAATCGCATTTTCAAGCATTAAAACTTTATTTCCTAAACCTAAGGCTAATGCTCCACCACTTGAGCCTTCTCCAATTACTATTGCAATAACTGGAACTTTAACTTTTGCAAGTTCTAACATTGAGCTTGCTATTGCTTCACCGTTGCCCTCTTTCTTCAGCTCCAACACCTGGATATGCTCCTTTTGTATCTATAAAAGTTATAATAGGTCTTTTGAATTTTTCTGCTTGTTTCATAAATCTAATGCCTTTTCTATAACTTTCAGGATTTGGCATACCAAAATTTCTTTCAATATTTTCTTTAGTTGTTCTACCTTTTTGTTCTGCTATTATAGTATAATTTTGATTTCCAATTCTTCCTAATCCACAAACAATTGCTTTGTCATCTTTAAAATTTCTATCTCCATGAAGTTCAATAAATTCATCAAAAATTTTTTCTATATAATCTAAAGCTGTTTTTCTTTTAGGTGATCTTGCAATTTCTACTTTTTCCCAAGCTGTTATTTTACTCATAAAATTCCTCCTTAAATTACTCATCATTTTGCTAAAATCTTATGTTCTTTTAAGTTTTATGAAATTTATTAATTGCTTTTGTGCAATTTAATTAATTTTGATAAAGTATCTTTTAAATCTTTTCTTTCAACAATTTTATCTATAAATCCGTGTTCTAATAAGAACTCTGCTGTTTGGAAACCTTCTGGAAGTGATTCTCCTATTGTTTGCTCTATTACTCTTTTACCAGCAAAACCAATCATTGCTCCTGGTTCTGCTAAAACAATATCTGCTATACTTGCAAAAGAAGCTGTTACTCCTCCATAAGTTGGATCTGTTAAAACAGAAATATATAAAAGACCTGCTTCATTTAATTTTGAAATAGCTGATGTTGTTTTTGCCATTTGCATTAAAGATATAATTCCTTCTTGCATTCTAGCGCCACCAGAAACACAAAATATTATTATTGGAAGTTTAAGCTCTATTGCTTTTTCAATGGAATATGTTATTTTTTCGCCAACAACAACTCCCATACTTCCCATTAAGAATCCGCTATCCATTACACAAATAACAACATCTTCTCCATTTATTTTTCCTGTTCCAGCACTTACCGCTTCTTGTAACCCAGTTTTTTCTCTTAAAGCTTTTATTTTCTTTGTGTAGTCTTCTAATCCTAATGGATTTGTTGTATCTAAGTTTAAGTCAAATCTTTTATGCGTTCCTTCATCTATAACAGTTTCTAGTCTTCTATTTATATGCATTCTAAAATAAGCACCACAATTAGTGCAAATATTTAAATTTTTTCGTAAATCTTCTTTATAAATAATTTCCTGACATTTATCGCACTTAACCCATTTTCCAACTTGTATGTCAACATTGTTTTTCTTATTTTTAGCTGTTGGTGCTCTTTTTTTCATTTTGTCTACTATCATTAAAACTTTTCACTTCCTTTTATTTTTATAAATTAATTATTTTCTAAAATTTCCTTTTCAATAAAAGATGTATCAAAATTTCCTCTTATAAAGTTTGGATTTGTAATTATTTCAAAAAGAAAATCTATATTTGTTTCCACACCTTCAATAACTGTTTCTTCTAAAGCTCTTTTCATTTTGCTAATAGCTTCATTTCTTGTATCTCCATGTGTTATTATTTTAGCAATCATAGAATCATAATTTGGTGGAATTGTATAGCCTTCATAAATTGCTGTATCTACTCTTACACCATTTCCTCCTGGTAGGTTTAATCCTGTAATTGTTCCAGGGCAAGGCATAAATTTTTTATTTGGATTTTCAGCATTAATTCTACATTCAATACTATGTCCTCTAAATTCGACATTTTTCTGCTTTATTTTTAATTCTTCACCTGCAGCAATTTTTATTTGTTGTTTAACTATATCAATTCCAGTTCTCATTTCTGTTATAGGATGTTCAACTTGAATTCTTGTATTCATTTCCATAAAATAAAAGTTTTTGTCTTTATCTACTAAAAACTCTATTGTTCCACAACTAGTATATCCAGATGCTTTAGCTGCTTTTATTGCTGATTCTCCCATTTTATTTCTTAATTTATCATCAATAGCAGTTGAAGGTGTTTCTTCAAGTATTTTTTGATTTCTTCTTTGAATTGAACAATCTCTTTCTCCTAAATGAATAACATTTCCATGTTCATCTGCTAGAATTTGTATTTCTACGTGTCTTGGATTTTGAATAAATTTTTCCATATAAATTTCATCATTATTGAAAGAAATATTTGCTTCTTGTTTAACAAGATTATAGCTTGTTATTAATTCATTTTGAGAATTTACAACACGAATTCCTTTTCCTCCACCACCTGCTACTGCTTTTAGCATAACTGGATATCCTATTTTTTCTGCTATTTTTATAGCATCTTCTACATTTTTTACAGTTCCTTCTGAACCTGGAACAACTGGGACTCCAACAGATTTCATAAGTTCTTTAGCATTTGATTTATTTCCCATAAGTTCAATTACTTTATATGATGGACCTATAAATTTAATATTTGATTCTTCACAAATTTGAGCAAATCTACTGTTTTCTGATAAAAATCCAAATCCTGGATGAATACAATCTGCTCCAGTTATGTTTGCTGCTTCTATTATATTTTTAAAATTCAAATAGCTTTTTGAAGAATTTGCAGGTCCTATGCATATTGCTTCATCTGCTAAACGTGTATGAAGCGCATCTCTATCTGCTTCTGAATATACTGCAACTGTTTTTATATTCATTTCTTTACAAGCTCTTATTATTCTAACTGCTATTTCTCCTCTGTTTGCAATTAAAATTTTATTCATTTTAAAATTCATTCCTTTCTTGATTTTTGCAAACTAATTATACAACTGCAAAAGTAAGTTCTCCTTTAGCTGCAACTTTTCCATCTACTGTTGCTATAGCTTCTCCAACTCCTATTGGGCCTTTTCTTTTAATTATTTTAACTTCTAATTTTAAAGTGTCTCCTGGTACTACCATTTTTTTAAATTTCATTTTATCTATTCCACCAAATAAAGCATTTTTACCTTTATTTTCTTCCATGCTAAGAATAGCAACTGCTCCTGTTTGAGCCAAACTTTCTGTAATTAAAACTCCTGGCATTATTGGATTTCCTGGAAAATGTCCTTTAAAATACCATTCTTCTTCATTTACATGTTTATATGCTGTTGCACTATCTCCTGGAATAAAAGTTTCAACTTCATCTATCATTAAAAATGGTTCTCTTTGTGGAATTATTTTTTTAATTTCTTCTTTATTAAGCATTTTTTTACCTCTTATATATTCTATTTTATCTTAAATAATGGTTTTCCATATTCAACTGGACTTCCATCTTCTACTAAAATTTCAGAAATTTCTCCATCTAATTCAGACTCTATTTCATTCATTAATTTCATTGCTTCAATTATGCAAAGAACATCACCTTTTTTAACTTTTTTTCCAACTTCAACATAAGGCTTTGAATCTGGTGATGGTTTAAGATAAAAAGTTCCAACCATTGGTGATTTTACTAAATTATAGTTTTCTTCTACTTCTTCATCTAATTTTTGACTATTTTCTTTTTCTGACTCTTCTTTAGGTTCTAAAATAACATTCTCTACTTTTGTTATTGTTTCTTTTGGTTCTTTTTTCATACTAATTTTAGTTCCGTCTGGAAAATCAATATCAATAGAAGTTAATTTTGAATTTCCCATATCGTCCATTAATTGCTTTATTTTCTCATATTCCATAATTCTCTTTTATGATATATTTAAAATAATTTAAATAACCATATCTCCTTTCTTTAATCTACATATTTTTTTATTATAATACTTGCGTTATGTCCTCCAAATCCTAAAGAATTAGACATAACAATATTTAAATCTTTTTTTCTAGGTTCATTTGGAACAATATCTAAATCACAATCTTCATCTTTTACTTTGTAATTAATTGTTGGTGGAACAATTCCATCTTCAATTGCTTTAACTGAAAAGATCGCTTCAATTGCTCCTGCTGCTCCTAAAAGATGTCCTGTGTTTCCTTTTGTTGAGCTTACCATCACATTTTTGCTTTCTTCTCCAAAAGCTGTTTTTATAGCCATAGTTTCATACATATCATTTAAATGTGTTGATGTTCCGTGTGCATTTATATAATCTATATCTTTTGGAGTAATTCCAGCATTTTCCATAGCTCTTTTCATTGCTCTTGCTGCGCCTTCGCCATCTGGTGCTGGAGAAGTTATATGATATGCATCAGAAGTTGCTCCATAGCCAATAACTTCTGCATAAATTTTTGCATTTCTTTTTTTAGCATGTTCTAATTCTTCTAAAACAAGTACTGCTCCTCCTTCTCCCATAATAAAGCCTGTTCTTTCTTTATCAAAAGGAATACTTGCTCTATTCTTATCTTGAGAAGTAGATAAAGCTTTCATATTTTCAAATCCTGCAATTCCAAGTCTGCAAATAGAAGCTTCTGTTCCTCCTGCTAAAATTACATCTTCTGTTCCTTCTTTTATAGTTTTAAAAGCTTCTCCAATTGCATGTGTTGATGAAGCACATGCTGTTACTATTGATATAGATTCACCTTTTAATCCTAAATCTATTGTTACATTTCCTGCTGGCATATTTGCAATTACCATTGGAATAAACATTGGAGATAATCTATTATAACCTTTTACATTGCAAACTTCACATTGCTCTTCAATTGTTTGAATTCCTGCAATACCAGAACTTATAAATGCTCCCACTCTTTCAAAATCTGTGTTCTCATGATTTACTCCGCTATCTGCCATTGCTTCTCTTGCTGCAATTATTGCAAATTGTGAACTTCTATCTAATCTTTTTGATTGCTTTAAATCTAAATAATCTGCTGGATTGTAGTTTTTTACTTCTCCTGCTAAAGAACATTTATATCCTGTTGTATCAAATGATGTTATTGCATCTATTCCACATCTTTTTTCTTTAATTCCTTCCCATGTTTCTTTTGTATTTTTTCCTAATGGATTTATTGTTCCTAATCCTGTAATTACTACTCTTTTTTCCATTTTATATCACCTTTCCTTACATTAACATTCCACCATCAACATTTATAACTTGACCTGTAATATATGAGCTGTCGCTTGAAACTAAAAATTTAACAACATTTGCAACATCTTCTGGTTTTCCAACTCTTTTAAGAGGTATATTTTTTGTAATTTCTTCTTTTAACTCATCTTTTAAAACATTTGTCATATCACTTTCTATAAATCCAGGTGCGATAGCATTTACTAAAATATTTCTAGAAGATAATTCTTTTGCCAAGCTTTTTGTAAATCCAATTATTCCTGCCTTTGATGCAGAATAATTTGCTTGCCCTGCATTTCCAGATATTCCTACAACAGAAGATATGTTTATTATTCTTCCTTCTCTTGCTTTCATCATATATGTTACTACATTTTTTGTTACATTAAATGTACCAACCAAGTTTACGTCTAAAACATGTATAAAATCCTCTTCTTTCATTCTAGCAATTAACATATCTTTTGTAATTCCTGCATTGTTTACTAATACATCAATTTTACCAAATTTTGCTATTGCATCATCTACAAATCTCTTGCAGTCATCAAAATTTGAAACATCTCCTTCTGCTAGTAAAACTTCTACATTATTGCTTTCTATTTCTTTTTTTAATTTTTTAATATCATCACTTAATGTTCTAAAATTTAGAACTATATTGTATCCTTCCTTAGATAGTGTTAGTGCTATTTGTTTTCCTATTCCTCTACCAGCACCTGTTATTAACGCTACTTTACTCATAATTAATTCTCTCCTTTTAAAATTTTTATAGTGTTTTCATAAGTTTCTACATTGTTTATGTTTAAAATAGTTAATTCTTTTTCAGTTTGCATTCTTTTTACAAATCCAGATAAAGTTTTTCCTGGTCCAATTTCTATAAAAGTATCTACTCCTTCATTAATCATAGTTTCTAGTCCTTTTGAAAAATGAACTGGATTAATTATATGTTTTGCCAATATGTCTTTCATATCATCATTTTTATCATAAATTTTTCCATCTAAATTTCTAACAACTTTTGTTTCAAAATTATTAAATTTTAGATCTTCTAAGTCTTTTCTTAAAGCATTAGAAGCATCTATTAATTTTTCTGTATGAAATGGACCAGATGTATTTAATACTCTTACTTTTTTAGCTCCCATCTCTTTTCCAAGTGTTTCTACTTCTGCTATTCCTTCTTTATCTCCAGATACAACAATTTGTCCTGGGCAATTAAAATTTACTGGTACTGCAAATCCTTTTTTTACTTTTTTACAAAGCTCAGTAATCTCTTCTTCTGTCATTCCTAGAACTGCTGCCATTGACCAGTCTCCAGCTGGAGCTAAGTTTTGCATATATTCTCCTCTGTTTTTAACAATTTTTACTCCATCTTCAAAAGAAATAGCTTTGCTATATATTAATGCAGAATATTCTCCTAAACTTAATCCACTAGAAATTTCTGCTTTTATGTTTTCTTTTTCTAATAATTTTAATATTGCTAAACTTAAAGTTAAAATACAAATTTGTGTATTTTTAGTTTGATTTAAAACATTTTCTTCTGAATAAAAACTTAAGTCTTTAACATCTATTCCTGTTATGTTTTTTACATTTTCATAAACATTTCTTACATCTTCAAATTTTTCATATAAGTCTTTTCCCATTCCTACAGTTTGTGAACCTTGTCCTGGAAATAAAAATCCTATTTTCATTTAAATTCACCAATCCTTTTTATTAATCTTTTTTCAAATAAATTGCAAAATTCTTTTATAACATCATCATTATTTACAGTAATATTAAATTCTTTTTTTATAGAAGAGGCTATATTTATTATATCTTCTGAAAAATAAGTTTTATTTGTGTTTATCCCTATTCCTATAACAATATATTTTACATTTTCACCATTTAATTTTGTTTGACAAAGTATGCCACCTATTTTTTTGCTATTAAAAACTAAATCATTTGGTTCTTTTATTTCAAGATTTATGTTATATAGATTTTTAAAAACTTCTATTAAAACTTCTGCAATTTCTTTTGTTAGTCCTTCTAGTTTTGAAATATTGCAATTTGCTTCTATCATAAAAGAAAAAGCTATATTATTTTTTTCATCTGTTTGCCAACTTCTTCCATGTGTTCCAATTCCGTTTGTTTGAATATTTGCTATAATTATCGTTCCATTCTCAGTATTATTTTTTTCTATTCTTCTCCAAATTTCTGCTTGAGTTGAATCTATTTCTTCATAATACTCTATATTCTTTCCTAAAAACTTTGTATTTAATTCCATTTTATTCCTTTTTTATTTTATCTTAATTACTTTTCTAAGTCTAAAAATTATTGCAATTTTAAAATTTATTTTCTTTATTTATTACTTCTAAGTTTTTTTCTCTTTTAATTTTATTTGTTGTTGTTTTAATTAGTGGTTCTTCAGATAATATCATTCCTCTAATTGCTTTATATTTTGGCATAGATTGATTTATTTCTTTTATTCTTTCAGATATTTTTTTATAAATATTTTCTTTACCTTTAACTTTATATACATTTTCTGCAATTTCTCTATTGTAAACTACTTTAACAAATATCTTTATATCATTTTTGTCTTCAGACATTTGCTTTCCAAAAATAAAAGATTCCTCTACACCTTCAATTCTGTTTACTAAATTTTCCATTTCTTCTGGGAAAATATTTTTTCCATTTTTTAGAACTATTACACTTTTCTTTCTGCCACAAATAAAAATATATCCTTCATCATCTATTCTTGCTAAATCTCCTGTATAAAACCAATCATCTATTAAGGCTTCTTTTGTTGCTTTTTTATTTTCATAATATTCAAGCATAACACTTGGTCCTTTTACAACAAGTTCTCCCATTCCTGTTTTATCTGGATTATCTATTTTTACTTGAACACTTGGAACTGCTTTTCCAATGGATCCAACTTTATTATATTTATTACTTCCAACAGCAACAACTGGAGATGTTTCTGTTAGTCCATATCCTTGTACTAAATTGAATCCTAGAAGTCTAAATTTATTTTCAATTGTAGCATCAAGAGCAGCAGCACCACTAATCATTAATTTAAGATTTCCACCAAGCATATCATGAATTTCTTTAAATGCTTTTTTTCTTTCTTCCATTGAAGAATTAGCGTATTCTTCTTCCTTTGATAAAATTTTATCTAAACAACCATTTTTTTCTGCTTGTTTTCTAATTATTTTAAATATTCCTTCATATATTGCTGGAACAGATGCCATAACAGAAACTTTATATTCTTTTAGGTTTTCAGTTACATGTCTTATACCATCACAATATACAGTTTGTGCTCCTGAATATAGTGCAAATAAAAATCCAACAGTACATTCAAATACATGATGTAAAGGTAGAAAAGATAAAAATGTGTCATTGCAATTTACATCTAAAACAGAAGCTATATCCATTAAATTTGAGCATATATTCTTATGTGATAATGCAACAATTTTAGATGCAGATGTTGTTCCAGAAGTAAATAACATTATATTCATTATTTCATTATTTATTTTGGCATCTATAAAGCTTCTATTTCCTTCTTTAATTAATTTCTTACCTTTTTCAATTAATTCGCTTTGTGAATAAACACCATCTGTATGAATTTTTAAATCCATACAAATTAAGTGTTTTAGTTTTCCTATTCCATCGCATTTTGCTCTTTTTAGCACTTCATCATATTTTTTTGAATAGAAAATTGCTTCAATTTCTGAACGCTCTATTAAACTTCTTAATTCGTTTTCTGGAAGTGACTTATCTAATGGAACAATTATTCCTGTTCCACATACTACAGATAAATAAGACAAATTCCATTCATATCTGTTTTCACCAATTACAGCTATTTTCTTACCTTTAAGTCCCATATCAATTAATGCTGTTCCAAGTCCATCTATCATTTCTCTAATTTCTTTATGAGTAAATGTTTTATATTTTCCTTCGCCTGCTCTTATTTTATAAGCAATTCTATTTCCATATTTTTCTCCAGATTTTTTAAGCATATCTTTTAAATCTGTAATTTTCATGTAATCATACAATCTTTCGTTCATAGTCTTTCCTTTCTTTTTACTATATATTTATATCACATTTTTGACTTTTTATCTTTATACTGGTAGGTCAGTATAAAAAACATTTGTTTTTATATGTAAGATACATTTTTATTGATTATTATCCCAAAAAAATAGATGTTTTATTTTTTTAAAACATCTATTTTGCTACTCTTTAATATTATGTTTTTGTTCTACTAATTAACTATTCTGTATTTTTTTATCATATATTTCTTTTTTCATTTTACGTATCATACTTCTTTCTGTTTTGTAGCTATTTCTCATATACAATAGATATATAATGATTAATAAATATACTAATAAAATTTTATCTTGTAAAAATGCTACCACCATTCCTAAATCAAATACTGTATAGTCATATTGTCCTACAAGTTCTGAAGCTTTTAAGAAGTTTACTCCTTCTGTTTCTCTAACTACAGAAACAATGCTATCTTCTAAATTTACTTCTTGAACTTTTGCAACTTCTTTTTGCTCACCATTATAGAAGAACACTATATCACCAGGTTTTAAATTTTCTATTGAAACATCTTTTATAGTAATTATATCTCCTTTAAAAAATTCTGGTGAAAAGATGTCTGATGTAATGATGTATGGTTTAAAGCCATTAATGTCTATAATTTTTTGTGGCATTACTTTAAGTTCTAAAATTAAAAGTACATTATAAGCAATTAATGGTAATATAACTAACAAACATATTATTGTAAAAAGTACTCGTTTTACGCCATTTTGCTTTATTCTTCTTTTTAATATTTCTTCGTTTGTAAGTAGCATTTTTAACACCTCATTTATTTCATTTGTAAAAATATATATAAAATTATATCATATAAAAATTTTTTTACAATATTTTTGATATTTAAAAAATCTATTTTATTGTAGGTTAGTCAATCATATGTCACACTTTTTTGAAAAATATATAGTTTGAGTACCTTATATTGTTAATAACG
>CANQYM010000005.1 GCA_947628085.1 uncultured Clostridia bacterium
AAGATTAACAAAATTTGGAAAAATATTAAGAAGTACAAGTCTAGATGAGCTTCCAGAACTTGTTAATATTTTAAAAGGAGATATGAGCTTAATTGGACCAAGACCATTACTTGTAAGATATTTACCTTTTTATACACAAGAAGAAAGGCATAGACATGATGTAAGACCTGGTTTAACAGGACTTGCTCAAATAAATGGAAGGAATACTTTAACTTGGGAACAAAGATTTGAGTATGATTTAAAATATGTAAATAATATTACTTTTATAAATGATTTAAAAATATTATTTAAAACTTTTTTTAAAGTATTAAAAAGAGAAGATATTGTAATAGAAGAAACTGGTACAATAATGGACTTAGACCAATATAGGCAAAAAAGTAGTAAAGGTTAAAAGTTTTATAGTGGAGTAAAATAATATTGAAAAAAAGAGTTTTGCTGATAAATTGTGGAATGATGGTTGCAACTTATATAAATACAGAATTGAAAAATAATGATGAATTTGAAATTTGGGGAAGTTCAACATATGAAAATCATGGCAAATACATATTTGAAAATTATATTGATAATCTTCCTAATATGAATGAAGAAAATTTTATAGAAGTTTTAAATAATATAATTAAAGAATATAATTTTAAGTTTATAATGGCAGAACATGATGATTTAGTTTTATTTTTACAAGAAAATAAAGAAAAAATTAATGCCACAATGTTTCTTCAGACTATGAAACAGCATTACTTAGCAGATATAAAAGTAAAACATATGAAAAATTGAAAAAGTACGATTTTATTCCAAAAACGTATAAACCAAATGAAGTAAAATCATTTCCTGTTTTCATAAAAAAAGATAATGATCAAGGTGCAAGACACGCTTACAAAGTTGAAAATGAAAAACAACTTGAATTATATATAACAAGCGAACCAAATATGATAATTTGTGAATATCTACCTGGAGAAGAAGTAGGGGTAGATTGCTTTACAGATAAAAATAGAAATTTATTATTTTGTAATCCAAGAGTAGTAGAAAACATGCTTGCTGGAATAGATATACATGCTAGAAGAATAGAAATAACTGAAGAAATTAAGCATATTGCTGAAATTTTAAATAAAGAAATAAATTTTAGGGGAAATTGGTTTTTCCAAATAAAAAAAGATAAAAATGGAAAATTCAAATTACTTGAAATAGCTTCTAGACTTTCTAGTTCTTTTGGAATAAATAGAAGTTTAGACGTAAATTTACCACTTATGGCTTTAAAAGATTTTGATAATCAAAATGTAACTTACTTATTTAATCAATATGCTGATATAGAAGTAGACCAACAATTTTTTGCAAGATATATTTTAGATATTAAATATAATGAAGTTTATATTGATTTTGAAAGTTGTTTTAAAGAAAAAATAGACACATTTTT
This sequence comes from uncultured Clostridia bacterium, assembly GCA_947628085.1. GTDB lineage: Bacteria > Bacillota > Clostridia > TANB77 > CAG-508 > Scatovivens. The sequence goes on from CANQYM010000005.1 coordinate 1,409, forward strand.
TATAATGTATTTATATCAATGTGTTAATAAAAATAAAAAAATTAATTTATTAACAGAAAATAAAGATATAGCTGATAAATACTTAAAAAATAGAAAAATATCAGCAGATTTGTTTGATAATATTATTCAAATAGACAAGAATACTGTAAAACAAAATATAGAAAAAGATTCTATTTTATTATCTAATAATGATAAGTTAAAAAACTGTTTTAAAGAGAAAATATATTGTTATTCAACTAATGACGTAGAATTACTATTAGACTGGAAATCATAATTTAAGAGGGAAAAAATGAATTTTGAAGTAATAAGCTTTTCAGATAAAGCAAGTTGGGAAAAAGTAGTACAAAATAAGGAAATTTATTATCAATGGGAATATGTAGATGCTTTTTATAAAAATGAAGAGGGAATCCCTTTTTTAGCTTATGCTAAAAATAATGATAATTATGTTTTTAATGTATTTTTAAAAAGAGATGTTACTACTGATGAAGCTTTAAAAAATGAAATAGAAAAAGATAAATATTTTGATATTATAACTCCTTATGGATATGGAGGAGTAGATATTGCTGGCGAAAAAGATGAAGCTTTATTAAAATATTTTTTTAGCGAATTTGAAAAATATTGTAAAAATAACAATATAATTTCTGAATTTTTAAGATTAAATCCATTAACAGATAATTATGAATTATATAATAATACAGATTATCAAATTTTAAATATTTCAAAAACTATTTATATAAAGCTAGAAAACGAAGAACAAATCTGGAATGATATGAAAAGTGAATGTAGAAATACTATACGAAAAGCACAGAAAAATAATGTAGTAGTAAAATCTGGCTTTTCTAAAGAAATGCTCAATGAATTTATTGATTTATATAATAAAACAATGAAAAGATTAAATGCTACAAATTATTATTTCTTTTCAAAAGTTTTTTTTGATAGTATTTATAATAATATGAAAAATAATGCACTAATTTATACTGCATATTATAATGAAAAACCTATAAACTCACTTATTGTAATCTATAATGGAGAAAATGCAAATTATCATTTAAGCGGTTCAGATCCAGATTATATGAGTTTAGGAGCAAATAATTTATCTTTATATGAAGCAGCAAAAGAGTTGTGTGAAAAAGGATATAAGAAATTTCACTTAGGTGGAGGTTATGGAGGAGATAATAGTCCACTTCTAAAATTTAAAAAATCATTTAATAAAAGTGAAGAATTGAATTTTTATATAGGAAAAAAGGTGTGGAACAAGGAAACATATAGCAGATTATGTGAAATAAAAAATGTTAGTGAAAATGAAAACTTTTTTCCAGCTTATAGAAAATAAAAAAATAGGAGGGTTGTTTATGAAAAAAAAGATTCTTTTTGTTGCTCAATATACTTCAATACCAGGAGAAACAGGAAATAGTAGATTTACATATTTAATAGATAAATTAAAAGAAAATAATGATATTGAGCTCATAACAACAAATTTTTTTCATACTAACAAACAACATAGAAATCCTAACATTATACAAGACAAAGGATATAAAATAACTTTAATTGATGAGCCAGGATATAAGAAAAATGTTTCACTTAGAAGATTTTATTCACATCATGTTTTAGCAAAAAACTTAGAAAAGTATTTAGAAAAAATTGATAAACCAGATGTTATTTATTGTGCAATCCCATCTTTAGATGTGGCCTATGTTACATCAAAATATGCAAAAAAGAATAATATAAGATTTATTATAGATATTCAAGATTTATGGCCAGAAGCATTTAAAATGGTATTTAATATTCCTATAATTAGTAGTATAATATTTTTCCCAATGGAAAGAAAAGCAAATGAAATTTATAAATCAGCAGATGACATAGTTGCTGTTTCAAATACATATGCAGATAGAGCGGGAACAGTTAATAAAAAATATAAAAATAAAATAAGTGTGTTTTTAGGCACAGATTTAGACTATTTTGATAAATGCAAAGAAGAAAATAAAATAGACAAATTTGATGATGTAATTAGAATTGCATACATTGGCACACTAGGACATAGCTATGATTTAAAATGTGTTATAGATAGTATTAAAATTTTACAGCAAAAAAATATAAAAAATATTTTATTTGTTGTAATGGGAAAAGGCCCTTTAAGAGCTGAGTTTGAAGAATATGCAAAAGAAAAAGGCATTAACGCAGAATTTGTTGGATACTTAAACTATGAAGAAATGGTAGGAAAACTTTGCTCTTGTGATATTGCAGTAAATCCAATAACAAAGGGCGCTGCACAAAGTATTATTAATAAAGTTGGAGACTATGCTGCTGCTGGACTTCCAGTTGTAAGCACACAAGAGTCGGTAGAATATAGAAAGCTAGTTGAAGATTATCAAATTGGATTTAATGTAGAATGTGGAAATTCAGAAGAACTAGCTAATAAAATAGAAGAGCTTTGTAAAGATAAAGACTTAAGAGAAAGGCTAGGAAAAAACAATAGAAAATTAGCAGAAGAAAAATTTAATAGAAAAGAAACTTATTTAGAAATAGAAAAACTAATAGAAGGTTGAAAAAAGGAATAAATATGAATTTTATAAAAAAATACAAAAGCTTTTTATCAGATATGGTTTTAAATATGATAGGCTTTGGAATTTATATTGCATCTCAGCAAATTCTATTATTGCCACTGCTTAAAAAAATGGTAGATGTAGATATTTATGCTGGAATGGTATTATATTTATCAATATTAAATCTTATATGTAATGTAACAGGTGGAGAGCTTGGAAATGTTAGGTTAGTTCAAGATAGTAATTATCAAGAAGAGGGAAAAATAGGAGATTTTTCAAGAATATTGCTTACAATTTCTCCAATAATTTGTATAATTGTTTTTCCAATCTTATTGTATTTAAAATATAGTATAATAGGTAGTATTCTATTTACATTAACAATTTTAATGGCTAATGTAAGATTATATGCAACATGTTTTTATAGATTAAAGAAAAAATTTAATAAAGTAATTTTTCAAAATTTATGCTATTTAGTTGGAATTATAATTAGTTTAATATTATTTTATTTTTATAAAAATATATATTTATTGCTATTTATACCAGAGCTAATTTCTATAGTCTATGCACTTAAAAATTCAGATCTTTTAGAAATGAAGTTAAAAAAGACTAAAGAAATGATAAATACTATAAAAAAATTCTTCAAATTAGGATTTGTATCTTTACTCACAAATTTAATGGCATATTTTGATAAATTTTTAATATATCCAATGTTTGGAGCACTTTCAGTTTCTGTTTATTATGCAGTAACTTCCATGTCAAAAGTTACAAGCTTAATAACAAACCCAATGTCAAGTGTAATATTATCTTGGATTTCAAACATTAATGAAAAAGACAAAAAATCAAAAATAATAAAAATTACAATGTTAGCAAATATACCAGTATTGCTAATAGTTACAATTCTTACAATTCCGCTAACATATATTTTTTTAAAAATACTATACAATGAATTTTTACTAGATGGAATGATTTTAATAATTCCAATATCAATAACAAGCGCTTTTGGAACAGCAACATCTCTTATAAAATCTGTATTATTAAAATACAGCAATACAAATAAACTAGTATTTACATACATAATATATTTTGCTTCATTTGCAATATTAGGATATACTTTAAGTAAAAATTATGAATTAATAGGATTTACTTTTGCAAACTTAATATCATCAGTTATTCAGTGGATATTATTTATAGTATTATTAGTAAAATCTAGAAAAGAAATAAACAAGGAGCAAGTAAATGAAAAATAAAATTTTGAATAAAAGCAAATTGCCAATAATTTTATTTATTATAGTATTTTTAAATTATTTACCATTATTTATGAATAATATAAATACTACAAATTCTATTGCTGTTACTGTAAAACAAATGGGAATTGTGTTTGCAGTTGAATGTATTCTTTTAGCACTATTTATTTTAAAAAATACAAAAATAACAAAAGAAACTAAAAGAAATATTGTTTTACTAAGTATAGTTACTATAATTACTTTAATAATTCAAGTTAAAAACTTTTTAGAAGGAAAATTTCAAATAATGGATTTAGCAAATATAACTTGCATAACATTAAACATAGCTATGCTTTTTATATGTGCTTTAAGCATTATAAAAGTAAAACAAAAATCTATATATCTTTTTTATGTGGGAATAGTTTTAATTGGGATTCTTGCATGTATAGTTAACTTAATAATATATTCTAAATATATGCCAACAGTATTTGGACTTAAAGGGGAAGCAAGAGTAGTTGATATAAAAAGTTTTTTTGCACATAGAAATCAATTTGCGTGTTTCTTATATTTTTCTGTAGTTTCTACAATTATTTTATTTTTAAAATCTCATAAAAGAAAGCCAAAAATAGCATTAAGTGTTGTACTTTTATTCTTTTTATTTAATTTAATAACAACAGCTTCAAGAACAGGAATATTATGCACAGGAATTTTTCTAACATTATTTTTCATTACCACTAATAAAATACATAAGAAGACGAAAATAATATTGGTTTTATTAGCAATTTTAATTGCAATTTCATGTTGGGGAATGATAACACTTCGTCTTCCAAATCTTGAAGAAAAAATAATAAAAGTTTTAGAAAAAGTATTTATAAGAGAAAATTCAATAAAAACTTTTACTGGAAGAAGTGAATTTTGGAATTTAGCTTTTCAAACAATTTCAAAAAAACCAGTAAATATGCTATTTGGAATTGGCAGATTTGTAGGATTAGAATTATTGAAAGAAAATAATTATGAAGTTACTCAATTTCATAGTTTTTATGTAGAAGCTTTAGTAGCAGGTGGGATAATGGAATTAATTTATTTTCTATACATATATATAACTGTGCTAAGAAAAGTTTTGAAATCTAATTTAAGAACAAAATATAAAAGATTTTATATTTCACTTTATATTAGCTTTGCTATTTACTGTGGTTTTGAAAGCTTAGCAAGATTTTCAATTGGATGTGTAGATACAATGTGTTTAATTTTTGTAATTACAATACCATTATTGCATGCAAACAGTAAGCTTAATGTAAAAAAATGGAAAAAAGTAGAGGAGAAAAATAAATGATTTTAAAAGGCTTAATTACTTTAATTATATTTGTTATAGCTCCATTTTTATTAGGAGTATTAGTAACAAATTTTCTTGAAAAAGAAAAAAATAATTTGTTATTTGCAATATTAATTGGTTATTTAGTAGAATTTGCTATATGTGAGTTAATTTCTGTTCCAATGATTTTTTTGGGACGCAGTTTTAATTTTCTATTTGTTACTTATATACTTATAATTGGAATTTTAATGATTGCATCAATAATTGTAAATAGAAATAATTTTAAAGAAATGTTTTTTACTATAGTAAAAAACTTAAAAAATGTACCTAAACTATTAAGTATTATTTGCATAATATTAGTTGTTTTTCAAATTTATATGTTTGTAGTTTACACACATATAGATGATGATGATGCTTTTTATATTGGCTCTATTACTACAACCTTGCAAACAAATACATTATATAAATATTCTCCAACTACAGGGGCAACTTCAGGAGAGCACATGGATTTGAGATATAAATTAGCTCCTTTTCCATTATTTATGGCAATAGTTTCAAAACTAATTAATATGCATCCAGATATAGTATCACATATCATTTTTCCAATTTTTATGTTGCCAGTAATTTATAGTATGTATTATCTTTTAGCAAAAGAATTTTTTAATGAAGACATAAAATCATCATTAATTTTTGTAATAATAATTAACATTTTAAATATGTTTAGTGGTTATTCAGTAAGAACTATTAGTGCATTCTTACTATTTCGTATATGGCAAGGAAAAGCTATACTTGCAAATTTAATGATGCCAGCAATAGTATTATTTATTTTGAAGGCAAATAAAAATGACTATAAATTTATATATTGCATTTTAATTATAATACTAACTCTAGCTTCAAATATTACAACAACTATGGCGATAGGATTAATACCAATAGAAATAGCTGTAATTTTCTTTGTACTAGAATTTTCTGATTTTAAATTTAAAAGATTTTTTATAAATATGGGAAAAGCTATAATTTGTGCTATGCCAAGTCTTATTTATGGCTTAATATATTTTTTATAATATGAGGAGAAAAAATGTTAAAAGAAAATATAGAAATAGTAAAAAATTCATTTTTAGAATATAAAGGTGATGGAATGTATATGACTCTATTTTTAATAGGAATGCTATACATTTTATTAAAAGAGAAAAATAAAAAAATAAAATTATTATTTGTTTTATATCCAATAATAATAATGTTTATAACCTTAAATCCAATATTTCATAAAATAATTGGAAATCTTTTTGAAGCTACATATTGGAGACTTTTTTGGCTAATACCTCTAATAATTGAAATAGCATATTTTTCAGTATTGCTTATAAAAGAGCAAGAGAAAAAAAACCAAGTAGTAGCATGTGTTGGAATTATATTAATAATAATATTTAGTGGAAAATTTATATATAATCAAAATAATTTTATAAAAACTGGAAATTTATATAAATTACCAGATGAAAGTGTTTTAGTAGCGCAATTAATTGGAGCAGATGAAGCAGAATATAAAAAGGCAATTGTTCCTGAAACACTTGTAGCACATATTAGACAAATAGATGCTAGCATAGAGTTATTATACAAAAGAGATCCTGAGGGAAAATATTTCGAAAATCCTGCATGGAGAGAATTAAATTCGGGAAATGTGGAAGGAATTACTAAAATTGCTAAAGACAAAAAATGTAATTACATTGTATTTAAAAAAGCAGCTGTTTTAACTGCCAAAATGGAAGATTACGGCTTTGAGAAAATGACTGAAACGGAAAATTATGCAATTTATAAATACATAGAAAAATAAAAAGTTTATAGGTTTTCTTAAAACCTAAATAAATAAGGAGAATATATTAGTTTAATATATAAAATTGAAAAATGAAAATATTAGTAACAGGTGGTTTAGGATTTATTGGTTCACACACAGTAGTTGAACTTGCAAAGGAAAATAATGAAATAATTATTGTAGATAATTTATATAACAGCAAAATTGAAGTTTTAGAAAGACTAGAGAAAATTACTGGAAAAAAATTTAAATTTTATAGGTATGATTTATTAAATAAAGAAGATTTAGAAAAAGTATTTGAAGAAAATAAAATTGATAGTGTAATACATTTTGCTGGATATAAAGCAGTTGGAGAATCTGTAAAAAAACCATTAATGTATTATTCAAATAATTTAATGAGTACATTAAATCTGTTAAATATAATGAAAAAATATGATGTAAAAAAATTTATATTTAGTTCATCAGCAACTGTATATGGAAGCAGAGAAACAGCTATATGTATAGAGAGCATGGGAAGAGGAGAAACATCTAATCCATATGGAACAACAAAGAGTATGATAGAGAAAATATTAGAAGATTTATATGCTTCAGATAATAGTTGGAACATTACTATTCTTAGATATTTTAATCCAGTAGGAGCACATGAATCTGGATTAATAGGAGAAGAACCAAATGGAATTCCAAATAATTTAATGCCATATATTATGAAAGTTGCATCAGGAAAATTAGAAGTACTAAGTATATTTGGAGATGATTATCCAACACCAGATGGTACAGGAATAAGAGACTATATTCATGTTGTTGATTTAGCAAAAGGACATGTGAAAGCTTTAGAAAATATGAAACAAGGTTTAAACTATTATAATTTAGGTTCTGGAAAAGGCGTAAGTGTTTTAGAAATGGTAAAAACTTTTGAAAAAGTTAATAATGTAAAAGTAAATTATAAAATAGTTGAAAGAAGAGCAGGAGATTTAGCAGAATGCTATGCAGATCCATCTAAAGCATTAAGAGAATTAAACTGGAAAACAGAAAAAAGTTTAGAAGATATTTGCAGAGATGCTTGGAATTTTGAAAAAAATAATTAATTGAAATAAAATAAGAAATCAAAAAATAAATAATAATGTATAAAAGGTTAAAATGTTAAAAAAAGTTAACATTTTAACCTTTTTTTAAGCACAAAAAATTCACAATTAAATATTCTTAAAATGTTGAAAATGATATGGTTAAATGATATAATACACGAGTAAAATTATTGGGTAAAAAAGGAAAAATTATGGAATTTTTTAAAATACTTTTCAAAAATAGAAAATTAGCAATTAAACTTGGAAAAAATGATTTTAGAAATAGGTTTGCAAATACAAGCTTAGGAACAGTATGGGGATTTGCACAGCCTTTTGTATTTATGATTACATATGTAATTGTATTTCAATATATTTTAAAATCTGGAAGCAGTGGAGAATATCCTTATGTTGTTTGGTTTTTACCAGGAATGTCTATGTGGATGTTTTGCAGTGATGCAATTTTAACTTCAAGTAATTCAATTAGAAATTATAGCTATTTAGTTAAAAAAGTTGTCTTTCCAGTAGACATTATTCCTGTAATATCACTTACTTCTGCTAGTTTTATTGGTATATTTTTAATTACAATTGCAGTAGTTGTTGCATCATTATTTGGATATGTACCAAACTTTATTAATGTTATCTATATACTATTTTGTGCAATTTGTTTCATAATTGCTTTAACAAGATTTACATCGGCTTTAACTACTGTAGTTCCAGACTTTGCACAATTACTTACAATAGTAATTCAATTATGTATGTGGTTTACACCAATAATTTGGAACTTAGATTTTATAGCAGGCTCAAAATTGGTTTATTTATTTAAATGTATGCCATTTACTTATTTAGTAGAGGGATTTAGACAAGCATTTATGGAACACTCAACAATCATTACAGAAAGTAATTTCCTATTTACAATAATCTTTTGGGCTTTAACAATTTTAATTTTCTTTTGGGGAAATAAAGTATTTAAGAAAACAAAAAAAGATTTTGCAGATGTTTTATAAAAAAGAATTAAGAGAGGATATAAATGGAAAATACAAATGTAGATATTTTGCTTGCTACATATAATGGAGAAAAATATTTAAAACCACAGCTAGACAGTATTTTATCTCAAAGTTATTCTAATTTTAGATTACTTATATCAGATGATGGTTCAACAGATAAAACAAAAAGCATTTTAGAAGAATATAGCAAAAAAGATAATAGAATTGTTTTGTTTTTTCAAAAAGAAAATTTAGGAATAATAAAAAATTTTGAATTTTTACTAAAAAAAGTAGAAGCAAAATATTATATGTTTTCAGACCAAGATGACATTTGGAAAGAAAACAAAATAGAAAAATCAATTAAAACTTTAGAAGAAACTGAAAGCGATTTAGTTTATTCTGATCTAGAAGTCGTTGATGAAAATTTAAAAGTAATTTATGAATCTTATTGGAAACTAAAAGGAATTTATAAAAAAATCAAAAAATACAATAATTTCAAAAGCTTATACTTAAATAATTTTGTCACTGGTTGTACAATGCTTTCAAAAAAAGATTTAATAAATAAATTTTTACCACTTCCAAAAACTAGTAAATATGTGCTTCATGATTATTGGATTCCATTAATACTTAGTCAAACAGGAAAAATAACCTACATAGAGGAACCTTTAATAAAATATAGACAACATAAAAATAATAAAATAGGTTCTAAAAAAAGGTCTGATGAAATAAAAACTTTAGATGAAATAAGAGCTTTATTTATAGATGTGAAAAAACAACATTTTAAAACTTTTATTGAAAATGAAGATAAATTTATAGATGAAAATGTTAAAACATTAAATAAGAAAGCCTTAACATATTATGAAATGCTAGAGAAAAAGAAAAATATTAATTTTAGAAATTGGGTATTATTTTTTAAACTTTACAAATATGAAGAATTTGGCTACACAGTGCAAAACTTTTTAATTTTAAACATTCCAATTTTAGCAAGATTTTTATTTAAATTTAAGAAAAAATCATAATATAAAGTGATGATAAAAACAAATAAAAGGAAATATAAATAATGAGTGATACAGTAATTAAAATTTCTAATTTAGTAAAAGAATATAAAATGTTTTCAAGGAAAAAAGATAGACTACTTGAGGCAATTCTACCATTTTACACAAAACATACAACATTTAAAGCATTAGATAATTTAAATTTGGAAATAAAAAAAGGTGAAGTTTTAGGAATTTTAGGAAAAAATGGGGCAGGAAAATCTACTCTTTTGAAAATGATTACAGGAGTTGTTTCACCAACCGCTGGAGAAATAGAAGTAAATGGAAAAATAAGTTCACTTCTAGAACTTGGAGCAGCTTTTAACCCAGATTTAACAGGATATGAAAATATATATCAACATGGACAAGTTATGGGTTTATCAGATGAAGAAATTAAAGCAAAAGAAAAGGAAATAATTGATTTTGCAGATATTGGAGAGCACTTATCTCAACCAGTAAAAACATATTCATCAGGTATGTTTGCTCGTTTAGCATTTGCTTGTGCAATTAATGTTGATCCAGATATCTTAATTGTAGATGAAGTTCTATCTGTTGGAGATATGGCATTTCAACTTAAATGTTTTAAAAAGTTCGAACAATTTAAAAATAATGGAAAAACAATAATATTTGTAACTCATAATATAAATGATGTTATGACAAACTGCAACAGAGTTATTATTTTAGAAAATGGTAGAAAAACTTTTGATGGAACTGTAAAAGATGGAATTGATAGATATAAAAAAATAATTGTTGGCTTAAACCCAGATGAAAACATTAAAAATGAAAATGAAGAAATAATAATTTCAAACACAGAAACAATTTCAAATGAGAATAATTTAAATACTTGGAAAAAGGACTTCAATCAAAATCCAAATATGATTGAATATGGAAATAGAGAAGCAGAAGTTATAGACTATGGAGTTTTTGATAAAGATGGAAATCCGGCAAATATATTTGACAATGGAGATTATATAACTTTTAAATCTAAAGTAAAGTTCAATAAACAAGTTAAAGAGCCAATTTTTACAGTAACCTTAAAAGACTTTAGTGGAAAAGATGTTACAGGAACAAATTCAAATATAGAAAAAATTGCAACAGGAACATTTGAAAAAGGAGATATAGCTATTGCAGAGTTTACACAAAAAGTGCCAGTAGCGCCAGGAAAATATACACTTTCTTTTAGCTGTACAAAATATAATGCAAGAGGTTCTTTAGAAGCTTTAGATAGAAAATATGATGCTTTACTTGTTGAAGTTATTACAACTAAAAGTACAGTTGGATTAATTAGATTAGATTCAAAAATAAATATAAAAAAAATAAATTAAAGAACATAAGGAATACTTAAAATTTAAATTTATAAAGGAGCTATGTAATTTTACATAGATAATATTAAATGGAAGATATCTTATCACAATTTGAAAAAAATATAATTTCTTGGTATCCAATAGAAAAAAATAAAAAAGTTCTAGAAATTGAAAATTCTGAAGAAATAGTAAATGAATTAAAGACAAAAACTTCAGAAATTAAATCAATATCTCTAGAACAAATTTGTGATGCACCTGAAAACGATTTTGACTATGTTGTTTTAATAGGTACTTTTGAAAAGTTGAGTAGTAAAGAAGAAATTTTAAATTTATTAAATTTTGCTAAAAAAAGTTTAAATAAAGATGGAAAAATTCTTCTAGCTATGAAAAATAAATTCGGTATGAAATATTGGACTGGAGAAAGTATTAACAAAGAAAAACCATATTTATCAATAGTGTCAGATAAAGAAAACATATTAGGATTAACGAAAATAAAAAACATTTTAAATGATTTAAATTTAAAATTTAAAATTTATTATGCACTTCCTGACTATAAATTAACAAATGTTATTTTTACAGATGATTTTATGCCAGATAATGAGAGTATTGATGCAAGAGATTTAAGTTTTGTAGATAAAGAAAATGCTTTAAATTTCTCAGAAAGAGATGCTTATAAACAAATATTAAAAGATGACAAAAATTTATTTCCTTTTTTTGCAAATTCATTTTTTATTGAAATTGGAAATGCTGAAAACTTTGAAGATGTGAAATTTGTTAGTTTTGGGATTACTAGAAAAAAAGAATATAGAATAAAAACAATTATAAAGAATGATTATGTTTATAAATATGCAAACGATAACGATTTAACACATATAAATAACATTTTTAAAAATATTGATATATTAAGAAAAAATAATATAGAAGTTCTTGGAGAATTTAAAAATGACGGAATAGAGAGTATATTTTTAAAACAAGCAAAATCTCTTGATAAAGTTTTAATGGAAATTTATTTTAGAGAAGGATTAGAAAAAACCATTAAAAGTATCGAAGAATTTAGAGAAAAGGTATTAAATAAATTATTAAATGAAAAACTAGATGGAAAAGACATATTTGAAAAATATGAAATTAAATTTCCTTTAGAATTAAAAGAAAAAATGCATTTTACTAAAAATGGAATGCTAGACCTAATTTTTCAAAATTGCTTGATAAAAGATAATATTCTATATGCTTATGATCAAGAATGGTATGAGCAAAATGTTCCAGTAGAATTTATATTATATAGAGCTATAATTTATTTTACTGAACTAAGAAATAATGAGAACATAGATAAAATATTTGAATTATTAAATTTAAATGAATATGTAGAGTATTTTGAAGTTTTAGAAAATAAAATTCAAGAAGACTTAGTAGATCAAGACATGTGGAATCTTCATCTAGAAACTGTTAGAGAAATAGGAAATACTAGAGAAATTTTGGATAATTATAAAAAGAGATTATCTTCTGCAAATACTCATATACAAAACTTAGAAAACAATATTAAACAATATGAAGAACATATTGAAAACTATAAAAGCGGAATAGAAGGCTTAACGAAACTTGTTAAAGATAAAGATGAAGAACTTGTAAATTACGCAAATCAATTAAGAGCAATATCTAACTCACTTTCTTGGAAAATAACAAAACCTGTAAGAATCTTTTCATGGATGTTTAATCCTTTTAATGGTGCAACATTTATTGATAGAATAATGCCACCTGGTGGAAAAAGAAGAATAGAATATGATAAAAAACAAACAGAAAAGAAATATGCTAAAAAAGTTGAAAATTACTATAAACTATCAGATGAAGAAACAGCAGAATATTGGAAAGGAATTGATCACAGAAAATATTTAAAATATGAAAAAAATCTTGAAAGAGAAGAAAAAGATCAATTTTCTGATTATGAAAAATGGATAAAAGAAAATACACCAAGTGACCAAGAAATTGAAAAACAAGAAAAAACAAAATTTAGAAGAAGACCAAAAATAAGCATTGTAGTGCCACTTTATAACACAAATACAGAATTTTTTAGAGAATTATTATATACAGTACATTGTCAAACATACAAAAATTGGGAATTATGTCTGGCAGATGGAAGTGAAGAACCATTAGAAGAAATTATATCAATGACTAAGAATGATAAAAGAATAAAATATAAATTTTTAGGCGAAAATAAAGGAATTTCTGAAAATACAAATGAAGCAATAAAAATGGCTACAGGAAAATACATTTCACTTCTAGACCATGATGATATGCTTGATATAAGTGCTTTGTATGAAGTGGTAAAAGTAATAAATGAAAACAAGAATGTAGATTTTATATATACAGACGAAGATAAATTTCATTTCTTAGATGCACCATATTATGAACCACATTTTAAACCAGACTTTGCACCAGACACTCTAAGAGCAAATAATTATATTTGTCATTATAGTGTATTTAAAAAAGAATTAATAGATAAAATAGGTGGATTTAATCACGATTTTGATGGAGCTCAAGATTTTGATATGATTTTAAGAGCAACAGAAAATGCAAAAAATATTGTTCACATTCCTAAAGTATTATATCATTGGAGAGTTCATAAAAATTCTACTGCAATGCAAACAGAGGCAAAACCGTATGCAATAGAGGCAGGAAGAAGGGCTATAGAAGCACATTTAGCAAGAATAGGTTTAAAGGGAGAAGTAACAAATGGAGTAAATCCTGGTACTTATCAAATAAAATATGATGTGATTGGAAATCCAAAAATTTCTATTCTTATGCCAAATAAAGATGAAGTAGAAACTTTGAAAACTTGTATAAACTCTATTTTTAGTAAAACAACTTATAGCAATTATGAAATTATAATAATAGAAAATAATAGTGAAACAGATGAAATTTTTGATTATTATAAAGAACTATTAAAATCTAATAAAATAAAAATTTTAAACTATAATACTGGAAAGTTTATAGAAAATGAAAAAGAGTGCAGTAAAGAATATTCTAAAGAAAATGAAAGAGAAGGGTTGAAACACGAGTTTAATTATTCTGCAATTATAAATTTTGGTGTAAAAAATATAGAAACAGATTTTGTAGTTCAATTAAACAATGATACAGAATTATTAACACCAGATTGGCTTGAAAAAATGGTTGGATTTTGCCAAAGAGATGATGTTGGTGCTTGTGGAGTAAAACTTTATTACCCAGATGAAACAATTCAACATGCAGGAATAATTGTTGGTTGTCGTACAGTAGCAGCACATATGCTTAGAGGATTACCAAAAGATAAACCAGGATATTTTGGTAGAGAAAATTTAATTCAAAACATGAATGCAGTAACAGCGGCTTGCATAATGACTAAAAAATCAACATTTGAAGAGGTTGGATATATGAATGAAGATTTTGCAGTTGCATTTAATGATATAGATTTTTGCTTGAGAATAAGAAATACTGGTAAACTAATAGTTTATAATCCATTTGTTGAATTTTTACATTATGAATCTAAGTCTAGAGGCAATGATAATGACCCAGACAAGATAGAAAGATTTCATAGAGAAATTAATTTGTTTTTAGAAACATGGAAAGAAAAGTTAGCTTCAGGAGATGAATATTATAATAAAAATTTAAGCTTAGATTCAGATCAATATGAGATTAAATTTAAAAAAATTCGAAAGGAAACATAATGAACATTATAAAACATAGAATTAATCAAATTAAGTTTTACATTGGAAAATATGGTTTTATAAAAACAGTTAAAAAATGTATAAAAACTGTTCTTAGAAAAATTATAAGATTTTTAAAAGGAGAGAAAGACCTTCAATATGGAGATTATGGAGGATGGATAAAATTTAACGAACCAAAAGATGCAGATATAAAAAATCAAATGAAAAAAAATTTTGACATTTCTCCCAAAATAAGCATAGTTGTACCAATGTACAACACAAAAGAAAAGTTCTTTAAAGGATTAATAGATTCAGTAATTGCTCAATCTTATTCAAACTGGGAGCTTTGTTTAGCAGATGGAAGTCCAAAACAAAACGAGAACTTTAAAAAATATTATGAAAAAGATGAAAGAATTAAATATAAATTTCTAGGAAAAAACAAAGGAATTGCAGGAAATACTAATGAAGCAATAAAAATGGCAACAGGTGATTTCATAGCACTTCTAGATCATGATGATTTGCTTGCAGAATATGCATTATATGAAGTTGTATATGCAATAAATAAAGCTCCAAATTCAGAATTTTTATATTCTGATGAAGATAAAATAGATGAAAATGATAATAGATATGATGCTTATTTCAAGCCAGATTTTGCTCCAGATACTTTAAGATGTCAAAATTATATTTGTCATTTTAGCATTTTTAAAAAAGAATTAATGGAAAAGTTAAACGGTTTTAAAGAAGACTATGATGGAGCTCAAGATTATGACATCTTTTTAAGAATGTCTGAAATAACAAAAACAGAAAATATATTTCATATTCCAAAAATATTATATCATTGGAGAGTACATAGTGAATCTACAGCGAAACTTAATAGCCATGCAAAAAATTATGCTTTTGAAGCTGGAAAAAAAGTGCTTGAAGATCATTTGAAGAGAATTGGATTAGAAGGAACAGTATCAAGTGGTTGCATAGAAGGAATATATAGAATAGATTATAAAGTAAAAGACAATCCAAAAGTATCTATTGTTATTCCTAATAAAGATGGAAGAGATATTTTAAAAACTTGTATAGACTCAATACTTGAAAAATCAACTTATAAAAATTATGAAATAGTAATTACTGAAAATAATAGTGAAACAGACGAAATATTTGAATACTATAAAGAACTATTAAAAGTAGAAAATATAAAAATTGCAAATTACAACACAGGAAAATTAATTGAAAATGAAGAGGAATGCTCTTTAGAATATTCTAAGAAAAATGAAAGAAAAAATTTAAAACACGAATTTAATTATTCTGCTATTGTAAATTTCGGGGTTAGAAATTCTACTGGAGAATACACTATTCAATTAAATAATGATACAGAACTAATAACACCAAACTGGCTTGAATTAATGCTTGGATTTTGCCAAAGAGAAGATGTTGGAGCTGTTGGTGTGAAACTTTATTTTCCAGATGAAACAATTCAACATGCTGGAATAATCGTTGGAATTGGTGGAATTGCTGGAAATAGATTTAAAAGCATCCCTAAAAGTGGACATGGATATTTTGCAAAAGAATCTATGATAGAAAATTTAAGTGCAGTAACAGCTGCTTGTATTATGACACCAAGAAAAATTTATGATGAAGTTGGATTTATGGATGAAAATTTAGCAGTTGCATTTAATGATGTAGATTTTTGCTTGAAAATTAGAGAAAAGGGATACTTAATAGTCTATAATCCATTTGTCGAATTTTGGCACTATGAGTCTAAAACTAGAGGACAAGAAAATACACCAGCAAAAGTAAAAAGATTTCAGGGTGAAATGAGTAGATTTGAACAAAGATGGCCAGAAATTTTAGATTCTGGAGATCCATATTACAATATAAATTTAAGCTTAGACACAGAAGTATATCATATGAAAAATATAAAAGTTAATTATTATGGTGAGGAAGAAATAATTAAGAAAAAGAAGAAAGTAAAATAATATGAAAAATAATTTAGAAAAAGTTAAATATTATTTAAGAAGATATGGAATAATAGAAACTTTAAAAAAAATATTTAAAAGAATTTTTCACATTACTGAAAATCGTATGTCAAATCAAGAGCAGTATGAAATTTGGATGAAAAATAATATGTTATCAGAAAAAGACTATGAATTTCAAAAAAATAAAAAATTTGAAATTAATCCTAAAATTAGTATTGCTGTTCCAATGTATAATACAAACGAAACTTTTTTTGAAGAATTAATAAACTCTATAAAAGAACAAACCTATTCAAATTGGGAAGTTTGCTTAGCAGATGGAAGTGAAACTGAAAATAGTAATTTGAAAAAACTTTTAGAAAATGAACCTAGAATAAAATATAAATTTTTAAATGAAAATAAAGGAATTGCTGAAAACACAAATGAAGCAATAAAAATGGCAACAGGTGATTTTATAGGGTTTCTTGACCATGATGATTTACTTTCTAAAAATGCATTATATGAAATAGTAAATGAAATTAATGAAAATAAAAGTATAGATTTTATTTATACAGATGAAGATAAAGTAAATAATGAAGGAACATTTTTTGAACCATATTTTAAACCAGATTATTCACCAGAAACCTTAGAATGTAATAATTATATAACACATTTTGTAGTAGTAAAAAAAGAATTAATAGAAAAAGTTGGATTACTTAGAGATGAATTTAATGGTGCACAAGATTTTGATTTTGTACTTAGAGCTACCAAAAATGCAAAAGAAGTAAAACATATTTCAAAAATTTTATATCATTGGAGAGTAGCACAAAACTCTACAGCTTATGTTGCAGATACTAAGCCTTATGCATTTGATGCAGGGGTAGATGTTATAAAACAATATTTGAAAGAAAACAACAAAAATGCTGAAGTAGAATTTGGACAAGATGTTCCAGGAATTTATAAAATAAAATATGAGGTAATTGAAAATCCAAAAGTTTCAATTATTATACCAAATAAAGACAATGTAAATTTATTAAAAAATTGTATTAATTCAATTTTAAAACTTACTACATATAAAAACTATGAAATAATTGTTGTTGAAAATAACAGCAAAAACAATGAAACTTTTGAATACTATAAAGAAATAATAAAAGAAAATAATGTAAAAATTTTAAATTATAATAAAAACACTCTTTTAGATAGTAATGGAGAAAAAGAAGTAGAATTTAAAAATTCTGAAAATGAAAAAGAATTTAATTATTCAAAATTAATAAATTTTGGAGTAAAAAATTCTAATGGAGAGTATATTCTTCAGCTTAATAATGATACAAAATTACTTTCAAAAGATTGGTTAGAAATTTTAATAGGATATGCACAAAATGAAAAAATAGGAGCAATTGGAGGAA
The DNA here is from genome assembly GCA_947628085.1 of uncultured Clostridia bacterium. Lineage (GTDB taxonomy): Bacteria > Bacillota > Clostridia > TANB77 > CAG-508 > Scatovivens. The sequence goes on from CANQYM010000005.1 coordinate 19,705, forward strand.
GACTTTATTATGAAGATAAAACAATTCAGCATGCAGGCATAATAGTTGGACTTTCTGGAATTGCTGGAAATGCACTTGTGAATTTACCTTATGGAAAACATGCATATTTTGGAAGAGAATCAGCAACTAGAAACGTTTCTGCTGTAACAGGTGCTTGTTTATTTTGCAGACGAGAGCTTTATGAAGAAGTAGGATATATGGATGAAAATAATTTTAAAATAGCTTTTAATGATGTTGACTTTTGCTTAAAATTAATGGAGAAAGGTTATAGAAATTTATATATTCCTTATGTTGAACTAATTCATTATGAATCTAAATCTAGAGGATATGAATATTCTAAAGAAAAAGAAGAAAGATTTAATAAAGAAAGCGAAAACTTTAAAGAAAAATGGAAAAGCTTTTTAGAAAAAGGTGACCCATATTATAATAAAAATTTTACAAGAAAAACTTGTAATTATGATATTGAAACGGTTGAAAATGGCAGGCAATAAGAGATAATAGAAAATAAATAATTAATTAGAAAGGCAACAAAAATGGAAGAAAAGAAAAATTTAACATTAAGAATATTTGAAGCAGTAGAAAAATTTGGACTTTGGATATTAGAAAAAATTCATTTAAAAGTAATTGCTGAATTTTATAGAAATCATATAGAAGGTATGAGATATTTAATTTGTGGAGCATTGTCAACAGTAGTAAATATTGTCTCTTATGTTTTAGGAAGCTATTTAATTTTTAGGCGGCATACCAGATGAAACTTTAAAAGTAAACATTAGTGAAATATTTGCATTTATCTTAGCACTAATATTTGCATATTGGGTTAATAAAACAATTGTATTTAATAGTAAATGTGAGAATTTTAAGGCACTAATAAAAGAAATGATATCTTTTACATCTTGCAGAATTTTCACAGAAATAATAAGCATAGGACTTATGAATTTAGCAGTAATCATACATATGAATGATGTAATTATGAAAGTAATTGCAAATATAGTAGTAATTATATTAAATTTTATATTAAGTAAATTAATTATATTCAAGAAGAAAGATAAATAATTTTTATAAAAAATGATAGATAATAAACATTTAGGTAAAATATTTGAAAAAAAGTAAATCTATGTTATAATGTACAAGAAAAAAATTAGGTTTTGAAAGGAAAGTAAAAAATGGATAAAGTAGCAGTTTTAATACCTTGTTATAATGAAGCAAAAACAATAAAAAAAGTAGTAGAGGATTTCAAAAGAGAATTACCAGAAGCTAAAATTTATGTTTATGATAATAATTCAAAAGATGGAACAGATAAAATTGCTAAAGAAGCTGGAGCAATAGTTAAATATGAAACTAGACAAGGAAAAGGCAACGTAATAAGAACAATGTTTAGAGAAATAGATGCAGAAGCTTATGTTATGGTAGATGGTGATGATACATATCCAGCAGAAAGTGCTAAAGAAATGGTAAAAGCTGTTTTAGAAGAAAATGTAGATATGGTAGTTGGAGATAGACTTTCATCAACATATTTTAAAGAAAATAAAAGACCTTTTCATAATGTAGGAAATGTAACTGTTAGAGCTTTAATAAATAGAATTTATAAAAGCGATATAAGAGATGTTATGACAGGCCTAAGAGCTTTTAGTTATAGATTTGTAAAAACTTTTCCAGTTATGTCAAAAGGTTTTGAACTAGAAACAGAAATGACAATTCATTGTCTAGATAAAAATATGAAAACTAAAAATGTAATTGTTGAATATAGAGATAGACCAGCAGATAGTCCTTCAAAACTAAATACTATTCCAGATGGAATAAGAGTAATTAAAACCATATTTGGATTTTATAAAAACTATAAACCAATGGAATTTTTCACATTACTTGCATTTTTATTATCAATAGTTGGACTAGCATTTTTTGTACCAGTATTTATAGATTTTCTACATAGAGGAGTTGTAAAAATACCAACACTTGTTGTGTCTGTATTATTTTTCCTATGTGCAGTACAATCATTCTTTTCTGGAATGACTTTAGATAATATAATTAAAAACTCAAAACAAACTTTTGAAATGAGATTAATAGATTGCGAAAGAGATTTCAAAAATAACAGAAAGGAAAAATAAAATGGACAAAATAAAAGTTTCAATAGTTGTTCCAATATATAATTTAGAAAAATACGTGCCAAGATGTTTAGATGCATTAGTTAACCAAACATTAGAAGATATTGAAATAATTTGTGTAAATGATGGATCAACAGATTCAGCACCAGAAATTATTGAAGACTATAAAAAAAGATATCCAAAAAAAGTAAAAACTTTCCACAAAGAGAATGGTGGAGAGTGGTCTGCTAGAACTTATGGACTAAAAAAAGCAACAGGAGAGTATGTTGGATTTATAGATAGTGACGATGTTCCAGAAGTTACATGGGCTGAAAAACTTTATAATGCAGCAAAAGAAAATGATGCAGATATTGCATTTTGTGGGTATGATAGAATAGATTTAGACACTGGTAAAACAGTATCTACTGAAATGACACAATATGGCAAAATGAGTAAAGAAGTTAATTGGAAAGAAGACTTCATTGTTTATGCAAATCCATCTTTATGGAACAAGCTATATAAACTAGAAAAAGTTAAGCATTTAGAATTTTTACCTTTTAGAGGTTGTAATGATACATTATTTTTAATTCATTCATATATGGATGGAGTAAAAAAATTAACATTTATACCAGATGTTTTATATCATTACTACTTACGTTCAAGTTCACAAATTCATTCTATGAATGAAAAAGATATTGAAAATTTAAAAAAATATTTAATTGTAACAAAAGAACATGCAATTCAAATTGGAAAATATGAAGAATATAAAGAAACATTATCTGCAATGGCATTTTTACATTTAGCAATATCTTGGGCTTTTATGCTTTCATATGATGAATCAGTTAATATGAAAAAAGCTTTAAAAGAAATAACAAATTATTTAAATCAAAATTTCCCAGAATGGAGAAATGCAAGACATTATAATATTTTTCATTGCTTTTCAAAAGGTTTTAAATTTATTGGAATTTGGGGAGTGCATTTGCTTTATAAACTTCATTTACCAATAGTTTATATAAAAGTTAATAGATTCTTATTAGATGTTTTGAAAAAAGAAGTAAAATGGTAAGAAATTAATAAAAAAGATTTATTTAAAGGGATTAAAAAAATGAAGGAAAAACTTATTAAGTTTTTTAAAACTTTAGAATATAAAGTAAAAGAATTATATAAAAAAATATTAGAAAAATTTATGCTTTTTGTAAAAAAAGAAAACTTTACTAAAATAAAATTATTATTAGTAGCTATGCTTTCAGTGATACTAGCTACAGTTTGCGAATATACAATATTTAGAAAAACACATCCACAATTTATTTCTAAAAATAGAATTATGCTTGTTTCTATTATATTTATGTTCATTGGAATACATTTTGTTTTCAAACTTTCAAAAATGTATGAATTTATTCATAAACATAGGTACAAAATTGCTTGTGCCTTTTTACTATTTGTAATGGTATTTAAATATTCTGGTTCATCAATAATTAATTTTCATGAATTTATAGGAATGCAACCAAATTTTGATGATTCAAAATATCACACACTACTTGGAAAAGCAAGACCAATTAGAACAGATGAATGGGCTACATCAACTACATATATTTTATCTCAAGACAAAGCAAATAAACCATTTGAATATTTTTCAAATGTACTAAGAGGAACTGAAACAGATATGTTTACTGTTGCAAATTCTCCAGTAAAGGATATTTTGATGCTTGGTAGACCATTTCAAATTGGATTTATGTTACTTGGAAATGATAGAGGACTAAGTTTTTATTGGAATGTAAGACTAGTTGCAATGCTACTTGGCTCTTATGAATTATGTTTAATACTTACAAAGAAAAATAAAAAAGCATCTTTATGCGGAATGATTGTAATAACATTTTCATCTGCAGTACAGTGGTGGTACTGCATGGATACACTTATTTGGGGACAAATTGCTATAGTTCTTATAGACAAATTTATGAATACAGAAAAGAAGTGGGCTAAATATTTATGTGCTTTAGGTGTTTTAGTTTCTGGACTATCCTATATATTTGTATTTTATCCAGCATGGCAGTTGCCATTTGGATATGTATTTTTAGCATTAGTAATTTTCTTATTATTTAAAAATATTAAATACGGAAAATATAGATTTAATAAACATGATGTTGCAGTTATTTGTATAACTCTTTTATGTTTAGCACTATTATTAGTTAGATGGTATAGTTTTTCTGGAAATACTTTGATTGCAGAAATGAGCACAGATTATCCAGGAGAAAGAAATGAAGTTGGAGGAGGAGCATTAAACTTATATTCATACTTTTATGATATTTTCTTCCCATTTGAAGATTTTGTTAGTCCTTGTGAATATTCAGCAATGCTTTCACTATATCCAATTCCTTTAATTTTAGGATTAATATATGTAATTAGAAATAAAAAAGACCTACATTTTTGGATACCAATGTTAACCGTGGGAATGTTTTTAACAATTTGGTGTGTATGGGGATTTCCAGAGTTTTTAGCTAAACTTACAAAAATGTCTATGGCAACAGCAGGAAGAGCTTCAATACCTTTAGGCACAGTTTGCATATATCTATTAATTTATTTAATAGGAAATTTTGAAGAAACAGATAAATTAATAAATAAAAAATTAACATACTTTTTAACTGTATTTGCAACAGTTTATATTATTTATAGAGCTAGAAAAACTTTAGGTTTTGTACCAGATTTTCTTTATTATTTAGATAGATATAAACTTTTATTAGGTGGAGAAATTTTCTTAGTATTAATATTTGGTGTGCTAAATATTAGTAGTCCAAGAATAAGAAATTATACTATTTATGGATTAATAGCCGTAGCACTAATGAGTGGACTTGCAGTAAATCCTGTTATAAGAACAACAGATATTTTTTACACAAAACCTGTTGCTGTAAAAATGCAAGAAATAAAAGCAGAAGATTCAGAGGCTATCTGGATAGTTAATGAGAAAAACGGCGGATGGTATATAAATGATTATGCTTTAGCAAATGGAATACGTATTTTAAATTCAACACAACTTTATCCTAATGTAGAATTATTTGAAAATCTTTTAGGAGATAAAGCAGAAGAATATAGAAAAATATACAATAGATATGCACATATTAATATTGAAGTAACAGATAAAGAAACAGAAGTGGAATTATTATTTGCAGACCATATTTCAATTAAATTAAATTATAAAGATTTAGCAAAATTAAATGTAAAATATATTCTTTCAAAAGGAGATGATTTTAGCACAAAAACTTTTGCTGATAAATTTGAAGAAATATATAATGAAGATGGAATGTATATTTATAAAGTAATGGAAGGTATAGAAAACAATGAAAGATAAAAAAGTTGCGGTTATAATGTCAACATATAATGGAGAAAAATATGTAGCAGAACAGCTTGATTCTATTATAAATCAAACATATAAAAACATAGAAATAATTGTTAGAGATGATGGTTCTACAGATAGTACAGTAAATATTATAAAAAATTATCAAAAAACTTACGAAAATATTAAATTATATGAAGGCGAAAATATAGGTTTTATTAAAAGCTTTTTTGAACTTCTTAAAACAACTGAGGCAGATTATTATGCTTATGCGGATCAAGATGATGTGTGGATGGAGAATAAAATAGAACTTGCAGTAGACTTATTAGATGAATTAGATGATTCTAAACCTAATATGGCTTTTGGAAATTCAGATTATTATGATGAAAATATGAAACTAATTTCAAAAGGTCCTAAAAATAGAAAATTTTCATTTCTAACAGCACTATTTGCTTGTGTAACTCAAGGAATGACAATGACTGTAAATAAAACAACTAGAGATATGATAATAGAAAATACCCCCAGATCTTGTTTCTTCCATGATTGGTGGACATATCTTTTATGTATTGGACTTGGAAATGTAGCATATAGTAATGAAACAGTTGTAAAATATAGAAGAAGAAAAGAAAACGCAACATCAGAAGGTCAAGGATATATAAGATTATTAATTTGGAGAATAAAAAATCTTTTATTTAAAGATGGAATGAGAGATATTAAACAACAAATGATAAACTTTAAAGACTATTATTATTATCAATTATCAGATGAAAATAAAAAAATTCTAGATTTATTTTCAGAAGAAGACTATTCTTTTTCTAATGCTTGTAAAAAAGCTTTTTATAGAGCCAGAATTAGAACAAATATAATAGATGATTTGATGATAAGAATAATATTTTTAATAGGAGTTTTATAATGAATTCAGAAAAAAAGGCTTTTTTGAAAAATTTTATTTGGAATAGTTTAGGTACAGGAATAAACTCTTTTAATTCATTATTTTTCTTAATAATTGTAACAAGAGTAAATGATATTCAAACAGCTGGAATATTTTCAATAGCTTATGCAACAGCAACAATTCTTTACACTTTAGCTATGTATTCTGGCAGACTTTGCCAAGTAACAGATATAGAAAATAAAATAAAAGATAAAGATTATATTGCAAACAGAGCACTTACTTGTTTCATAATGATAATAGGTGCAACAATTTTTTTGTGTTTAAAAAGATATTCGGGATTTAAAACTACAATTTTTGCATTACTTGCAATTTTTAAAGGACTAGAAGCTTTTTCAGATATTCTTTATGGTGTAATGCAAAAAAATGATATTTTATATAAATCCGGACAATCTTTGTGTTTAAAAGGTTTCATAGGAATAATTCTATTTTTAATTGTAGATTTAGTAACAAGAGATTTAAGACTTGCTTGTTTAGCTGTAATTATTGTAAATGTTGCAGTATTAATTATATATGATTATATTTTAATAACAAGAAAACTTATAGATAATAGTAGTAGAATAAATTATAAAAATGTTTTATCAATATTAAAAAGCGAATTTTTTGTATTTGTAAATTCTTTTGCAGGAATATATATTTTAAATGCCCCTAAATATGCAATAGACAATTTTTTAACAGAGGACATTCAAGCGATATATGGTTACATAATGATGCCAGCTACTGTAATGACTTTATTCACACAATTCATAGTAATGCCTTTTTTAGGCAAAATGAAAGATATGTATGAGAAAAAAGATTTAAAACAACTAGAAGATGTTACTTTTAAAATAAAATTAGTTGTTATTGCATTTGGAGCTTTTGCAGTTTTAGCAGCATTCTTATTAGGACCAGAATTTTTAGGATTAATATATGGTTTAGATTTAACAGCATACAGAATGAACTTATGTGTAATAATTGGATCATATATATTCTATGCAATTTCATATATAAATTTAGTAACTTTAACAACAATAAGACATACATTTGTACAGTTTGTAATTTATGTTATTTCAATGGTTATAGCTTTCACTGGTTCAAATGTTTTAGTTAGAGTTTTAAACTTAGGAATAAATGGTGCAACTTTTTCATGCACAACAACACTTGCAATACAATTTATAATGTATACAACAGTTACAAAAATAATTATTCACAAAGAAAATAAAAAATTAGAAGAGCAAAAATAAATTATTTATAAAATTAAGTAGCTAAAACAAAAGATAGAAAATATAAAAATAAAAGGAGAAAGAAATGGAGATTTTATACATAATAACATTAATATTACTTGGAATAAGTTTTATGATGTTTAAAAAATCAGAAGAAAAAATAAACTTCATTAAATGGCTAATAATTTATATTGTTTCACTATTTGGATACAATGTTTTTATTGGAATGCTTTTAGGCTTACTTAACATTACATCACATTTATGGCTTTTATCAATTATAAACATAGCTTTTGCAATTCTTTTAGGATTTAAAGCTATAAAAAATAAAGATTTTCAAAAATATTATGTAAGAAAATTAGATATAATTTCTATCATTTTTGTTTTAGTGATTTTTGCAGTAATGTTTGTAAAAGATTTATATATCTTTAATGGAGATATATCTCATATGGCAATGGATTCAGCTATACATTATAGAGCTGCAAAACATTATGCAGACAATTTAAAAATATTTATAAATGTAGAAGACAAAACATTTTTCAATTTTAATGTAATGCAAACAGGTGCATACATAAATGATGGAATTTTCATGAATGTAATACATGGAATTACTGGAATAGGTCATGAGTATTTGTTTCAAGCATTTGAAACAATGGTGCTATTTTTAAGCGGACTTTCATTTTATGCATTCTTTGGTGAAAGAATTAAAACTAAACGAGGATTAGTAGCAAGTTTAGTATTATTTGCTTTATATATATATGGATATCCATATAATTCTTGGTTTTATGGATTTTCATATTTATCAGTTGGAATAATGATGGTAGCAATTTTGTTACCAATTACTGAATGCTTATATTCAGAAGAGAAAATTACAAAAAAATTAACAATACCTTTAATTGTTTTGGCAGGAACAGGATTAATTTTCTCATATTGTTTATTTGTGCCAGCAGTTTTTTCTGCAATATGCATTTACTGTTTCTTAAAAGATATTACTTCAAAAGAAGGAAAAAAATATTTAAAGTTTTTCAAGAAAACAACTTTAATTGTAACTGGGCTACTTTTACTAGTTACAGCTGTTGGAATTGGTTACATAGTTGTTCCAACATTCTTTATAGAGGGACAAACCAAATTAACTGAAGCTATAAAACTTGAAGGAGCAATATATTCTGGAACTTATGAAAACTTAATTCCATATACACCATTTTTAGTTTTATTCTTGGTACAATTAGTAAAAAGAATAAAAAATAAAAGCCTAAGATTTTTAGATGTTTTTTCTGTTTTTATAATGGGATATTTAGCACTTCTAATGTTAGGAGTACAATATAATTTAGCATCAAAATACTATATGTATAAAGTATATTTTATAATGTGGCTAGTTACATTTAGCATAACAATAGATTACATAAATGAAAATGTAGATAAGAAAATATTTAGAATTGATGCAATAATCATATTTATGATATATGTTTTCTTTACAACAAAAGCTATCGCAGTTATAACAAACATTAACATATCAAATCCAGGCAAATATTCAATGAACGATTTATACAATATGTTTATTGAAAATCTATTTACAATACATGATTTATTAATGTTTTTATTGCTTGCATTTTTCACTGTTTTGCCTCAATTAATAGATAAAATTAATTTAAGTAAAATAACAGAAAAATTATCAAGCAAATTTAAATCTGAAAAAATTAAAAATTTATTAAATAAAATATCTGTAATAGAAATTAAAAGAATATGCATATCTGGATATATTTATGTAATTCTTTGGGGCGTATTTGTTTGCGGTTGGGTTTGGTTAAAAGCAGGATTAATAATAAGTGAAGATACAAAACATAATTTGCCAAATCTTGTTGGAATTTATTATGAAGAAAACTGTAACAACAGAAAATTAGTAGATTTAACTCAAAATCTTAATTCAAATCAAATTAAATTAATTAAATATGCAAGAGAAAACTTTAAAGATATGACAGTTGAAAATACAGAACTTATGACAAAAGGATACTATCCTAGAGTTTGGTCAACAGCAATGCTAGAATTTTCAAGTGAAAAAGTTAGATATGAAAATGTTATTCAAGATACAAACATCTATACTTTAAAAGATGCTTTAGAGGACAGTGAGAAAAAATATATAGTAAAATTAGTTTCTAGAGATGCAAATGATTTAAAAGAATATCAAGAGGAATTAAAAGATGTAAAACAAACAGAAAATGTTGAAATACTTTTAGAGAACGAAAACGGTTATGTAGCTAAGATTAATAGATAAAATATTTTATAGATTTTTCAAAAATCTAAATTAAATTTAAGGAAGAAAATAAAATGGGAATTTTTTATGCCTTAACAGTTTTGGTAATGCTTGTTATTTTTGTAATTGTAAAGAAAAGTGACAAGAGATTAAATTTAGTAAGTTGGATTATATTATCTTTAATTTCTTATTTAGGATTTAATATTTTAGTATGCATGGTATTTGGAGCCATGAATATTACAACAAACTTACTATTCTTATCAATAAGTAATTTAGTTGTAGCTTTAGGACTTGGATTTAAAATATTTAAAGATAAAAAAATTCAAAAATTTGAAATAAGAAAAAGAGATTTTATAGCAGTTATAGTTGCTTGTGCTATTGTTTGTTATATGGCAGTTAATCAATATAAACCTCTTGCAAAAACGATGGCAAATGCTTCTGTGGATGCTAGTATGCATTATAGTGCAACAATAAATTTTGCAAACAATATGAAAATTTTATCTAAAATAGATAATCAAACTGGTTATAACTTTAAAACTATGCAAACAGGTGCATACATAAATACAGGAATTTTTATAAGTATGGTAAGAAGTATTCTTCCAAACTTTAGAGATTATGTAACATTTAAAATTTTTGAAATGGGAATATTGCTTCTTAACATATTGGCATTTTATATGCTAATATCAGACAAACTAGAAACAAAAGGAAATTTTGTATTTGGTATATTATTTTTAATTTTATATGGATTTGCATATCCATATACTAGTTTATTATATGGATTTTCATATTTAAGTGTAGCAATTGCTTTTGCAACAGGATTATTTTACTTAGCAAAAATTTATGATAACCGAAAAGTTAATTTTCCAACAATGCTAAGTTTAATAATACTTATGGGAGTTGGAATAATCTTTTCATATTGTTTATTTGTTCCAGCACTATTTGCATTTATTTGTATATATGTATTTTTAAAAGACAAGAAAAAAGAAGAAAAATCTTATTTAAAATTTTTCAAAAAATCAACTCTTTTAGTTACAGGACTACTTTTAATTGTAACAGCTTTAGCAATATGTTATTTAGTAATTCCAACATTTACAGATAGTGATCAAAATAAATTAACAGATGCAATTGGATTTGTTGGTGGAAGCTATAAGTCTTTATATCAAGATTTCTTGTTTTATATACCTTTTGTAGTTTTATTTATATATAAATCTATAAAAAATAAAGATTTAAATTTTCAAGTAGTAGCATTAGCATTACTTGTATTTCAAACAGTTATAACATTTTTAGGATTAGTAAATGGAATAGTATCAAGCTACTATTACTATAAAATTTATTATATAATTTGGATTTTATTAGCAGATATTGCTGTTGAAGTTCTATGCAGCATGAAAGATAATAAAGAATTAGGAGTAGTTTTAAAAACAGCAACAGTAATATGGGTTTGCATAATTTGTTTTGCAATTGGCGGATATGAAGAAAAATTATATGCTAAAAATCCTACAATAATGGATACACCAGCAGAACTAAGACTTTCAAAATTAGCTGGAATTTACTATGATACAAATATTTTTGGCATAAAAAATATTAATGCTTCTTGTTTAGTAAATCAATACAGGCTTGAGCTTGCAGAACAAATGGGAAAACAGGAAGATATGACACTAAAAAATATGTTAGTTGGTGGAATGAATACTAATTGCAAAGCTTGGATGTATGTTGTTTCTGGAATTACATCAGGCGGTGAATCAATAAATGATTTGCAAGTTGCAGTTGTAGAAACTAATGTAGATGATTGGATGAAAAAAGAGGATAAAAAATATTTTGTTCTATATGATGAGTCAAATACTTATGAAAATACTGATGATTATGAAGTAGTTTTCAGTAATAGTGCAGGAGTTATTTTAAAGAAGAAATAATTATATTGCAAATTAAATTTATAGGAGAAAAAATGAAAGTTGCGGCAATAGTAGTAAACTATAATGATGTAGAAGATACAGAAAACTATATAAAAAATATATCTAATTATAAAGCTATTGATAGAATATTAGTCGTAGATAATATGTCTACGACTGAAAATGCTTTTTCTAGATTAAAAAGTTTAGAAGGAAATAATAAAGTAAAAGTTATTCAATCTGAAAAAAATGGTGGATATAATTATGGAAACAATTTTGGAATAAAATATTTAGAAGACCTAAACGAAAAATATGACTATTATATTATTTCAAATCCAGATATAGAAATTACTGAAGAAACAATAAAAAAATGTTTAGAAGAAATTCAAAAAGATGAGAAAATTGCTGTTATTGCACCAAGAATGTTTAATAAAGAAAATAAACCAATAAGAAGAAGTAGTTGGAAAATAAGAACATTTTGGCTAGATGTAGTTCATTCTACAAGAATATTAGAACTTCTTTTTTATAAAGTATTAAGAAATGGAGAATATTCAAATAAAGAATATGAACAAGAAAAACTAGAAGTAGAAGCAATTTCAGGAGCATTTTTTATAATAAGAAGTAATGTTATAAAAGAAATTGGATTTTTTGATGAAAACACATTTTTATTTTATGAAGAAGATATTTTAGCAAAAAAATTATTAAAAGAAAATTTAAAAACTATTTGCTTAACTAAAGAAAAATTTATTCATTATGAGAGTCAAACTATTGGAAAAACATTTAGCTACTATAAAAAAATGTTACAAATGTATAAAAGTAAAATGTATTATCACAAAACGTATAACAATATAAATATAATTCAAAAATTTGTTTTTTTACTGTTATTTTTAGTAAGAAACATTGAGCTGATTATTGAAATTCCAATGAGAAAAATATTAAAAAAATAAAATTCAAAAGAGTAATTTATAATAAAAATATATATTAAATTTTAATTATAAGATTGCTCTTTTTTTTGTGTATTTCAAAGCATTACATTTATGTTAAAAGTTTATAAAAAATATTGTAAAAATATACTTTATGTGATATAACAATCGCATATAAGTATACTTGGGGGAACTATTGAGAAAAAATATTAAAAACTACGATTTAAATGATTTAAAAGAAGAATTAATTCTTTTAAATGAAAAACCATTTAGAGCAGAACAAATTTTTAAATGGCTATATAGTGAAAAAGTAAATTCTTTTAATGAAATGACAAATTTATCTTTAGAGCTTAGAAAAAAATTAGAAGAAAATTATTCTTTAGGATTATTTAAAATCGAAAAAAAATTAGAATCTGTAGATGGCACAAAAAAATATTTATTTGATTTGCAAGATGAAGAAAAAAACCTAATTGAAAGCGTTTTAATGAGCTATCATCATGGATATACAGCTTGTGTATCAAGTCAAATAGGATGCAAAATGGGATGCAAGTTTTGTGCTTCAACAGGAATACCATTTTCAAGAAATCTAGAATCCGGAGAAATTATTGAGCAAATATTAGAAATTGAAAAAGAAGAAAATATTAAAATTTCTAATATTGTATTTATGGGAATTGGAGAACCTCTAGATAATTATGAAAATGTTATGAATGCTATAAAAATAATAAATAATCCAAAAGGGTTAAATATAGGTGCAAGACACATTAGTATTTCAACAAGTGGTTTAGTACCAAAAATATACGATTTAGCAGATAGGCAAATTCAATGTACATTATCTGTTTCACTACATAGTAGTAATAATAAAACAAGAAGTGAAATGATGCCAGTAAATAATTCCTATCCAATAGAAGAATTAATGAAAGCTTGCAAATACTATATAGAAAAAACAAATAAAAGAATTTCTTTTGAATATGCTTTAGCAAAAGATAATAACGATAACTTAGAAGATGCAAAAGAGCTTGTAAAATTGCTACACGGAATGCTTGCACATGTGAATTTAATTCCAATAAATAAAATAGAAGATGGAAAATATACCAAAAGTACTAATGAAAATATAATTAAATTTAGAGATTACCTTAATGATCATGGAATAGTAGCTACTATTAGACGAGAACTAGGTTCTGATATATCTGCTGCTTGTGGTCAATTGAGAAAGCAGAACTTGAAAGAGTAAAGAGGTGAGGTAAGTGAGAATTTTGGCAAAGTCTGATATAGGCAAAGCTAGAGATATGAATCAAGATTTCTATTATGTATCAGATTTAGAAAAAGACGAATTAAAATTATATATTCTAGCAGATGGTATGGGAGGTTACAAAGGCGGAGAAATAGCAAGTTCTCTAGCTGTAACAAATGCAAAAAATTATATTAAAAATCATTTTAATAAAACTAAAAAAGATAGAGAAAGCATATTAAAATTATTAAGATATGCTATAGAATATGCTAATATGACTGTACACGATAAGTCACAAGAATCAGAAGACTTAAAAGATATGGGTACTACTTTAGATATCTGTTTAATATATAATAATAAAGTATTTATAGGTCATGTTGGCGATAGTAGAGTTTATAGAATTCGTAAAAATATAATTAGAAAACTTACAACAGATCATAGCTATGTTGAAAAATTATTAAAAGAAGGCACAATATCTAAAGAGGAAGCCTTTAATCATCCAAAGAAAAATATGTTAATGAAAGCTTTAGGTTGTAGCTCACTTGTTGAACCTGATGTTATTTGTAAGGGATTTTTGAAAGATGATATTCTACTTATGTGTTCAGATGGTTTAACAAACATGCTAAAAGAAAGCGAAATATATAATCTTTTATTAAATAACCCAGAACATCCGGAAGAAGCTTTAATAAACAATGCAAATGAATTAGGTGGATACGATAATATAACAGCAATTATTATAGACAATATAGATGTTAGCGAAGAAACTAAGGAGAGATAATTATGAATCTTATTGGAAAAATGTTGAATAACAGATATGAGGTTTTAGAAAAAATTGGAAATGGTGGTATGGCAACTGTTTATAAAGCTAAGTGCCATGTACTAAATAGATATGTTGCTATTAAAATATTAAAAGATGAGTTTACAACAGATAGTGATTTTATAAAGAAATTTAATACAGAAGCTCAATCAGCAGCCAGACTTACACATCCAAATATAGTTCAAATTTATGATGTTTGTAATGAAGATAACTTATACTATATTGTAATGGAACTTATACAAGGTAAAACATTAAAAGAAATAATAACAGAAGATGGTATTCTTTCTTGGAAATGGTCTGTAAACATTGCAATGCAAATTGCATCAGCACTAGAAACAGCACACAAAAACAACATCATACATAGAGATATAAAACCACACAATATAATAATAACAGAAGATGGTATTGCAAAAGTAACAGACTTTGGTATAGCAAAGGCAGTATCAAACTCTACTATAACAGCTTTTGGAACAACAATAGGTTCAGTTCACTATTTCTCTCCAGAGCATGCTAGAGGTGGATACACAGATGCAAAATCAGACTTATATTCTTTAGGAATTGTAATGTATGAAATGCTTACAGGAAAAGTTCCTTTTGATGCAGATACACCAGTGTCTGTTGCATTAAAACAAGTTCAAGAAGAACCAGTAGATCCTATGAATTATAATCCTAATATACCAATAAGTGTAAATAGAATTATATTAAAAGCAATGCAAAAGGATCCAAACTTTAGATATCAAAATGCAACAGAAATGCTTAAAGATTTATCATTAGCATTAAAGAAACCAGATGAAGATTTCGTTATTTTAGCTACAAGAAGTGATGATTCACCTACACAAAAAGTTCCTACAATATATGAACTTGAAATGGAAAAAAATAATGATAGAAAAGCTCCAAAAATGGGAGAAAATGCTACAACCAAAAAAGAAAATAAAATTAAAGCATTCTATTCAAAACATAAATGGGCAAAGCCAGTAACAATTGTTTTAATATCTATACTTGCATTTGTTATTGCAATGTATTCAACAATAGCAATTTTAAATGGAACTAGACCAAATCAAGTAGAAATTCCAAACGTTTCTGGAGCACAAAATGCTGAAAGAATAAAAAAAGATGAAGCAATTAGTCTTTTAAATAGTTTAGGATTTAAAGATATTACAGTTGAAGAAGAATATAGTGATGATGTAGAAGAGGGATATGTAATTTCACAATCTCCAGAATATCAAGAAAATTATAAATTTAATTTAACACAAAAAATAAAATTAGTAGTTAGTAAAGGTCAAAAAACAGAAAACTTACCAAAGAAAATCATAGGTAGAGACATTGAAGATGTAAAAAAAGAACTTGATGAATTAGAATTAAAATATGAAATAAAAGAAGAAACAAGTGAAAAAGTTGAAAAAGGAATTGTACTTAATGTAGATCCAGAAGAAGGAGAACAAGTAACTGCAACAACTCTAATAAATCTTACTGTTAGTTCAGGAAGCGCATATAAAGATGTAGTTGTACCTAGCGTTTTAAATGAAACACAAGAAAACGCTGTAAATAGATTATCTGAATTAAAACTAATAGTAAATGTTTCTTATGAAGAAGATGCTTCAAAATCTGACGGAATAGTTGTTTCACAAAGTGTTCCATCAGGAAAAACATTAAAAGAAGGAGATACAATAGAAGTTGTTGTAAATAAACAACCAACTAGATCAACTTTAACAGTAAATGTAAACTTAAAGTCTTTAATGGGATATACGGAACCATCTTCAACTGTTCAAAATACAGCAGATGGTAATACATTTACAACAACTCCAGAAATACCAAAAGCAAATGTTGTAATTACAGTTGGAGAAGATACAATTTTAAGTGATGCTTATTCAATGACCAAAACAGATATATCTGCTTCACATACTACTTCTGGAGTAAAAGAAGTAAAAGTTAAAGTAGATGGTGTAACAAAGTATACTCAAACAGTAGACTTCAATAAAGGAAGCCAAACAATTAATGTTAAATAAGTTAAAAGAGGCATTATTTGAACTATAGTCAAAAGATAAAATTAAAATTAGTTCTAAAAATGCCTCTTATTTTTATAAAGGAGAAATTATGGTAGAAGTATCAGCATCAATATTAACTTTAGAAAAAGAAAATGCAATAAAAATGATGTACAATTTAGAAGCAGGAAAAATAGATTATTTTCACATAGATGTAATGGATGGAAAATTTGTAGAAAAAGATACAACTAAAATAATGAAAGATTATGCATTAACTGCTTCACACATTTCTAATTTAGGATTAGATGTGCATCTAATGGTAAAAAATGTAGAAAAATTTATAGATGAATATTCAATGTTAGAACCAGAAATAATAACATTTCATATAGAAGCTACAAAAAATGAAGAAAGAACGAAGAGTGTTATTGAAGAAATTAAAAATATTGGTTCTAGAGTTGGAATTGCAATAAGCCCAGATACGAATATAGATGAAATAAAGCCATATTTACCTTATGTTCATATGGTATTAGTAATGACTGTTGTTCCGGGAAAAGGAGGACAAAAACTAATACCAGATACTTTAGAAAAAGTAAAAGCTTTAAAAAAATATATTGATGAAAATAACATCGATATAGATATAGAAGTTGATGGTGGAATAAATGATGAAACAGCAAATAAAGCAGTAGAGTCTGGTGCAAATATTTTAGTTGCTGGAAACTACTTGATTACTTCTGAAAATATTGGAGAAGCAGTAAAAAAAATAAAAGAATGCTAACAATATAAATATCGAAAGCAAAAGAAAAAAATAAAATATAATAAAAAATAAAATAAAAAGGGAGGTTTGTTATGAAAAAAGTAACAAAAATTGTAGTAATTTTAGCTATTGCTATTTTATTTGCATCAAATATGGCATTTGCAATTGAAAACCCAAATTTAAATATTGTATTTGATCAAACAGCATTAGAAGAATTACAAAATTCAGAAGATCAAGATGCATCACTTATAGATATAGAAAATGGCATTATGCCTATATCTGAAGATGCACTTGAAAATGGAGAAGAAAATCCAATACCAGAGGAATGGTTAAGAGATGTTGAAACAGAAGACGACTTAGAACCACAAGTAGGAGATATGTTTAAAACAGAAGAAAATTTAAAAATTGAAAAAACTGTTTATGGTGATGTATTTGTTATTGCAAAATCACTTGAAATTACTTCAGATGCCGTAATAGATGGAAATGTATTTATTATTGCAGAAGACCTTAAAATTTCAGGAACAGTATATTCTTATGTATATGCTGTGGCAAACAACATAGAAGTTAGCGGAACAGTAAATGGTATGTATGCAGTTGCAAAAAATAAAATTACTATAGCAGAAGGCGCAGAAGTATACAAAGATCTAAAAATAGCAGGAAAAGATATTGATATAAATGGTGTGGTAGATCGTAATATTTTAACTATGTCAGAAAATATTAATATTGGTGAAAACTCAGCAATATATGGAAAACTTACTTATAGCGGAAATTTAGAAGGAAACAAAGATGCAATATATGGTGAAACAGTTAAATATGAAATATCAAATGGAGAAGAAAAAGAAGAGCCATCTACTAAAGAAATTATTATAGCGGATATTATAGATGTAGCTGTTAAAGCTGTTATTGCTTTAATATTTATTGCTTTAATTGTGGGTATTTCAAAATCAAATAAATCAAAATTTGATACTATGAAACCAATAGATTATATTAAAGACTTATTTATAGGACTTTTATTTATAATTATTGTACCTATTGTATCTATAATATTGATGTTTACTTTAATAGGATTACCATTTGCATTAATAATATTAGCTCTATATGTAATAGTTCTTTACCTTGCTTTAACATTTTTATCATTTGAAATTGCAAAAGCAATTTTAAAAGAATCAAATTCAAAAGTAAACATTATTGGTGTTGCATTACTAGTTTATATAGGTTTAGAAATACTTTCTTTAATACCAGGATGTGGTGGCTTAATAAGATTCCTTGCTATTTTACTAGGAATTTCTGCTGAATTAAAAATATTTAAGAAAAACAAAGAAGAAAAGACTCTAGAAGTAGTAAAAGTTACAGAAAGCAAAGTAGAAGAGAAAAAAGAGTTAGAAGATAAAACAGAAAATAAAGAAGAAGTTAAAGAAGAATCTAAAGATGAAAATGAAACAAAAGAATAAAAATAAAAAGTATAATTATAATTATAAAAAATTAGTAAAAAGAATAAACTAAAAAATATTATAATAGGATTAATATGAAAAGTAAAAAAGAAGCAATAGAAATAATAAAAATTTTAAAAGATTATTATAAAGATGCAACTTGTAGTTTGAATTTTTCAACACCATTTGAGATGCTAATTTCAGTTATTCTCTCTGCGCAATGCACAGATGAAAGAGTAAATAAAACAACACCAGACCTATTTCAAAAATATGGAACACCTCAAAAAATGGCAGATGCAGAAATAAAAGATATTGAAAAAATAATTCATCCATGTGGATTCTATAAAAATAAATCAAAAAGCATAAAAGAATGTAGCAAAATGATTGTAGAAAAATTTAATCGGTAAAGTACCAGAAACCATGGAAGAATTGCAAAGTTTGCCAGGTGTTGGAAGAAAAACTGCTAATGTTGTTATGTTAGAAGCTTTTCATAATCCACAAGGAATTGCTGTTGATACTCATGCAAAAAGAATATCAAATAAAGTAGGACTTTCAAATAAAGCAGAGCCAGAAAAAATAGAACAAGATTTATTAAAACAAATTCCAAAAGAGTTTTATTATGATGTAAATCATCTATTAGTATGGCATGGAAGAAACATTTGCAGTGCAAGAAATCCAAAATGTGATAATTGTCCTATAAATAAATATTGTGATTCTTATAAAAAATAAAATAAGAAAGCTCAAGTATTAATAAATATTTGAGCTTATTTATTTTTACCCTTAATTTCAATTGACTTTAAATTAATATTTTTATATAATGCATACGTGATTGAAATTAATTTTTAGGAGGAAATAAAAACATATGAACTTTATAGAAACTATTAAAGAAAGAGCAAGAAACAATATTAAAAAAATTGTTTTACCAGAGGCTTCAGATTTAAGAACAATTAAGGCAGCAGAAATTGCATTAAAAGAAAAATATGCAGAAATTGTTTTAATAGGAAATAAAGAAAAAGTACTAAAGTTAGCAGAAGAAAACAATGTAGATATATCAAATGCAACAATAGTAGATCCTTTAAGTTCTGAAAAAAGAGAAAACTACGCAAATGAATTATACGAATTAAGAAAAGCAAAAGGAATGACTTTAGAACAAGCAGATGAGCTTATAAAAGATGAAGTATATTTTGGAATGATGATGGTCAAAATGGGAGATGGCGATGGACTAGTATCAGGAGCTATTCACTCATCATCAGATACTTTAAGACCAGCACTTCAAATTTTAAAAACTGCACCAGGAACTAAACTTGTTTCAGCATTCTTTTTAATGGTTGTTCCAAACTGTGAGTATGGAGAAAATGGAGTTTTTGTTTTTGGAGATTGTGGATTAAATCAAAATCCAACAGCTGAGGAATTAGCAGAAATAGCACATTCTTCTAAAGAAAGTTTCGAACATTTAGTAGGAAAAGAATCTAGAGTTGCTATGCTTTCTTATTCTACAAAAGGAAGTGCTAAATCAGACCTTACACAAAAAGTTATTGATGCAACAAATATGGTAAAAGAAAGATATCCAGAAATTAAAGTAGATGGAGAACTACAATTAGATTCAGCAATAATTCCAGAAGTTGCTAAAAGTAAAGCACCAGATAGCACAATTGCAGGATATGCAAATACATTAATATTTCCAGATTTAAATGCAGGAAATATTGGATATAAATTAACTCAAAGATTAGCAAAAGCAGAAGCATATGGACCTCTTTGCCAAGGAATAGCAAGACCAGTAAATGATTTATCAAGAGGATGCTCAGCAGAAGATATAGCAGGTGTTATAGCAATAACTGCTGTTCAAGCACAATAAAGAGCTTTATTTTAAGTTATTACTTAAAGTACAAATGAATATAATGAAAATATATTAAACTTTGGGAGGAATAAAATGAAAATCTTAGTAGTAAATTGTGGAAGTTCATCACTAAAATATCAATTAATAGATATGCAAGATGAAAAACTTCTAGCAAAAGGAAATTTTGAAAGAATAGGAGAAAAAGAAGCATTTGTTACACATAAAGTTGGAGGAGAAAAATATGTAATAAAATCTCCTGTAATGAATCATGAAGAAGCTTTAAAAATTGTTCTTGAACAACTAGTTCATAAAGATTATGGTGTTATAAAAAATTTATCAGAAATTTCAGCAGTAGGACATAGATTAGTTCATGGTGGAGAGATATTTGATAAATCTGTTATTATAGATGAAGATGTAATTGAAAAATATGCTTCTTGTTCTAGTTTAGCACCACTTCATAATCCAGCAACAATACTTGGAATAAGGGCATGTCAAAAAGCAATGCCAGGAATTCCAATGGTTGGAGTATTCGATACAGCTTTTCATCAAACAATGCCAAAAGAAAATTATTTATATCCTATTCCTTATGAATATTATGAAAAATATGGAATAAGAAAATATGGATTTCATGGAACATCTCATCAATATGTATCAAAAAGATGTGCTGAATTAGTTGGAAAACCAATTGAAAAATTAAAAATAGTAACTTGTCATTTAGGACAAGGTGCATCAATTTGTGCAATAGATGGAGGAAAATCTATTAATACTTCTATGGGACTTTCACCTTTAGGAGGAATAGCAATGGTTACTCGTTCAGGAGACTTAGATCCATCAGTTGTTACAGAAATAATGGAAAGAGAAAACTTAACTCCTAAAGAAGTAAATACTCTTTTAAATAAAAAATCTGGACTATACGGAATAACAGGGTTAAATCCAGACTTTAGAGAAATAGAACTTGCATCTTATGAAGATGACAAACCAAAAGCAAAAGTTGCAATAGAATTATTTACCAAAACAATAGCTGAATTTGTTGCAAAATATGCTGTATCTTTAAAAGGAATAGATTGTCTAGTGTTTACTGGAGGTATTGGAGAAAATCAAATAAATATTAGAAAAAAAATATGTGAAGACTTAGAATGGATGGGAGTAAAATTAGATCTAGAAAAAAATAATGTAAGAAGTGAAGAAAGAAAAATTTCAACAGAAGATTCTAAAATACTAACTTATATAATTCCAACAGATGAAGAAATGGTTATTGCAAGAGATACAAAATCATTAGTAGAAAGTTTATAAAATATTTAAATTTATAGGGGGAAGTTCTTATGAAAGTATTAGTATTAAACTGTGGAAGCTCATCTTTAAAATGTCAGTTAATAGACATGGAAAAAAACGAAAGAATAATGAAAGGTCATTATGATAGAATAGGTGGTTCAAGATCATCACTTAGATTTAATGTAAGAGGCAATAAAACAGTTATTGAACACCCTGCTAGAGACTTTGAAGAAGCAATATCAGAAATTTTAAATCTATTAGTAAGCAAAGAATTTGGAGCAATTGAAAGCTTTGATGAAATTGGAGCAGTAGGACATAGAATAGTTCATGGTGGTGAAAAATTTAAGAATTCAGTTCTTATAGATGATGAAGTTATTAAAGCAATTGAAGATTGTGTTACTCTAGCACCACTTCATAATCCAGCTGGACTTGCTGGAATAGATGCTTGTAGAAAATTATTACCAAATACCCCAATGGTAGCTGTATTTGATACATCTTTCCATCAAACTATGGAAGAAAAAGCATTTATTTATCAATTGCCATATAAATATTATGAAGACTATAAAATTAGAAAATATGGTTTTCATGGAATATCACATAGATATGTAGCAGGAAGAATAGCAGAGTTGCTACATAACGAACATTTAAAAGTAATAAATTGCCATTTAGGACAAGGTGCATCACTTTGTGCAATAAAAGATGGAAAATCTGTAGATACTACTATGGGATTAACACCTCTTGCTGGAATACCAATGGGAACAAGATCTGGAGATGTTGATCCATCTATTATTCCAACAGTAATGAAACTATATGATATAAAACCAGATGAAATGCTTAGAATATTAAATAAAGAATCAGGAGCATGGGGCGTATCTGGAGTTTCAACAGATTTTAGAGATATTGAAAGAACTGCAGCAGCAGGAGATGAAAGATCAATATTAGCTCTAGAAAGTAGAGCATACATAATTGCCCAATATATTGCAAAATTTATAGTTACTTTAAATGGTGTTGATGTTATTACTTTTGCTGGTGGTGTAGGTGAAAATGGTTTCGAAGAAAGAGAAAGAATTTGTAATTATCTAGAATGTTTTGGTATTAAACTAGATAAGGAAAAAAATAAAATAAGAGGAGAAGAAGCTGAAATTTCAGCAGACAACTCAAAAGCAAAAATATATATTGTACCAACAAACGAAGAAATATTAATAGCACAAGATACTTATGAATTAGCTAAAAAGGTAAAAAATAAATAATATTAAATTTTATTAAAAGATAATTTAATATATGAATTAATTATGATATTTCTAAAAGTCAATATAAAATAAGCTTTTTAAAGAAAGGATTTTTATGAAAATATTAGTTTTAAATTGCGGTAGTTCTTCACTAAAATTTCAACTTATAGATATGAAAAATGAAGAAACAATGGCAAAAGGAAATTTTGAAAGAATAGGTGGAATGAAAACAACTCTTAAATTAAATGTAAGAGGAAAAAAAGAGGAATTACTTCACATAGCAAGAGATTTTGATGAAGCAATTGAATTTGTTTTAGAAGTTTTACAAAAGCCAGAATATAAATTAATAAAAAATTTAAAGGAAATTAAAGCAGTAGGACACAGAATTGTTCATGGCGGAGAAATGTTTAGTTCTTCTGTTTTAATAAATGATGAAGTTATAGAAGAAATAGAAAAATGCATTGACTTAGCTCCACTTCATAATCCAGCTGGAGTTGCAGGAATAAAAGCAGCTAGAAAAGTTTTACCAAATGTTCCAATGGTTGCAGTTTTCGACACAGCATTTCATCAAACTATGGAGCCTAAAGCTTATGTATATCAAATACCATATAGATATTATACAAGCTATAAAATTCGTAAATATGGTTTTCATGGAACAAGTCACAAATATGTAGCTCAAAGAATTTGTGAATTAGAAGGAAAAAACAAAAAATTAATAAATTGCCATTTAGGACAAGGTGCATCACTTTGTGCAATAAAAGATGGAAAATCTATAGACACATCTATGGGATTAACACCTCTTGCAGGAATTCCTATGGCAACAAGATGTGGGGATATAGACCCTGCAATAATACCATATATTATGAAAAGAGATAATTTAGGACCAGAAGATATAGAAGAAGTTCTAAATAAGCAATCAGGAGCATGGGGCGTATCTGGAGTTTCAACGGACTTTAAAGATATTGAAGACGGATATAATATGGGAGACCAGAGATCTATTTTAACTTTAGATAACCAAGCATATAAAATTGCACAATATATAGGAGAATATATGATATCTCTTGGCGGATTAGATGTTTTAACTTTTGCTGGTGGAGTTGGAGAAAACGGAATAGAAACAAGAGAAAGAGTTTGCAAATATTTAGAACCTTTTGGAGCTAAATTAGATTTAAAAGCAAATAAAGTAAGAGGAAAAGAAGTTTGCATTTCTGCTCCAGATTCTAAAATAAAAATTTATGTTATTCCAACAAATGAAGAATTAATGATAGCAAAAGAAACTTATGAAATTGTAAATAATAAGTAAAGAGAATTGTTTTTACAATTCTCTTTTTTATTTTACTATAATTGTTTTAAAATTACTGTAAATAACCATTCCAGGTTTACTTCCAGAAAGCTTTTTTACAAACTTAGAATAGCAATAATCAACAGAAACGTTTAATGAATTATAAGCTTTACTATTTTCTTTTGCAATGCAAGCACATTTAAATAAAACATTTTCAGGAATTTCATCTAAGTCTAAATTTTCAGGATTTCTCAAAAGCACATGACTTCCGTGTATTTTTTGTGTATGAAACCAAACATCATTAGGATTTGCAAGCTTTAAACTTATATGGTCATTTTGAATATTGTTTTTTCCAATATAAATTGTAAATCCTTCAAAATTAATTTTTTCAAGTTCCATAGTGTAACTAGTAGATATTTTTTTAGTAGAAATTTTATTTTTTTTGTTAATATTTTTTCTGGTAGCAATATTTTCAGAAATTTCTTCGTAGACTTCATTTATATCATTAACATTTTTTGCATTGCTTAAATTAAAAACAATGCTTTCAATATAAGTTAATTCTTTTTCAGCTTCCTTTTTCTGCTCTGTAACAATAGTAAGAGCATTTTTTAATTTATTATATTTTTTAAAATATTTTTCAATATTTTTTTGCACAGAAAAACTCTTATCTAAAGGTATTGTTATTAAATGATTTTCATCATAATAATTTTCCACTGTAATTTCAGAAAGATTTGAATCTGAGTCTATTTTATAAAGATTTGCAGTAAGAAGCTCTCCGTACAATCTAAATTTATCTTTTTCTTCACATTCTTTAAGTTTAGAATTTATATTTTCAATTTTTTTATTAACTTTTTTAAGTGCATCAGAAACAACTTTAAGCAAGCTATTTCTTGAATTAATAAATAATGCATTTGATTCTTTATTATAATAAAAGTCATCTAAAAAGAAATTTATATTTGTAGATGAATTAAATTCACTATTATTTGCCTCTTGATTTAAAACTATCGTATAATCTTTTTCATTTATTAGTTTACAAGAAACATTTAAAGTTCCCATATTTTGTATTAATTCATTTATATAATTAAATAAATTTTCTAAATTTGCAGAAGAAAAATCTGAGTCATTTATATTTAATATTTTTAAAGTTTCTTTTACAAAAGGTTTGCTAAAACCAATAAATTTACTTGTAAGAAGACTGGTTAAAGATTTTGTATTAGATGTGTTTACAAAATTTATGAAGTCATCTTTACTTATGTTTAAAAAGCTAGTTTTATTTATTGGAGTAAAAACATATTCATGTGCTGGAAGAAGTTCTCTTGTTGTATTATCAAAATGTTTTAATGTGTCAATTATAATGTTATTTTCATTTGTTAAAATAATATTACTTTGTCTACTCATAATTTCAACAAATAATTTTCTTAAAACTAAATCATTTAAGTCATTATAACATTCAAAATCTATTTCAACTGTTCTTTCTAAATCGTAGTTAGAAATATTAACAATTTTTCCATTAATTAAATATTTTCTAAGAAGCATACAATAATTGTAGGCATTTTGAGGATTTGGTTTAGAATGATTTGTTAAAGAAATTCTACAAAATTCTGGATTTGCAGAAATGTTTAAAGCGTAATTTATTCCATTATTATAAAGACCTAAAACAATTTCATTTTTATTAGGTTCAAAAACTTTATTTACTTTTGCTCCAATAATAGTATTTTTAAGTTCTGTTACAACAGATTTTGTAATGAATCCATCAAAAGCCATTAAAATATCTCCTTATAAATTAATATGTAATATATTATAGCTTTAAGTTAAAAAAGTCAATTATTTAGTGTATTTATATTTTTCAACTAGAATATTTATATTTTTAGCTAATAAGTTTTTATCTGATTAAATATATCTTTATTAGTGACTTGGTGTCGCAATCTTCTTTTTTAAAATAAAACAAAAGGAAGATTGCTCCAATCGCCCTTCGCTTACGCTTCGGTTGGTCGCTTACGCGTCACTTATAAAGATATATTTAATCACATAAAAACTATTTAGAAAATTAATATAACTAATAAAATTTTTGTTAAAAAATTTCACATAAAAAACATATAATTTTTGCAAAGCATGTGATATAATCTCTGTGTAAAAATAGAATTTTTAAATGAAAGGAGAGTATGATGAAAAATCATACAAAAATATTATGGTTAGATTTAATTTAGAAAATTCAGGTTTACAAGAAAAGATGATTAATGAATATAGTGGTGAAGTTAGCAAAATACATAAAAAACTTCATAAAAATGCAAATGAAGAAACAGAATTTTTAGGATGGATTGAACTTCCAACAAATTATGATAAAACAGAGTTTAATAGAATAAAAAAAGCCGCTAAAAAAATACAAAAGGATTCAGATGTATTAGTTGTTATAGGAATAGGTGGATCTTATTTAGGAGCTAGAGCAGTTATAGATAGTTTGTCACATACTTTTTATAATTCTATGCCAGAAAGAAAAAGAAAGATGCCTCAAATTGTTTATGCTGGAAATAATTTAAGTCCAGTTTATATGAATGATTTATTAGAATTTGTTTCAGATAAAGATATTTCTATAAATGTAATTTCAAAATCAGGAACTACAACAGAGCCTGCCATTGCATTTAGAATTTTTAGAGAAGTTCTAGAAACAAAATATGGAGTAGATGAAGCAAGAAAAAGAATTTATGTTACAACAGATAAGCAAAGAGGAGCTTTAAAAACATTATCAAATGAAGAAAAATATGAAACTTTTGTTATTCCAGATAATATAGGTGGAAGATTTTCAGTTCTTACAGCTGTTGG
Organism: uncultured Clostridia bacterium; assembly: GCA_947628085.1. Lineage (GTDB taxonomy): Bacteria > Bacillota > Clostridia > TANB77 > CAG-508 > Scatovivens. The sequence continues at coordinate 46,976 of CANQYM010000005.1, forward strand.
ATTACTTCCAATAGCAGCAGCTGGAATAAATATAGATAAATTAATGGAAGGAGCAAGAAAAGCACAAGAAGCTTATTCAGATTCTAATTTAAAGAAAAATGATTGCTATAAATATGCAGTTGCAAGAAATTTACTATATAAATCAGGAAAGACAATAGAAATTTTAGCAAACTATGAACCAAAACTTCATTATTTTACAGAATGGTGGAAACAACTTTATGGAGAAAGTGAAGGAAAAGATTTAAAAGGTATTTTCCCAGCTGGTGTTGATTTAACTACAGACCTACATTCAATGGGACAATATATTCAAGATGGAAAAAGAGATTTAATAGAAACAGTATTAAAAGTAAAAGAAAATGAATCTGAAATCACTATTCAACCAGATGACCAAAACTTAGATGGTTTAAATTATTTGGCTGGAAAAACTTTAGGATATGTTAATAATAAAGCTATGGAAGGAACAGTTCAAGCACATGTTACAGGAAAAGTTCCAAACTTTATGGTACAAATAGACAGATTAGATGAAGAAAATATTGGAGAATTAATTTATTTCTTTGAAAAAGCTTGTGCAATGTCTGGTTCAATATTAGGAGTAAATCCTTTCAATCAACCAGGTGTAGAAGAATATAAAAAGAATATGTTTAAACTTCTAAAAAAACCAGGATATTAATATGAAAAAAGATAATAAAATGTACTAAATTAAAAAATAAAAATAGGCCGTATAGCCTATTTTTTATTTATATATTTATGTATTTTTAATTTCTTCTTTGTTATCTTTTTTGACTTCTTTAGATTTTTCAGTATTTTCTACTTCTTCTTTTTTTTCTTCTGAAGGTGTAAGATTTTGTAATTCTTGCTTAAGAGAAGCAGTTTCACTTGCTAAACTTAAATCATTTAAATTTTCTAAATTATCTAATTTTTTAGATATTAAAGTTAATTTTCTTAAAACAGCTATTTTCCAATAGCCATCTTGAACTTCTTTACTTGCATTTGAAGTTGCAAGTAATGCAATTGCTAAGAAAATTAAAGTTGAAACAATAATTATTATAGGTTTTAAATTATTAGAAAAACGTAGAACGTCTACCATACATGAACTAATTAGAATTCCTAAAATTGCTCCTATAACGCAAAAAACAATCATTATAAATGTTTTCTTCACTTTTACAAATAATAAATATCTTCTATAAGCATCTTCATCATACATAATTTTTTCCCCCTATAAAAACTATATTTTGATTATATTATTTTAAATTATTTAAGTCAATAAAAGATAAATAAATATTGAAAAAAATACTTTTCCATGATAAAATTTGTTTGTAAAATTTTAAATAATATCCTAGAAAAACTGGAGAAAATATATGGTAGATTTAGAAAAAAATATACAATACATAAAAGGAGTAGGACCTAATCGTGCTACTCTTTTAAATAAATTAGGTATTTTTTCTTTAAAAGACCTTATAACTTATTTCCCACGTGAATATGAAGATAGAGGAAAACCCAAAAAAATTGCTGAAGTTGTAGATGGTGATGAAGCTTTAATTTATGCATATCCAGTTGGAAGAGTGAATGAAGTAAGAATTAGAAAAAATCTTATGATAAGTAAATTAATAGTTAGAGATGAAACTGGAAGTATGCTTGTTACTTGGTATAATAAATCTTATTTAAAAAACATTTTTAAGCCAAATGTAGAATATAAATTTTATGGGAAAATATCTAGAAAATATGGAAGACCAGAAATGCAAGAGCCTGTATATGAAGAAAAAATTTTTGAAAAAAATACAGGTAAAATAATTCCAATATATCCTCTTACATATAACTTATCTCAAAATGTTATTAGAAAAATAATAGAAAGTGGATTAAATGAAGTTAAAGGAAAGCTAGATGAAACTTTACCAGAATACATATTAAAAAAATATAATTTATATGATTATAATACTGCAATTCATCAAATACATTTTCCAGAAACTTTTGAAAGTTTTAGTTTAGCTAAAAAAAGATTAGTTTTTGAGGAACTTTTTTCTATGCAACTTGCGCTTTTAAGCTTAAAAAATAAATATGAAATTAAAAAGCAAGGAATTGCATTTAGTAAAGAAGCAAAAATGTCAGAAATAATAGATAAATTGCCATTTAAACTAACAAAAGCACAGCTTAGAGTTCTAGAAGAAATAGATAAGGACATGGAAAGTGATAAACCAATGAATAGATTAATGCAAGGAGATGTTGGCTCTGGAAAAACAGTTGTTGCATTAATTTCTGCATATAAAGCAGTAAAATCAGGTTATCAAGCTGTTATAATGGCACCAACTGCAATACTTGCATCACAACATTTAGAAAGCTTTAATGAAATTTTAAAAGAAACTGGAATAAGATGCGAGCTTTTAATTAGCGGAATTTCTAAAAAGAAAAAAGAAGATATATTAAAACGATTAGAAGATGGAGAAATAGATATTTTAATAGGAACACATGCAGTTTTAGAAGAAAATGTTGTGTTTAAAAATTTGGGATTAGTAGTTACAGATGAGCAACATAGATTTGGAGTTAGACAAAGAAGCATAATAGTAGAAAAAGGAACAAATCCAGATGTTTTAGTTATGACAGCAACACCAATTCCAAGGACTTTAGCATTAATTCTATATGGAGATTTAGACATATCTATTATTGATGAGCTTCCTCCAAACAGAAAAAAGATAGAAACGTATGCTGTTACAAAAGGAATGGAACAAAGGGTAAATAACTTTATTACTAAAAATATTGAAGAAGGTAGACAATGCTACATAGTTTGCCCATTAGTAGAAGAAAATGAAGAAATAAATGCAAAATCTGTAATGGAGATTTATGAAAATTATAAAAATAATGTTTTTCCACAGTTTAGGGTAGAATATTTGCATGGTAAAATGAGACCAAAAGAAAAAGACGAAATAATGGAAAGATTTAAAAATGGAGAAATAGACATTTTAGTTTCTACTACTGTTATAGAAGTTGGTGTAAATGTTCCAAATAGCAACATTATGGTTATTCAAAATGCAGAAAGATTTGGGTTAGCTCAACTTCATCAATTAAGAGGAAGAGTTGGACGTCGGAGAATATCAGTCTTATTGTATTTTAAAATATCAAGGAAATTCACAAATCATAAGAGAAAGAATGAAAGTTATTTCAAGCACAAATGATGGATTTGTTATTTCTGAAAAAGACTTAGAACTAAGAGGTTCAGGAGAATTTTTTGGAACAAGGCAACATGGTATACCAGAATTTAAAATCGCTAATTTATTTGAAGATGTGGGAATGTTAAAACAGGTTCAAGGCGTTGTGTTAGAAATAATAGACAAAGATCCACTACTTGAAAAAGAAGAGAATAAATTACTAAAAAAATTAGTTGATGATAAATTTAAAGATAGAATAGAAATATAATTCACAAATATTTCACTCTATTGTAATTGACAAACCCAAACAAAGATAATACAATATATACGTTAATTTGAAAGAAAAAGAGGATGTTTAAGTTGAGAATATTTTTACTAGTTATAGGAACAGTATCACTTGTTTTAGGTGTTAAATTTATATATGATGCAAGGCCAATAGTTAAAAAATATTTTAGTTTTGGTGATAAAAATGAAGCTGTTTTTGGTCTTAAATTTTTTGGATTTTTATTACTAGTATTAGGTACTGTAATAATGTACTTTAATTTTTAAACATAAACTTATTACTTGAAAGGATGAAAATTTATGATAATAACTTATGAAAACAAACAAATAGAAGCTAAAGAAGGAAGCACAATAAGAGATGCTTTAAGAGAAGAAATTGAAAAAAGTACTATAAAAGATATTATAGCTGCTAGATTTAATAATTCTATTGAATCTTTAAATGCTCCAATTACAGAAGATGGAAATGTTGAGTTTATCAATAGAACAGATAAAGATGGTAGAATTATTTACATTAGAGGTTTACTTTTCTTAATGAGCAAAGCTTTTTCTGAAGTATATCCAGAAGCTTTACTTACTGTAAACTATCAAGTTTCAAATGCAATGTTTGGAACAATTGATAATATGAAAGTCACAGAAGAAATGATTTCTAAAGTAAAACAAAGAATGCAAGAAATAATAGATGCTGACTTACCAATAAGAAAAGTAATGATGACACAAGAAGAAGCAGAAGAGTTTTATAAAAAAGAGGAAACAATTAAAGGAAGACTTCAAACATCAATAAATAAAGAAAAAGTTTCTTTATATTATTGCGGAAATTATTATAATTATTTTTACGGAACAATGCCTATTTCTACTGGATTCGCAAAAATATATGATTTAGTTACATATAGAGATGGATTTTTAGTAAAATATCCTAGTGTTACAGAACCAAACATTATAAATCCAAATACAGATACTAGTATAAAATTAGTTTCTGCTATGGATGAATATGATGAAATAAATAAATTAATGAAAATAAATACAGTTCATAGATTAAACAGAAAAATAAAATCACCAGGAGGAGAAAAAGAACTAATATTAATTTCAGAGGCATTACATGAAAAGAAAATTGCTGAAATAGCACAAAAAATAAAAGATAGAAAAAATGTTAGAATGGTGCTTATTGCAGGTCCATCATCTTCTGGTAAAACTACTTTTGCAACAAAACTTGGAATGAGCTTAAAAATTAATGGAATAAAGCCAGTAACAATTTCTGTAGATAATTATTTTGTTGAAAGAAAAGATAATCCAAAAGATGAGCAAGGTAATTATGATTTTGAATGCATAGAAGCTTTAGACTTAGATTTATTTAATAAACAATTATTAGATTTATTAGCAGGAAGAGAAGTAGACCTTCCAACATTTAATTTTAAAACAGGTCAAAAAGAATATAAAGGAAATAAATTAAAACTTGCAAGTGACGAAATTTTAATTATAGAAGGAATCCATTGCCTAAACGATAAATTAACAAATTTAATTCCAAAAGAAAATAAATTTAAAGTTTATATAAGTGACCTAACAGTATTAAACATCGATTACTATAATAGAATTTCTACAACAGATACAAGACTTATAAGAAGAATTGTAAGGGATTATAACTTTAGAAATTACACAGCAGAACATACTTTAAAAATGTGGTATTCTGTAAACAGAGGAGAACAAAAAAATATATTCCCATATCAAGAAGAAGCAGATTGTATGTTTAATTCTTCAATTGTATATGAGCTTGCAGTACTTAAAAAATATGCTTTACCTCTATTAAATGAAATACCTAAAACTTCTAGAGAATATAGTGAAGCAAGAAGATTAATTACATTACTTAAATATTTTGAAGACATGGACGATAGTTTAATACCAAATAATTCTCTTTTAAGAGAGTTTATAGGTGGAAGTATATTCGATTATTAAAAGGAATGTATAAAATGTCAAATTTTACAGTTATTGATGAAGAATTTATTTGTGAAAATTGCAAAACGAAAGTTCCAAAACTAGGATATTCTTGTAGAAATCATTGTCCAGTTTGTTTATATTCTAAGCATGTAGATATAAATCCAGGCGATAGATTAGAAACTTGTCATGGAATGCTAGAACCAATAGGAATAGAAACAAATAGCAAAAAAGGATATGTTATAGTTTTTAAATGTAAAAAATGTGGTGCAATTAGAAAAAATAAAGTAGCAGAAGATGATAATATGGACTTAATTATAAAATTAAGTGTTAATAAAAATTAAAAACGCAAATGAAAATGAATTTGAAGGGAATTTTTAAATGAAAAAGAATAAAAAACTTGTAAGGATTTTTCTTTTTATATTAATTGTTTTATGGGCTGTATTTGTATTTAGTCTTTCTAATCAAAATGGGGAAGATTCTTCTGGTTTAAGTAGAAAAATAGTTGAATTTTTCACTAAAGATGAAAATGTTATAAAAGCAGTTGAACCATATGTAAGAAAAGCAGCTCATTTTAGTGAATATGGTTTAGGAGGAGTTCTATTTTTACTATTATTTAGTACTTATGAATGGTCAGATAGAAGAATGATTTTCACATCTATACCTCTTGGAACATGGTATGCAATTACAGATGAAGTTCATCAATTAATGGTAGATCAAAGAAATGGTTCTGTATTTGATGTATATATAGATACGATGGGTTTTGCAACAGGTGTTTTAAGTATGCTTTTAATTTTAAAAATAATAGAAATTGCAAAAAATAAGAAAAAATCAAAAAATTTAAAAGGAGAAGTTTAATGATTGATTTTAAAGAAATCATAGCAGAAAAAATTGCAAATCAAACAGAACTTAATAAAGAAGAAATTAAACAATATATAGAATTGCCACCAAATACAGATTTGGGAGATTATGCATTTCCTTGTTTTAAACTTGCTAAAGCTTTAAAAAAATCTCCTCAAATGATAGCAGAAGAATTAAAAGAGAAATTAACATTAGACGAAAACATAACAAAAATTGAAATTGTAGGTGGATATTTAAATTTCTTCATAAATAAAGTTATTTTATCTAAAGAAGTTCTAGAAGAAATAGAAAACAAAGAAGAAAACTATGGTTCAAATAATAGTGGAGAAAATAAAACAGTTTTAGTAGAATATTCTTCTCCCAATATTGCAAAGCCATTTCACATAGGTCATTTAAGAAATACAGTAATAGGAGCTTCTTTATATAAAATTTATAAATTTTTAGGTTATAACACTGTAGGAATAAATCATTTAGGAGACTATGGAACTCAATTTGGTAAAATGATTGAAGGCTATAAAAGGTGGGAAAAAGAGTACGATATAGAAAATAATCCTATAGATGAACTTACAAACATATATGTTAGAATAAATAATCTTTGTAAAGAAGATGAAAGTGTTTTAGAATTATGTAGAGATAACTTTAGAAAATTAGAAGAGGGCGACGAATACTGCTTAGAAGTATGGAATAAATTAAAAGATTTAAGTTTAAAAGAATTTCAAAAAACTTATGATTTACTTGGAGTAAAATTTGATTCTTTAAAAGGTGAAGCTTTTTATTCAGATAAAATAGATGAAGTAGTAGATAAGCTAGAAGAAAAAGGAATACTACAAGATTCAGAAGGTGCTAAAATAGTAGATTTAGAAGATAAAGGATTAGGAGTTTGCATAATAAAAAAATCAAATGGCTCTACCATTTATGCAACAAGAGATTTAGCAGCTATTCTTTATAGAGTTAGAACATATAATTTCGATAAATGTTTATATGTTGTAGCATATGAACAAAATCTTCATTTTAAACAAATTTTTGAAGTTGCAAAATATTTAGATATTCCAGAAAAATGTTTAAATGGACTAGAACATGTTTCTTATGGAATGGTAAGACTTGTTACTGGAAAAATGTCTACAAGAGAAGGAACTGTTATAAAAGTAAATGAGCTATTAGAAGAGGCAATAGAAAGAGCTAAAAAGATTATAGAAGAAAAAAATCCAGAAATGGAAAATAAAGATGAAGAGGCTAAAAAAATAGGATTAGGAGCAGTTATTTTTAATAATGTTTCTAATACCATAATAAAAGATCAGGTTTTTGATTGGAACACAGTTTTAAATTTCAATGGAGAAACAGGACCTTATATACAATATATATATGTTAGAACAAAAAGTGTTTTAGAAAAAGTAGATGAAATACCAAATTTAAAAGATATTAACTATGAGCTTTTGCAAGATAAAGAAAGCCAAAAAGTAATATTTAACTTATACAATTTTGAAAATATTTTAATGCAAGTAGTTCAAAAAAATGAGCCATCACTTTTAGCAAGATACTTAATAACTTTAAGTCAAAACTATAGTAATTTCTATAATGAAAATAAAATCATAGATGAAAATAAAGAAGTTCAAAATGCAAGAATAGCACTTACAAAAGCTGTAAACATCGTTTTAAAACAAGGTGCTAGTCTTCTTGGAATAGAAATGCCAAACAAAATGTAAAAAGTAAAATAGGAGGTGAAAAATATGAAATATAAATGTACAATATGCGGACACATTTATGATGAAGCAGTTGAAGGTAAAAAGTTTGAAGATTTACCAGATAATTGGGTTTGTCCATTATGTGGAGTAGGAAAAGAAATGTTTGAAAAAGTTGAAGAATAAATATAAAAGCTTAATATAAAAAATGCAAATTTAAAATAAAACTTATTATATTTAAAATAAGACTAATTTTAACTTATTTTATTTATAATAAGTTTTTTTATTTGTAAAAAATACTAAGTTTTATAATATAAATTAAAATAATTTTTTATTTAAACTTATTATTGTAAAGTTAATTCTAAAAAATGAATATTATATAACGAGCTTAAAAAATTAAAAATCGTGAGGAAAAATATGAAAACAGTTATAGGTATTTTAATACCATTTTTAGGAACTGGGGCAGGTTCTTTAATGGTATTTTTTATGAAAAATAAGTTTAATGAAAAACTTAAAAAAATGCTATTGGGAATAGCATCTGGAGTTATGATTGCAGCATCAATATGGTCACTTTTAATTCCAGCAGTGAATATGGCAGAAGAGCAAGGAAAAATATCTTGGATACCAGCAGTGGTTGGTTTTGTATTTGGAGTATTTTTCTTATTAATAATAGATAAAATTGCATTTTTTCTAGAAAATAATAAAACAAATATAAAAAAATTTAGCAAAGTTAGTATGCTAGTTTTTGCAGTTACACTTCACAACATTCCAGAAGGAATGGCTGTTGGAGTTGCCTTTGCTGGAGCACTATCTAATAACATGGAAATTACAATTGCTAGTGCTTTTTCTTTAGCAATAGGAATAGCAATTCAAAATTTTCCAGAAGGTGCAATAATTTCAATGCCACTAAAAAGCGAAGGAATGTCAAAAATAAAATCCTTTATATATGGAGTTTTATCTGGAATAGTTGAACCAATATTTGCTTTTTCAACAATATTACTAACAAACATGGTTGTACCGCTTCTACCATATTTATTAGCTTTTGCAGCAGGAGCTATGATTTATGTTGTTGTAAATGAATTAATACCAGAATCTCAAGAAGGAAAATTAGCTTTTTTAGGGACAATAGGGGTAACATTTGGATTTTTATTAATGATGGTTTTAGATATAACATTAGGTTAAAACATTAATATTACAGATTGTATACATTTTGTTTACAATTATTGACTTTGAGGCATTTTATTATAAAATTAAAGTATTATAATAGGTATAATAGGATGTAAAATTATGAAAAATTTATATGATTTAACAAGTCCGCAAAAATCAATTTGGTTAACAGAACAATATTATAAAAACACAAATATCAATAATGTATGTGGGGCTTATATGGCTTCTGTTCCATTGGATTATGAAATATTAGAAAAATCCTTAAAAACTTTTATTAAAAATAATGAAAGTTATCAAACGAGGCTAACATTAGTTGATGGAAAAGTAAAGCAATATTTTGAAGAATATAAAGACTTTCCAATAAAAACAGTGTGTGTACAATCTGAAGAAGAATTTAGGGAACTTCAAAAAAAAGAAAATTCTAAGGGATTTAATTTATTAAATTCAAGATTATTTAATATTACTATGTTTAAATTTCCAAATAATCATGGTGGATTTATTATTAATAGTAATCATATAATAGCAGATTCATGGACTTCTGGAATAGTAGCAAATGAACTATCTAGAACTTATATTGAAATAAAAAATGGAAACAGTAATTTATCATATAAAACAAATTCATATAAAGAATATATTAAAACAGAGCAAGAATATATAAATAGTGACAAATTTCAAAAAGATAAAGAATATTGGAATAATCTTTTTGAAAAAGTGCCTGAGATAGCATCTATTCCTGCTTTAAATAATAAATCAGATAAAGAGATATCTAATAGGGCGAAGCGATTTATAAAAAATATCGATGATACCACTCTAAATAGAATAAGAGAATATTGCTCAAAAAGTAAAATAAGTTTATATAACTTATTTATGGGAATTTATGCTCTTTATTTAGGAAGAGTTTCAAATCTCGATAGTTTTGTAATTGGTACACCAATTTTAAATAGAACAAACTTCAGAGAAAAACAAACAACAGGAATGTTTATTAATGTTTTACCTTTAAAATTTGATTTAAATCAAAACAATTTATTTAAAGAATTTATTTCTCAAGTTTCTACTAATTCAACAGCCCTTTTACGTCATCAAAGATATTCATATAATTATATTTTAGAGGATTTAAGAAAAAGAGATCCTTCAATTCCAGGACTTTATGATATTATTTTTTCATATCAAATAACAAAAATGAATGAAAATAATGATTCATTACCACATAAAACTTTGTGGACTTTTAATGATACAATTTCTAACAACTTAGAAATACATATGTTTGAGTGGAATGAAAACAATACTATACAAATAGCATATGATTATAAAGTAGATAAATATTCTGAGCAAGAAATATCTAATTTCCATAAACGTATTCTACATATGTTAAATCAAATTTTAAATAATGAAAATGTTTTATTAAAAGAAATTGAAATAGTAACTGATGATGAGAAAAACTACATTTTAAATGAATTTAATAATACTAAAACAGAATATCCAAAAAATAAAACTATATCTCAATTATTTGAAGAGCAAGCAGAAAAAACGCCTAATAATATAGCTATTGTTTTTGAGAATAAAAAAATGACATATAAAGAATTAAATGAAAAAGCAAATCAATTAGCTAATTATTTAATATCTAAAGGCGTTAAACCAGGAGATATTATAGGCATATTTTTAGATAAAAGTTTAGAAATAGTTATATCTATGCTAGCAATTTTAAAAGCAAATTGTACATTTTTACCTTTTGATATTGAATATCCCAAAGAAAGAATTAATTATATTGTAAATGATTCAAAAGTAAAATATATACTTACTTTTAAACATTTAAATAATGCTTTACCAAATAACTATATAAATGTTTCTTTAACTGATAACAATTTAATTTATTCAAAATATAGTAAAGAAAATATTAACTTAAAAGATTCTTCAAGTGAAAATATAATGTATGTTATATACACTTCTGGATCTACTGGAAAACCTAAAGGAGTTTTGGTTAAACATAAAAATATTTCTAGATTAGTACTTAATCAAAATTTTATTAAATTTGATGAAATGGAAACAATGGTTCAAACGGGTACTATTGCTTTTGATGCTTGTATTTTTGAAATTTTTGGAGCATTGCTTCATGGATTTAAATTACACATACTAAAGAAAGAAACACTTTTAGATATTAATAAATTTGAAAAATTTTTAACAAATGAGAAAGTAACAATTTTGTTTTTAACTACAGGTTTATTTAATGAATTTGGAAATTTAAATCCTAGTATGTTTAAAAATTTGAAGTATTTACTAACAGGTGGAGATGTAATATCAATTTCATCAGTTTCAAATATATTAAAAACATGTAGTAAAATTAAATTAGTTAATTGCTATGGACCAACAGAAAATGGTTCTTATTCAACTTGTTTTAATATTCCAGAGAATTGGAATTATAACTATATTCCTATAGGAAAACCAATTGCAAATTCAACAGCTTATGTAGTTTCTAATAGTGGTAATTTGCAACCTATTGGAGTTCCACGGAGAATTATGGGTTGGTGGAGATGGAGTTGGAAAAGGTTATATAAATAGAGATGACCTTACAGAAAAGAATTTCCAAAAATCACCTTTTAATTCTGATTTTATTTATAAAACAGGCGACTTAGTAAAAATTGATAGCTTAGGTAATATTTGCTTTATTGGTCGTATAGATAATCAAGTAAAATTACGTGGCTTTAGAATAGAACTTGGGGAAATAGATTCTACTATATTAAAATATAATAATATAAAAGAAAGTCTTACTATTATAAGAAAAATTCAAAATTCTTCTTATATAGTTTCTTATGTTACTTCTGATGATTATATAGATACTGAAATACTAAAAAAATATTTATACAATAATTTGCCAAAATATATGATACCAGCAGAAATAATTCAATTAAATTCTTTTCCTTTAAACATTAATGGAAAAATAGATAGACAAGCTTTACCAATACCAAATTTAAGCAATACGAAAAATATAGTAAAATCTAGAAACGATATTGATGTTTTCTTAGTAGAAAGCATAAAAGAAATATTAGAAATTGGGCAGACAGAAATTAGTATAAACGATAACTTTTTTGATATTGGTGGAGATTCTTTAAGTGCTATAAATTTAAGTGCAAAAATATCAAGTAAGTTTAATGTAGATATTGCTGTTAATGATATTTTTAAATGCCAAACAATATTAGAAATATCTAATTTAATATCTTCAAAATTATCTGAAAATGATAATATTGAGGATAAAATATGCCATATAGACAAAGCAGATTATTATAATTTATCATATTCTGAAAAAAATATATATATGGCATCTGAGATATCTAGTGAAAATTCTATTTTATATAACATACCTGGCTCAGTAATATTTGATAAATTACCAAGTATTAAAAAATTAGAAAAATGCTTTAACGAATTAATTGCAAGACACGAAAGTTTTCGTACATATTATGAAATACAAGATGAAAAAATTGTAAGAAAGATTTTAGATAAATTAAAATTTAATATAGATACTAGTGAAAATATAATTTCTTTAGAAAATATTAATAGTGAATTTAAGAATTTTGTACAGCCATTTGATTTTTCAAAACCACCATTACTTCGTGCAAAATTATTAAGAATAGATGATGGAAAAGCAGTGTTATTTATAGATATGCATCATATTATTTCTGATGGCACATCACTAGCTATATTTATTGATGAACTATGCAAACTATATAATGCACAAGAACTAGAAAAATTAGAATACACATATAAAGATTTTGCTTATTGGGAAAATGAAGAAATAAAAAACGGAAAATTTGAAAAAGCAGAAGAATATTGGGTAAATCAATTCAAAGACGATATACCTGTATTAAATATGCCAACAACTTATTCAAGACCAGCAATAAAATCTTATCAAGGATCAAAACTATATGATAAAATTGACAGTGAAACATTAAATAAAATAAATGATATATGTAAAAAACTTTCTATAACACCATATATGTTCTTATTAAGTGTATATTATGTGCTACTTTCAAAATATACTGGTCAAAATGATATTATAGTAGGTTCTCCAATAATAGGTAGAAATTCATCAAAACTACATAGAATAATAGGAATGTTTGTTAATACTCTACCATTTAGGGCTAAAATAGATGAACAATCTACATTTAAAGAATTTTTAACAAATATAAAAAATATGTGTTTAGAAAATTATAAATATCAATATTTTCCACTTAATGAATTGATTAATAAATTAAACATTCGAAGAGATATTAGTAGATCTCCACTATTTGATACTTTATTTATATATCAAAATAATGGAATTAGAAATATAAATTTTGATGGAATAGATTCAATTATTTATATTCCAGATACAAAAATTGCAAAATATGATTTATCATTAGAAGTTGTTCCACAAGGTAATGAATTAAGTTTGAACTTTGAATATTGCACGCAACTATTTACAAAACAATTCATAGAAAATTTAGCAAGTCACTATAAAAATATATTAACAACTGTATTAGATAACATAGATATGAAAATATCATCAATAAATATGCTATCTAAAAAAGAAGAGGATAAAATTCTATATGAATTTAATGATACAAAAATAGATTATCCAAAAGACAAAACGATAACGCAATTATTTGAAGAACAAGTAGAAAAAACACCAGATAAAATAGCTGTTGTATTTGAAAATAGAGAATTAACATATAAACAGCTTAATGAAAAATCAAACCAATTGGCTCACTATTTAATAAAAAATAATATTAATAGAGGTGATTTTGTTGGTATAATGGTAAATCGTTCTCTAGAAATGATAATATCAATTTTGGCTGTGTTGAAAGCTGGAGGAACATATATTCCAATTGACCCAGAATATCCTCAAGATAGAATTGAATATATGCTAAATAATAGTAGTGCAAAAATTTTATTAACTTTTGAAAATATAGAAAATAAGGTTGAATTTGAAAACAAAATATTTGTAGAACTATTTAATAAAAAAGTTTATTCATTAAGTAAAAATAACTTAGAAAGAAGAAATGAACCAGAAGATTCTTGTTATATGATATATACATCAGGTTCTACTGGATTACCTAAAGGTGTTGTTTTAAAACATTCAAATATTGTAAACTTTATATATGGGGTTATAAATAAAATTCCATTTACAAAAAAAGATGTAATGGTATCAATAACAACTATTTGTTTTGATATATTTGTTTTAGAATCATTATTACCATTGTTAAATGGAATAAAGATTGTAATTGCATCTGAAAAGGCTCAAACAGACATTGCTTTATTAAATAAAATATGTCTTCAAAATAATGTTACAATAATTCAAACAACACCATCTAGAATGTTATCATATACATTAGAAAAAGATGTAGCAAAATTTATAAAAAAAGTAAAATATTTTTTAATAGGTGGAGAGCCATTTAATAAACTTTTACTAGAAAATTTAAAAAATTATAGTAAAGGAAAAATTTATAATATGTATGGTCCGACAGAAACAGCTGTATGGTCATCTATAAAAGATTTGTCTGATACCGATAAAATTACTATAGGAAAGCCAATTTCTAATACACAGTTCTACATATTAGACAGTAATTTCAAACCTTTACCTATTGGGGTTCCTGGAGAATTATATATTGCTGGTGATGGAGTTTGCGGAGGATATTATAATAAACCAGACTTAAATAAAAAAGTATTTACAGCAAATCCATTTGTAGAAAATAGCATTATGTATAAAACAGGAGACTTTTGCAAGTATTTACCAAATGGGGAAATAGAATATATTGAAAGAATAGATAATCAAGTAAAAATTAGAGGATTAAGAATAGAACTAGAAGAGATTGAGACAAAAATTAATAAATTTTCAGGGGTAAAACGAGCATGTGTTATAAAACAAAATTTGAATAACAGAGATTTTATATCAGCATATTTTACTATAAAAAAGAAAGTTAATATTGCAGAACTTAGAAAATATTTAACAAATTATTTACCTAAATATATGATACCTTCTTATTTTACAATATTAGAAGATTTTCCTTATACACCAAATGGTAAAATAAATAAAAAAGTATTGCCACTTCCAAAAGAAATATTATCTAATTCTAGTGAAAAATACGTTGCACCAAAAACAGATTTACAAGTAAAATTAGCAAGCATATTTGAACAAGTGCTTGAAACTGCACCAATTGGAATAAACGACAACTTTTTTGAACTTGGCGGAGATTCACTACTTGCAATGAATTTAAATATGGAATTAAGAAAAATTACAGATAAAATTTCATATGCTGATATTTTTAAATTTTCAACTATATCTGAACTGGAAAATAAAATTAACTCACAAGATGAAAACTATGATTTCAAATATATGGAAAAAAATTACAATAAATATACAGACTTATTAGATAAAAATTTAAATGTTCCTAAAACATCTGAACTTAAATATAAAGAATGTGGAAATATTCTTTTAACAGGTGCAACCGGTTACTTAGGAATTCATATACTTGAAGCATTTATTAAAAATGAAAATGGTAAAGTATTTTGTGTTATCCGAAATGAAACAGGACTTACAGCAGGTTTAAAACTTCAACAAAAATTACATTATTATTTTGGTAACAAATATGATTATTTAATAGGAAAAAGAATTTTTGCAATTGCAGGTGATATTTCTAGTTATGGATTTGGCTTAGAACAAGAAGAATTATTACAATTATCTAATAATGTAGATACTGTAATAAATAGTGCTGCAAATGTTTCTCATTATGGAAATTATTCAGATTTTTATAATGTTAATGTTAAAAGTGTTAGATATATACTTGATTTTTGCAAAAGCTTTGATAAAACATTTTATCAAATATCAACATTAAGTGTTTCAGGAAATTCACTAGAACTAGGTTCAATAAAACAAAACATAGATGAAGAAACAGAATTTAGAGAGAATAATTTATTTGTAGGGCAATCTTTAGAAAATGTTTATGTTAGAAGCAAATTTGAAGCAGAATGTTTAGTGTTAGATGCAATTATGGATGGATTAGATGCTTATATTTTGCGTATGGGTAATTTAATGCCAAGATATAAAGATGGAGTATTTCAAGAAAATGTTTTGGAAAATGCTTATATAAATAGACTTATTTCCTTTATAAAACTTGGAGCAATTCCAGAATATATAAAAGATGCATACCTAGAATTTACTCCTATAGACACAGCATCTACAGCTATTATTAAATTAATTACACATAAAAATCAAAATAATAGAGTATTTCATTTATATAACCATAATCATGTTTATTTAAAACAATTTTTTAAATATTTAAAAAATATAGATATTAATATGGAAATTATAGATGAAGAGCTTTTCAAAAGCAAAATTAAGAAAATTCTGAAAAATACTAAGAAAAAAGAAATTTTAAATCCGTTAATGAATGATATTGATAAAAATTTACATTTAGTATATTTTACAGATATAATAATTAAGTCAGAAACTACATTAAAATATTTGGAAAAAATTAACTTTTTCTGGCCAAATATAACAGATAGATATTTAAACAATTTTATAGAATTACTTAGGAGGATATTATAAATGTTAACTTCTATTCAAAACTTAATAGTTTTAGTTATTACGTGTTTATTTGTGTTTTTAATATTAAGATATACACAAAAATCTAAAAATCAGAACGATATAAAAAAGAAGTTTTCACACATATGTGAACTAATGATAATTTGGCTATTTGGTTTAATACTTCAAGCAACTCTTAGTGTTAAACTAAATATACCACCATTATATTTTGATTATTTTGTATACATTGGTTTATGTTTTATGCCAGTTGCATTTTATTCTTTTTCAAAGGCATTTTCTAATACCAAATATGAATTAAATAAAAAACTACTAATAATACCAACAATTACTTTATTAATTTTATGGACAAGTGACTTTCATAATTTATTTTATGTAAAATATTCTATTAATATTTCAGAAACAGTAACTGGTCCATATGTTATTATTCATACAGCATACACATATATACTTTTTATTGTGGCTTCTATAAACTTAGTAAAATATTCTATAAAAAATGCAGGGTTATTTTCAAGTCAAGCATTACTATTTTTATTTGGAAGCTTAATACCAATAGTTGCTAATATATTAGCTATGTGTAATGTAATTTCAGGAACAATATATTTAACACCTCTTTGCTTTGCTTTTACAATTACACTTTTTGCACTTGCAATTTTTAAATTTAACTTTCTAAAAGTAGCACCAATAGCTTTGCAGAGAATAGTAGATAGAATTTCAGATAGTTATATTATAGTAAATGAAAATCGGAATTATCACAGATTTTAATGATACTTTTTTGAAAACATTTAAAATAAAAAAAGAGTATAATATTCGTGGGAAAACATTAAATTCATTATCAGATGAATTTAATGTTCTTGCAGATATTTCAAAAATAGAAGAAAGTATTAGAAATGTTTATAATACAGATAAAACAGATATTATTGAGTTATATATAAATGAAATTGGAAAATACTTTAGCATTGAAATTTCTTCTATTATAGCTAATAATCAATTCTTAGGAATATTAATACTTTTTAAAGATATAACACAACACAAAAAAGATATGGAAATAATAAAAGAAAATCAAGATATGTTAGTAGAAAAAGAACGTTTAGCTTCTTTAGGACAAATGGTTGGTGGAATAGCACACAGTTTAAAAACACCAATTTTCTCTATATCTGGTGGATTAGAAGGATTAAATGATTTAGTTAATGAGTTTGATTCTTCAATTGAAGATCCAACAGTAAACGATAAAGATATGCATGATATTGCTGGAGATATGAAAAATTGGCTTACAAAAATGAGAGGACAATTATCATATATGTCTGAGGTAATTACAACAGTTAAAGGACAGGCTGTAAATCTTTCAGGAGATGATATGATAGAATTTACAATAGAAGAACTATTTAGTCATACAAGCATATTAATGAAACATGAACTTCAAAATGCTTTAATAAATTTAGATATTGAAAATAATGTAAATAATAATATAATATTAAAAGGAAATATTAATAGTTTAATACAAGTTTTAAATAACTTAATTTCAAATGCTATACAAGCATATAAAAATGTACCAAATAAATCAATTGAATTAAAGGCAAAATTAGAAAATAACAACATAGTAATTTCAGTAAAAGATTATGCATCAGGAATTCCAGAAATGGTTAAAGATAAACTTTTTAAAGAAATGATTACAACAAAGGGAAAAGAGGGTACTGGACTTGGACTATTTATGTCATATTCAATGATAAAAGCAAAATTTAATGGCGATATGAAATTTGAAACATCTAATAAGGGAACAGAATTTTTCATTTATATACCATTAAATAACAATAATGTTTAAGGGGGAAACAAAAGATGAGGCATTTGTCTGAAAAAGTAGACAATAATAACAAGCAATATAAGATTATTGCTGTAGATGATGAAAGTGGAATTATAGATTCATTAACTGTATTCTTAAAACATTCTGGCTATACTTTAGTTGGGTGCACAGATCCTTATGAAGCTATAGAAAAAGTAAAAAATGAACATTTTGATTTAATGTTACTAGACTACATGATGTCACCAATTCATGGTGATACAGTTGTTGAAGAAATCAGAAAATTTAATCCAGAATTATATATTATTTTATTAACTGGACACAAAGACCTTGTTCCTCCTTTAGAAACAATTAAAAAATTATCAATTCAAGCATATTGTGAGAAAGATGACAAGTTTGATCAATTATTACTATTAATTGAATCTGCTTTTAAGTCTATAGACCAATTACAAATGATAAAAAACATGAATGATGAATTAAAATTAGCAAATGAGAAACTTGAAAAAGCATATTTAGAAACAATAAAGTTATTAAGATATACAGTAGAGGCAAAAGATAGTTACACAAGAGGACATTCAGATAGAGTATCTGCTTATTCTGTATTAATTGGAGAAGAGCTAAATCTTTATAATAAAGATTTATCAACTTTAAAA
Organism: uncultured Clostridia bacterium; assembly: GCA_947628085.1. Taxonomy (GTDB): domain Bacteria; phylum Bacillota; class Clostridia; order TANB77; family CAG-508; genus Scatovivens. The sequence goes on from CANQYM010000005.1 coordinate 66,055, forward strand.
ATAGGTGGATTATTTCATGATATAGGAAAAATAGGAATTCCAGATTCTATTTTACTAAAGCCATCTAAATTAACAGAGCAGGAATATAATGAAATAAAAAAACATCCATCTATTGGTAGACAAATAATAGCAAATGCTACTATTTTTAAAGACATCTTACCTATAGTTACATATCATCATGAGAAATATGATGGAACAGGTTATCCACAAGGACTAAAAGGGAAAAATATATCATTTTTAGCTAGAGTAGTAGCTGTTGCAGATGCATTTGATGCAATGACATCTAGACGTTCATATAGAGGCGAGTTAGATATCGATGAAGTTAAAAAAATAATTATAAATTGCAGAGGAACTCAGTTTGATCCAGAAGTTACAGATGCATTTGTTAATATCTTAGAAAACAAATTTGATAAAATAGTTGAAATAAAAAAGAAATATCCTTAAGCTATAATTAAAAAAGCAGAACTAAAAAATGTATAAGCAATTTGAAAAGATAGATAAAAAGATGCTATAAGTAAATTAAAAAAATAGACAAAATAGATGAAATGTGCTATAATTGAAAAGCTTAAATAAAAATGAATTTGAAAGGGGAGAAATTTAATGTCAGGACATAGCAAATGGCATAACATACAAGCCAAAAAAGGAAAAGCAGATGCTGCAAGAGGAAAAATATTTACAAAATTAGGAAGAGAATTATTAATAGCTGTAAAACAAGGTGGACCTGACCCAGCAGGAAATTCAAAATTAAAAGATGTTATTGCAAAATGTAAAGCAAATAACATGCCAAATGATACAATAAATAATGCTATAAAAAAGGCTTCTGGAGCAGGAAGTAATGAAACTTATGATGAAATAACATATGAAGGATATGGACCAAGCGGTGTTGCAGTTATTGTTAATGCATCAACAAATAATAAAAATAGAACTGCAGCAGATGTAAGACATGTTTTTGATAAAGCTGGAGGAAACTTAGGAACAACAGGCTGTGTATCATACATGTTTGAGAAAAAAGGTGTTATAGTTATAGAAAAATCAGAATGTAAATTAAGTGAAGATGATTTAATGATGCTTGCTATTGAAGCTGGTGCAGAAGATTTTTCTTCTGAAGAAGAAGTTTATGAAATAACAACAGCTCCAAGCGATTTCACAGCTGTAACAGAAGAGCTAACTAAAAATAACCTGACATTTTTAGAAGCTGGAGTTCAAATGGTTCCAAATACTTATGTATCATTAGATGAAAATCATGCAGAAAAAATGCAAAGATTAATAGACAATCTTGAAGATTTAGATGATGTATTAGAAGTTTTCCACAATTGGGAAGAATAATTAAATAGAGTATTAATGAAAATCTTTTTGCTAAAAAGCAAAAAGATTTTTTTGTTTTATTTAAAACTCTATTTTGCATAAAAAAATTAAAATGTAAGAAAATATTAAATAGTAAATTTGTTTTAATGAGAGGAGACTTAAATTATGTTTTTTAGAACAGATATGGCTGTTGAAAGAAGAGACTTATATAGAACTGCTAATAAATTAGAAAGCGAAGTAGAGGGAATAGAATGTGAAGAAGAAAAAATAGATGACATTTTAGTTACGAGAGTTAAAATAATAAATGAAGATGGAGAAAGAGCATTAGATAAAAAAAGAGGAAATTATATAACAATTGATGTAAAAAAAATAAATAATATAACCACTGAAAAAGAAGAAAAAATTGTAAATGTCTTTTCAAATGAATTAAAAGAAATAATTAAAAAACATGTAAATTCAAATGATGAAATATTAATAGTGGGTTTAGGAAATTTATATGCAACACCAGATTCATTAGGAGCAAAAGTGGTTCAAAACATAGAAATAACAAGACATATTAAAATGTATTTACCAGAAATTATAGATAAAAATACAAGAAGTGTTAGTGCAATAACACCAGGAGTTTTAGGAACAACTGGAATGGAAACTGTTGAAATAGTAAAAGGAATAGTAGATAATATTAAACCAAAATTAATTATTGCAATAGACAGTTTATGCTCAAAAAATATAGATAGAATAAATAAATCTATACAAATTTCTGATACTGGCATAGCACCAGGTGGTGGAGTTGGAAATAAAAGAACAGATTTATCTGAAGAAACTTTAGGAATACCAGTAATAAGCATTGGAGTTCCAACAGTTTTAGATGCAGCAACAATTGTGTTAGATACTTTAAAAGTATGTGATTTTGAGGTTAATGAGAATGAATTAATAAATAAAATGAAATTAAATAATTTTAATTTTATAGTAACTCCAAAAGAAATAGATACATTAATAGATAGCATAACAAATATTGTTTCAGAAGGAATAAATAATAGTTTATAACGTTTTTGTAAAAAATTTAAGTAAAACTTGTTTTTTTCTTTTTTATAAGTTATGATAATTATAGTAATTTAAAAGGGGAAAAGAAAATGGAAAATAATGGAACAAGTAAAAAAACAATAATTATTATTGCTCTTATAGTAGTTGTAGCTATAGGAATTTTATACTTTACAGTGCTAAGAAAGCCAAAAAAAGTAGAATATAATGTTACAAAATCAAGTGCATCTGCAGATAACACTTTGATAAAGGATTATGACTCTTTTGAAAAATTTATTGAAAAAAATAAAGTAGAAGATGCAATAACAAATGAAGTAACTTTTAAAAAATCAACTTTAACAGAAACTTATACAGAAGATTTCTTTAAAGAAAATAGTTTAGCTGTTGTTGTTTTATATGAAGACACTTCTAAGGATTATATTCATTCAATAGATACTTTAGAGTATAATTCAGGTAAAACAGAAGCTACAATTGGATACACTTATAAATTTGAAACTTTAGCAGGGTCTTTATCAGACAAATGGTATGTATATATGTTTGTTGCATTAGATAAAAACGTAGAGCATGTTGCATTCCAAAACATTAATAGCAAAGCAAATAGTAATTAAAATATAAGAACATATTGTTTTAAGAAGAGCTAAAATTATTTTATAATTTTAGTTCTTTTTTTGAATAATCTAAACACACTAAAGGAAAAATATGAATAATATAAATTAATAAATTTTAATTTTAAAAGAGGTATTTAATTGAAAACAATATGTATAAAAACTATTAGTGAGGAAAAAATAGAATTTTTAATAAAACAATTTGAACTCTTACCAATAAATATTTGCATGTCTAATTATAGATTTAAAACATATGATAATTTATTTATTCATTATTTGGAAAAAGATTACATTAATGAATTTTATGAAATAGTTGCAATAATTCTTAAAAGGTGTATTGAAAAATTTTATGAAGAAGATTTTATTAGGAAAAGTGTTGAAAAAAATTATTTTTATTTAAGTAGTTTAGAAAGAAATTATATTTTTGAAATAACAAAAAAAGTTTTAGAATTACCAGATGAAAAAATAGGATATAAAAGCGACCTTTTAAGAAATTCTATAAAAGACTATTTGCTAGAAAATAAAAAAATTGTAATTGAAGGATTTGTTAATTTTAGAATAAAAGAATATAAAGAGCTATTAGAACGAATTGTGGAAGTTTCAGTTTTAAGTTATTTAGATTTAATAACATTTTGATATTGATAAAAAGAATATTTTGTAGTAAAGTAATATAAGAAAGAGAGGGAGAACATATGTTAAAAGATAAATTAATGGAAGATTTAAAACAATCTATGAAAGAAAAAAATGAAGTAAGAAAAAATACTATACAAATGGTTAGAGCTGCAATTTTACAAATTGAAAAAGATAAAGGAATAAAAGTAGAAGACGAAAAAATAGTTGAAATAATTGCAAAAGAAGTAAAAGGAAAGAAAGATGCACTTGTAGATTTTGAAAAAGCAAAAAGAGAAGATTTAATAAATCAAACAAATGAAGAAATTTCTATTTTACAAGAATATTTACCAAAACAACTTTCAAAAGAAGAAATAAAAGTAGAAGTAGAAAAAGTAATAAAAGATGTTGGAGCTACTTCTTTAAAAGATATGGGAATAGTTATGAAGGAGTCTAAAGCAAGAATAGGTGCTGGAGCAGATGGAAAAACTATTAATGAAGTTGTAAAGGAATTATTAGGATAATTTATGAGTGTTTTTGTAATAAAAATTATAGCTTGTATAACAATGGTACTAGACCATGTAAAATATGCTTTGCCAGTAACTCAAAATTTACTAACAATTATTTTAGGAAGAGTAGCATTTCCACTATTTGCTTTTTTAATTACAGAAGGCTTTATACATACAAGTAATTTAAAATCTTATATGAAAAGACTTTTTATTTTTGGATTAATATCTCAAATACCATTTATGTTATTTAGAACACTTGTAGGCGAGTGGAAAATGCTAAACATAATGTTTACACTACTACTTGGATTGTTAGCAATTTTAGCATATTCAAAAATAGAGAAAAAATATTTGTCAATACCTTTATGCATATTAATAATTGCATTAGGAGAAATATTAAATGTTGACTATGGCTGGTTTGGAGTAGCCTTAGTTTTAATAATTTACATTTTTAAAGATCATAAAATACTTTTTCCAATTATATATATAACTTTAGTTTCAACATATTTGGCCCTTATAGGAGTGAATTTAACAGCATATCTATTATATATGATTGGATATATCATACCATTAGTTATAATGATGTTATATAATGGAAAATTAGGAAAGAAAATAAAATATTTCTTTTACTGCTTTTATCCAGCTCATATGTTAATTCTATACGGAATTTATTATTTTCTTAGATAAAATTTTATTTTATTTAAAAATAGGTATTATTTATTAATTCATTAAAGTAACTCGCTCAAGCTAACTTTAATTCATTAATATAATAATACCTACTTTATTAAAGATTGCAATAAAAAATTTTTAAAATTAATTGCAAAAATATTGTGAATGCTAAAAAAATATAATTAAATAGTAACGCGTAAGCGACCAACCGAAGCGTAAGCGGAGGGCGATTGGAGCAATCTTCCTTTTGCTTTATTTATAAAAGAGAAGATTGCGACACCAAGTTACTATTTAATTATATTTTTTAAGTATTCATAATAATATTAAGCATATTAAATAAAAAAGCTCTTAAGAAAATAATTCCTAAGAGTTTTTATATTATTATAAACATATTTTATTAAAATCTTATGCAAATGCCTCGTGAGTTTTCTTGAATGAAAGTAGGTTTGTAACTTCTTTAGATTTTTTAATTTGGTTACGAGCTTGTTCTTGAGCAATTTGTTTCTTTTGTCTTTCTGCAATAGTTTCACAAATAGCTGTTTCATAAGTGAAGTGAGTTTCTTCTGTAATTTTAGTCCAATTATATTGAGCTTTAACTTTTTCTTTTGCATTTTTTGAAACTGTATCACATAATTCTGGATTAAATAATAATGCAAGAATAGAATCTGCAAGAGAATTTGGATTTCCAGCATAACTTTTCATTCCATTTACTCCATGTTCTACAATTTCATTTAATCCACCAACATCAGAAGTAACTACTGGTGTTCCAGAAAGCATAGCTTCAATAGCTACAATTCCAAAAGGTTCATATGTACTAGGAAATACAGCTACATCAGCACATTTATACATTTTTTGAACATCTTTAGAAGCTAAATGACCTGTAAAGTAAACTTTGTTTCCTAATCCAAGGAAATTAACTTGATTTCTTAATTCGTTAATCATTCCACCTTTTCCTGCAATAACTAATTTTGCATCATGATAATTGTCTAAGATTTTAGGCATAGCAGAAATAAGTGTTTGAATACCTTTTTCATAAACTAATCTACCCATGAATAGAATAATCTTTTCATTGTCCATAGCAAATCTTCTTCTAAATTCATAGTCTCTATCAATTCCATTAAATAAAGTAAGATCAACACCATTAGGTACTACATTTATTTTTTCATAAGGAAGACCAAAAAGTCTTTGTAATTCGTTTTTCATATAATTACTATTAACAATAACTTCTGAAGATTCGTAAGTAAGCATCCATTCAGTATCATTAATATATTTTTGCATATCGCCTCTAATACCGCTATTTCTACCAGCTTCAGTAGCATGTATAGTAGCTACAAGAGGAGTATTATATGCAAATTTCAATGTTTTTCCTGCATAAGCTGTAAGCCAATCGTGTGCATGTATAACATCAAAATTTCCCTGTTGTGCAATAATTTCTCCAGCTTTTGCTATCATATTGAAATTAAGTTGCATAACCCAGTCTATAAAATTATTAGGAGCAATCATAAAATTATCTACTCTGTAAACATCAACGCCATCATCATCTTCAAAATATGGTACGTTACCGTCTTTATAAGTAATAACAGTAACTTTATGACCTTGCATACATAATTTGTGTGATAAGTCATAAACCACTCTTGATATACCTCCAACAACTCTTGGTGGATATTCCCATGATAGCATTAAAATTTTCATTATAAAAAAGTGCTCCTTTCATATCTTTTGTTATTTTTAATTTTGTCAAGTGGTTTTGAATTTTAAAAAAATATTTCAAATCTTGACAAAATAAGAGAATTATTCAAAATTTATTTTCTTAATTCTTCATATATTTTATATAAAACGAAAACAAAAGTAAACATTTTTTGACAAAAAAATCGCGTATTTCTATTACATTTTAGTTACAATTATAAGAATATATTACAAAAAATTTAAAAAAAATTTATTTTATTTTTTCTATTGAAGTTTTTTAACATTATAGATATAATATTAATTATTATTGGACTTATACTAATATTTTACAGGAATTACTAAGGAGGAAAAAGGGTAAAATGCTAAAAAATGAAGAGTTTGAAAAGAATAGTAATGACATTCTAAAAATCGAGGATTTTTCACAAAAAAATATTTTTTCTAATCCGAATGAATTAATTAAAAAAATAAAGGAAAGAAATAATAAGGAAAAAGCAGAAAAAGCAAAACAAATTAATGAAAATGCTGTAATTGAAAAAATAAAGCAATTTTTATCAAAAATAATTTCTATGCAGGAGGCTGAAGAAGAATTAAATACTGCTGAAGAAGAAAAAGTAAAAAAAGTTTCTTCTAATAAAAAAGAAAAGAGTGAAAAGAAAAATCCTAAAAAAGATTACACATTAGAGTATTATGATTTACCATACAGATATAATGAAACTATTGTAAAAATTCTTGCTCAAACTCCTAAAAAATTATTCGTATATTGGGATGTTGCTGATAGTGATAGAAATAGATATTTAAATGCATTTGGCGACAAATTCTTTGAAATTACTTATCCTGTTTTATTAGTATATAATGAAGATAAAAAATATGTAAAAGAAGTACCTATAAATGATTTTGCTAATAGTTGGTACATAGATATAGATGATCCAAAAACAAAATATACAATTCAACTTGGAAGAAAATTTATAAATAGAAACCAATCTATAAATGTTGAAAAAATAAAAGAAAATAACATAAATCTTCAAACAGATTATTTACCTTTTGCAAATTCAAATGTTTTAGAAGCACCAAATGACCATGTATTATTAGAATACTTATCAGATCGTGTTACTTTTAGAGATGTAAAAACAAATAGAGAATTTGTTAAAGATTTAAGAAAAACAAAAACTATCTTAGGAAAGAAATTCAATGTAAACGACTTTTATCAAAATCAATATGATGAAGAGCTTTCTGAAGGTACGTTTGATATGGCAAATCCATCTTCAAAACTTTCAAGTTCAACTTTTAAATAAAATATTTTAAACATTAAACTGAAAGGAAAAATTCAATGAAAAATATTAAAGGATATGTCAATTTTGTTTTACATGCTCACTTGCCATATATTCATCACCCAGAAAGTGAAGACTACTTAGAAGAAGAATGGCTTTTTGAAGCAATATCTGAAACATATATACCACTTTTACTAAATTTTAAAAAACTAGAAGAAGAACATGTGGATTTTAGAATTACAATGACAATGACTCCACCGCTTTTAAACATGTTAGATAATAAACTTTTAAAAGAAAGATACATTAAGTATTTAAATAAACATATAGAATTATGTGAAAAAGAAGTTAAAAGAACAGTTTACGATAAAAGATTAAATAATTTATCACATTATTATTTAGATAGATACACAAACGATTTGCATGTATTTCAAGATGTTTATAATTGTAATTTAATTTCTGGATTTAAACATTTTCAAGATATTGGTGTATTAGAAATTATCACTTGTGGAGCAACTCATGGATATTTTCCAATTTTGTATGTAAATGAAAAAACTGTTAGAGCACAAATTGCAGTTGGTGTTCAAACATATAAAAAATTCTTTGGAAGGAATCCTAGAGGAATTTGGCTTCCAGAATGTGGATATGTTCCAGAGGCAGATAAATATCTTAAAGAGTTTGGAATAGAATATGCAATAGTTGAAACACATGGAGTTTTATATGCAGATCCAACTCCAATTTATGGAACTTATGCACCAATAGTTTCTCATGGTGGGTTGGTAGCATTTGCAAGAGACTTAGAATCTTCAAGACAAGTTTGGAGTTCAATTTCTGGATATCCAGGAGATTTTAACTATAGAGAATTTTATAGAGATATTGGCTATGATACAGATTATGATTATATTAAACCATATATAGCAAGCAATGGTGCAAGAGTAAATACTGGTATAAAATATTATAGAATTACTGGAAAAACAGATAATAAAGATTATTATGATATTCAATGGGCAAAAGATTCTGCTGAAAAGCAAGCAGGACATTTTATGGATTGCAGAACTGCTCAAATAGACCATTTAGCAAGTTATATGGATGTTCCGCCAATCATTACTTGTCCATATGATGCAGAGCTTTATGGACATTGGTGGTATGAAGGACCATATTGGCTTTATATATTATTCAAAAAAATCTATTATGATGAATGTAATTTTAAATTAATTACACCTAGTGAATATATAGATATGTATCCTGAAATGCAAGTTTCTACACCTTGTAGATCAAGTTGGGGTGCAAATGGATATAGTGAAGTTTGGCTAAATCAAACAAATGACTATGCACATAGACACTTACATAAAGCTGGAGATAGAATGTGTGAACTTGCAAGCATGTTCCCAAATGAAGGAGATACATTAAGAAGACAAGCATTAAATCAATGTGCAAGAGAACTTTTGCTTGCACAAAGTAGTGACTGGTTATTTATAATTACAAATGGAACAATGGTAGAATATGCACATAAAGCAATTAAAGACCATATAGGAAGATTTACTAAATTATATTATCAAATAAAAAATGATAAAATAGATCCAAAATATTTACTAGATATATTTGATAAAGATGATATATTCCCAGAAATTGATTATATGGTTTATTATTAAAAGGATGTAAAAGGAGAAAATTTTAATGAATGTTTATGATGAAGTAAATAATTTAGCGAGAGCTCTTAAAGAATCAAGAGAATATAATGAATATAAAAAAGTAAAAACAGAATTGCTTGCCATGCCTGAATTAAAAAAACAGGTTGATGAATTTGAAAAAATTCGTTATGAAGAGCAACTTCTTGCTATGCAAGGTGAAAAACAAAGTGACGAAAAAATGAAAAAATTACAAGAACTTTATCAAATATTAGTTCAAAATGCTCAAGTTAAAGATTACTTTGATAAAGAAGTTAGATTTAATGTTTTAATCGCAGATGTTAATAAAATTATTGGAGAGTCTATTAAAGATGTATTATAAAAATAGAAACTGGATATTTTTTGTCCAGTTTCTATTTTTTTATCAAAAAACTATCTTTTATTTGCATTTTGTTATATAATACTATGGAAAAATTTATTTTAGGAGGAAAGGAATGAACAAAAAGTGGGAATATTATAATTCTGATGAGAAGAAAATAAAAGAAATTTCCGAAAAATTTGAAATATCAGAATTATTAGCAACAGTTTTAGTAAATAGAGATATAACAGATGATGAAGATATAAAAGTTTTTTTAAATCCTACAAGAAATGATTTTCATGACCCATATTTAATGCCAGATATGAAAATAGCAGTTGATAGAATTGTAGAAGGAATAAAAAAACAAGAAAAAATTATGATATATGGTGATTATGATGTTGATGGAATTACAAGTATAACTGTTTTATCAAAATTTCTAAAAGAATTAGGACTAAATGTTGGAACATATATACCAAATCGTTTAGATGAGGGATATGGATTAAACCATGAGGCAATAAAGCAAATTGCTGATGAGGGTTATAAACTAATTATAACTGTTGACTGTGGAATTTCCGGAACAGAAGAAGTAAACTATGCATATAGTTTAGGAATGGAAGTTATTATCACAGACCACCACGAACCATTAGATGAACTTCCTAAGGCTTTAGCTATAATAGATTGTAAAAGAAAAGATAATAAATATCCTTTTAACAGCTTAGCGGGTGTTGGAGTAGCTTTTAAATTGATACAAGCTATAGGAATAAAATTAAAATTAGATGAAAAAGAATACTTAAAATATTTAGACATCGTTTGTATTGGAACAATATCAGATATAGTTCCTTTAATCGATGAAAATAGAGTTATAGCAAAACTTGGATTAAAACTTGTTAAACAAACTAATTCTCCAGCTGTAAAAGCTTTGTTAAAGGTAGCAGGATATAGCGAAATAAATTCAAACACAGTTTCATTTGGAATAGCTCCTAGAATTAATGCTTGTGGAAGAATGGGACATGAAAGAGATGCATTAGATTTATTTTTAACAGAAAATATAGTAGAAGCAAATAAAATAACAGAAAAATTAGATTCATATAATAAGCAAAGACAAACAATAGAGAAAAAAATTTTTGAAGAAGCAATTTCTAAAATTGAAAAAGATAAAATTGATGAGAAAAAAACAATTGTACTTAGCTCAGAAAATTGGCACCACGGAGTTATAGGAATAGTAGCTTCTAAAATAACTGAATTATATTTTAAACCAAGTATATTAATATGTTTTGAAGGAGAAAATGGCAAAGGCTCAGGAAGAAGTATTCCAGGTTTTGACTTGCATGATGCGCTTTGCAAATCAAGTGACTACTTAGAAAAATATGGTGGACACGAAATGGCAGTTGGCTTAAGTTTAAAAAAGAACCAATTTGAAAATTTTAAAATTAAATTTGAAAAAATTGCTGAAGAATCAGAAATAGCTGAAATAATGCCAGTTATAAAAATAGATAAAGAAATTAATTTAAAAGATATTTCTTTAGAAAATATAGAAAGTTTAAAATTACTTGAACCTTTTGGAGAATCAAATAAAACACCTATTTTTATTTATAAAAATTTAAAAATAGATTCAATTAGAGCATTATCAGAAGGAAAACATTTAAAGTTAACACTAAAAGATAATAACACAATTATTAATGCAATAGGATTTAATATGGGAAAATATTCGGAAGAATATTTAATTGGTGATAAAGTAGATATAATTGGGGTACTAGAGACAAATACCTTTAACGGAATTAAAAATGTGCAAATAAATATGAAAGATATGAGAAAATCATATTAGACTAAAAGGGGATTTAAAATGTCTGAAACGAAGCAAATAACAATAGATGATATAATTGAAAAACAAAAAGAAAATTATGCAAATGTAAATGAAGCTCTTATAAGAAAAGCTTATGAATTTGCTAAGAGAAATCACGGGGAACAACTTAGAATGTCTGGTGAACCATATATGATTCACCCTTTAAATGTTGCTTACATATTATCTACTTTAGAGTTAGATGATGAAACTTTATGTGCGGCTCTTTTACATGACGTTGTGGAAGATACTGGTATAACTCAAGAAGATTTAAAAAATGAATTTGGAGAATCTATTTCTGAAATGGTTTCAGGTGTTACAAAACTTGGAACTTTAAGATACACAACTAGAGAAGAACAGCAAGTTGAAAATTATAGAAAAATGTTTCTTGCAATGGGAAAAGATATAAGAGTTATATTAATAAAGCTAGCAGATAGACTTCACAATATGAGAACTTTAAAATATTTGCCAAGAGATAGGCAAATTGCAAATGCACAAGAAACACAAGACTTATATGCACCTCTTGCAAATAGGCTAGGTATCTATTCTTTAAAATGGGAATTAGAAGATTTAAGTTTTAAATATTTGCACCCAGATGAATATCATGAAATTGTTAATGGATTAGATAAAAAAAGAGAAGAAAGATTGAAATTTCTAGAAAAAATTCAATCAGATTTAAAAGAAGAAATCAAAAATCAAGGAATTAAAGCAGATGTAACAGGTAGAGCAAAACACTTATATAGTATTTATAGAAAAATGAAAAGAGATAATAAAACGCTAGATCAAATTTATGATTTATTTGCTTTAAGAATATTAGTAGATACTGTAAAAGATTGTTATGCTGTACTTGGAATTGTGCATGAAATGTATACACCTATGCCAGGAAGATTTAAAGATTATATTGCTGTTCCTAAAAAAAATATGTATCAATCTATACATACAACTCTTTTAGGGCCAAAAGGAACTCCATTTGAAGTTCAAATACGTACTTGGGATATGCATAGAACAGCAGAGTTTGGTATAGCTGCTCACTGGGCTTATAAAGAAGCAAGCAATAAAGGAACTAAAGAATCTGTAGTTGTTACAGACGATAAATTAGCTTGGCTTCGTGAAACTTTAGAGTGGCAGAAAAATACTGAAAATCCAGATGAATTTTTAAACACATTAAAAACAGAACTATTTGAAGATGAAGTATATATTTTTACACCAAAAGGAATGATTAAAGTTTTGCCAAAAGGAGCTACTCCAATAGATTTTGCATATAGCATACATGAACAAATAGGGCATAAAATGGTAGGTTGTAAAATAAATAGTAAAATGATGCCTATTATAACTCCTCTTAGAAATGGAGATATAGTAGAAATAATTACTTCAGAACAATCTAAAGGGCCAAGTAGAGACTGGATAAAATTTGTAAAAAGTTCTTCTGCTAAAACAAGAATTAATCAATGGTTTAAAAAAGCTCAAAGAGCTGAAAATATTGAAAGAGGAAAAGATATTGTTGATAAAGAAGTAAAGAAAATAGGAATAAAATATTCTGATTTAGTAAAGCCAGAATGGATTAACTTGGTATTAGAAAGATACAAATTCCAAACAGTAGATGATTTATATGCTAGCATTGGTTTTGGTGGAATTTCTGTAAATAAACTTATGGCAAGACTTCTTGATGAATATAGAAAAGAGCACGAAGATGAAGATTTTGAGCAAAAAATAGAAGAGCTATCTAAAACCAAAACATTTGTTAGTAGACCTTCAAAAACAGGTGTTGTTGTAAAAGGAATAGATAATTGCTTAGTAAAACTTTCAAAATGCTGTAATCCTTTGCCAGGAGACGATATAATAGGGTATATTACAAAAGGTAGAGGAGTTTCAGTTCATCGTACTGATTGCCCTAATGTAAAAGACTTATTTAATGAAGAAGACAGAATGATAGATGTATATTGGTTTGATGATGTAAATGGAATTTACAAAGTTGAAATAGAAATTTTAGCAACAGATAGAAGCGGATTATTAAGAGATATTATAAAACAAGTTGAAAATTATAAAGTAAAACTTATGGGAGTTAATACAAGAACTACAAAAGAAAACATTGCTATTATTAATGTTTCTCTTGAAGTTGAAAATATAGACAACTTAAACAAACTATTAGTTGCATTTAAAAATATTGAAAATGTTTACGAAGTTAATAGAAAAAGAGGATAAGGAGAATACAAATGTTATTAAAAAGATTACATGTACAAACAAAACAAAAAGATATACTTACAAATTGCTATATTGTTTGTGACGAAGAAACAAAAGAAGCAATGGTTGTAGATCCAGGAGGAGAACCAGAAAAAATAGCAGAAACATTAGATGTATTACAAGCTAATCTAAAATATATATTTTTAACTCATTGCCATGCAGACCATATAGGTGGAGCTCAAGAACTTAAAAGATTAAAAGGTGGAAAAGTTCTTGTTAGCAGAGCAGATAGTGAAGGATTATTTGATGATAGTATAAATTTAGCAAGTTACATAGGAATGGAAAAGCCTGAATTAGAGGCAGATTCTCGTGTTGATGATGAAGACTTAATTCATGTAGGAAACATAGAATTCAAAGTTATAGCAACACCAGGACACACAAAAGGAGGACTAAGTTTATATTCTGAAAAACAAGGACTTGTTTTTACAGGAGATACATTATTTTCTGGAACATGGGGAAGAACAGACCTTCCAACTGGAAGTTTTGCAGAAATTATAGATTCAATAACTAATAAATTAATGCCACTTCCAGATGAAACAATTGTATATCCGGGACATGGTAAAATTACAATGATACAAGATGAAAGAAACATATATTTAGAATTAAAACCAAAAGATTTTTAGAAATTTAAAAGAGAATATAATGAATAACATAAAATTAAATAATAAAAAATTTATAATGATGGGAGAAAGAAATGATACAAAAACCAAAGGGAACTAAAGACTTATTGCCAGAAGAATCTTTTAAATGGCAAGAAGTAGAAAATAAATTGAAAAAAATATTTGACAGCTATAATTTTAAAGAAATAAGGGTTCCAGTTTTTGAACATACAGAATTGTTTCAAAGAAGTGTTGGAGAAACAACAGATGTTGTTCAAAAAGAAATGTACACTTTTGAAGACAAAGGTGGTAGAAGTATAACATTAAGACCAGAAGGTACAGCAGGAGTTATTAGAGCTTATTTGGAAAATGGAATGGGAAGCATGCCAAGTCCAACAAAACTTTGGTATAACATGGCTATGTATAGATATGAAAATGTACAAAAAGGAAGATTAAGAGAATTTCATCAAATAGGTGCAGAAATAATAGGAAGTAGTAGTTATTTAGCAGATGTAGAAATAATTTTAATGGCAAATGAAATATTTAAAAAGCTAAACATACCAAATATAAAACTAACATTAAATAGTATAGGATGCCCAAAATGTAGACAAGAATACCAAAAAGTTCTAAAAGAATTTATAGGAAAAAATTTAGAACAATATTGTGATACTTGCAAAAGCAGATTTGAAAAAAATCCAATGAGAATTTTAGATTGCAAAGAAAAAAAATGTAAAGCACTAAACATAAATGCTCCTAAAATGATAGATTATTTATGTGAAGAATGTAAAGAGCATTTTGAAAATGTTCAGGAAACTCTTAAAAATTTAAAATTAGATTATGAAATAGATAGTAGTATTGTTAGAGGACTAGATTACTATACAAAAACTGTTTTTGAATTTATAGATGAAACCACATCTCTTACTGTTTTAGGTGGTGGAAGATATGATGAATTAGTTCAAGAACTTGGTGGTCCTAAAACTTCAGCAATAGGATTTGCACTTGGAGTTGAAAGACTTATGGAAATGTATAAAAATGAAGAAGAAAATAAAAAGCCAGATTTATATATTTTGTCAGCAGGACAAAACGAAAATCAAAAAGCTTTAGAATTATCACAAGAATTAAGAAGCAAAGGATATATAATTGAAAAAGATATTTGTGAAAGAAGCTTTGGCTCACAAATGAAATATTCAAATAAAATAAATGCAAAGTATCTTTTAGTTATAGGTGAAAACGAACTACAATCAGAAAAAGCAAAAATTAAGGAAATGGAAACTGGAATAGAAAGTGAAATAACCTTAAATTTTGAAGAAATTATTAAAGCTATAGAAAAATAAAATTCTTAAAATAAAGAGTAAATAACTGTTAAATTAATTAATAAATTAACTATATTAATAGAAAAGCAATATGTAATTAAAATAGAAGATGAACTTAGAATATTAAATATTTTAAGTTCATTTTTAATTTAAATTAAGTAATAATTTGTATTTAAAATTAATATACTTGTTTGTAAGTGAGGAAAAATATGATTAATTTAGCTGTTATAAACCTAAAAGATATAATTAAGTTCATAAAAAAATGTATAGTACTTTTAATTATTTTATTTGTGTTATGGAAAGTTATAGGAGCGGTTAAAACTACAAAAAATATTTCAGTTATAAAAGAAGAATATTTTTCTAAATTTGGTGTAGAAAAAATATTAGATAATACCCTTATAATTTCTAAGTCTTTTTCAAATGAGCAAATTAAAAATGAGAATGTAAGTGTATTTAAAAAATTGCTAATGTCAGAAATTAAAATTTTGAATTCAGAAGAAAAGCAAGCGGGGGCAGAAACTCAAGAGAATAATATTGACTTAGGCAAAACAAATAGTGATAACAATTTAAACAATAGTAGTTTAAATGATTTAGAGAATGTTTTACTTCCAACAAAAGTTATAGATGAAAATAACAAAATTGATAAGTTTACTGATACATATAATAGTGTGAAAATAAAGAATGAATCAAAATATCCACTTACACAAGAAATGTTAACACCAGATATAGATTTTTCAAATAAAAAGAACATTATAATTTATCATACACATACTTGTGAAAGTTACACTCCTACAGTAGAAAACAATTATGTTGCTAGTGGAAATTTTAGAACAATAGATTTAGAAAAAAGTGTAGCAAGAGTTGGAACTGAACTTACAAATTATCTTATAGAATTTGGTTTTAATGTAACTCATAATACTACATATCACGATTATCCAGCATACACAGGTTCATATACTAGGGGACTATCTACAATTCAAAGCATGCTTGCAAATAACAATGATACTGAATTTGTGATAGACTTACATAGAGATGCGTTAGGAAATAATAGTTCTTATGCGCCTTGTGTACAAATAGGAGATGATGTTGTAGCTCAAGTTATGTTTGTTATGGGAAGTGATGGAGGAGGATTAGAGCATCCAAATTGGATAAATAATCTAAAACTAGCAGTAAAAATTCAGGAAAAAGCAAATGAAATGTATCCAGGTTTTTTTAAGCCAATAATATTAAGAGATTCAAGATACAATCAGCATGTAGCAAATGGAGCATGCATAATAGAAGTTGGAGCAACAGGAAATACTTTAGAAGAGTGCAATAGCAGTATGAAATATTTAGCGAATGTAATAAAAGAAGTAATGAAATAACATTACTTCTTTTTATTCATTATATTCTACTACTTTATGTGTATAATCTAAGTTTGCAATAGGATCTGTTTTATAGCCTAAAGTATAAATGTTTGTGGCTAATATATCTTTTGAAATCATATTTCTTAAAGAATTATCATTTGAATTTTCCATAAATTTTTTTACAGATACTATAATATTTAGTCTTGGATTTGCTTCTGCTATTGCAGAAATAATTCTTTTTCCGTGCTTATTAAAGCCTAAAACTCTAATATATGGATTTATTTTTTTAGAAGAATTCATATCTTTTTGAGAAATTTCAAGAAGAGCATATAATAAAATACGTTGAATTCTACTTTGTGTATATCGTTTAGATTTGATTTTTTTAATTAAATCTTCAAGATTATTACATGTGTTTGCTGCTAATTTTATTTTATTTTCTAATCCCTCAGAAACATCTGGCAAATTTGCTATTTCAGATAAAGTCATTTTTCTTAATGTATAAATTATTTCTTTTTCAAAAACAGATAAATCTTTAATAATTCTGCCGTTTTCCATTTCTTGATCTAAAAGTTCGTATGTTTCATAAGGTACAACATAATGCACATTTTTGCCTGTTTGAATCATTGTTCTAATAGCCGTAGCACTTGCAATTCCATTTTTTTCGGTTTTATCATTATAGTCATTATAATCTCTTTTTATTGTAAGTGGTTTTATGTGACTTCTATGTCTTTTTAAAGATTTTAAATATTCAACACCTAAGATATTATTTGGATTATTTAGAATTTCTGAATATATTTTGGAACTTCCAAAGAATTGCGAAAGAGCAATTTCTCTTGCTTTAGGATAAGATAGACCTGATTTTAATTGAGCAGTAATTAAAGAAGAAAATTCTTTAGGCTCTCTATATAAAATATTTGCAACATCATTTAAAGGACTTATTTCACCAATTTCACTTCCAAAAGAAATATAGTCTACAACTCCCAAACTATTTAAAATTTTTACTGCACCATCAGCAAAATTTTCGGCACTAGAAATTGAGTAAATTGTAGGAAGTTCAATTACTAAGTCAACACCAGCTTTTAATGCCATTTCTGTTTTTACCCATTTGTTTATAAGTGAAGTATCGCCACGTTGAACAAAATTACCACTCATAACAACAACAGTGAAAGCTGCTTTAGTTATTTTTTTAGAAAGTTCTAAATGATGTATATGTCCATTATGGAAAGGATTGTATTCAGATACTATTCCTAAAATTCCATCCAAAATATATCACCACCTATATTGTAATATTTTAAATTTACTGGTATAATATCACATATTTGTTTAAATTACAAATAATTATAAAATATTATTAATTATAAATAAAAGGAATATTTCTATGAAAGAAGTTACAATTTATGCAGATGGTGCATGCTCTGGAAACCCAGGCCCTGGAGGATGGGGAGCCATCTTAATATATAATGATGTTAAAAAAGAAATTTCTGGAGTAAGCAAAGAAACAACTAATAACATAATGGAAATTACAGCAGTTTTAGAAGCTTTAAAATTATTAAAAGAAAAATGTATAGTTAAAGTTTATAGCGATAGTGCTTATGTTGTTAATGCTTTTAATCAAAAGTGGCTTGAAAACTGGGAAAAAAATAATTGGAAAACATCTGGAAAAAGTTTAGTAAAAAATAAAGAGCTTTGGGAAGAACTTTATGGTTTAGTAAAAAAGCATGAAGTAGAATTCATAAAAGTAAAAGGTCATAGTGATAATGAATTTAATAATAGATGTGATTTTTTAGCAACAAGTGCAATAAAAACTTTATAAAGTGAGGGAAAAATTTTGAAAATTATTGGAGTTACTGGAACTTCTGGAAGTGGAAAAACTACTTTAAGTGAAATTTTAAATGAACGCGAGGATGTTGTAGTTTTCGATGCAGACAAAATCGCTAAAGAAATGAGTTCTTTAGGAACGGATTATTTAAAAGCAATAAGAAATACTTTTGGAGAAGAAGTTTTTCTAAAGGATGGTAATTTAAATAGAAAAGCTTTAGCAGATAAAATATATAGCGAAGATGCTTCTCGCCAAAAATTAAATAATTTAACTTTTAAGTTTGTAGTTGATGAAATATTAAATAGAATAAAAAATATAAATGATTCAAAAATTAAATTTGTAATAATTGATGCTCCTTTGCTTTTTGAATCTGGAATACAAAAATATTGCGACTTTGTAATTTCTTTGATTGCAGATGAAAACTTAAAAATTGAAAGAATTTGCAAAAGAGATAATATTGATAGAAAAACAGCTAAAAGCAGACTTAATATACAAAATGAAGATAAGTTTTATATAGAAAAATCAGATTTTGTGATTTATAATACAAAAAATTGCGATTTGAGATTGAAAATTGAAGAAATAATTAATAAAATTTCAAATTAGGAATTATAGAAAATAAATTTTAAATTAGTAAAAATAGTAATATAAAAATACAAACACATTTTAATTAGTTGAAATTAGCAAAATTTATATTATGAAATTAAGTTTTGGATTGAGAGTAATTCTTATATAGAAATTCTTAAATTATAAAATGAGGGATGTTCGAAGGCAAATCGAAGATTTGAGCAGCGAAAGAGGCGCATTTTATAATTTTAGAATTTCTATAAGAATTAGCTGGAACGGAAAAACTTAATTGAATAATATAATTTTGCTAATTAAAAGATTAAAATTTAAAGTTGTATATAAATTTAAAAAATATATTTAAATAAAAATGTTTAGAAAGGATTTTAAAATGAAAGTCTCAGACTTTAATTATGAACTACCAGAGAAATTAATTGCGCAACACCCATATGATAAAAGAGATGAAGCAAGACTTATGGTTCTAGATAAAAAAGAAAATAAAATAGAGCATAAAGTCTTTAAAGATATAATTGATTATTTGAATCCAGGAGATTGCTTAGTAATAAATAACACAAAAGTTATTCCAGCAAGGCTTTATGGAAAAAAAGACACAGGAGCCCAAGTAGAATTTCTACTATTAAAGAGAATAGATGGCGATATTTGGGAGGCAATGGTAAGACCTGGAAATAAATTAAGACCAAATACAGTAGTTTATTTTGGTGATGGAATTTTAAAAGCTACTGTTTTAGATGTTTTAGAAGGTGGAAATAGAAAAGTTAAATTTGAATATAAAGGAATTTTTAATGAAATATTAGATCAAGTTGGACTTATGCCACTTCCACCATACATTACAGAGGCAACAAAAGAAGACCAAAAGAAATATCAAACAGTTTATGCTAAATATGATGGCTCTGCTGCTGCTCCAACTGCTGGATTACATTTTACAGAGGAGCTATTAAAGAAAATTGAAGAAAAAGGTGTAAGAATAGCAAATGTAACTCTTCATGTTGGAATAGGAACTTTTAGACCAGTAAAAGTAGAAAATGTTGAAGAGCATAAAATGCATTCTGAACATTATTACATAAAAAAAGAAGATGCAGATAAAATAAATAAAACAAAAATTGAAGGAAAAAAAGTAGTAGCAGTAGGAACAACCTCTTGTAGAGTGCTAGAATCTGTTGCAGATAAAGATGGATTAGTAGAAGAAATAGAAGCAGATACAAGCATTTTTATTTATCCAGGATATAAATTTAAATGTATAGATAGCTTAATAACAAATTTCCATTTGCCAGAATCTACATTAATAATGCTAGTTTCTAGTTTAGCTGGAAAAGATTTTATTATGAAGGCTTATAAAGAAGCAGTAGAGAAAGAATATAAATTTTTTAGTTTTGGAGATGCAATGTTAATAAAATAAAAAGGAGAAAAAGATGAAAGAAGCAATAACATATGAATTACTACATACATGCAAACAATCAGGTGCAAGAAGAGGAGTAGTTCATACACCTCATGGAGATATTCAAACACCAATTTTTATGCCAGTAGGAACACAGGCAACTGTTAAAGCTATGACACCAGAAGAATTAAAAGAAATGGTTCATGCTCAAATAATACTTGCAAATACATATCATCTATTTTTAAGACCAGGACATGAACTTGTTAAAGAAGCAGGTGGATTACATTCTTTTATGAATTGGGATAGACCAATTTTAACAGATAGCGGTGGATTTCAAGTTTTTAGTTTAGGCGCTTTAAGAAAAATAAGTGAAGAAGGTGTTGAATTTAGATCACATTTGGATGGAAGTAAACAATTTATAAGTCCAGAAAAAGCAATGGAAATTGAAGAAGCTTTAGGTGCTGACATAATAATGTGTTTTGATGAATGCTGCGAATATCCATCAACATATGAATACACAAAAAAATCTATGGAAAGAACAACTAGATGGGCAGAAAGATGTAAAAATGCTCATACAACAACTGAAAAACAAGGATTATTTGGAATAATACAAGGTGGCTTTTATGAAGATTTAAGGAAAAAAAGCGCAGAAGATTTAATTAAAATGGACTTTCCAGGATATGCAATTGGTGGAATAAGTGTTGGAGAACCTAAAGAAGAATTTTTAAAAATGCTAAGATACACAACACCTCTAATGCCAGAAAATAAGCCAAGATATCTAATGGGAGTAGGCTCACCAGATTATTTAATTGAAGCAGCAATAGCTGGAATTGATATGTGCGATTGCGTTCTTCCAACTAGAATTGCAAGACATGGAACAGCAATGACAACTCATGGCAAAATAGTTGTAAGAAATGCAGCTTATGAAAAAGATTTTACACCATTAGATCCAGAATGTGATTGTTATACTTGCAGAAACTACACAAGAGCATATATTAGACATTTAATTAATACAAAAGAAATTTTAGGAATAAGATTATTATCAATTCATAATTTAAGATTCTTGACTAAATTAATGGATAGAGTTAGAATAGAAATAGAAGCCGATAATTTATTAACTTTTAGAGATGAATTTTATAAAAATTATGGTTATTCAAAAGAAAAATAAATAAAGAGAGGGATTTTTATGAACTTAGAAGAAAGCGATTTGTATAGAGAAAAACTGGAAAAAAATACAAGAAATAGAAAAGGAGTTATGCTTTCTATAGTATTATGTGCACTTTTGATAGTTGGGTTAGTTGCAATGATTGCAATTCTACAATATCAAGATTCAATAACAGATAAAATTTTTGTAGACAACACTCAACAACAAGGATTTCCAGATGATTTTTATGAAGAAATTGAAGGCACAATATATTTAAATGTTAATGAATTAGCCACTCTATTAAAATATACATATAATCAGGGTGAATATAATAAATTTAATGAAAACAATGATAGTTGCTATTTAAAAAATGATTTAGAAATAGTTGCAATGTCAGTTGATTCAAATAAATATCAAAAATATATTGAAGCATCAAATCAAAAAGTTACTATTGCAGATATATCTGTAAGTGTAAAAAATAAAAATGGTTATTGTGAAAACTTTGATTTAGTAAAACCATTAAAGTTTATTGATGGAAAAATATATGTTTCAAAAGAAGATGCTGCAGAAATGTTTAATTTAAGAATTGATTGGAAACAATATAGATATAGATTCTATACTTTAGATTATGTAGTTAGACAAGTCAAAACTTCTATTGCACAACTTGGATATACACAAATAAGTGGATACTATGAAAACTTAAAATCAGTTTTATATAATTTTGTTGTAGTATCAAAAGGAACAGAAGGCTCAAAGGGTAATTTATATGGCGTAATTTCTTTAAATGAAAATGGTAGAGAAGTAATAGGCGTAAAATATAATGATATAAAATTTGTTCAAAATGTAAAAGAATTTTATGTAACAGCATCAAATGGAACAATGGGTATATTAAATTCAGAAGGTGGAACAATAATTGCTCCGTCAGAATTTGAAAATATTTCTTTATTAGACGATGAAAAACAACTTTATTTAGTAGAAAAAGATGGCGAATATGGAGTTGTAAATAGAAATGGAAAAACTCTTATTCATGCAGAAAATGACAAAATAGGTTTTGATGTTTCTGATTTTGAAATAGATAATATAGAAAATTCTTCATTACTTTTTGGACAAGTTATACCAGTTCAAAAAGATGATCAATATGGATTATATAATGCAGAAGGAGATTTAATATTACCAATTACAATTGATGATTTGGGATATAAAACTGGTTCAAGAGAAACTACATCAGGACATGAGGAAAGTGTTCTTCTTATACCACCATCTGTTGGAATAAAAGGAATTGTTATAAACAAGGATGATGCATACGGAATATTTGATATAACTGCAGAAAGAATAGTATTACCTTGTGTTTGTACTAAAATATATGCAATTACAAAATCAGGAGAAACAACATATTATATGGAACATGATGGACAGTCAAGACCTTTAAGAGATTTCTTAGAAGAACAAAATCTTATAAATATAGATGAAAACGAAGAGAAGGAAGAAAAAAATAGCAATAGTGAAATTGAAACAACTTCTAATGAAAATAAAATTTCAAATACAACTGATGATAAAAATTCTTCTACAAATACTGAAAATACAACTAATAAAGTTTCAAACTCAAATACATCAAATTAATAGAAAAGATATATTAAATAGTTATAAAAAATGCTTCTATAAATATAATTTTATAGAAGTATTTTTTCGCTTAAAAATATACTTTTGCTTAAAATAAGTTTTACTTAGAAATAAGCTTTATTAGCTATATAATATAACTTCATTTTCGCTATCTTGTTCAAGCTAATTTTCGTAGAATTGCTAAATACATTTTACGGCACCCTTCCACAAGTTTGTGAACTCTTTCCGTAAAATATATTAAGCAATTCTAACTCAATTACTTTCAAAAGCGATAGCTGCAATTCAGTTATATTATATAGTTAATAAAAATTAAATTAAAAAATTTTTTAGGAGGATTTTATGAAATATTTTTTTAGAGAAACTTTTTTATCAATTCTAATTTCAGTAGCTTTAATTTTTATCTTATCAATTTTGCTTAGCGAAACTTCTTTAAGTGAAACTGTAATTGTTCCAGCAACAATTGGCATTGTAAGTTTTTCGCTTTTAGTTTGTGGATTTAGGATTTCAAGAATAAAAAAAGAAAAAGGAATTTTATATGGAAGTATGTTAGGGCTAATATATATGATTATTCTATATTTGATATCAAGCTTAATAAACTTAAAATTCAATTTAAATATTAATTCAATAATAATGATAGCGCTTGGAATATTGGGAGGAGCAATTGGTGGAATAATAGGTGTAAATTTTAAATAAATATTTTATTTAAAACAGTTGATATTTTTAAAAATTTAATATACAATTTACAAGAATAATGATTTAAGAATTTACATAAGACAAAATCAAAGGAGGATATATGGTAACTTTTGAGGATGTTGTTAATAATGTAGAAGTAAAAGAACTGATAAAAAATGCTCAAAAACAACTAGATGTTTTAGGATATACAGAACATTCTAATAGACATGTATCTGTAGTTGCTGAAAGAGCAGGAAACGTACTTAGAACTCTAGGATATGATGAACATAGAATAGAACTTGCAAGGATTGCTGGTTATATGCATGATATTGGTAATTCTGTAAACAGAGTAGATCATGCACATACTGGAGCGATTCTTGCTTATAATATTTTAAAAGATATGCATATGGAAGCTTCTGATAGAACTGAAATTATGATGGCAATTGGAAATCATGATGAATTAACTGGTACAGCAGTTAGTGACATATCGGCTGCACTTATTTTGGCAGATAAATCTGATGCACATAGAAGCAGGGTTTCAAAAAAAGATAGAAGCTTATTCGATAAACATGATGAGGTAAATTATGCAGTTACAAATTCAGAACTTAAAATTGATGTTGAAGAAAGAAAAGCAATATTAAATTTAACAATAGATACAAAAATTTGTCCAGTTATAGATTATTTTGAAATATTTATGGATAGAACAAAAATGAGTAAAAGAGCAGCAAAATATTTAGGTTTATGGTTTGAATTAATTATAAATGATACAAACTTATTATAGGAGGTAGTAACTTTGGAAAAGAAATTAAAAACAGTAAAAACAATAACAATACTATTAGGTGCAGTGTTAATAGCAGTAGTAGCTTTTGTTGGACTATATGTTAAGGAGTATGGAATTTGGAGAAATATATTACCAGATTTTAATCTAGGAATGGAACTAGATGGAAAAAGAGAATTACATTATGTATTAGATAACTCAGAAGAAGAAAAAGAAGTATATGTGGATGCAGATGGAAATTATGCAGGAGAAGTAAAAGAAGAAACTACTTCAAGTACACAAATTTCTTTAGACACTAATGAGCAATCAGCAGAAAATACTGAAGAACCTGAAGAAGATAAAACAGATGTAGAAGGTTATACTAAAGAAACAAGAACAATAAAAACAAATGAAGATTCTAGTATAACAAAAGAAAACTTTGAAAAAGCAAAAAAAATAATTCAAGCTAGATTAGAGAAAATGGATGTATATGAATATAATATAAGATTAGATACAATTACTGGAGAAATAATTATAGAATTGCCAGATAATGAAAATTTATCACTTGAACAAGCTATGATTTCTACAGTTGGAAAAATCGAAATTATAGACTACCAAAATGGATTAATATTAATGGATGATTCAAATCTAAAAAATGCTAAAATGTTAGCTTCAAATAATAATAATTCATATCAAGCATATTTGCAATTAACTTTTGAAAAAGAAGGAAGAGATAAATTAAAAGATATTAGCAATAAATATCAAACTACTACAGCAGAAGAAGGAACAGAAACAACAAATTATATTTCTATAAAAGTGGACGACCAAGTTATTAGTACAACTTATTTCGGAGAAGAACTAGCAACAGGTGTGTTACAAATTCCTATGGGAGAAGCAACAGAAGACTTTAATGAATATAAAGAAATTGCTCAAAGTGTATCAATGATAGTAGATATTTTAAATGAAGATGCTTTGCCACTAACATACACATTAAGCTCAGATAATCGTATTAATTCTGTTATAACAGATGATGTAAAAGTAATAGTAGAAATAGTAGCCATAGTTCTTATAGCAGTTGTAAGTTTATATTTAATAATTAGATTTAAATTAGAAGGTTTAAAAGCAGCTATATTAACATTAGGATATTTAGGATTATTTAATATTATATTAAGATATACTAATGTTGCTATAACAATAAATGCATTAATAGCTACTATAGCTGTAGTAATTATAAATTATATTTTCGTTATAAAATATTTAAAAAGACTAAAAACCAACCAAATTAAAAAAATTGCTTTATTAGAAACTATGAAAAAAATGTATTTAGCAATTATACCTATTTGCATAATTTCTATAATATTTACATTTATGTCTAGTATAGTTATAAGTAGCATAGGAATGATTTTATTCTGGGGATTATTCCTTCAAGCATTATACAATTATGTGTTTATTATAAATGTTTAGAATAGTTATAAAAGGAGAAAAACAATGGAGTTAAATGGAAGCAAAAAAATAATTATATTAGGTTTAATTCTTTTAATAGTTGCAGGATTAGTTGTGGTGGCATTGAAAGGATTTAATGTATATTTAATGTTAGAACAACACGAATCACTAAATATATTTATAGGAAATGAAACAAACATAAAAGAAATAAAAGATATCTGTAAAGAAGTTTTTGGAAAAAAAGCAGTAGTTGTAAGAAGTGTAGATTTCTTTAGAGATTCATTCAATATAAGTTCACAATCTATCACAGACGAGGAAAGAAATAATCTAGTAACTAAAATAAATGAAAAATATGGAACAGAACTTGAAGCCGAAAATATTGAACGAATGAAAGTATCAAATGTAAGAATAAGAGATTTAATTAGACCATATATAAAACCTGTAATTATTTCAGTAGTAGTAATTGTTGCATATTTAATTATTAGATTTAGAAAAATGGATACATTTGAACTATTAGGAAAACTATTTGCAATTATTGCTTTAACAGAACTTGCATTAGCAAGCTTAATAGCAATAGTTAGAATACCAGTGTCACCTGTTATAGTAAACTTAATGACTGTTATTGCAGTAGTGGAATTAGTTCTATATATAGCAAAAAAAGAAAAAGAATATGAAGAACTAGATTAATTTTTTAAAGTACTTGATTTTTTCTAAAAAATATTGTACAATAGCTATGTTAAAAAAGTACCACAAACTTAGTTTAAAGGAAAAACCTACTTCATACTCAGTTTATGGCAAATAAAATAAATAGGAGGATAAAGATTATGACTAAAGAAAGAAAACAAGAAATTATTAATACTTATAAGAGAGAAGAGAATGACACTGGATCTCCAGAAGTACAAATTGCTCTTTTAACAGAAAGAATATCAGAACTAACAGAACATTTAAAAGTTCATCAAAAAGATAATCACTCTAGAAGAGGATTATTAAAAATGATCGGTAAAAGAAGAAATTTATTAAACTATTTAGCTAAGAAAGATGTTAACAGATATAGAGAAATAGTTAAAAAATTAAACTTAAGAAAATAATTAAAAGCTCGGATTTGTTCCGAGTTTTTTTATTTTGAAGTAAAAAATTATAATAATAATTAAAAAATATACAAATGCAAATGATAGAACTTAGAAATAAATATTATCTTGATTTTTTTATGTTAATATAGTAAAATACTTATGGTTATTTATTTGAAAGAGTAGCTTGTACAATGTATTATTTTATTATTTGTGAGAAATACTATATTGTAGAGGTTACATTTCAAATAAATAAAATTAATTTTAGGAGGAATGTAAAATGTTTAAAACTTATAGTATGGAATTAGCAGGAAGAACTCTTACTATAGAAACAGGAAAAATGGCAGGACTTGCCAATGGAAGCGTACTTGTAAGATACGGAGAAACAACTGTACTTGTTAATGTTACAGCTTCAAAAGAACCAAAAGAAGGAATAGACTTTTTCCCACTTTCAGTAGATTATGAAGAAAGATTATATGCTGTTGGAAAAATACCTGGAAGTTTTACAAAAAGAGAAGGAAAACCAACAGATAAAGCAATTTTAACAGCAAGAGCAATAGATAGACCAATTAGACCATTATTTCCAAAAGATTTTAGAAATGATGTTGTTGTAAGCTGTTTAGTTTTATCAGTAGAGCAAGATTGTTCTCCAGAAGTTTGCAGTATGATAGGAACTTCTGCTGCACTTTCAATATCTGACATACCATTTGGAGGACCAACAGCAGCTGTTGCAGTTGGATATGTTAATGATCAAATAGTTATAAATCCTACTGAAGAACAAAGAAAAAATAGTAGATTAACACTAACTGTTGCAGGAACTAAAGATAAAATAGCAATGATAGAAGCAGGTGCTGATGAAATACCAAACAAAACAATGCTAGAAGCAATTAAAACAGCACATGTAGAAATTAAAAAAGTATGTGAATTTATACAAGGAATAAAAGATGAAATAGGAAAACCAAAATTTGAATATACATCTTTTGCTGTAAATGAAGAAGTTTATGAAGTAATAGCAAATGAATTTTCTGAAAGAATGAAACAAGATGTTCAAACACCAGATAAACCAGAAAGAGATGAAAAAATAGACAAGCTTTCAGAAGATGTTAAAAATTGGTACATTGAAAAATTTGGCGAAGAAAAAGCTGAAGAAGATAAAACAGCTATAGCAGATGCTATATATAAATTAGAGAAGAAAACTGTTAGAAAACTAATATTAGAAGAAGGGAAAAGAGTTGATGGTAGAGGAATATACGATATAAGACCATTGTCTTGTGAAGTTGGATTAATTCCTAGAGTTCATGGTAGTAGCTTATTCAATAGAGGAAGAACACAAGTAATGTCAATAGTTACATTAGGAATGAAAAGTGAAGAGCAATTATTAGATGGCCTAGATACAGAAGAATCAAAAAGATATATGCATCAATATAATTTCCCAGGATATAGTGTTGGAGAAGCAAAATCTTCTCGTGGACCTGGAAGAAGAGAAATTGGACATGGTGCGTTAGCTGAAAAAGCATTAGTTCCAGTACTTCCAAGTGTAGAAGAATTTCCTTATTCAATAAGAGTTGTATCTGAAATTTTAAGCTCAAATGGTTCTACATCACAAGGAAGCATTTGTGCATCAACATTAGCATTAATGGATGCTGGTGTTCCAATAAAGAAACCAGTTGCAGGAATTTCAACAGGATTAATTACAGATGAAAATGATCCAAGCAAATATGTTGTTATTACAGATATTCAAGGAATTGAAGATTTCTTTGGAGATATGGATTTTAAAGTTGGTGGAACAAAAGACGGAATAACAGCAATTCAAGTAGATATAAAAGTTGATGGATTAAGCTATGAAATTATAGAAGAAGCATTTGAAAGAACAGCAAAAGCAAGAGCATATATTTTAGATGAAATAATGCTTCCACAAATTTCTGAACCTAGAAAAGAAATTTCAAAATATGCTCCAAAAATTATTAATATGCAAATTAATCCAGAAAAGATTAAAGATGTTATTGGTTCTGGAGGAAAAGTTATTAATAAAATTATTGAAGAAACAGGAGTTAAAATTGATATTGAGGAAGACGGATCAGTATTTATTTATTCAGATGATATAGAAAAAGCAAGATCTGCTCAAAGTATCATAGAAGAAATAACAAGAGAAATTGAAGTTGATGGAATCTATACAGGAAAAGTTACAAGAATAGCTACATTTGGTGCATTTATAGATTTAGGCGGAGGAAAAGAAGGATTACTTCACATTTCTAAAATAGCAAAAGAAAGAATAAATAAAGTAGAAGATGTCTTAAAACTTGGTGATGAAGTAACTGTTAAAGTTTACGAAATAGATGACCAAGGTAGAATTAATTTAACAAGAAAAGATTTATATAGCGAAGAATAAAAAAATTTAAAAGAAGAAATTTATAATTTGAAGAATTACTTCAAAATAAATTTCTTTTTTTAGTCATTTTTTTACAATTAATGAAATATAATACAAAAAACTAATAAAATAAAGCAATAAATAAACTTTAAAAATTTTACATATAATTGGATAATAAAATTCTTTTAAAAAAGTATAATAAAAGTATGAAAACCCTTGAAAATGTTGAATTTTAGAAATTATTAAATTTTATAAAAAAACTTGAAAATTTTTCCACAAAATGCTATAATAAAAAAGGTGTATAGATATGGAAAAATCTATATAATACAAACGATTGGAAAAGAGGTTCAAAATGAAGTATTTATATCTTTTACAGCAAGCTTTGATATGGTTAATAACTATATATTGGGCATATCAAATTGTAGTTAGTTTTTGTTCATTAATAAAACTAAAAGATAAAAAATTACTAATTGAAAAAAACCACAAATTTATGGCAATAGTTCCAGCACATAATGAAGAAACAGTTATTAAAAATTTAGTTGAAAGCTTAAAGGCACAGGACTATCCAGAAAATCTTTATGATATATTCGTTATTGCAGATAACTGCACAGATGCAACAGCTGAGATTGCTAAAGAAGCAGGAGCAAAAGTTTTAAAAAGATTTGATGAAACAAATAAAACTAAAGGATATGCTCTAAATTGGTTTTTAAAACAAAAAATAGAAGAAAATGCAGATTATGATGCTTTCTGTGTATTTGATGCAGATAATATTGTTGATAAAAACTTTTTGAAAAATATGAATAAAAAACTTTGCCAAGGTGAAGAAATTGTTCAAGGATATAGAGATATTAAAAACCCTACAGATTCTTGGATTGCAGGAGGATATGCAATTTTCTATTGGATGATGAATAGATTTTATCACTTAGCAAGATATAATTTAGGATTATCACCACTAATAAATGGAACAGGTTTTATGGTTAAATTTGATTTAATAAAACCTAATGGATGGCAAACAATTACTTTAACAGAAGATATTGAATTTTCTTTAATAAATATTGCTAAAGGAAGAAAAATAGGATGGGCAACAGATGCAATAGTATATGATGAACAACCAGTTCACTTTGCTCAAAGTTGGTCACAACGTTCTAGATGGACAGTTGGACATCTTCAATGTATGAAAAATTATACTAAAGATTTAGCAAAAGGTGTAGTAGAACATAAAACTCTTATGAATTTTGATGGTTTACTATATATGTTTGGAATTCCTATGATGATATTAACTTTTGTTTTATTAGGAATAAATGGGTTATTATATCTAGGTGCTGAAATGACAGCTGCTGAATTAATAGGAAATTACGGAAGATATTTAATTGCAACATTTATTTTACCAGTTATTACAGGAACAGCTATTATGGCATTAGATAAAAGAAAAATTAAACCTATGCTTGGTGCAATTATCTGTTATCCTCTATTCTTAGGTTCTTGGATAGCTATAAACATTAAATGTATTGTAAAACCTAATACAAAATGGGAAAAAATTGAACACGTTAGAGATATAGACATTAAAGAAGTAAAACAAGAAACAATTAGTTAATTGATTTGTAAATTAAATAAATAGCGGGGATAGAAGTTTTCTATCCCTTTATTTTTTCATAATATATCTAATATAAATTGAATGTTACAAATTTGCTTTTTGTATTGTAAAAAAAGTAGAAAAATGATAGTATTACTGTGTGCGTATTTAGCATATAATAATTAGTGATATAATTGCAAGAAGGGAAATTTGCATATGATAGATCTTGATGAACAATTACTAGAGATAATAAATAAAAATAACTTTTTTAAAAATGAGCCTATGTCTAAACATACGTCATTTAAAATTGGCGGAAAAGCAGATTATTTTATAATAATAGATTCAATTGAAAAGTTAAAAAAAGTTTTAAAAATATTAGAAGAACATAAAATAAAATTTATAATTTTAGGAAATGGCACAAATGTATTGGTAAAAGATGAAGGAATAAAAGGAGCTGTTTTAAAACTAGATATTAAGAACTTTAAAATTAAGAAAAATAAAAATGAAGTATTTATTACTGTAGAATCTGGAATGCCTTTATCAACATTATCTGCAATAGCTGTAAAAGAGGAAATTGAAGGATTAGAATTTTTATCTGGAATACCAGGAACTATTGGCGGAGCTATAAGAATGAATGCAGGAGCTTATGGCGGAGAAATGAAAGATATAGTTGTGAAAACAAGATATATTACTTATGATGGAAAAATAAAAACCATTGGTTTTGATGAACATGATTTTAAATATAGACATAGCATTTTTGAAGAATTAGAAGGCATAATTGTTGACACAACATTAAAATTAAAAAAAGGAAATAAAAAAGAAATTGAAGAAAAAATAAGTGAATATTCACGTTCTAGAAAAGAACATCAGCCTCTTGAATATCCAAATGCAGGTAGTATTTTTAAAAGAGCAAAAGAAGTGCCAACTGCAAAATTAATAGATGAGTGTGGATTAAAAGGATACAGTGTGGGTGATGCAGAAGTATCTACCAAACATGCCGGATTTATTATAAATAAAGGAAAAGCAAAAGCAAGTGATGTTTTAGAATTAATTAATCATATAAAAAGAACAGTAAAAGAAAAATTTAACACAGATTTAGAATTGGAAATAATAGTTTTAGGAGATGAAAAATAATGAAATCTTTTTTTGAATGGTTTAAGGGAAGTACAAAAGTAAAAAGATGGATTCTTTTAATAATTGTTGGTGTTGTACTTACTTGTTATGGAATAGCAAAAATTTTAACATCAGAAGAAATATCTTTCTTCGAATTAGGAAAAACAATAGTTATATTTATTATTGGTTTTATTGCAATTGTTACCAGTGTTATTTTTATACAAAAAAGAAGTTTGGAACTAATTATAGAAGCAAATAACACTTCTGAAAAAGGAAAACAAGCTCAATCTAATATAAAATCTTTAATATTTAATAGAAATGTTTATGAAGAAGGACCAAAAGTAGTTATAATAGGCGGTGGACAAGGACTAAATAACATAATAGAAGGGTTCAAACATTACACTAATAATATTACAGCAATAGTAACTATGTCTGATTATGGAAATACTTCTTTAAATGCAAGAAAGGATATTAAAGATGCCTTAATATCTATTTCAAGTAATCAAAATGAAATGAAAAGTCTTATGGATTTAAATTTTAGACATGAAAGATTAAGAGGCTTAAACTTTAGTGATATTTACTTTGTTGCTATGACTGAAATATATGGAAATATAGCGGAAGCAATTGCAAAAAGTAAAGACGTATTAAATATTTCTGGAACGGTTATTCCTGCTACACTTGATGAAATTAGTGTTCATGCAGAGCTTGCTGATGGAACAACTATTGACCAAAAAGATAAAATAGCAGAAATAGTAGCAAGTAAAAAAGAAAGAATAAGTAGAATATATATTTCTCCTTCAAATTGTAAACCTGCACCAGGTGTGCTAGAATCAATAGCAAGTGCAGATGTTATAATTATTGGGCCTGGTAGTTTATATACAAATGTTTTACCAAGCTTACTAATAAGAAATATAACAAGAGAAATAAAAGATAGCAAAGCTACAAAATATTATATTTCTAATATTATGACAGAACCTGGTCAAACAGATGATTTTACAGTATCAGATCACTTAAGGGTTTTACAAGATCATATTGGTAGTGGAATTATAGATTATTGCTTAGCAGACACAGGAGAAGTTGTTCCTGAATACATAAGAAAATATAATAAAGAAGGATCAGATTTAGTAGATATTGATAATAAAAAACTAAGTGAATTTAATGTAAAACTTATTCAAAGAAATATGTCATGTATTAAAGATGGAAAAATTATGCATAATTCAGATATTGTTGCTTCAACAATAATAGAAATGGTTTGCAATGATCTTAAATTTCATGATATGCAAAATGATACTCAATATTTATTGTTACAATCTGTATTAAAAGAACAGAAAAAGTTACAACAAAAACAACAAAAAGCATTAGTAAAAGTTTCTAAGAGAAAGCAACTTTTAAATCAAGAAAAATCAAGACATCAAGAAGAAAAAAATAAAGACAGTAAATTTAAAGAAAAATATAGTGAAAGAGTTAAGTCTATTCAAAATACTGATGCTAGAATACTAGAAAATAGAAAAGTTGCAAATCAAATTGAAAAACTAGAACAAACACAAAGAGAACTTAATAGAACTAAATCAAGAAGAGCGGACGATGGTAAACGAAAGAAATAAATAAAAGAGGTAAAATACTAATGAAATTATTAAAAAAACAAATTGATTTAAAAAATGCTTTAAATAAGGAGTGGATTATAACAAATGGAATAGGAGGATATGCTTCTTCAACAGTTATTGGAGCAAACACTAGAAGATATCACGGACTATTAGTAGCACCATTAAATCCGCCAGCACAGAGACATTTATTGATTTCAAAGCTCGATGAAAGCATATTAATTGATAGAGATGAGTACAACTTATTTACAAATGTATGTGAAAACTATATTTCAGAAGGATATAAAAACTTAGATTCATTTGAAAAAGAATATTTACCTGTTTTTACTTATAAAATTGAAGATGTAAAAATAGTAAAAACTATATCAATGATATATGGTAGAAATACAGTAGTTGTACAATATAAAATAAAAAATGGAAAAAAAGAGTCTCTTTTAAAATTAACACCTATTATTAATTTTAGAGACTTTCATCAAATGACTACAAATCACGAATTTGAATTAAAACAAAAAAATGATAATAATAAAGTTAGAATAGAAGTTGATGGAAATGCAAGCTTCCCTCTTTATATTTTTTCTAACGAAGGTGAATACATAAAACATTATAATGATATATTTAGAAATATGTTTTATCTAAAAGAGGAAGAAAGAGGTTTTTATCCAAAAGAAAATCTAATTATCCCTGGTAGATATGAAATAAAAATAAAACCTCGCGAAACAAAAGAAATAACATTTGTTGCTTCACTAGAAGATAATACAGAACAAGTTGATGGAAATAAAGTAATACAAAATGAAATAAAAAGAATTGAAAATGTTATAAATAATACAAAACTATTAACAGAAAAAAGCAAATTAACTAAAAAAGAAAAAGATTATAATGAGTTAGTAAAAAATCTTGTAATTGCTTTAGATAGCTTTGTTATAAATAGACCTTCATTTGGAACACATTCTATGATAGCAGGATTTCCATGGTTTTTAGATTGGGGAAGAGATTCATTAATTGCTTTCGAGGGTGCATTTTTAATAACTAAAAGATATGATTTAGCAAAAGAAATATTATTAACTTTTACTAGAGATATTAAATTTGGATTAGTTCCAAATGGCTACTCTGGATTTGATAATAGACCTCTATATAATAGTGCAGATGCATCACTACTACTATTTGAGCAAGTAAATAAATTTTTACAATATACAAAAGATTATGATTTTATAAAAAATAATATATACGAAAAACTAAAAGAAATAATAAAATATTATCAATCAGGAATTACTCAAGATAATAACAACATCTATATTGCAAATGATGGACTTTTATGTTCTGGAACTCCAGATACTCAAAATACATGGATGGATGTTAAAATTGAAAATAAGGCAGTTACACCTAGAAATGGTAAAGTTGTTGAATTAAATGCACTTTACTATAATGCATTAAAAACTTTGGAAAATCTAGCTAAAAAATTCGATGAAAAAGACCTTGCAGATATTTATAAAAAAACTGCGGTAGAACATCAAAAAGAATTTGAAAAACAATTTTATAATAAGAAGAAAAAGTCTTTATATGATGTTATTGGAGATGAAAAGATTAGACCAAATCAATTATTTGCAATATCAACAACATATCCAGTTATAAAACCTTCTTCTGAAATTGGAAAAACAATATTTAAAACAGTAACAAGTAAATTACTTACAAAATATGGACTAAAAACTTTGGCAAAAGATGAAGAAGGATACATTCCACATTATGAGGGAAATGTTTATGAAAGAGATTCAGCATATCATCAAGGAACAATTTGGATTTGGCTTTTAGGATTATATAATGACAGTTTCAAGAATATAATAGAATTTGAAAAGGATAGACTAGAAAAAGAAAAACTAAAAATAGAATATGAAAAATTTATAGAAAAAGTCTATAATACCTTTAAAGTAGAAATAAATAATTCTCAAGGTGTAGGCACTCTTTCAGAAGTATATGATGCAGAGTTACCATTTAAGCCCGGTGGAACTTTCTCACAAGCTTGGAGCGATTCTGAAATTTTAAAAATTATAACTAAATTAAAATAGTTTATACAAAAGCGAATTTTTAAAATGAAAATTTAAAGTTCGCTTTTTATATATAAAAATATATAAGAGGAATAATATATGGAAAAACATAAACCATTTTATAAAATAATTAATGAAATTTGCAATGAGAAAAATATTATACAAAAAGAACTTTCTTATGGTTGGATTAAAGAATTAATAAAAGACGGAAAAAAGAGACATATAATAGGATATCAATTCGACTTAAATAGTATGACATCATATAATATCGCATCAGATAAATTTGCAACTTATGAAGTCCTACGTGAAAACAATGTACCAACAATACCGCATAAAATTATATTCAATCCTAAAACTAGAAGCGTATATTATAATCAAAAATTTTTAGATGAAGCTATTAATTTACTAAAAAGTTCAAACAATAAATTAGTAATAAAAGCAAATAATTCCTATGAAGGAAAAGACGTATATTATTGCTCAACTGAAGATGAAGTAAGAAAAATCGTTTCAAAATTATTTGAAGATAATGATACTTTAAGCGCATGTCCATATATGGATATAGATTATGAATATAGAGTTATATTTTTAAGTGGTGAAGTAATATATGCATATAAAAAGAGAAAGGCATACGTTGTAGGTGATGGAATTCATAATATAGGTGAATTAATTAGTCTTAAATATGATAAAATAAATCTTCCAATTTGCAAAGATTTAGATTTAAATAAAGTGCCTTTAAAAAATGAAGAAGTTACAGTATGTTGGAAACATAATTTAAATAATGGAGCAGAACCAATTTTAATAGATGAAAATGATAAATACATTGAAGAAATTAGAAAAATTGCAATTCAAGCAGGAAAAGCTATAAACATTAATTTTGCAAGTATTGATATAGCAGTTACATCTGATGAAAAAATTTTTGTTATGGAAATAAATGGAAATGTTTGTTTAAATAAATTTTCAGAAATGGTTCCTTCTGGATATAAAATAGCAAAAAATGTTTTCGAAAAGGCTATAAATAAAATGTTTGAATAGAAAATTTACATAATTTTCTATGAAAAAAACTTGACACTTTACAATAATACATATAAAATATTAATGTAGGAAAAAATACAATATAAATTATATAAATGATAACTTAGTTTATGAAATAATTTTGTTGTACATTGAAAATTTAATAGAAAAGAGGTAAATGTAATTATGCAAACAATTTCAATCATTGCCACTCTTCTAATCTCAGCTATAATTTTCATTCCAGTAGGAATGGTTATTAGAAAAAGAACTGCAGAGTCTAAAATTCAAAGTGCGGAAAATGAAGCTAAAAGATTAATTGAAAACGGAAAAGTAGAAGCCGAAAATCTAAAGAAAGAAGAATTAATTAAAGCAAAAGAAGAAGTACTACAAATTAGAAATGATTTAGAGCAAGAGATTAAAGAAAGAAGAGGTGACATTCAAACACAAGAAAGAAGACTAATTCAAAAAGAAGAAAACTTAGAAAAAAGAGTAACAGCTTGTGAAGGAAAAGAAAGAGAACTTGAAAGAAAATATGCAGAAAATGAACAGAAAAAACAAGAATTAGAAGAAATTTGTAATAAAGAATCACAAGAATTACAAAGAATTTCAGGTTTAACTGAAGAACAAGCAAAACAGCAATTATTGAGTAATTTGGATAAAGAAATTACACAAGAAAAGGCTGCAATTATTAGAGACCAAGAAGCAAAAGCTAAAGAAGAAGCTACAAAGAATGCAAGAGAAATAATTAGTTTTGCAATTCAAAAATGTGCAGCTGACCATACTTCTGAAACAACAGTATCTGTTGTTGCTCTTCCAAATGATGAAATGAAAGGAAGAATTATAGGAAGAGAAGGAAGAAATATTAAAGCATTAGAAACACTTACCGGAATAGATTTAATCATTGATGATACTCCAGAAGCAGTTATTATTTCTGGATTTGATCCATTAAGAAGAGAAGTTGCTAGAATTGCAATTGAAAAACTAATCGAAGATGGTAGAATTCATCCTGCAAAAATAGAAGAAATGGTTGAAAAAGCAAAAGAAGAAGTAGCCCAAACAATTAAAGAAGAAGGCGAAAGAGCAGCTTTAGAAACAGGTGTTAATAATCTTCATCCAGATATAATAAAATTAATTGGTAAGCTAAAATATAGAACAAGCTATGGACAAAATGTATTAAATCATTCAATAGAGGTTTCTAATTTAGCTAGAATAATGGCAGAAGAATTAGGTATAAATTCAAAAATAGCAAGACGTGCAGGTTTATTACATGACCTAGGAAAAGCATTAGACCATGATATGGAAGGAACACATGTTGAATTAGGTGTTGAAATTCTTAGAAAATATAAAGAGAATGAAAATGTAATTAATGCAGTTGAAGCACATCATGGAGATGTTGAACCACTTACTTTAGAAGCAGTTTTAGTACAAGCAGCAGATGCTATATCAGCTTCAAGACCAGGAGCAAGAAGAGAAACATTAGAGTCTTACATTAAGAGACTAGAAAAACTTGAAGAAATAGCAGATTCATTTGAAGGTGTTGAAAAATCATTTGCAATTCAAGCCGGACGTGAAGTTAGATTAATTGTAAAGCCAGAAAAAGTATCTGACGCAGATATGGTTATTATGGCTAGAGATGTTGCTAAAAAAGTAGAAAATGAAATGGAATATCCAGGACAAATTAAAGTAAATGTTATTAGAGAATCTAGAGTAATTGATTATGCAAAATAAAAATAAAGGCGGATTTTAAAAAAATCTGCCTTTTTTTAATTCTTTTTCTTTCAAATACTTGACATATCAAGCATTTGAACATATAATACAGCTATAACTTGCATGGAGGTTCTATATATAAATGTCTAATAAAGCGCTATATAGTTTAAAGAGTAGTAAATACCAAAATATGTCAGACGAAGAACTAATCAAACAAATTAGATTAGGCGATTTAGAAGCGCAGAATTATTTATTAGAAAAATATAGAGGACTTGCAACTATGAAAGCAAATAGATTTTTCTTAATAGGCGCTGAAAATGATGATATGCTTCAGGAAGGAATGATTGGTTTATTTAAAGCAATACAATCTTTTGATTTAGAAAAAAATAATTCATTTAAAACTTTTGCAAATTTATGTATAGAAAGACAATTAATAACAGCAATTAAAAGTTCAAATAGGCAAAAACATATGCCACTTAACTCTTCATATTCATTAAACATAGCAGCTTATGATGACAATGAAGACACTTCTATTATGGACATCCTAGATACAAAACTTGTAGAAGATCCACTAGAAACAATCACTAAAAAAGAATACATAAAATTTGTAGAAAATAGAATTGATAAAAACTTAAGCACCTTCGAAAAACAAGTTTTAGATAAATACATACAAGGAGATAGCTATGTTTCAATAGCAAATAAATTAAATTCTCCTGTAAAATCTGTAGACAATGCAATTCAACGTATTAGAAAAAAAGCAATTAAATGTTTAGATAATGAAGACTAGTATATGGCATATTTTATGCCATGTATTTTTATGAAAAGATGCCCTCTTAGCTCAGATGGTAGAGCACTTCCTTGGTAAGGAAGAGGTCGGCAGTTCAAGTCTGCTAGTGGGCTCCATTTTTATTTTAATTAAAATTAAAAATTAAAATTAAAATTTAAAATAAAATTAAATCATAATACAGAAAAATAAAATAATATATTTATAAAAAGAAGGTAAAATATGAAAATAGGAATTGTTGGACTTCCTAATGTAGGAAAAAGTACATTGTTTAATAGTATAACAAATGCAGGTGCAGAATGTGCAAATTATCCATTTTGCACAATAGAACCAAATGTTGGAGTTGTAGCAGTACCAGATGAAAGATTAGAAAAACTAGCAGAAATTTATAAACCACAAAAAGTAACAAATGCAATTGTAGAATTTGTTGATATAGCAGGTTTAGTAAGAGGAGCTAGTAAAGGAGAAGGTTTAGGAAACAAATTTTTATCACATATTAGAGAAGTAGATAGCATAATTCAAGTAGTTAGATGTTTTGAAAATGACAATATAGTACATGTTGATGGAAGTGTTGATCCTGTTCGTGATATTGAAACAATAAATCTTGAATTAATTTTTGCAGATTTGGAAACAATAGAAAAAAGACTAGAAAGAGCAAAAAAACTTTTAAAAGCTGATAAAAAATATCAATTTGAAATAGATACTTTAGAAAAAGTAAAAGAAACTTTAAATTCAGGAAAATGTGCAAGAACATTAAACTATACAGAAGAAGAAAAAGAAGTTTTAAGAGAAAGCTTTTTACTAACTATGAAACCAGTACTTTATGTGGCAAACATTTCAGAAAATGAAATAGAAAATCCAAATTCTAATGAAAATGTAAAAAAAGTTATAGAATATGCTTCTAAAGAAGGAGCTGAAGTTATTTCACTTTGTGTAAAAATCGAAGAAGAATTAAGCTCTTTAGAAAAAGATGAAAAACAAGAAATGCTTGAAGCACTTGGACTTAAAGAATCAGGTTTAGACAAATTAATAAAAGCAAGTTATAAATTATTAGGATTAATGTCTTTCTTAACAGCTGGAGAACCAGAAGTTAGAGCATGGACAATAAAAATTGGAACAAAAGCTCCTCAGGCAGCAGGAAAAATACATTCAGATATAGAAAGAGGCTTTATTAAAGCTGAAGTTGTATCATATGATGATTTAATGAGTGCATCAGGATCAATGGTTCAAGCTAGAGAAAAAGGATTAGTTAGGTCAGAAGGCAAAGATTATATAATGAAAGATGGAGATATTGTTTTATTTAAGTTTAATGTCTAAAAATCGACAAATATTACGAAAATGTTACAATATTTCAAAAATATTAAAAAACAAAAAAATACAAAAAATACTTGCATTGAATATATCGTAATGTTATAATATGTTCAGATGTTAAGTAATAGGGAGATGGAAAAATGGTTAAATTAAGAAAAGAAAAATTTTTAGTAAGTTTAGTACTTATCGTATTAATAACTTTTGTATTTGCTAGTATAAGTTCATTAGTTTCTGCTACAGAAGGTCAACAATTAGTTGCAGACACAAATACAACATCAACAAACGAAGAATCAGGAGCAGTTAATAATGCAACCACAACAGAAAACACAAATTCAAATACAAACGGAACACTTATTCCAGCAACAGTTGGTTCACCAAGTGCTAACAATACAGTAAACAACACAAATACTAATACTTCTAGTAATACTAATGCAACAAATTCAAACACAAATAAAGTAAGTTCTTCATTACCATATGCAGGATCTGGATCATCTATGGTATTTGTAACAATTGCACTTGTTGCTTCAGCATTATATGCTTATAAAAAAGTATCAGATTATAATGTTTAATTAGAAATTAATTTTGAAAATATAAAGGCACACTCTTAAAGTGTGCTTTTTTGCGTTTCACTATTTTTAAAAGAAAAGTTGAATTTTAAAAAGAAATTATAAATTCAAAATTAAAGTAACAAATTTTTAAAATAAAATTTAAATAAATACTTTAAAAGTATTGAATTTTTCGAGAAAGTTTGCTATAATGATTAAGAATTTTATAAGAAAATACTATACAAAAGATGTGAATAATTTTTTTATTTGCATCTTTTATTTTTTATTAGTAGATAAATGAGGAAAAATATGATATTTTTGGAAAAATTAAAAGAAAAGAAAATACATGTAATACTAATTATAATATCTATACTAATTATTGGTATAGCTCTTTCTCTATGTTTAAGTAAAAAAGAATATATTTCAGTATCAAAGATTTTATTAATTAAATCAGAAGTAACTGAAAATGGACAGAGTGAAAACAGAGAAAACATAGAAATAACATCTAAACTTATACATACTTTTAAAGAATTATTAAAAAGCGATTCTTCTATTCAAAAAATAAAAGATGATTTGAATTTAAACTTAAGTAATAAAGAATTAAAAAACGATATAGATATAAAAATTAATTCAAATTCAGATACATTTCAAATTCAAGTAAAAAGCAATGATGAAAATAATTCATTAAAAGAAAATCAAAAGTTAATAGATATTCTTTCAGATAAATTAGATGAAATGTATGAAAATAGAGAAATATATATAGTAGATACTCCTCACATAAATAAAGTTACAACAAATATATCAATAATACTATGTGCATTTATTTCTCTTGTAATTGGTATTTTAGTAAGTTCTATTTACGTTTTTGCTATAGCAATTATAGACAGAAATATTAAAATTAATGAAAACATCGATAATGAAATAAACTTAAAAAAATTAATTGAAATTCCTCTTATAAATTGCAAAAAGAGTAAATCAAATAAAATAAAAAATGAATTAATATCAACTACTTCTGAAAGTAAATCAGTAACTTTAAAAGCATTTAGAGATCTTAGAACTAATATTCAATTTATAAATGTTAATAATAAAAATAAAAACATTATACTTATAACAAGTCCTTTAGATGGAGAAGGAAAAAGTTATATTACAGCAAATCTTGGTGTAATTTTTGCAGAGAGTGGAAAAAAAGTAGTAATAATAGATTCAGATATGCAAAAAGGTAGACAAAATAAAATATTTAATATACCAAACAATCTTGGATTTTCTAATTATTTATCAAGTTTAGATTCTAACGGAATGGAGATAAAAAAACTTACAAATAATTTTATAAATGAAACCGGAATTAAAAATTTAAACTTAATTACTTCAGGAACAGTACCACCAAATTCAACAGAATTGCTTACTTCTGAAAGATTACAAGAATTAATAAAGGATTTAAGTGTTTTTTATGATTTAGTTTTAATAGATGGAACTTCTGTGTTAAACAATATGAACTCTCTAATTTTAACCAGAGCTGTTAATTCAACAATAATAGTATCAGACTATAAGAAAACAAAAAAAGAAGATTTGTTTAAAGCTAAGAAAGATATTCAAAACGTTGGTGGAAATCCAATGGGAATTATTATAAACAAAACTAAATTTAGAAGAAAAATATCTTTCCAAGATGTAAAAACAACATGTATTAAAGCTTTTTCATTTTTAAAATTAAATATTTCTAAACTTATAGAAAATTTAAAAAATCAAATTAATAAATTAAAGGATCTTGTAAAAGAAAAACAAGAAGAGAAAAAACAAAAACTTCTTATGGCAGCGAAAATAGATAAAATAGAACAGAAAAAACAGTCTGAAAATAAAGAAGAAATTATCGTAGAAAAACTAGATAATAATAAGCTAGAAGATGAAGATAAAGAAAATGAAAATAAAGATAAAGACAAAGATAAAGAAGAAGAAAAAGATGAGTCAAATAAAGTAAAAGATGGTGATAATAAAAAAGAAGAACAAAAAGAAGAAAGTAAGGAAAGTTTAGCCGATAAAACTAATAATGAAAACAAAGAAAAAACTATTAATATAGAAGATAGTATAAAAACAATAATTCCAGAAATAGAAATCGTGGACAAAAACAATAATTACAACAAAAATTCTAGAAAAACAAATGTAAATAATATTGTTTTAATAAATAATTCTTCTAGCAGAGTTGATAAGACAGAGTCAAATTTCAAAATTAATAATTATCTTGCAAATATGGCAAAATCACTAAATAATTTAAAAGAGAAAACTGTAACTATAATAAGCACCTCTTTTAATAAAGCAAAAACAAGTGTAGTAAATTTTGGATTAGGCATAAAAGAAAAAATAGAAGAAAGAAAAAAAGAAAAAGAATTTGATAAAATATATTTAAATAATATTGAAAACGAAGAAAATACACAATTATCATTTGATAATTTTGATGAAGATTCAAATATTGAAAAAGAAAATAATGCAAATTCTTATGAAGGTCAAGAAACTTTTGATGAACTTCAAAATGAAAGCGAGATAAATGCAGAAACTAATATTCAAAATGCTCAAGAAGAAAAAAATGAGACTATTTTAAAAGAAGACAATAAAGAATTAGAAGCAAAAAGAATAGAGCAAGAAAGAATAGAGCAAGAAAAAAGAGAAATAGAAAAACGCGAAGCAGAAAAGCAAGAGACAGAAAGAAAGAAGCTAGAGAAACAAGAATTAGAAAGAGCAAAGGCAGAAAAAAAAGAATTAAAGAAAGACCATAAAAAAGATAAAAAAAACGAAGAAACAAATAAAAAAAATAATGCAGTATTAATTTTTGTAGATGCAGAAGAAGGATATTGCAGAGTATTTAGTGAAAAAATATTTGTGGAAAAAATTATAAGAGGAATAGACAAAAATGATGGTTTTGAGAAAAAACATTATTCTCGTGCTCTAATACATGATAGAATGCAAGGACTAATTGGATTATATGG
Organism: uncultured Clostridia bacterium; assembly: GCA_947628085.1. Lineage (GTDB taxonomy): Bacteria > Bacillota > Clostridia > TANB77 > CAG-508 > Scatovivens. The sequence goes on from CANQYM010000005.1 coordinate 110,569, forward strand.
CATAACTAAAAAACAAGCTCAAAGAATAGATACTTTAGTATATACAACTCTTTGCGATTATGATGATTCTGTTTGGATAAAAGAAAAAATAGTTTCTAATAAAGCAGATACTTATGCTTATTGTATGTCAAAAAATTACGATAGACTTCCAAATGAAAAAGCAGAAGATTATGATTTAAGATGTAAGAGATTAAGAATAAAGGATTTAAAAGAATCAAATATTGAGCTTGAATATAAATTAAATAATATTTGGACTACAAATAAAATAAATATATCAGATAAATTATCTATGATTCATTTTTCAAAAATATATGAAATTGATTCAAAATTAAAAAACGACCTAGAACTAAAAAAATCAATGGAAAATAGACAATTTTATGAAAGTATTCTTGAAAAATTCGATAGTAAGAGCAATATAGATGCAGAAAATATAGAAACAGAAAACACTGGAATATATGAAATAGAAAAAGACGAAGAAGACATATTATCTATAGATAAAAAAGTAAAACAAGAAGAACAAAGAAAACTAAGAGAAGAAAAAAATAAATTAAGAAAAGAAAAAGCCGAAAAAAGAAAAATTGAAAGAAAAAAAATAAAAGAAGAAAAAATGAGAAAACAAGAGGAAATAAGAAAACAAAAGGAAGAAGAAAGAGAAAAACAAAAAGAAGAGGCTAGAATAGAGGAAGAATTATTAGGCGATAATTTATATCCAAAAACAAAAAATAATAAAAACTTATAGAAAAAAACCTAAGTTGATATTTTTTCAATTTAGGTTTTTTAAATAAAATATGCAATATTAAAATCAGCAAATTTTGTTATTAAAAAGTTAATAAAATTGTTGAAATTGTAAAAATATACTTATATAATATAAATATATAAATTTTTAAAGAATGGGAGATAAATATGAATAATATCGACAAATATTTACAAGAACAACTTTTACTTGCAAAAGTTTATGAAAATGCAGAAACATACGTGTCATCAGATGGAAAACAAACTATGAAGATAAGTGACCTTAATCCGTCTAATATTGAACTATTAGAAATAAAAGAAATTCCAATAAATGATGGAACAGTAGAAACAATTGGAAAATTTCAAATTTGGTTGCCAAATGGAGAAAAAGAAATATTAACTGTAAATAATGATGGCGAAGACATGGCTGTTGATTTTGTTGATGATGATGAAATTTCACAAAAATTTATGCTAACTCCAAGAATGAAAAAAGAAATATTTAAATATGAAATTGAAGCAAATGTACCAACAGAAGAGGTTGAAAATGCTTTATTTCCAAATTCTCCAGAAGAATTAGAAAAACAAATAGCAGAAGATACATTAATTCCAAAAAGCGAAGAAGAAACTATTAAAAAAATAAAGGAAAATAATCCAGATCTTCAAGTACAAGAAATAAATAAAGAAGAAGAGGAAAATGAGTTAGATAAAGAAAAAGAAACCAAGGAAATATCTGATGAAACACCAGAGGAAGAAAAAGAGGAAAAAGAAGAGGAAAAAGTAGAAATACCAGAAAATGTAAGAGATAAAGTAGAAGAAATAAAAGAAAGAGAAGGAGCATCTTTAAAACATGTTTTAATTGCAAAAAATCCTTCTAGCATTTCATCTCAATTAATTGATACAGCAGGATTACAAGACAATGGAGGACCTGTTTACTGCTTAGCTTTTTCTAATGGAGATCTTTCATCAGGAAATGATAGAGTAGTATTTGTGCAGGGAGAAAGAGTTATAGATGAGAGAAGATATGATGAAGATGCTACAAATATGATGAATGACTATCGTCAATCTTCTGTTGTAGAAAATGCTACAGATAAAGATTCAAAAGTATTTTATACCGATATAGATGGAAATACTACTGTTGCAGACTTAGTCGCTAGACCAAAAGACTTAAGAAGACAAGATAAAGATATATTAGCAGAAAAATTAAATGATTTAGAAAATAAACAAAAAGGTATATTAAATTCTACAAATCTTACTGCAGATGAAAAAATAGAAAAATTCAAAGAAATTAATCATGAAAGAATAAAATTACTTGATGAATATGGATTAGATATGCCTAACATTAGATCAGAGATTTCAGCCGATATAGAGATGCAAGAAGAAGCTAGAGAAAGAGCTGAAGAAGAATCAAAAAAGCAAGAAGAGACTGAAGAGGAAAGAAACGACGAAAATGATGATGATGAAATAGATCCAAGAGATCCTTTTAGCAAATATATAAATGGAAGAGAGTAAAATAACTTAAAAATTTAAAAGGAGAAAATTAATGAGTAGAAAGAATATACTTATAGGTGGAGCTTGGCCTTATGCAAATAGTTCTTTACATTTAGGTCATATTGCTGGACTTATATCAGGAGATTTCTTAGCAAGATACTATAGATTAAAAGGAGAAAATGTCCTTTATGTTTCTGGATCAGATTGCCATGGAACTCCAATTACTGAAAGAGCAAGAAAAGAAAAAATTTCACCAAAAGAAATAGCTAGTAAATATGATGAAGAATTTAATAAAATGTTTAATGGATATCAATTCTCTTATGATTTATATTCAAGAACTTTTGATGAATACCATAAAGAAAAAGTAAAAATATTATTTAAGAAATTATATGATAATGGATATATTTACGAAAAAATAGAACCACAAACATATTGTGAAACATGTGGTAAATTCTTATCAGATAGAGAAATTGTTCTTACATGTCCTGAATGTGGTGCAGAAACTAAAGGAGATCAATGTGATAATTGCCTTCACGTTCCTACAAACGAAGAATTAAAAACAGGAAATTGTATAGAATGTGGTTCAAAAGTTTCTGAAAGAAATAATAAAGTTTTATATTTAGCTCTTTCAAAATTTCAAAAACAAATAGAAGAACATACAGAAAAAGTAAAAAGCGAATGGAGAATAAATGCTCAAAATGAAACTTTAAAATATTTAAAACAAGGCTTAATGGATAGAGCTGTTACTAGAGATTTAAATTGGGGAGTAGATATTCCTATTCCTGGTTATGAAGATAAAAGAATGTATGTTTGGATTGATGCAGTTTTAGGATATCTTACAGATACAATGAAATTATGTGAAAATAGAACAGATTGCACTTGGGAAGATTTTTGGAAAGAGGGACATAATAATAAAATATATATGTGCCATGGAAAAGATAACATTATGTTCCATAGCATAATTTTAAATGCTTTATTATTAGGACAAGAAGAAAACTATCACTTAGTAGACACAATAGTTTCAGCAGAATATTTAAACTTTAATGATCAAAAATTTTCTAAGAGTAAAGGAATAGGAATGACAGCTTTAGAAGCATTAGATATGTATGATTCAGATTCTCTAAGATATCACTTATTAGCAAATGGACCAGAGAAAAAAGATACAAACTTTACAATAGAAGATTTTGAAAACACACATAATGGCGAAATATTAAATAAATTTGGAAATTTAGTAAATAGAACATTAAGATTTAAAGAATTAGAAGAAATTCCTAATGGAAAATTAGATGAAGAAATAAAAACTAATATTGAAGAAACATATAAAGTAGTTGGTGAATTAATTGAAAAATTAGAATTTAGAGAAGCAATAAAAAATGTTATGGATTTAGTTGAACTTGGAAACAAGTTTTATGATGAAAATAAACCTTGGATTGCTAGAAAAGAAAATATAGATTCTTTCAATAATACTATCTATACATGTAGCACAATTATTGCTAATTTAGCAAATCTTTTTGAACCAGTTATGCCAACAGCTTGTCAAAAAATAAGAAACTATTTAGATTTAAAAGAACCTAAATGGGAATTTACAGAGGTTAGCTCTGGACTAAAACTTGAAAATGTAGAACCATTATTTAATAGAATAAGTAAAAAATAGGGGAAATATTATGGGAAAGTTATTTGTTATTGATGGAACAGATGGAAGTGGAAAACAAACTCAATTTGAGTTACTAAAAAATCACTTAAAGCAAGATGGAATAAATTATAAAACTGTTAGTTTTCCAAATTATGATAGTCCTTCGTCATCACTTGTAAAAATGTATTTATCTGGAGAATTTGGAGAAAATGCCAAAGAAATAAGTCCTTATATTGCTTCAACCTTTTATGCTGTAGATAGATATGCAACATATATAAAAGATTTAAAACAATATTATGAAAATGATGGAATAATATTAGCAGATAGATATACAACTGCCAATATGGTTCATCAAGCTGGCAAAATTTCTGATAAAAAAGAAAGAGATAAATTTTTAAAGTGGTTATTTGATTTAGAATTTAATATTTTTGGACTTCCAGTTCCAACAAAAGTATTTTTCTTAAATATGCCACCTGAAAAAGTTAGAGAGCTAATAACAAATAGAGAAAATAAATTTACACATAATAGCAAAAAAGATATACATGAAAGAGATCAAAAGCATTTAGAAGATTCTTATAATGCAGCTTGTAGCTTAGTAAAAGAATACAACTGGAATGAGATAAAATGTGTTAAAGAAAATACTATAAGAACTAGAGAAGATATACATGAAGAAATTTATAAAGCTGTTTTTGAAGAAATACAAAAGAAATAAAATTTACGTGAGGAAAAAATAATGAGAGGGAAAATTGTAAATTTATGCTTAGCATTTACTAACATACTATTTGGAATTTTAATTGTCGTTTTTACAAAAAAGGTTCCACAAGATTTAACTTTACTTACAATTCAAGAATCTTTTGTTGTAAGATATGTGTTAGTAGGTATATATATTATTTTAGGAATAATAGTTTTAATAGATGCAATTCAAAGTTATAATCATAAATCAGACACAACATTTAATACAGGATACTTAATAGGTATTTTTGCTATAAGTTTTATATTTATAAAAATTCCAATAATAGGTGCATTTAATATAACTTCTGGAATAATTATATTGTTTAAAACTCTAAAGGAAAATTTAGTAGAAATAGATAGCACAACAGGAATTTCAATATCAATAGTATTAATGGTAGCAATAGGTATAGTTGGCTTACTAGCATTTAATTATGATAAATTAGGAGAAATAATTAAAAATAAAGAAAATAAAAACGAATTAGCTTATTCAAACGATTACTTTAAATATATCACCGAGTTAGATATTCAAGAGCCATATATCAATGTAAAGAAAAATGGAAAATATGGTTATATTGATACAAAAGGGCAAACAGTTATAGATTTTAAGTATGATTATGCAAGTCCATTTGTAGAAATAAAAGTATATGATAAAAAATTTTATGTTGCACTTATGTGCGAAAATGGAAGCTCTTATATAAAATTAAAAAACGAAAGAACAGTAATGTCTTATAGATCAGAATCTGAAGACACAAACTATAATGCAAAATTAAAAGAATTAGATAGAATTTATAGAGATACTTTAGGTCAAGTAGGAAACTTAAAATTTGAAATACCTGAAATAAATAATCATATTAATAAAGCTCCAGTATATCAACAAATGGTTAACCAAGATTATGATTTTAGATATGATTATAATGATGAATATGATTTATTAATTACACAATCTAATATGGGAAGAAAAGATAAATATGAGCTTGCTAAAAAAAGTGATTTAAACATAAAAATAGCTTTAGATACAGATAATATGGATTATGATGCAAGTTATATATATTTGTTTTCAAATGGAACAATACCATTTTATGAAATTTCTAAAAAAACTCAAGGTTGGTATACTTCTTATGGAAAAAAGAATGCAATGACGGGAAAAGCACAAATATTAGATTTCTTTGGAGAAAAAATGCTTTTAAGAAATTACAATAATGATACAATATATTTCATAAATTCAAATGGAGATGTAATTTCGCCTGTTTATAAAGATATTTACGTATCAAATGATGGTCGTTATATTGTAAAAGATGAAGATAATTATTTAAAGGTAATTGATGAAGAATATAATGATTTATTTGGAAGAAAGTATGCAGTAATAAATCCAAGATTAATTGATAGTAATTTATATTTAGTTTTAGATTCAACAGAAAATATAGAATTTAATGAATATGGAATAGCAAATATAACTTGGAGTCTTATGAATTATGATGGTCAAATTATTTTAGATGGAATAGAACAAATTTATGATCAAATTTATGAATTACCTGAAGATAAAGGAAATGATGAGGAAAATTATAAAGCATTTGAAGAAAATTTAAAAGATTTAAAATATAAATTTGTTGGAGATAAATTTTATTTAGAATATTAAAAAGATATTTGCAAATAATAAAAATAGAGTATAAAAACTCTATTTTTTTATTGGAGGTATTTATTTAAAATGGACGAAAAAAAACAAAAAATTAATTGCACAGTAGAAAGCTGTGAATACAATGATTGTGAGCATAATGTATGCGAACTAAAACAAATAGAGGTACAAGCTTGTCCAGGATGTTCAAGTGGAACACCTGAAGATGAATCTATGTGTGGAAGTTATCAATGTAAGTGTGACTAGTGTAAGTATAGTAATTTAAATATGCAAATTGTATAATAAAATGGTGCTTACTTTTGTGGCATCATTTTATTATTATATAAACACACAAATTTTACTTGACATACTAATCTTAAGATTATAAAATGTAGAAAGTAAAAAATAAAATATAAGGGGGAATATAATATGCCATTAGTAACAACAAAGGAAATGTTCGAAAAATCAATGAAAGAACATTTTGCAATAGGAGCTTTTAATATAAACAATATGGAGTTTATACAAGCTATAACAGATGCAGCTGAAGAAGCTAAATCACCAGTAATTTTACAAGTTTCTTCAAGTGCAATAAAATATGCTAGAATGAATTACCTAGTAAAAATGGTTGAAGCAGCAGTGGAAACAACAACTATTCCAATAGCACTTCATTTAGATCATGGACCAGATTTTGAAACATGTAAAAAATGTATAGATAGTGGTTTCACATCTGTAATGATAGATGGTTCAAAATATGATTTTGAAGAAAATGTTGCTTTAACAAAACAAGTTGTAGACTATGCTCATTCAAAAGGAGTTGTTGTAGAAGCAGAACTTGGAAAATTAGCAGGTGTTGAGGATGACGTAAATGTTGCAAGTGATGATGCAAGATACACAGATCCAGACCAAGCTTATGAATTTGTTCAAAGAACTGGATGCGATTCATTAGCAATAGCTATTGGAACAAGTCATGGAGCATATAAATTTAAAGGTGATGCAAAATTAAGATTTGATATTTTACAAAAAATTAAAGAAAAATTACCAAATACACCAATAGTATTACATGGAGCTTCTACTGTAATACCAGAACTAGTTGAAATGTGTAATAATAATGGTGCAAACATTCCAGGAGCAAAAGGTTGCCCAGATGAAATGTTAAAACAAGCAGGTGAAAATGGAGTTTCAAAAATAAATGTAGATACAGACTTAAGATTAGCTATGACAGCTCAAATAAGAAAAGTATTTAATGATGAGCCATCTGTATTTGATCCAAGAAAATATTTAGGTGCAGCAAGAGAAGAAATAACAAGAACAGTATCACATAAAATAAAAGATGTATTCTGTTCAGCAAATAAAATGTAGGAATAGAATTAATGACTAAATTAACGAAAAAAGAATATATTTTAAAAGCAGCTAAATTATATGGATTAACTAATTATGAAATAGAAGCTTTAGAAAAACACCTAGATGGCGTTATGCCAAACGAGTTTATTGAAAGAAGAAATAAACGTTTATTTCAAATGTATGAAGTTTATCAAAGCAAAGAATACAATGATAGAATGGATACAGATGAAAATGGCATTATAAATTTAGATGACTATTCTTTTATAGTTTCAAAAAGAAGGTTGTTAAATAGTAAAATAGGAGAATTTTGGGTTATTAGTTCAAATTTAGATTCTTATTTGGCTACAAGACCACACTCTCCATACATAAAAGAAAAGTTTTATAATATATCAGAAAAAAATAATTTTCTATTACCTCAAATAGCAAAGCAAATGGGTTTACCTACAACAACTTACTACAAAGGAAAGTATTTAAACAATGTTGCTGAAAAAGATAAAATTGCTTTCTTTACAAAGAATTTTATTAGAGCAGGAGAAACATTAATTGAAGGAAATACTATTTATAAAAGAAAGAGAGATACTAAGAGAATCAGTTTTGAATCAATCTTAGAATCAGCAGATAAATACATAAAAAAATATTACAAAAAACATAAATTACCTCTTGATGGCTTAGAAGAAAAGAGAGAAGAAATTAAAAGAGGACTGATAAAGCAAACAATGTTTAATAAAATTGTTGTTAATGATAATGAGAGCAACGAAAAGTGGGGACTTATTGTAGAAGAAGACAATTCTAAAATTAGATTAGCACCACTATTTAGCTTTGACTACTGCTGTGGTGTTCCTACAAATACAAAAAGTTATCATAGAGTTATTCAAAGAAGAAAAGAAGACATAGAATCATTTGTTTTTGAATATGGTAAAGAAGAATGGTTTAGAGATTGGCTAAAAGAAGATGTGCTTACACTAGATGTAGATAAGGCAATTAAAAATATGAAAGAAGAAACAGGAGTGAGTTTAACTCAAGAAGAAGAGGAATATTATAAATTTACTTTTGATAGAACTCTTTCTAGAGTGAAAGAATCTTTAAATCAAATTCAAAATAGAAATGATTCTCAAAAAGGCTTTTTAAGTAAAAGGAATAATCAAAAAGAAAATGGTGAAGAAAGATAAAAAAGTGATAGAACATAGTTCTATCACTTTAAATTTTTTTTAATGCTCTTTTTATTTTAAGCTCTGCATCTTTTTTTGCTAAATCTTCTCTTTTATCATAAAGTTTTTTCCCTTTACCAATTCCAATTTCTAGTTTTACTTTGTTTCCTTTAAAATACATTTTTATTGGAACAAGTGAAATACCTTTTTGTTTTATCATTCCATACAATCTATTTATTTCTCTTCTATTTAATAAAAGTTTTCTAGTTCTTAATGGGTCTTTATTATAAATGTTTCCAAATTCGTATGGGCTAATGTGCATTCCATAAATAAAAACTTCACCATTTTTTATATTAACATAAGTATCTTTAATATTAGATTTTCCATTTCTTATTGATTTTATTTCAGTTCCAGTAAGTACAATTCCAGCTTCAAAAGTACTTTCAATTGTGTAATTATGATATGCTGTTGGATTTTTGGCAATTATTCTTTCCATAAAATTCCCTCTTAAAAATTAATTTATAATAATATATCATAATTTTTTAATATAAGCAATCTAAGTAATATCTAAAATTTAATAAAATAAATATATTAGATAATAATAGTTATATGAATCAAATATTGTTTAATAAAAAAAGAAACAAAATAAAATATATATTTAAAATTCAATTTATAATTTCAATTTTGATAATTTTTATATTAATTTCTGCGTTAAAAATTAATTATAGTGAGGAAGAGGACTTAGAAAAAATATCTAAAGCAATAAATAAAAATTTAGAATTATCTAGCATGTATAATGCAGAAAAAACTAGTAAAAGTATATATCTTTGCAAACTATATATAGAAAAAATCAACTTAGAATATGTAGTATTCAATAATTTTAGTGAAACTTTCTTAAAAATTGCACCTTGTAAATTTTATGGAAATAATTTTAAAGAAAGTGGAAATATTTGTATTGCAGGACATAATTACAATGATGAAAGATTTTTTGGTAATTTAGATAAATTGGATTTGAAAGATGAAATAATTATAGATGATTTAGCAGGAGCAGAATATAAGTATATTGTTTTTAATATTTTTGAAACAGATGCAGAAGATATTTCTGTTCTTAATTCTTCTAAAAAATATGAACTTACATTAGTTACTTGTAATAATGCAAATGGAAAAAGAATAATAATAAAAGCATACAGAAAAAAATAATCTCCTAAATTTTAAGGAGATTATTTTTTTACTGTTCAAATATGTTATCAAGTTCATCAAAAATATCGGTATAACTTGAAGAATCTTCTTCATTAGAAGTATTTACTGAAGTATTATTTTGTTCTGGAAGTTTACCAGTATGCTCTATGCAATAATTTGTAGGAACAGTGCCTTTTAAGAAAAATTCTGTATGAGTATTTGGGCATCCGCTATTTGCAATTAACCCATTTGCTAAACAAATTTCTGCAGTTTCTAAAGATGAACCTTCAGGAACTTGAAAAGTTGCTTTACCAAGTTTTGAATGAATAGATTTCATTACATTTGACCAAATTTGTCCAGAAGGATTTTTACGATTAAAATTAATTGTTTCATTTAAGTCAAATCCAAACCAAGTAACAGCTGTATAATATGGAGTAAATCCACAAAGCCATCTATCATATTCATCATTTGTTGTACCAGTTTTTGCAGCAACATCAATTCCAGAAATTTTACAATATTTTGCTGTTCCTTTTGAACCATTAACAGGTTCTGTAAGAAGTGATTGAATAATATATGCAACTTCTTTAGAAATAGCTTTTTTCTTTTTTGGCTTAGATTCTATAACTTTTTTACCAAGTGAATTTTCTACTTTAATATAAAAGGTAGGCTCAATATAAACACCATCATTTGCAATAGTTGCATATGCTGAAGCAAGTTCTAAAGGACTAATTCCTTTATCTAAACCACCTAAAGCCAAATTTAAATTTTCATCAGTTTTAGTAAGTGTTGATATTCCCATTTTTTTCATATATTTAATAGAAGTTTTTGGAGTTAGTTGTTCCATTATTTTTACAAATGGAATATTTTGTGAAGATTCAACAGCTTGTCTTACAGTAATTGCACCTCTATAATCATTGTAGTCAGTAGGAGAATATTTTTCTTCTGTTCCATCATCAAATGTTGTAGGTTCATCAACATATATGCTAGCAGGAGTTATTATTTTTTCTTCTAGAGCGGGAGCTAAAACAGCAACTGGTTTTCCAGCAGATCCTGTTTGCCTCAAAGCTTGAGTTGCTCTATTAAAGCCTCTAGAAGTTTCTTTTTTTCCAATACCGCCAACACAACCAACTACTTGTCCAGTTTTATGATCGATAATAACCATAGCAGCTTGAGACGTAACAGATGGATCTTTTTGAGATTTAAGAGAATATCTAGGCTTTGCAAATTCTTTTTCAATTTCATTTTGAATGTTACTATCTTGAGCACTATAAATTGTAAGTCCAGCCATATTTATATAATTTGTAGCAAAATCTTCTGAGATTTTCTTCGCTTTAGCAATTTCTTTAGTGATTTCTGTAATCAAAGCATCTGTATGATAAGAATAAATTGCTTCATTATTTTTATTTTCAATTTTACCATTTTTGAAATTTAAACCACTATCAACTTTTGAAATAGCTTCATTGTGCTCGGTTTCTGATATATATTTAAGTTCAAGCATTTTATCAAGAACAGCTTTTGTTCTAACTTTAATTTTTTCTGAGTTATCAGCATCACTAAAAGGACTATATGAGTTTGGTGAATTATTAATTCCAGCCAAAAATGCACATTCTTCAAGTGAAAGATCTTTTGCGGATTTATTAAAATAATATTTAGAACCTAATTCAACGCCATAAATATTTGGTCCAACATAAATAACATTAAGATATGCTTCTAGTATTTCATCTTTTGAAAGAACACCTTCAATAGCAAAAGCTCTAAACCATTCAGTAATTTTTCTTGTAACTTTAGAAGAGTTATCTCCAGTTAAATTTTTAACTAATTGTTGAGTTATACTACTACCGCCAAAAGAAGATGAGCCAAGATTTTTTACATAAGAAAAAATTGCTTTAGCAGTTCTTGGAAAATCTACTCCAGAATGTTTATAAAAACGTTGGTCTTCAATTGATATGTATGCATTTTTTAGGTTATCTGGAACTTCAGAAATAGAAATATTTTTTGTGTTTTTATTATTTCCAAGTTCAGCAATAACATTGCCAGATGTATCTAATACTTTTGAAGGTGAATTAGAAATCATATCTTGTGCCAAATTTTGCCAACGAGAAATAGATATACCTGTTTTTATAGCTAAAAAAATTATTAATATAAAAAGTAATATAAAAATAATTTTTACAGTTTTTAAATTAATTTTGTGCTTAGAATTATTATCATCTTTTTTACTGCTTTTATTTTTAATTCTATTCAAAATATTATCGACTCCTTTTCAATATTATTAAAAGAATATCAAATAATGAGGAAAAAGTAAATAATTAGAAATTAGTATTTTAAATATAAAAATATTTAATTTGATTTATTATGCTTAAAATGTTATTATACAATAATAAAACTTAATAGGAGGAAAAATGAATTTAATAACTAAAAAGTTAATAGATTTATCTGATGAAAAACATAGAGAATTTAATGCTAAATTATGTCCAGATACAAATAAAGAAATTTTAGGAATAAAAATTCCAGTATTAAGAAAATTAGCTAAAGATGTTTTAAAAGAGAATAATGATTGGGAAAGCTTTGTAAAAAATAAAAATCCACTATATTTTGAAGAAGTTATTCTTCAAGGATTAATTATTGCATATAGTAAATTAGAGTTTAAAGAAAAAATAAAATATATAAAAGGATTTATTCCTAAAATAGATAGTTGGGCAATTTGTGATACTTTTGTTCCAACACTTAAAATAAATGAAAAAAATTTGAAAGAATATTGGAAATTTATTTTGCCTTATGCAAAATCAAATAAAGAATTTGAAATTAGATTTTCAGTAATTTCAATGTTAGATTATTTTTTAATAGATGAGTATGTAGATGAAGTTATTAAAATATTAGATAGTGTAAATAATGAAGGATATTATACTAAAATGGGAGTTGCATGGACTTTAGCTGAAATAGGTATAAAATATAATAGTAAGTTGATGGATTATTTAAAAGGAGAAAATAACTTAGATAAATTTACTTATAATAAAACTTTACAAAAAATGATAGAATCTTATAGAATAACAGCAGAAGAAAAAGAAGTGTTAAAACTTATGAAAAAGAAATAATTGTATAATTGTAATAAATGTGGTATATTCTTATATGTAAATTATAAAGGAGAGATATAGATGCTAGAAAAAATAGAAATTTATATATTATTATTTTTTACATATTCTTTTGCTGGTTGGTTTATGGAATCCTTTGGAGGAATTTTTAAAGAGAAAAAATTAATAAATAGAGGTTTTCTAATTGGACCATATTGCCCAGTATATGGAGTTGGGGTTATAGCAATAACTATTTTACTTAGTAAATATACAAATGATTTACCAGTGTTATTTGTTTTATGTATATTAATTTGTGGTGTGCTTGAATACTCAACGAGTTACATTATGGAAAAACAATTTCATGCGAGATGGTGGGACTATCGTAATAAAAAGTTTAATATTAACGGAAGAATTTGTTTAGAAACTCTTTTACCATTTGGAATAGTTGGAACATTAATAATTTATTATGCTAATCCATTTTTTGAAAAAATATATATGAGTATACCAGCAAATTTATTAAATATTATTACAGCTGTTTTATCTATTTTATTTATTATAGATACAATTGTTTCATTTATTATTATATCTAGCTTCAAAGGAGAAATTTTTGCTAGCAAAGATAACACAGAAGAAATTAGCAATAAAGTAAAGGATAAAACAGAAGAAATTGGAAATAAAGTAAAAGACAAAACAGAAGAGGCCTTAGAAAAAGCAGAAGAAGACTTTAAATTATTTGGCAAAGAATTAAAACTTAGAAGAATACAATTTGAGAAAAAAGCAAAATATACTAGAAGTAAAATATCAAATGCAATAATTGAATCTCCAAAAGAATTAGCTGAAAGAATAAATAGAAAAAGAGAATTAATAAATAGTGCAATAAAAAATAAAGCTGATGAGCTAGCAGATGAACTAAAAGTAAAAAGAGAAGATATTACAAAAATAGTAAAAGAAAATTTCAAAAAGAAATCTATTTTAAAGAAGAGATTAATGGAAGCTTTTCCTAAATTAGAGATAAAAATTAGAAAGGAATAACAATATGAATGAAGAAGTAACAGACGATAAATATATTAGTTTAATATGCAATGGAGAATTTGATGCTATACCAGATTTTAAAATAGGAGAACTATTTGAATCTTTTTTTGATAATATTAATTATAATGTTATAAAAGACGAAAAGGGCGTTTTTGTAGATTTTACAGGAGAGGCAATGTGCGATGATAAACCTTGTAATATAATTATAAGATTTAAGGTAGATAATAATATTGAAACATTTGAAATTGCTGAAATAAAAGTAGATGATGATATTCTTAATGAATGTGAAGCTATCGATTTATTAGAAGACATTGCTTATGTTGGCGGAGCTACATTAGAAGATGACTACTGCGATGGTTGCATTGATGGAGATTGCTCAAAATGTGCTCTTGATTTAGATGAAGAAGATGATAATGAAGATTTAGAAAATGATTACGATCCAGATGATGAAGAATATAATGATGAAATAGATGATTATATTGATGACGATAATGATGACAACGATGATGATAATAATGATGATTAACAATAATTAAATATTACTCACATAATAAGTTAAAATTTAATATTATATAAAAAAGGAGGAAGCTAAAATGTTTTTCTGCAAATTCAAAAAAATGATAGCTGGAATACTAATAGGCTTTGGAATTGGAACACTATTAGTTTTATTTCTTCCTCCAGTTGCCTGGATATGCATAATGGGATTAGGAGCTTTTGTGGGAGGCATAAAATATTTGCTAGGTAAATAGGAGGAGTAATATTATGACAATTATTGTTAAGAAAGTACCAAAATTTTTAAGAGGATTTGTTAAAATGATTTTTGGAATAAAATCTACATAGTCTAAAAAACATAATAAAAAAAGTAGATGAGAAAACATCTACTTTTTATATTTTATAAAATTAAACAGCTCTTTGAACTTTTCCAGAACGTAAACATTTAGAACAAACTGAAACTCTTTTTACTTCGCCATTTATAACGGCTTTAACATTTCTTAAATTTGGTCTTACTGTTCTAGTTGTTCTTTTACTAATATGAGAACGAGTTACGCTAAGTTGTTTACCAAAGCTAGTTTCTTTTCCACAAAATGCGCATTTTGCCATGTCTAAAGCACCTCCATTTAAATTAATAAACTGACTATTTAATAGTCTAACACAAATTTATAAAAAAAACAAGTAAAATTTGAAAAAATATGTAATTTAATTAAAAAATTGTTTACATAAATTAAAATGTTATATTGACTTTTTATTTAAATATAGTATATAATATTTGCAGTTTCAATAAAAATGTAGTATAATAAGAAATGTAATAGTATTGAGAGAGGAGAAAACTATGCTAGCTAAGATGTGGAAAAAAGTTTTATTGGCAGTATGTATTATAGCTTGTATATATAATGTAATGTCAAAACTAGTAAATAGACATTCTTTAGAAAGCAATTTGAAAAGCGCTAATGATGGAAACACAGTTATAGATGTACTAAGACAAGATGAGCAAAATCAAAATTTAAACGAAACAGAAAATTCTAAAGAAGTAGAAGCTATAGATGGATTAAAGAATAAAGAAACAAATACTTCTACTAACTCTCAAGAAAGTGAACAAAAAAACGATAGTAAAAAATCAGAAATAGATTTAACAAACACAGAAGAACTATGGGATTCTTCTCCTAGAGAAGTATACAGATACAAAGACTATACTATAACATTCTAAAAAGTACTTGAAATAAGAAAAATAATGTGTTATTATATATAAGATTGTTTTAAAAATGTAAGAAAGAGGTGAATTACATGAAAAAGGATATACAACCAAATTATACAGCTGCCAAAATTACATGTGCATGTGGAAATGTAATTGAAACTAATTCAACTAAACCAGAAATGAAAGTTGATGTATGTTCAAAATGTCATCCATATTGGACAGGAAGCCTAAAACAAAATACTACTGGTGGTAGAGCAGATAAATTTAAGAAAAAATATGGTCTTGCATAAAATGCAAAACGAAAATATAAAAATTTATTGCGCAATAAAACTAGGATTTAAAATGCTTTTTTAAGAAGGCATTTTAAATCCTAGTTTTTTTTATAAAATACTTTGTTAAATATTAGCTAAACTTTTACAGGGGTTGAATGTTATGTAAACTTTTGGTATAATTATAAAGAGAATAAAAAAAGGAGAATTTTTTATGAATATAAGTGAAGAAAAAATGAGAAGTAGATTAATTAAAGTAAAGCAACAAGACGGAACAGAGGAACTAGTATATGTTACAAGAGGAATATTTGATTATTTAGATGAAAAAAATTTTCAAAGACTATATGAAGAATACAAATTTGCACATAAAAGTGGAGCAAGATTTTATGTTGGATTATATACAGATGAATTAATGGAAAGAACAAAGCATACGAGAGAATTAAAAGATAAAGTTTCAAACCAAGATAGAGTAAATCTTGTAGAAGCACTGGATTTTGTAGATGGTGCATTTCTTATAGATGCTTTAAATAAAGAAAAAATATTACAATCTTTAAGATATAGAATGTTAGAGAAAAAATATTCTTCTCAACCAGTAGAATATGCTGAAAAGAAATATGAATTAGGATATGCTTCTGGTGCATTTAGTAATCTTCACAAAGGACATATAGAACATTTAAAAATGATGTCTGAGCAATGTAAAAAAGTTATTGTTGCAGTTAATTCTGATAGATTAATTCAAAATTATAAGCACAAAACAGCAAGTGTTAGTGAAGATGTTAGAAGAGAAATACTAAGTCATATAAGATATGTCGATTTTGCAATAATTGCTGATGAATATGATAAAATACAAGCAGTAGAAAATATAAGAAAAGTATTTGGAAAAACATTTAATGCAATTTTTGTTGGAAGTGACTGGAAAGGTAATCCAAAGTGGGATGATTTCCAAGAAAGATTTGCACATCTTGGAATAGATGTTGTTTTTACAGATAGACCTGAAAATGGAATATCAACAACAGCAATAGACAATAAAAAAAGAAAACAAGGCTCAGGCGTAAGAGCAAGTTCTGTTAGAAAAAAATAATGATGAAGTTCAAAAATAATAAGAATAAAATATGAAAGTATAAAAACAATAAAACTCATATTAAAAATAAAAAAAGAAAGATTACTTACTAAAAATAGTAAGTAATCTTTTATAATATCAATCTCTAAATAAATTAAACCATTTAGTTCCTACATAGTAAAAAGTATTAAGTATATTCTTTTTTTCTACATTTCTATCAGAAACTAAATTAACAGAAGATATTAGTTCATCATCTATGTAATAATTCATTTTTCCGTAAAACATCGTTTTTATTTATTGGTGCTTCTATATTTTCATTTAGTATTAATTCTTGTTTTATTTCGGAAGAACTAGATTTTTTAATTAGCACTCCACTATCATTTTCAAATTCGAGATTTACTTCATTTTCGGTTCCCTTATTAACTATAATACTTTGAAGAATTTCTCCTTTAGTTGCAATTTTTTTAAAGCTATAAGTATTAAATCCATAATCTAATAATAATTTAGCTTCAGCAAAACGAACTTTAGGTGTAGGAGCCCTTAAAACAACAGCAATTAAAGATAAATCATTTCTAGTTGCACTAGCAGATAAATTATATAAAGCTAAGCTTGTAGAACCGGTTTTTAAACCTGTTGCACCATCATAAGTTCTTATTAGTTTATTTGTATTAACAAGTTCAGATTCACCATTTCTAAGAGAATCCATCCAAATAGTAGTATAGTTTTTTATATCAGGATGATTTTGAAGTAATTCTCTTGACATTAAACTTATGTCATAACTAGAAGTTAAATGACCATCTTCATCAATTCCATGACAATTTTTAAAAACTGTGTCATTCATACCAAGTTCTTTTGCACGTTCATTCATTTTTTGAACAAATAGTTCTTCGCTTCCAGCTAAATATTCTGCCATAGCAACAGTGCAATCATTTGCACTTACAACACAAATTGCTTTTAACATTTCATGTACAGATAAAGTTTCTGTACTATCTAGCCAAATTTGAGAACCTCCCATTGAAGAAGCATTTTCACTACAAGGAATTTGTGTATCTAGGGTAATGTCGCCTCTATCTAGAGCTTCCATAATTAAAAGAATAGACATTATTTTTGTTACACTTGCAGGACGTAGTTGCTCATGTGAATTTTTTTCATAAAGAATTTTACCAGTTGTTTGTTCAATTAAAATTGCACTTTGTGATTCTAAATTTAGAAAATCTTTGGTAGCAACATCTGCATTAGCTTCAGTATAGTCAAGTTCAGACCATGTTGGAATATAATATCCAAAACAATAAGTAGAAAAAAACATTAAAATAATAAAAAATAATTCTAATAAAATAATTTTATTTTTCATAGTATATTATTTCTGTAAAAACAGAAGCCTCCTTAAAAATAATTTATCTAAAAACTAGATATTAAATTATATACTTATAACGAAAATTATATTCTATAAAATAAAAAATGATTTAATGTTTTACTTTAAATTAAATAATAAAAATGTAAAAATCGTATAAGTAAAATCATAAAAAAAATAAAAAATGCTTGTAATATAAAAAAATAATGTATATAATAACGTAGGTGTTTAAAAGAAAAAGTAAAACACAGGAGGATAATAATATGGAATCAAAAGTAAAAAAAGTTGCAATTTTAACTAATGGAGGAGATGCTCCAGGATTAAATGCAGTAATTAGAGCTATAGTAAAAACTGGTAGAACTAATGGAGTTGAATGTTATGGATTTATAGAAGGATATAAAGGACTATTAAATAATAACTACGTAAAATTAGATTTACAAGGAAATGCTTCTGGATTATTAACAAAAGGTGGAACTATAATTGGTACATCAAATAGCACAAACGTATTCAATTATAAAGTAACTAATGAAGATGGAACAGTTGAATACAAAGACTTATCAGATATATGTGTTCAAAATATTAGAAATGCAGGATTTGATTGTATATTCACTTTAGGAGGAGATGGAACACAAAAATCAAGTAGAGATTTCTCTTTAAAAGGAGTTAATTGTATAGGTGTTCCTAAAACAATAGATAATGATGTTGCTCATACAGACATGACATTTGGATATAACACAGCAGTTTCTATTGCTGCGGAAGCATTAGATAGACTTCACACTACAGCAGAATCACATCATAGATTAATGATTCTAGAAACTATGGGAAGATATGCAGGTTGGCTTGCATTAGAATCTGGTATAGCTGGAGGAGCAGATGTTATATTAATACCTGAAATTCCTTATGATATTAATAAAGTAGTAGAAAAAATTGATGAAAGAAGAGCAAGAGGAAAAGATTTTACAATTATTGTAGCTTCTGAAGGTGCTATGCCAAAAAATGGAACAATTACTGTAAAGAAAACATTAAATGAAGGAAATGGATTAGATAATATAAGACTTGGTGGTGTTGGAGACAAACTTGCAACAGAATTAGAAGAAATAACAGGAATGGTTGCAAGAAGCACTGTATTAGGATATGTTCAAAGAGGTGGAACACCATCTGCATTTGATAGAGTTTTATCTACAAAATATGGATGTAGAGCAATGGAACTTGCAATGCAAGGAATATTCAATGTTTTAGTAACATATAAAAATGGTGAAATGAGCTATGTTTCTTTAGAAGATGTTGTTGGAGATAACAAAGTAGTAGGTGCAGCTTCAGGAAATACCAAAGAAAGCAATATAAGAAGAGTTCCAATGGATGATGATTTAATAAAAATTGCAAGAGATTTAGGAGTATGTTTAGGAGACTAATTTTGAGAAATCCTTGATTTTTTACTTTTTTTGTAATATAATATATAAGCTATTCGTGAAATAAAAAAATGGAGGAAATAAAATGAGTGTAAAAGTAGAAAAAACAGATAATAAAAATGAGGTTAAATTAGAATTCACAGTAGAAGCTAAAGTTTTTGATGATGGAATAAAAAGTGTTTTTAACAAAAATGCAAAATATTTCAATATTCCAGGGTTCAGAAAAGGTAAAGCACCTATGAATATAGTAGAAAAATATTATGGCGATGAAATATTTTATGAAGATGCTTTTAATGAAGTAGTTCCACCAATATATGATGAAGCTATTAAATCTGAAAAATTAGATGTTGTTAGTAAACCACAAATAGAAATAAAACAAATGGGTAAAGGAAAAGAACTAATTTTTACAGCTGTTGTAGCTTTAAAACCAGATGTTAAACTAGGAAAATATAAAGGAATTTCTTTAGAAAAAACAGAATATAAAGTTACAGAAAAAGAAATAGATGATGAAATTAATAAAATGGCAGAACGTAATAGCAGAATGATTACTGTTGATGATAGACCTGCTCAAAAAGGAGATATCACAGTTATAGATTTTGTAGGTACTGTTGATGGAGTAGCATTCGAAGGTGGAAGAGCTGAAAATCATGAATTAGAATTAGGAAGCAATACTTTCATACCAGGCTTTGAAGATCAAGTAGTTGGAATGAAACCAGAAGAAGTAAAAGATATAAATGTAAAATTCCCAGACGAATATTTTTCAAAAGAATTAGCTGGAAAAGATGCTATATTTAAAGTTACTCTTCATGAAATAAAAACAAAAGAACTACCAAAAATTGATGATGAATTTGCTAAAGATGTTAGTGAATTTGATACATTAAAAGATTTAAAGGCAGATGTAAAATCTAAAAAAGAGAAACAAAATGAAGAAAGATCTAAAGCTGAATTAGAAGAAAAAGCAGTTAGAGCTGTTGCAGAAAAATCAGAAGTAGATATACCAGCAGGTATGGTAGAACTTGAATTAGATAATATGGAAAAAGATATGGATAGAAGATTATCTTATCAAGGAATTAGTTTAGAACAATACTTAAAAATGATTGGAAAAACTAAAGCAGATTATAGAAAAGAAAGCGAAGAACCTGCTAAAGAATCTTTAAAAATGAGATTAGTTTTAGATGCAATTTGTGAAGATGCAAAATTAGAAGCAACAGAAAAAGAAGTTGAAGATAAAATTAAAGAATTAGCTACAAGTTATGGTAGAAAAGAAGAAGATTTGAAGAAAAATGAAGATTTAATTGAAAGTATTAAAGAAAATATTAAATCAGAAAAAGCAGTAGCTTTAATAGTAGATAATGCGAAAGTTGCAAAAGTAGAAAGCAAAAAAGAAGAAAAGAAGGAAGATAAAAAAGAGGATAAAAAATCTACATCTAAAAAAGAAGAAAAGAAAGCTACTACAAAGAAAAACAGTGAAAAATAATTAATTTATATACCCTTTAAAAGATACAAATTTTAAAGGGTATTTTTATATAAATGAAATCTATATAATTTGTCAAAAAAAGTAAAAAAATGTTATTTGAATGTACTTTTTTTTATATTAAATGTATTGAAAAAAAAATACATTTAGTATATATTAAATAAATGTAGAAAGTAGTTACAAATATTAAAGAAAACAAGAAAGGAAGATGAAAATGATAGATAATAGTTTAGTACCTTATGTAATTGAGCAAACAAGTAGAGGAGAAAGATCATACGATATATTCTCAAGATTATTAAAAGATAGAATAATATTTTTAGCAGAAGATGTTAATCCAACTTCTGCAAGTTTAGTTGTAGCACAACTTTTATTCTTAGAATCAGAAGATCCAGACAAAGAAATAAGTTTATACATTAATAGCCCAGGAGGATCTATTACAGATGGAATGGCTATAGTAGATACAATAAATTATATAAAATGCCCAGTTTCAACAATTTGCGTTGGAATGGCAGCTAGTATGGGAGCAGTATTACTTGCTTCTGGTGAAAAAGGAAGAAGATTTGCTACACCAAATGCAGAAGTTTTAATACATCAACCATTAATTGGTGGTGGAGGACTTTCAGGTCAAACTACAGAAATAAAAATACATGCAGATCACATGGTTAGAACTAGAGAAAAATTAAATAAACTTTTAAGTGAAAGAACAGGTCAAAGTTTAGAAACAATAGAAAGAGATACTGAAAGAGATAACTACATGACAGCAGAAGAAGCTTTAAAGTACGGTTTAATAGACGGAATATTAGATAAAAGAAATTAGTTAAAAATAAAAAATACTTATAGCCAATATAAGTATTTTTTAAAAAGTTTTATAGATTTTAAAAAAATCTAAATAAATTAAAAGGAATATGCAAAATGGCAAGAAGTCAGGAAAGAATAGTAAAATGCTCTTTTTGTGGAAAACCACAAGAAGTCGTAAAGAAAATAATAGCAGGGCCAGGAGTTTATATATGTGATGAGTGTATAGCTCTTTGCCAAGACATTATTGAAGAAGAAATATATGAAACAGAAGACAAAAAAGAACCAGTAGAAATGTTAATTCCTTCTGAAATTAAAAAAGTTTTAGATGATTATGTTATTGGCCAAGAGGAAGCTAAGAAAACATTATCAGTAGCAGTATACAATCACTATAAAAGAATAAATAATTTAGAACTTGTAGATGATATAGAAATTCAAAAAAGTAACATATTACTTCTTGGACCTACTGGTTGTGGAAAAACTTTACTAGCTCAAACATTAGCAAAAATATTAGATGTTCCTTTTGCAATAGCAGATGCTACAACACTTACAGAAGCAGGATATGTTGGAGAAGATGTAGAAAATATTCTTTTAAAACTTATTCAGTCAGCAGATTATGATGTTGAAAAGGCACAAAAAGGAATAATATATATAGACGAAATTGATAAAATTACTAGAAAATCTGAAAATCCATCTATTACTAGAGATGTTAGTGGAGAAGGTGTTCAGCAAGCACTTCTTAAAATAGTTGAAGGAACAGTTGCATCTGTACCACCTCAAGGAGGAAGAAAACATCCACATCAAGAATTTATTCAAATCGACACATCAAATATATTATTTATTTGCGGAGGAGCTTTTGAAGGATTAGAAAATATTATTAAAGATAGAGTTGGTAAAAAAACAATAGGATTTGGAGCACAAATAGAAAGTAAAAAAGATTTAAATAAAACAGAAATATTTAAACAGTTACTACCACAAGATTTACTTAAATTTGGATTAATACCAGAATTTGTTGGAAGATTACCAATTATTGCAACTTTAGAAGGACTTACAAGAGAAGCTTTAATAGATATTGTTACAAAACCTAAAAATGCATTAATCAAGCAATATAAAAAATTGGTTGAATTAGATGGAGTAGACCTAGAATTTAAACAAGAAGCATTAGAAGCAATAGTTGATAAAGCTATTGAAAGAAATACTGGAGCAAGAGGGTTACGTTCTATAATAGAAGAAATTATGAGAGATATAATGTATGATATTCCATCAAATGAAAAAATAGTAAAATGCATTATAACAAAAGATACAGTAGTAAATAAAACTCAACCAGAGCTTGTTATAGATGAAAACAAAAAAAGAGAAATTCCAAAGCAAAAGAAAAAAGGAAAAACTTCAAAAAAAGAAGAAACAGCTTAAATTAAAATAGACAATAAAAATTCACATAAAATACATTCATAAGTCAAAAATACGACCTATAATAATAGTTATACCCAAAATTATAGGAAAGGTCGGTAGAAATGGAAAAAATTAGACTTAAGTTCCAGGAAATCAAAATCAGTTGTCAACGGTTGTGGCTCAAGCTCAGGATCAAAACAAAGATAAAAATAATCAACTTGGAGAAAAAAATGGGAAAAAGAGTAAGGTGCAAGTGGTGTGAAGACAACATTTTCTGCACAATCTATGCTGGTGCTCCCATAACGGAGAGCTTTCTCCACCCGTATCGCTGCCGAGATTTTCCGAGTAGCCGATAAAAGGATGACCCCGCGAGGTTAAACGCGGGGCCTTCTTTTTATATTATATCTTTTAAAATTATATTCATATCTTCAGGAATTGGAGCATTTAAAATAATCTGCTCTTTTGTTATAGGATGTAAAAACATGACTTTATAAGCATGAAGAGCTTGTCTTGTAATTAATTCAGAAGAATTACCATAAAGAGTATCTCCTAAAATAGGATGATTTATAAATTTAGAATGTACTCTTAATTGATGAGTTCTTCCAGTTTCCAAAGAATATTTTACAAAAGCGAGTTCTAATTTTTTATTTTTATAAGTAATTTTAAAATTTTTAATAAGCTCTAAATAGCTGATAGAAGAAATTCCTTTTTCATTAACTTCACGTTCTATAATAGAATTTGTTTTTCTAGCAATCGGTGCATCAATTTTTAAAGATTTTTTTTCAATATTTCCTTCAAGAATTGCATAATATTCTTTTTTAAAAGTATTATTTTTCATTTGATTTATAAGATTTTCTTGTATATATTCATTTTTAGCAAAAATAACAATTCCAGAAGTATCTTTATCTAATCTATTTACAGGTCTAATTTTAGTTTTTAAATTAATGGTTTCAAAATAGAATTTAACACCATTTGAAAGACTATCTTCAAAATGTAAAATTGAAGGATGAACTGGTAAATTTGCAGGTTTATTTATAATAAGTAGAGCTTCATCTTCAAATAATATATCTAAATTCATTTTTTTAGAAAGAATATTTTCACTTTCTTCTTCAAAGTTTAAATCTACTAAAATCTTATCTCCAATATTAATTTTATAGTCAACAAATTTAGTTTCATCATTTATAAAAATATGATTATTCTTCTTTAATTTTGTTAGTAATCTATCAGAAATTTTAAAATAATCTCTTAAAACTTCTTTAATAGTAGAATATTTATTATCTTTAACTTCATATAAAAGTTTCATATAAACCTCATAAAAATTTTTGTATATTTTATCATAAAATAGAGGTGTTTTCAAAAATGTTTGCATAATTTAAAAATATGTTTCAATAATTTAAACTTTTCATTTTTTGTAGTGCTTATATATAAAATAACCGTGACTTGTTGTCGCAATCAAAGATTGCTCCAATCGCCCTTCGCTTGCACTTCGGTTGGTCGCTACGCGTCACTTCTATTTTATATATAAGCTCTACAAAAAATTAAAATTATGCAAAATATTTTTTAATTGTTATAAAATAGATTTTTTAAATATCAAATATAGGTTTAAAATAGATATGTCACAAGTAGATTGAAAATAAAATATTGAAAGAGAGTACCAGAAATGATATTGTTT
>CANQYM010000006.1 GCA_947628085.1 uncultured Clostridia bacterium
TCCTATTTGGAATGTCCTATATATTTGAATATGGATATGAATTACAACAAGATACAAAAGCAAAAATGTATGGGGAGATATCTAATAATGAATAAATTAAGACATCCATTTAAAAGCAAAAATTAAATGCAAATTATAAATATAAATCACAATTTATATGAGTAAAATAAATAGTAATTTATTTTATTAAATTTATAGAAAAATAATTTAACAAATTATAAATTATGCAAATTACTTCATATAATTATTGACATTTTTTATTATATTATAGTATAATAAATATACAATTGAAGATACTATAAAGTATCTTTGTCAAATCAAATGTTAGCCGCAACCCTATTTGCGGGGTATAAATGCATAGGTGAACAAATGTTACTCGCAACCCTACTTGCGACAAATAAATGCGTAGGTGGACAAATGTATAAAAAATCTACCTTTTCGGAGGTAGATTTTTTGTTAGAAATGAGGTAATAATGGAAATAGAAAATGGAAAATTTTATTTTATAAAAGATACTTTTTTTGAAATATTTAAGGAATATAAACTAATGGAAAATAAGGAAAATGGAAACAAAAGACCTTGTTACTTTTGCTTTACTGATCCAGAAAATAGCAAAATAATATGGTTTGTTCCAATATCAAGTAAAGTAGATAAATATAAAACAATATATGAAAATAAGAAAAAGAAACAAAAGAAAGTTTATAACTTTGTCTTTGGTAAAGTTTTAGGAAAGGAAAAAACATTTTTAATACAAAATATCTTTCCAACTACTGAATTATACATAGAAAGTAAATATCAAAATAAAATGCAAGATGTTGAAATAACTGAAAGTTTAAAGAGAGAAGTTATAGAAACAGCTATGAACGTTATAAAATTAGCTCAAAAAGGTATTAATATACCATTTTATGATATAAATGAAATGAAAAAAATATTATTAAAGTAACTTGTCAACATCTTTGTCAACAAACTTAAAAAATATAAATTTAAAACTATACAAATAGCGGGTAATGAGAAATCTTACTTCTGGCTACCCGCTCCATTAATTACTTTACTTAAACAATCAATGTATGCAATTTAATATTTTACGACAAAGTGTCGTAACCCTTACAGATACTGCTTTATATGAAGTGGTATCTGTATTATTTTAATCATATACACCAGATTGTAACTGAAATAATCAATATTTTTAATTTTAAACAAAAAGTATATAAAACCCTTATTTTTTAGGCACTTGACGTAATTTTAAACAAATATTCCAGTTGCATAAAAAATTGCATTAACTTACATAAGAATAATTGGTGTAAGACATAAGATTGTAACTTTAAGACTTGAAATGATAAGCACAAGATTTAGTTAATCCATAAGAAGTATAATAGAAACTAAATTATATGAAAGGGAGTGATTATATGAAACGTAAGGGATATATCTTGAAATTATACAAACAATATGAAGGAGAAAAATCTAATACTGATAAATTCAATGAACTACTAAAGAAATTCAACTTATGTAGAGAGATTTTAAATAAGAAACTAAAGTATAATCAACGCAAGGAGTTAGAAAGGTTAATTGATTTAATGTTTGATATGAGAGACGAAGAAAATAAACAGTATTTTGAAGCAGGATTTTCAATACCTATAAAGATATTAGGAGAAGTATTAGATAAAAATATGTAAAATAAAAAGGAATATCAGAGTTGATATTCCTTTAATTTATACTTATTTAGAGCCTTTTTGTATGATATAATCAATAACTTCAAGTAAAAATTTTTTATCAGCAGAAGTAAGAACAGCTAATTTATCAATAATTTGTGTATCTATATCAATAGTATCATATTTAATAATTCCATTAAAAAGATGATTAGGAGTTATGTTTAAAGTATTACATAATCCTACAAGTGCAGTAATACTTAAACCACTAGCACCACGTTCAATCATAGAAATATACTTATCTGATTTATTAATTTTATAAGCTAAGTCTTCTTGTGTAAAATTCTTTTGTTTCCTAGCAGTACATATATTATTTCCTAAGATACATAAAATCTTATTATCTTCTCCCATATTCTAAAGCCCCTCTCAATACTAATATATCAACAATTATATAAGTAATACGTCAAGACATACACAAAGTGAAAATTACCTAACTTAAATAACACTTTACATTATAAATAATTAGTGATATAGTATAAGAAACGGATAATTTGTCGAAATATGTAATCACATAAACTAATTAAGGAGGAATTAATATGTATTGTAGTCAATGTGGAAACGAAGTTAAAGATGGAGAGGAGTTTTGTTCTAATTGTGGTAAATCTATAAAAAGTGATATAGAAACGGATAAAGCAAATCAAACTAATAATAATAATGAACGGGGCAATAAAAAAGTATATGAGAGAAAATAATATACAAAGTCCTATGGCACTAATTGGGTTTATAACTTCTATATTAGGTTTCTTTGTAATACCATATTTTTTTGGAGCAGTATCTATAGTTTTAGGAGTATTAGCTTTACAACAAGTTAAAATAAATAAAAAAGGAAAAACACAGGCAACTATAGCAGTTATATTAGGAATTATAGATATTATAGGATCTGCTTTTGTACAAGGATTTCTATTGTCATACTTTAGCTAAAGGTTTATACAAGGAGAAAAAGATATGGAATGTAAAAAATGTAGTGTAGAAATAAAAGAGGGAGAGAAATTTTGTCATAATTGTGGAACTAAAATAGATAGACCAAAAGTAAACATTATGCGACTATTAATATCAATAATTTTAATTATAATAATATTATTAGTAGTAATAGTGTCTAAAATTTTCATATTCAATATTACTAAAACAAAACCATATCTAGTAAAAACAAGTAGCGGAACTACTAAAGTTTTAAATATTAATAATAAAATAATTGATAATGCTGTTGACGAATTAAAAAAAGAAAATTTAGGTGTAAGTACAACAACAGGAGTTGTATTTAGAGGAAATTCAATAAAATTTTATGTTATTGCAGTTTTTAATCCAATACAAAAAAATTATTGTAGTTTTTATACTATTGATAGTAAAACTGGCAAAGTAAATCAGGTAAAAGATGCACAAAGTATAAAAATAAGCTCATTAGAAACTGATGTGTTAGAGATAACACAAAAATTATCTAAAGGATATTCAGCAGGAGTATATACAGATGAAAATGCAGGAATGAAAGATAATTTCTTTTATGAAGATGATTTAAAAGAATTGCAAAAAAAGGTAGAAAAATACGTCAAATAATGACGATAAAAGGAGTAAAATAGATGTATTGTAGACAATGTGGAAATGAATTAACAGAAACAAATAAGTTTTGTCCTAAATGTGGTACCCCTGTCAAACAAGTAGAAACAGTTAATAAAACAGTTAAAAAAGCAAATAATCTCCCAACAATTATTATAATAATTATAGTTATAATGATAGTAATTATATGTGCTTTGAATATGATTATAATAAAACCATATCAAGTTTCTACCAATACAGGAAATGTTACTATTAAAGTTAATGAATTTACTCTTAATAAGGCAATAAAAGATTTAGAGGATGATAATTGTACAGTATTAAAAAATATTGGTGTTATTTATAAAAATGAAAAAGCAATAAAATATTTGTTAGTAAGAGATTCTAAGGTTGGCAAGACAGATGACGAAAGTGCTTTAATAAATTATTTTTATGATGAAGTTGGTGGTGGCGAATCAAGATACTTTGTAAGTGTAATAAATGCTAAAAATGGAAAATTAGAAAGTAAAAACGACGCAGCTACTGCTCGTCAATCTTCTGGAGTTGAATATGTTTTAAATCAAGCAGCTAACAATATAATGAATGATGATGAAGAATTTTGTATAATTACTTATGGAGAATATAATACTGCGAAGAAACAGTCAAATATCAATGTCGAGAAAGAGAATACTAATATGGTAAATACATCTAATTTAGACAATAATAGTAGTAATAATATTACAGGAATAGAACAAGCAATAAAAGACGGAATGCTTGGAGAAGATTATCTTACAAAAGGTGTTTCAGAAAGTCAATTATACTTTGCATTTACTGACGGAAATCTTCAAATGTATTATGATAGTTGGGAAGAATGTTTAGCAGATGCTAAAAAGTTAAATATAATAACATCTAATGAAGAATATTTGACTATGGAAGAAGTATTAGATAAAGAAAATGGAATAAAATAAAATAAAAAGCTCACTAGCAATAGTGAGCTTTTATCATATAACAATACAGCTCTACCATAGCTGACACGGCAAAAAACGTAGAAATAAAAAATTTAATATTTATCATATCTACCATAGCAAATTTAGATATAGACCTAATTAACAAACTTGGTCATTTGTCTATTAAATAATATAATACCAAAATAATATAAATCGTATATGAATATAGAACACAACCTTTACCCTCACTCTAAATAGCTAAAATATAAAAAAGTTTGAAATGAGAAATAATAAGATTAACAAAATCAGTAGAATATGTTAGCAATAGAATATAACCCTCCTATCCGTTAGAATAAACAGCATAGGAGGTAATTTTTATGAGAAAAATATTAGAACAAAAAATTGAACAAGCACAAAAGATAATCAGCAAATCTAAAGAATGGCAAGTACTCTATGACAAACAAGCCAATACAATGCTAGAAAATAAGCAACTATTAGACCAATTTTACAAAGAAGTTAAGAACTACGAGCATTTACAATTCTATCTAACAGAAGTAAGCCCTACACTACCTAACATCTTTACAATACAAGTAAAATATCTAGGGCAACCAGTAGCAACAATAGCAATATCTAAAGACAATACAACAATATCAACAGACCTATATAATGAGTTGAACAAAAAGATATATGGGTGTGATATTCAATTAAAAGCCCAATACCTAAAATCTAAGGAAACAATAAGCTTTTTGGAGTACTTTAAGGACATTATACCTAAGAATAAAATCAATGAACAGGCACACCTCGAGAGTATGTTATTAGCAGAATTTTCTAAAACATCTAGTGCCACAAAGCTACTTATAGGAATACAACCAATTAAATATGCTAATATATTCTACCCTATACCAATAATGCTTGACCCTAAGGAAAAAACAAGCTTTATAGAATTACTTACACGAACTAAGATAAGAAAATTAACAATAATAGAGACAATGAAAGAAGACCAAACACCAGAGACAGTATTAACTCAAGCCACTCATAAAGCAGTATTTCTATGTAACCTATTACATACAGAAAAAGGTCAAGAATGGTATAGAATAATGGGATTTAATGGAAAAGTAACATCACATTTAACAATAAAAGTGTGTATAGCAATACCTGAAAGCCTAAAAGCAAAAGTAAAAGAGTTTGAGCCATACGAGTTAAGTGCCGAGACAGACAATATAGAATATCACTATATGACCTATGAAACAGACGGAGCCAAGATAACTAAAATTGATACTACACTCAACAATTAAGGGGCAACCCTATGTATATAAGAATACTCAAAGGCACCACTACTATTGGTGGAGCTTTAACTGAAATAACTACTTCAAAATGTACTAAAATAATGTGTGATTTTGGAATGGACTTAGACGACATAGTAAGACTACCTGAAATAGAACGGACTAAATACAGGAGAGCCAAACTATGACGGAGTAATAATAAGCCACTACCACGGCGACCACTACGGAAGAATTAACGAGGTACTTCCTGAAATACCAGTTTATATGTCAGACCAAGCAAGGAGTATAATTGAAACAGTTTTTAGCTTTACAAGAAAAGGTAAAATAACTCACTCTACAATAGATATACAAGACGGAATACCATTTTACATTAAAGAAGTCAAAATAACACCAATAACAGTAGACCACTCAGCTTATGGAGCCTTTATGTTTTTAATAGAGGCAGACAATAAAAGAATACTATATACACGGAGATTACAGAAACCACCGGCTATAAGGGAAAACTATTCAAACCAACTCTAAAGAGAATACGGCAAGATAGATATACTAATCACTGAACGGTACTACTCTATCAAGAGAAAATGTAAAATCTCAAACAGAGGCAAAACTGGCAATAGAGATTGCAGAGAAAACAAAACAATTTGACCAAGTACTAGTATTAACATCTACAACTACAATAGACCGAATAACAACAATAACTAGAGTAGCCAACAGAACTGATAAAACTATAATATGGGATATTCTACTAAATATGGTATTACAGAAAGTAACACAGAAGATACCAAATGCTCTCAATTCTTCTAAAGTGTATTGCTATCTTCCCTCATACGTATACAGAATGAGAAATAAAGAGCCTTACAAACAATACCTAGAGCCATACCTAAAGAAGATAAAACAAACAGGTCAAATACTACACGGAAAGTTCCTAATGAATTGCCGTGTTAGTATGTGGAAAGATATTGAAAAGCTAAAGCTAAAAAATAAGGTATTAGATAATGCTTGTGTTGTCTATTCTATATGGGAACGGATATAAAACACAGGACGAGCCTACAATAAAATTCTTAAAGAAAATGCAAGAATTAAACATACCAGTCATAACTTGTCATACTTCCGGACACGGAGACCGAGAGTGTATCAAACAAGTTATAGATATAACTAAGCCTGAGGTAGTTATACCTATTCACACAGAAGTGCCTGAGGTAATTAAGGAACTAACAGACAAAGCAGTTATTCTCCAAGACGGAGAAATATACCAAGTAAATTAAGGAGCAAATAAGACAATGGCAAATAAACCATATAATGAGATAAAAGCTAGTATTGATAAATCTAGTTTAACAAGTAAAAATAAGAAAATACTACATAACATTAACAAATTATTATCTAATTATGATAGCCATAAACAGCTAGAACTACCTATTCTAATCTTAACAAAAGATATAGATAATACAGATATGAGATGTATTGAAAAGTTAATAGCAGATATGCTAAAGAAGTACAATGTATTTGGTAGTAAGTTACTAGATACAGTTAATCTAATGGAAATTTATTATAAAGAGTTAATACCTAAGATAGACAAAGAAAAGGCTTATAAAATATACCTAGACGAAAAGTGTCTGAACTATGGAAGAACGGAAAGCTATCTTAATGTTTTTGAACAAATAGTTGATAATAAATGTGTATTTATATTATTAGAGTGTATGTCAAACACAATAGAAACTCTAAAAGAACATAGCATATACCAAAAGGCAGATTACATCTTATCTAATAATAGCACAGTAACAGAATTAACTAATAGACTACTAGATAGGTATAAACAGAATGAAATTCCAACAGATATAGATACAAAAGAATTAAAAGAATTGATAACAACTAATTTAAAAACAGAGGTATATAAGACAAATGAACTGTGTTTACAATATATGTATTCAAAATCGCTAAAGGCATATATCTCCTCTAACAAAAAGAACTTAGAAATATCTGATATACCAGTCTTAACAGAGAATGATAATATAAAAAAGCAGAAAAAAGAACTAACAGAAGACATCTCACAACTCGTAGGACTTGAATATATCAAAGACGAAATAGATAAAATCATTAAGTTTGCAACATTTAACCAACAGGCACGAAAGAACAATCCTAGTATACAAAAGGAAAACTTGAATATGTGCTTTTTAGGAAACCCACGGGACAGGTAAAACAACAGTTGCGAGACTAATAGCCCAAGAGTTCTATAAAAACAAAATAATCAAACAAAATAAACTCATAGAGGTTTTACCCAATGACCTAATGGGCGAATATGTAGGTTGGACTAAAAGTAAAACTAGAGAGGTACTAGATAAAGCCAAAGGTGGTATTCTATTTATAGACGAGGCATATCAAATTGCAAGTGCTAAAGATAGTAGTGGTACATATATGAAAGAGGCACTAATAGAATTATTAAAATATATGGAGAATCCTGACAACATAGTAATATTTGCAGGATATAAACAAGAAATTGAAGATATGATAGAAGTCAACCCACGGAATGAAATCAAGAATAGGAATAAAATTAGAGTTTCAAGATTATACAACAGATACTCTAAAGAATTTACTATACAAAGAACTAAAGCCATATAAACTTAAATTGGACCAAAAGGCAGACAAGAAAGTTATAGAACATATAGAACAAGCTAAGAAGAATACTGACTTTGGAAATTGCCGATATATAAAAAGCTTAGCCCAACAGATTATAAAGAATTATGTATATAGCAATGAGAAGAACAAAATCATAAATATAGAGTGCATACCAACAGTTATAGAGAAAGTAAGAAATGTAATTGGATTTTAGACAGACTAATGAAAGGAGAATGGAAACATATAGAAATGAAATTCAATATCAAGAATTTAGACGAAATAATAATGAGACCAAAACCACAACTAATAGTAATAGGTTCAAGACCAGCATTAGGCAAAACATCATTAGCTTTACAAATAATAAATAAAGTAGCAAGTCCCAATATACCAGTAGCAATATTCAAAATGGATACTCCAAAAGAAGAACTACTACCATATTTGGATAATGTGAAGAATATCTATATAGATGATTGCAGAAATATTACAATGAAATACCTAGAAACACAATGCCGAAAGTTAGTACAAGAAAATAATGTAAAAGTAGTCTTAGTAGACTATTTGCAACAAATGAGCCAATATCTGACTATGACTAGAATAGGAAATAGATTAAAAGCATTAGCAGAAGAACTGCAAATAATGATTATAGCCCTATCAAATCTAACTAGAGATATTGAAAGTAGAGAAGACAAAAATCCAAGATTAACAGACTTCAAACATAATAGTCTAACAGACTTAGCAGATATAGTAATAATTTTATATAAAGATATCGACGGAAATATAGATACAGTAGTGGCTAAGAATGAGTAAGAGAGAAATAATAGCAACTGATAATATCTAAAATAGACAAGAATACAAGTTTAGTTAATAATATAAATGTCAGCCATTTCACAACTTAGGTATGACATAGACTTCAATAATAGAAAGTTATAATTAAAATAACTTTCTATTACCCCTTATTTAAGCTTATTTTGACTTTTTTGCCCACAAACTACCAACCTACATTTTATTTATTTGGTTAGATAGAAAAGTGCCAAAATTACTATATAAATTGAGGTATGCTATATCAAATGAATAAATTATGTATCAAAAAATTTTTCGTAAACAATTTATTAACAAAGTAAACTGGGTCACTTTTCTTATATATAAATATATATATATAAATAATATAAATCGTATATATATAAGTGAAAGGACTATACGCTAATTAGATTATAGCTACTACAAACTAACTACCCCAAAGGAGAAAATAGGTATATTCCTCGCTCTCCAATGTACTATAACAATAATATCTAAATCATAATGAAATATGAATAACATAATAGAATAGCATTGTAAGACGGTTAGTTGAAGTCATACAATGCTATTTCTAATATTCCCTATGATAAATTTAACAAGGTGAACTCGATCTGTCTAAGCTGACCATATCAAATTAAAACTAGACCAAAGCACTCTACAACATCATTATAAAATACACCACAATTAGAATAAAGAACATAGCAGATATAGGAAAAACGGTACATTTTAAAAAATGCAATGACCATAATAAAAGGTTAGGACCATATCCTAACCTGTATAATATAAATATTCTAATCTTCTGTAACAACTGATTGATTTTGACACTCGTCTAGCTTATCAAGATGTCTAGCATACTCAAGTAAACTCATAGGGGACTGACTACTATCAAGCGACTGACAATAATCTTGATATAGTTGTCTAAAATTCTCAAAATTAAAATTTGGAGCCTGATAATAGGTATCTCTATTACCATCTATAGAATGAGATATAGACTTAATATTCAGTAAAGCACTTAACCTCTTACCAAATACAGCGGAATTAATATCACACCCTACCCCAAAAGTATGAATATACCATGTAGCATATTTCCTATAATAATCATATACAGTAATAATCCTTTTGATAGGGTGTGTCTTACCAAATGCTAAAACAGGGTTACCTTCAAAGAAATATGAATCAGTTGCTTTCTCAACAACAGTTGGAAACTCCCATTCTCTACCTAATTTACTAACAGCTTGAATAGCCTTAGTAGCAATTACACTTAAACTAGCGGGAGCAGTAATATTCTCAGTCATATTCCTATCAACAGTAGAACTATCAAACTTAGCAACAAATGGAATTACTCTAAATCGCCTAATGGTTTCGTCATTACAACTACTAAAATCAAGATTATGTGTAGTAGCAAATATTAGAGTAGTATAAGGAGCAAAAGCAAATTCTTCATCTCCAGTACTCTTAGTAGCTATAATACCACCAGTTATCATAGAATGTAACTTAGAAAAGTCAACCCTATTAATTTCCATAACATCATCAATGATATTAGCTGTTCGTTGATACAATTTCTTTAAGTTACTAAGAGTTGATAATTGTGTTAAGTCTTGGTGGGTACAGTAATTACCAAGCAAACTATTGATAATATGAATATAGTCAGACTTACCATTATTAGCATTACCTTTTAAAATGAAAGCACGTTGATACTTAGCAGACCTAAGCATACAATAACCAATAATCTCAAATAAGCAGTTTCTAAGTTCTACATCATTATTAGCAATATCATTAAAGAACTTATTGACTAATTGAACAGCAGATGTGTCAGTATCTACATTATAATCAGCGTATACCTTGCTAGTAATAATGTACCTATCAGGGTCAAAGTTAAATGTGTCTAAAGTCTTAATATTTACAATGCAGTTATTGAAAGCAACATATTCGTATCCAGTTTCATCTTTAGTAGGTGCCAAAGAAAGTAAGTCATTTAGTGTAGTCTTAATCTCTGCAAGTTTTGCTCCACGACCATATCTACGAATAGCACTTTCTAATTCCTGCATATTATTCTCATATATACCATTAGCATATATGTATAGACTATCACGTAATTTAATTACGTGATAATCTTCCATAAGTTGCTCAGCTAATGAATAAGTATCTAGTTTACCTTTGCTGTTACGGAATTGTGATGTACTAATTTGATTATTCATACTGTTCACCAACTTTCTCGCTAAATTCTATGACTTCTTGTGTTTCGTCGTCTAAGTCCTCAATATTACCCTGTGTGTGACAGTTATGACAATAATATTCTCCAGTTGTTAAGTTCACTTCAAAACTTCCTACTTTATCTTCATCTTTAGTTTCAAAAGGACAATAAGTGAAAAATGTTGTACTTGTCCTTTCAATAGAATTTTTGATTTTTTTTCTTATATGTTTCATATTAAATTCCTCCTAAAAATTATTTTTATTCATTACTAAAAGAAACTCATCTTTTGCAAACCAAAACAAAATTATACGAGCATATAACATCACCACCTCCAAATTTCCTATAATATAATATACGAATTAGGGATTAAACCTCATTGTTGATAAAGTAAAATCCTCTAAGTGTGTCTGTATATGTATACGAATTAGAAACAACACTTCGAGATAACAGATACCTAAATGCCATAAAAGTTAGTAATATCAACACTTAAAAAACTTCTGACCAATTGGTCAGTTCCAAAATGAAAATTATAAATTTTTCTCCTACACCCTAGCGATATTATTCGTATATAAACTCAAAGAATGTTAGCACTAGACTTAATCATTAAATTTGTGTGAACATTAAAGAAAGGAGTAAGTAAAATGAGTAAGAAACAACCAAAACGTAGGAGAAATGGAGAGGGTACCATTTACAAATTAAATACAACAGGAAAATGGAGAGCCCAATATGTCGCAAATGGAAAAAGACATACTATTACGGGCAATTCCTATGATGAAGTTAAAGCCAAACTAGATAAGGTTAAAGTTGAAATTAGAGAAAAAACCTATATTGAGAGAAATGGGAAGACAATAGGAACAATACTAGAAGAAAATCTAAAGAATAAAGAACATCTAAATAGAGTGTGTGAAAGCACATTGCTTAGAGATAGAAATACAGCTAATGTAATACTAAAGGCAGATATAGCCAAAATACCAATACAACAAGCAACTAGACAAGATATTCAAAACTTCTTGAACAATATAGCAGAAATGTATAGCAACAGCTACTTGGATAAGATATATACACATCTATCGAATTGCTATAAGGTTAGTG
This sequence comes from uncultured Clostridia bacterium, assembly GCA_947628085.1. GTDB lineage: Bacteria > Bacillota > Clostridia > TANB77 > CAG-508 > Scatovivens. The sequence continues at coordinate 12,156 of CANQYM010000006.1, forward strand.
TGCTAGACCACTTAATAAATGAAAACCCATTTGCTATGGGAGCAATTAACAAACCAAAGAGTGTGAAACCAGACAAAGAAGTAGATGCACTTACTCGAGAAGAACAAGCATTGTTTATAGCAAAATTAAGAGACCCTAATTATACAGATACTTATAAAGACGTGTTCTTTTTCTTAATTGAAACAGGTATGAGAGTAGGAGAAGTATTGGCATTAGCAAGAGAAGATATAGATATGAAAAAGAATATCATACATATAACTAAAACAATAGCACGTGATAAACACGACCGTCCTATATTAGTTAATCATACTAAGACAAAAGCGGGAACTAGGGACATCAGACTAAATGAACATCTAAAGAAATTAGTACAAAAAAATACAAACTTTAGATACCTATTTACTCTACCTGACGGACGATTTATCTCTACATCTACAATTAATTCACACTTCAAGAAGATATGCAAAGATTGTGGAATACGTACAACTATACGCAAACGAAAAGGTAAGAATGGAGCTATTATAAATGAAAATACCAGTACAGTTACAACGCATATGTTAAGACATACATTTATAACAAGGTGTGCTGAAGAAGGAATGAGCCCCAAAGCATTACAAACAATTGTTGGACATTCGGACTATTCTATTACAGCAAATATTTATACAAATTTAGATGAAAACTATAAAATGGAACAAATGAAAAAGGTTGAAGAACAATTAAAAGCTATAAACTTAATGTAATATAGACTATAAGCCCACTAGAAATAGTGGACTTTAAATATGCAATATTTGTATTTGTGATATAGCTGACATAGAAAAAACGGTGTATTTCAAAAAATGAGTATTTATAGTCAAAAGTAAAGTAGCAGTAGCAATAAATACTCCTTTCAATTAAATTATAAGAATGAAAGGAGCAACATATATGGCGAAAATAACAACTAAACAGATACAGCAAATCAATAAAGCTTGTAGTAATGGGTGGCAACTAGATACGCAATACTTCCTATTCCACAATGAAAAGACACTAATAAAATGTATAAAACTAGATGAAGAACATTATCTTCAATTCTCACTAAACTACAATTATAAGAAACAAATATTATTATACATAAGCAAGTTTTATCATAAGCAAGGAGAACAATTTGGAAGTACAAGTGGACTAGGCAAAAGTAAAATATTAGTGGAAAAACAAGCTAAACGAAAGACTATAAATGAACTAATATTACTTACAAGAGGACTAGATAATACTAAACTAATGAAGATTAACGAAGATACACCTGTATCAAATGGTGGAGGACTATTCCTACAGAGTGAAGATTTCTAGTATATAATAAATAGAATAAGAGCAATAAATTCCATAATTATTGCTCTTATTTTAGCTATTTTGGTGAATAAGTCTAATAGCTGATATTATATATTTATTGGACTTTTATGGCGAATACGCATTATATCAATTATGACAAGAATATATTTGGAATGAAGCTTACTACTAGGAGAAGACTAATATATATCAGTAGTCTTCCCCTACTTACTCTACTATGACAACATTGACAAATTAAATATAACGCATTAAAATACATATTAAGTGGGAAAATTTACTCAAAATTATCTTATTTTACATCTAAATACGTAAGATTATGCGTTAGTAGTTAAAGCCATAATCTTTCTTTATGCAGAAATAGAAAACCTGAAAGCCCATACAAACGAATTACCCGCTCCAATGAATGAAGGGCAACTAATTATTTGTCCATTTTTTTATTTTATGCTATAATGATTTCAAAAGTTGATTAATCAAATTATTTTTTTGAGCAAAAAATTTACTTTATATAATCAATTTATAAAAAGATTATAAGTATATGAGGAAAGAATAATGAAAAAAGTAATTGAATTTAATATAGAAAGAAATGACTTAAAAGAATATTTAGAAGAACGTCTAAGAGAAGAAAATATAAAATATGAAATAAAAATTGAGGATAGATGGATTCAACACTATAAAGATGCAAGTAAGTATTATCAAATATATAGCTTATATGTAAATGACAGCAGTTTAAATAAAGTAAAACAATTTATAGAAGATTTTAATAATGCAACAGTTGTTACTGACAATATTGAAGAACTTAAAAATATAGAAGAAACCGATAATAGATTTAGAATTTTCACTATAAAAAATTTTTTAAAATATTATTGGTGTGCTATCATCATAATGGCATTATTAATAATCATTGGGATTATTTTTTCATCTTAAATTGCTCCATTTTAATACAGCTTACGAACTTATAAAGGTTTCGTAAGTTTTTATGAAATTAAGAAAATAAATCAAGCAGTAAAATGATTGATTTTTTTGTTGTGTAATTATATTTGATGATATAATGTAAAAAAATTAGGAGAAAATGATATGTTAGATGGAAGTAAAATTGATGATATAAAAGAAATTTCAAAATATGGTAAAGCAAAAGGCTTTCTTGTTGCAAAAAGATATAATCTTCCAACATACTCTAATTTTTTTATATTAGAAAATGAGGAAGACATAAAATTATTGTTAGGAAAGTTTAAAAATCAAAATGATTTTTGTATGCGTTCAGATACATTAGTTGGTAACATTCCTATAGATATTGCTGGAAAAAATGGAAATCGTGAAAGTATTTTCGAATATATGGAAAATATTAAAAGAAGAGAGAAAGAGCTAGGAGTATCAGGAGTTGCAATAATTTATTGGAATGATGGAAAATTCTGCCATTCATATGAAACGGAAGGCTGTTTTTATTTAGATTATAGAACAAATAAAGAACTTAATATTGATTGTGTAGGAAAAGGTTGGGATGGTTCATCTTTAAGTCATGGAACTGCATGTCATGAAACTTATGTAATACCTTGGGAAGATATATTATTTTTTGATGATAATAATAGAGGCAAGTATAGAAAGCAAATTATAAGTGAATCTGCATATTCTGAATTACGTAGGGCTAGAATTAAAGATTTAAATGAAAAGTTTGGGTTATCTATAGAAGAATGTGAAAGCATTATTCCTTCTAAATATACTGGAATTAAAAACGAATATTTTAGACAAATAATTAACCAAATTATTTTACCGATGTATGATAGTAAAGATTTACAAAAGTATTATAGTGAATATATACCAATTGCACAAATTGAAAATGGAAAAGTTGTAGTTCCAGAAGTAATATTACCAGAAAGATTGAGAATTAGAGAAAAAGGCGGAAATTTTGAAGAAAGATAAAAATCGTAAGAATATATTAATGAAAAAATAGAAAGTATTAAAATAGAAGGAGAGAATATAAATGGAAAAGGAAAAGCAAGTTAATAATAAATGGTATTTTTATGTGTGCTGTTTCTTTGTATATTGCATAATAGGATGGATTTATGAGGTAATCTGGGAATTTGCAATTGGGAATGGATTTGTAAATAAAGGTTTTTTACATGGATGTTATTTACCAATTTATGGATTTGGAGCACTAATTTTAATATTTTCATTGAGAAAACTAATGAGTAAAGAAATAAGATTATTTAAAATAAATATAACACCAATAATAGTATTTATTGCAATTTTACTATTAGTTTCAACAGTTGAATTTTTAACAAGTTATGTTATGGAATTAATATTTCACAAAAGATGGTGGGATTATAGCTACGATGTATTAAACTTGGATGGTAGAATTTCATTACGAAATAGTTCTTTATTAGCAATTGGAGGAATGGCTTTCGTATATTTAATTCAACCAGTATTAAATAAGATATTTATGAAAGTAAAAGAAAAAACATTAAAAAATATTGCAATTATAATCTTAATTGTTATGTTAGTGGATTTTATATCAGTTATATGCGGATATATAAATTAAAAAAATTTAAAATTGATAGATAATCAGTAACTATTGCAAACTTTAAATTATAACTTCTATAGTAAGATATAAATAAAATCCAAAGGAGAAAATTATGCTACATAAAATGAAATTAAATGAAAGTCCATTTGAAAGAATGAAAAATGGAACAAAAACTATAGAATTTAGACTATTTGATGAAAAAAGACAACAAATAAAAGTTGGAGATCAAATAGAATTTTCAAAATTACCTAATTTACAAGAAAAATTATTAGTTGATGTTTCACAAATATATAGAGAAAATTCTTTTGAAGAATTATTTAAGAAATTATATGATGATGAAGAAGAAATAAAAAGAAAAGTAGAATCAATGTATCAATATTATTCAAAAGAGAAAGAAAAAGAGTATGGTGTTATAGGAATTAAAATAATACTCCAAAAATATAGTGTTAGATATACTTACAATAAACTAGTTCGAGATAAAATACCAGAAAATATCAACAAAAAAATTGGAAAAAAATGTAAATATACAATACTTGATGATACAATGTATTTACAAGAATTAAATAAAAAAGTACTAGAAGAGGCTAATGAATTTATTGAAGAAAATAGCATGGAAGAGCTCGGAGATTTAATGGAAGTTATTAATGCTATAATAAAATTAAAAGGTTACAAAATGGAAGAAGTATATAAAATTATGAAATCAAAGGCAGAAAAAAATGGAATTTTTAATGATAAAATTTATTTAGAGTATGTTGATGAAGAAGGAGAATGAAACCATGAGAGAAAGTAAGGTAGAAAGTTTAATATGGATTATATTTGCAACTTTTGGAGCAATATTTTTTTTAATTGGAATAGCTATATTTGGAAAGGTATTTAATTATGAAAATACAGTTGATACGGTAGGAACCATTACAAAAATATATTCTTATTACAGAGGTGCAGATGATGATAGAGATCACGATGTATATGTTTCATATGTTGTTGATGGAAAGAAATATGAGTCAAGGCTAAATGGTTATTCTTCTACTTTTTATGAAGGAAAAGAAATAAAAATATATTATGACAAAGATAATCCAAACAAAATAGGTGTAAAATCTTTAGATTTGATATTTTTGATTTTTCCTGGCATAGGATTAATCTTTTTAATAATGGGAGTAATAGGAATAATAGTAAGAATTAATAAGAAAATAGTAGAAAAATATTTAAAGAAAAATGGGGAAATGATATATGGAGACTATGTTGAAACAGTTTTTAATACATCATATCACGTAAATGGAAAAAACCCATATAACATTATTTGTGAATGGAATAATCCATTAGATAATAAGAAATACATATTTAGAAGTAAAAATATGTGGATAAATCCAGAAAATATAATAAAAGAAAAAAATATAAGTCAATTTCCTATATATATTGATAGAAACAATAAAAATAAATATACAATTGACATAGATGTTTTAACAGATAATATAGTAGATTTAAGATAAAAATATAGTTATAAAAAGAAAGGAAAAATGTATTATGAATAAGATAAGTATTACAGAAAAATACGGTTTATGCATGTTAAAAGAAAGAAAAAATCTACAGGGTAGGGAATTAACACCATATTTAATTGTATCAATGATTATAGAAATGATGTTAGACGAAAATTTAGAAATTACAGACAAAAATAAAGTGATACTTACAGATAGAATACCAACAGCAAATTATAATGAAAAGTTGTATGAAATTATTGGAGATATGAAAAAAGAAGAAATACCTTTGAAAAATATATTAACTTCTATTTGTTATGGATTTTCAACTAAAAACTTAAAAGAAATAATTAATATATTAAAAGAAGATATGTTAAAAGATAATCTTATAATTTTAGAAACTAAAAAGGGATTAATTGGAAATAAAGAAGTAATAAAAATAGATGAAAATAAATTTACTGATATTATTAATGAAATAAAAACAGAACTTTTAGAAAAAGGAAATTTAACAGATGATACAATTTTATTAGCATCTTTATTAAATTCTACTAAATTTTTAAAAAATATTTTTAATAAATATGAAAAAGAAAAATTAGAAGATAGATTAAAAGAAATAAAGGATACAGAAATTGCTAAAAAAATAAAAATTGCACAGGCTGTTATAAACAACATGTCTGCTATAATAACAGCTACGATGATAAGCGCTACAGGACCAGTATAAAATAATATACAAGAAGGACTAACTTCTGAATATTAGTGGAACAATTATTTAAATTGGGGAGAGGCTAATATATGAGTAAAAAAGTAAAAACATTAATAATATTATTGATATGCATAATAGTAATTTTATTAATAACCGATGGAATTATTATAGCTAAAAAGGCAAATGTAGTTGAAACAAAAGAAATAAAAGAAACAAAGGTGGAAAAGACAAAAGACATTACAGTAGTGCCAACAATGAGCGACAAAATAACAGCAGATAGTAGTTGGTGTGGAACATTTCAATTAGTTTGGAATGATGTGAAAAATGAACTAGTAAAGGGAGATGTTATATTTAGTCCTCAGCTAGAAATAGTGAAAAATTTAAATAAAGAAGATTTTAATGAATCAATGCTTTCAGAAGATTATTATTTTAAAGCTTATGGGTTAAAAACTTTGGAATTAAAAGAGAAAATAGAAAATGGAGTAAAAGAAAAATTTAATCAGACAAGTGATATAATAAGTAATCTTGATTGGTCAGATAATAATGGATATGTTTTCTATTCAATGCTATATAGAAAATTTGAATATTTGAATGCTTTTGACAACTTAGAGAATGGAAAGTTTGGTAATAAATATAATGATGTAGAATATTTTGGAATAGATAATAATACTGAAGATTATATAGGAAATCAAATTAAAGTTTTATACTATAATTCAAAAGATGATTTTGCAATATTAATAAATACTAAAACAGGAGATGAAGTAATATTCTGTAAAAATCCTACAGGAAATAATTTTAATGATATATATATAAATATGAATAATAAATCTTCAAAATATACGGGAAATAAACAGTTTGAAGATATAGATGAGTTTAAAGCTCCTAAATTAACAATTAATGAAACAAGAGAATATACAGAGTTGAAAGGTAAGAAATTTGAGGCGGCTGATAATAGTATAGTAGAAATAAAAGAGGCAATGCAAACAATACAATTTTCTTTAGACGAAAATGGCGGAGAAATAAAAAGTGAATTTAATCTTTGGGCGACATCCTCAGATACAGCAATGGAAAAACCAAGATATTTTTATGTAGATGATACATTTGCAATATTTTTAAGAGAAAAAGGAAAAGAAAAACCATATTTTGCAGGAAGAGTGGATAATATAACAAAATTTCAATAAATTTAGAATATTATGTAGATGTACATTTTATTTTATAATATAATAAATTTGGCTATATGTTTTAAAGCTGATAATTTATAAAATTGTAAAGAGGCAAAAAAATGAAAATTAAAAAAATTGAAGAATTAACTTTAGAGGAAATTGAAAATATCTACTTACTAAATAAACAAGAACTAGAAAAAATGGAATTTGCTGAATTATGTATTTATATGGAAAATTTAAACAAATTAGAATTAAGATATAAAGAATTGTTAAATTCAAAATAAACTATATAGGAGAATGTAAATGGAGGCAGTTTTAAACGACTCACTTTTTTTAGAAAAACTACAAACCCAAAAAAAAGATGTTTATTCTGAATTAAAAGAAAAACTATATAAAGCTAAACTAACAGCAGTAAGAGATTTTCTAGAAAGAAAAGGTATAGAAGTCGATTATAGAATAACTGATTTAGATAAATTAAAACAAACTGTAAAAAATAATGAAAGTATATATAGTCAAGTAGAAAACTTTGAAAAGGGATTTGAAAAAGATTTAACAGATGTAATAGAAAATTTAAATGCTGGTTCAACAAATGCTTTTCAAATGTTTTGCAAAACTTTAAAATCAGTTGCAAAAGCAACATTAACAGGAATGGCTGTTGAAACTGCAGGAACTTTACTATCTGTTGATAAAAGAGCAATTGTAGGTGCTACACTTTCAGCACCAAGAATATATACAGGTCTAAAAAATCTTTTAAAACAAAAAAGAGAAACAAAAGAAAATGCTGTAGATGTAACATTATTAAATTTGGCAAGAGTAGATATAGAAGGCGAATCATTACGATTGGAAATACCTGAAAATGTTCGCAAAACTGTAGCAGAGCAATTAAAAGATAAAAATGTTAATGGTGAAGATACTTCTTTGTTTTTATCTAGTATTATTGGATTAAATATGAAAGATAAAATAAATGCTATTCAATTAATTAATTCATTAACTGGTAATAGATTTGATGTAAATTATGAAATAAATAAAAATCATAAAGCTATTTCTGAAATGAAAAAAAATTCCAAAAAAAATGCTATTACTCAATTGAGAAGTGGATTAGTTACAGCACTTCAGCTATCATCTTTGATAAAAGATGATAGAAAAGATTTAACTGCATCAACTATTACAGGAATGGGCAGGATGGATTTATCAGGGAATGTCGCTATAAGTGCAACAAAGGGTTTGAATAAAATTGGAAAATGGATTCCTGCCATTGGATTATTTATAAAAGAATTAATCAATGAAAATGATCAAGAAATAAAAGAACCTAACGAAGAATTAAAGGAAGATATTTTAAAAAGAATTGAGGATGCAAAAAGAAGTACATCTGAAGAATTAAATAAAAGAACTAATAAACAAGTTATTCTAGATATAGTTTGTGATGAATTAAGAATTAATGAAGTAGATATACCATACGATTTGCAAGATACATATGAATTAAAAACAATATTACAAGCACAGCCATTAAACAAAAAAACGAGAGCTGCAAATATAGCAAAAAACCTTAAGAAAATAGAGAGAAGTAATGATAGGACGTTTAAAGATAAAATAAAAGATTATGCTAAATATGCATATTATGGTGGAATACTAACTCTTGCTGGACTTGGAACTTACAATATTTTTAGACCTGGATTTTTGGAAAGAATAAACTTATTTAATGAAAAAGGTTTACAAGAACAATCAGATGAGAGAAATGAGAATTCAAAAATTGAAACAGTTTTAAAAATGGTAGGAAATATAGAAGCAATGGAAGCAGCAAAAAATTATTTAGATAGAGTGCAGTTGGCAGATCAGCCTAGAAATTCTTATAAAGCATTTGGAATTGGTTCTGTTGCTAAAAGTATAGGTAATGGAATTAAAAATTTATTTGCAAAAAGAACTAAAAACAAAGTGCTTGAATTACCAGAAGCAAAAACAGATGAAAATAATGAAAAAGAAAACTTTGAAAACAGTATAAAAGTTAATTTAAATGATTCTAAATTAGTAAATAGTAATATAGAAGAAAAAAGTGATGAGGTAGAAGAAAAAGACCAAAAACAAGATCAAGACAAAGACATAGGAGAAATAGGTGATTAAAAATAGTATAATTAAAAATCATCAATTTAACCAAACTTATCAACAAATTTAAAGGTGAGAAAATGGAATTTTTTAAGCAGTTTAATGAAACTATATTTTATAAAAAAGATAGTGAACTAGAGTATCAACTTAATGCGTTAAAAAAACTAAGCAAAGAATATCCTAGTAATGATAGCATTGCGAGAAGATTAAAAATTTGCGAATTAGGATATAATGGAGAGCATGAAATAGAGTATGAGCTTAAAAATGCAAATTTAGGAATGTATGTTTTGCACGATATAAATTTAAAATATAAAGACCTAACTGCTCAAATAGATTATATTATTATTACAAAAGCAAAAATTTATTTTGTAGAATGTAAAAATCTAGTAGGCGATATAACTGTAAATGAAAGAGGGGAGTTCATTAGAGAATATACATATGGTAATAGAAAAGCAAAAGAATCTATATATTCTCCAATAAGACAAGCAGAAAGACATATAGAAATTTTTAAAAAGATATGGAAAGAAAAAAATACATCTATTATTGACAAAATAAGATATAAAACTATGGATAATTGGTATAAACCACTAGTTGTTTTATCAAATTCAAAAAGCATTCTAAATTTAAAAAAATGTCCTAAAGAATTAAAAAATAAAATTGTAAAATCCGATTTATTAGTAAATTACATAAAAGAAGATATTAATAATACAGATAAAGAATACTACTGGAAAGAAAAAACTATGCACGAATGTGCTTATAGCCTAAGAGATATTTATCATCAAGAAATAGAAAGAGATTATGAGAAAGAACTAAGAGATTGGGCAAAGAAAAATATAACTTTAGAAAAAATAGAAAAATCTATAGACAATGAAAATATAAAGAAAAAGTTAATTGAATTTAGAAAAGAAAAAGCAAAAGATAAAAAAATACCAGCATATTATATTTTTAATAATGCTGAGATGGATTTGCTAATTAAGCATAGGCCTAAAGACTTAATGGAATTAGAAAATTTAAAAATTTTATCACCCACAAAAATAAAATTTCACGGCCAAGAAATTATAGATGCAATAAATAATTAAAAGATAAAATTAAATTTCATCAGTAATAAAAATTGTAACATATTTTATATGCAAAGATCTGTGTTGCAAAATATGCTTTTTAACAGATTTTTCTATTTGAGTTGCTTCTCTTAAAGTTAAATTAGAATTTAATACTAAAGTTAATTGTAGTTTATAATATGCACCATATTTAATTAAAACTACTTTTAAATTATCTATATTAGTTTCTTTTAAAACAACTTCTTTAACGCGTTCAATTAATTCATTATCTTCTTCAACTTCTCCAATAACAGACAATGAATTTGCAATTATAATATTAAAAGATGTTTTTAAAACAATAATTCCAATTAAAACAGAACCTACTATGTCTGAATATTCTAGAATTGGAAATCTTTCAGAAAATTGTAAAAGAATAGTTATAATTACAACTCCTATTGTAGAATATAAATCTGCTGAAGATTCTTTAACAGAAGTAATTAATAATTGACTATGTGTTTGTTTACCAACTTTGTTCATTATTAAAATTGCAATTAATTTTAATAAAAAAACTACTGCTAATAAAAATAAAACAGAAATTGGTGGAACAGTAGCTTCTTTTCCAAATGCATTTAATATTATAAAAACAGCAAGAGCAAATAATATAATTCCAACAAATAAATTTGTTAAGTATTCTACTTTGCCAAATCCAAATGGATGACTTTTTGTTGGTTTTTTCTTAGTTATTTTTGCTGTTGCAATACAAACAATATCTGTAAAGAAATCGCTAAATGTATGCATTCCATCAGCAAATAAAGAAGTAAGTCCAAACACAACACCACCTATTAATTTAATAATTGAAATAATTAAATTGTTTATCATACTATAAGTTAGTACTTTAGATTCCTCTTTCATAATTAGCTCCCCAAATCCTTTTTATTGATTATATTATAAAAATTGTCAAAATTCCACATTGTCAAACAATTGTAACAAAAAAATAAGTGTATTGTTAAGAAAAGTTTGCTGTGGTATAATGTTAGTGAAATTTTGAAAAAAGGAAAGAAAAATGGAAATTATTTCAAATTCAGAGAAAGAAACAATTGAACTTGGTAAGAAAATAGCTAAAAACTTAAAAAAAGGTGACATCATAATTTTATCTGGAGATTTAGGCTCAGGAAAAACTAAATTTACAGAAGGAATATTAACTTATTTTGGATTAGAAAATGAAATTTCTAGTCCAACATTTACTATTGTAAATGAATATAATACAGAAAAAGTTAATATATATCATTTTGATGTTTATAGATTAAGTGATATTGATGAATTTGAAGCAATTGGTGGAGAAGAATATTTTGAAAAAGGAATTTGTATAGTAGAATGGGGAGAATTAATTGAAGAAATACTTCCAGAAAATTATGTCAAAATTACTTTTTCAAGAAATTTAGAAAATGAAAATTTAAGAAATATTAAAATTGATACTTTTGGAAATTTTGATTTAAAACTTGATTAAAAAATATAAATAAGTGAGGAAAAAATGAAAATTTTAGCAATAGATACATCAAGTAAAATTTGCTCAGTAGCTTTACTAGAAAATGATAATTTAATAGATAAAAACGAACTAGAAGATGGCAAAACTCATTCTGAAAATCTTATGCCACTACTAGATGAATTATTAAAAAGAAATAAAACAGACATAAAACAAATTAATTTAATTTCTTGTTCAGTAGGTCCAGGTTCATTTACAGGAATAAGAATAGGTGTTGCAACAGTAAAACCAATTGCAGAAGTTTTAAATATAAAAATTGCAAGTGTTACTTCATTAGAAACTTTAGCAAGAAATGTGGAAGAAAATGGCACAATAGTTTCATTAATAGATGCTAGAAATAATCAAGTTTATTGTGGAATTTTTGATAGAGATTATAATAAAAAAGAAGAATACTTGGCAGATGATATTAACAATGTTATTGAACGTATAAAAAAATACAGTAATGTTATTTGCGTTGGCGATGGAGCAGAGCTACATAAAAAATTATTAAATGAAAAAATAGGAAACGTTAAATTTGCTGAAAACAATAAAGAGCTAGCTGAAAATGTTGGAAAAATTGCTTATAAAAAATATTTAGAAAATAATTTATGCTCAGCAGACACTCTTGTTCCAATATACTTAAGAAAATCTCAAGCTGAAAGATTAAAAAAGTAAAGGAAAAAATATGATAGAAATAAATAAAATGACTTTAGAAGATTATGAGAAAATAAAAGATAATCTTCAAAAAGACTTTGATGATTTTTGGACTCCAACAATACTTGAAAACGAATTGAAAAATGAAAATTCTAGATATGTTGTCGCAAAGGAAAATAATAAAATAGTAGGATTTGCGGGAATAATAATATTACCAGATGATATTGAAATAACAAATATTGTTACTAAAAAATCAGAGCGAAAAAAAGGTATAGGAAAACTTCTTTTAGATAAAATAATAGAAATATCAAAGGAAGAGAAAAAAGAATTATTAAGCTTAGAAGTAAATGAAAAAAATTTGATAGCAATTAATTTATATAGTAAATTTGGCTTTGAAAAAGTTGGAATAAGAAAAAAATATTATAATGGAATAGAAGATGCAATTATTATGACTAAAAAAATTTAGTTTATTTTATCAACTAGTGTTGAATAATGTAAAATTTTTAGAAATAGTAATTGCATTATTTTTTTATTTGATATAAAATCAACCTAGAATGTAACTTTTATTGGAGGAAAATACTAATGAGAAAAAGTAATGAACTAACGCCAAAGGATTTAAGAGATATTTGCAACCCAAATCAATTTAAATTTGAAACAACAAAAGAACTAGTAGATACTAAAGATTTAATATATGGACAAGAAAGAGGAATTAAAGCTTTAGAATTCGGTACAGATATAGACATCAAAGGATACAATCTTTACCTAGAAGGTCCATCAGGTGTTGGAAAAACTATGTATACAAAAAGATTTCTTACTCAAAAGGCCGAAAAAGAAAAAGTTCCTAATGATTGGGTATATATTTATAATTTTGATAATCCAAATGAACCAATAGCAGTTTCATTTCCAGCAGGTCAAGGCAGTGTTTTTAAATCAACAATGGAAAATTTTGTAAAAGATGTTAGAAAAGATATTAGAAAAACATTTAATAATGATGATTTTGAAAAAGAAAAACAAATAATAAAACAAGAATTTGAAGAGAAAAGAGAAGCTTTATTAAATAAATTAAATCAAAAAACAATGATACAAGGCTTTCAAGTAAAATCTACAGAAAACGGTGTTTATATGATGCCAGTTCTAGACGGAAAAACACTTGCTGAAGAAGAGTTTGAACAATTAGATGATGCATTAAAAAGAGAATTTGAAGAAAGATCTAATTTAGTTCAAGAGCAAATTTTTGAAGCTTTAGCTGAAATAAAATCTATTGAAAAAGCTGCTGAAAAGAAAATAGATGAATGGCAATCAAATATTGCATTAATGACAATAAATGTTCATATTAATTCTATAAAAATTAATTATAAAAGAAATAAAAAAATTGCAACTTATTTAGATAACATAAAAAAAGATATATTAAAAAATATAAATTGTTTTTTAGCACCAGAACCAGACCCTAAAATGCCAATGCCACCTCAAATGCAACAAATGCCCAAAGTTGAAAGGGAGCCTTGGCTTAACTATAGAGTAAATCTATTTATTGATAATAGTAAATTAGAAGGTGCACCTGTTATTATGGATACAAATTATTCATATTATAATATTTTTGGTGGCCTTGAATATGAAAATCAATATGGAACATTAAAAACAGACTATATGATGATAAAACCAGGACTTCTTCATCAAGCAAATGGTGGATATATAATTTTTCAAGCAAAAGATATACTATCAAACAACTTATGCTATGAAGCATTAAAGAAAGCTTTGAAAATAAAAGAACTATCTATTGAAAATATGATGGAGCAAAGAGGAGGAATGCTTCTAGTAGCATTAAAACCAGAGCCTATACCATTAGATTTGAAAGTTTTATTAATTGGAAATTCAAATATTTATCATACACTTTTATCAATGGATGAAGATTTTAGAAAGCTATTCAAAATAAAAGTTGAATTTGAAGAAGATGCTCCAAAAACAACAGAAAATATTGAAAGATTAAGTAATTTCGTTAGAAGTTTTTGCGCACAGGAAAACCTATTAGATTTAGATAAAGAAGCTATGGCAAAAATTGTTGAAGTAACTTCAAAACTTGCAGGAGATAAAGAAAAACTTTCTACTCAATTTAGTGAAATAGGTGAAATTGTTGGAGAAGCATCTGTATGGGCAAAAAAAGATAAACAAAAACTAATAACTAAAGAATATGTTCAAAAAGCATTAGATGAAAGAATAGATAGAATTAAAAAATATGACACAAGATATCTTCAAATGATAAAAGAAGATTCTCTATTAATAGATACAGAAGGCTTTGAAATAGGTCAAATTAATGGACTAACTGTAATAAAAATAGGAGATTATTCTTTTGGAAAACCAGTAAGAATTACAGCAAGCACATATATGGGAAAAGATGGAATTATAGACATTGAAAGAGAAGTTGATATGTCTGGTTCTTCACATTCAAAGGGTGTTTTAATATTAACTGGTTATCTAGGAGATAAATTTGCTCAAGATATTCCACTTTCATTAACTGCTAATATTTGCTTTGAGCAATTATATGGTGGAGTAGATGGAGATAGTGCATCAAGTACAGAAGCTTATGCAATATTATCTAGTCTTTCAGATATGCCAATAAATCAATCTATTGCAGTTACTGGATCTATTAACCAAAAGGGATATATCCAACCAATTGGTGGTGTTAATGAAAAAATTGAAGGATTTTATCAAATTTGTAAGTTAAAAGGATTTAACGGAGAGCAAGGTGTAATAATACCAAAGCAAAACGTTAGAAACTTATACTTAAGTGATGAAATTATAGAATCTGTTAAAAAAGGAAAATTCCATATATATGCTATTTCAACAATAGAAGAAGGAATTGAAATTTTAACTGGTGTTCCAGCAGGAAAGAAAGATAGAAATGGTAATTTCCCACTTGGAACTGTAAATTATTTAGTACATGAGAAATTGAAGAAATTTGCAAAGATAGATAAAAATATAGTTAAATAGACATTTAAAAATTAAATTTTCTAAAAAAAGAAAGTAGCTATATATTGTTTTATAAGTACCGCGTAAGCGACCAAACGAAGCGTAAGCGAAGGGCGATTGGAGCAATCTTCCTTTTGTTTATTAAAAAAAGAAGATTGCGACACCAAGGTACTATAAAATAATATATAGCTACTTTCTTTTTATAAAATTGGTTTTTATAAAAGGAGATTTTATAAAATGAGCTTTATAAAAAACATTGACATATATATAATTTATAGATAAAATTGTACTAGTACAAATAGTACAATTTTATTTTTGCTTTATAACTAACGCAAAATATAAATAATTATTAGTTTTAGAAAGGAGATTTTATGATTAAAATAACTAATTTGAATAAATCTTTTGGAAGCAAAAAAGTACTAGAAAATTTAAATTGCACTATTAAAACAAATTCAATATATGGATTTGTTGGGGCAAATGGTGCAGGAAAATCAACTTTGCTTAGAATAATTAATGATGTATTTAAAGCAGATTCTGGAACTGTAGAAATTGATGAAAAGAACATTGAAAACAATCAAGAACTTAAGCAAAAACTAGTTTTTATTCCAGATGATTTATATTTTTTCCCTAATTATACTCTAAAAGATATGGCAGAATTTTATAATTCAATGTATAAAAGTTTTGATATGGAATATTTGAAAAAATTAGCAGAAACTTTAAAATTAGATATGAATTCTAAAATTCAGAATTTTTCAAAAGGTATGAAAAGACAATGTGCTTTAATATGTGCAATTTGCACAAATGCAGATTATATGTTTTTTGATGAAACTTTTGATGGTATAGACCCAGTTGTTAGAGGACTACTTAAAAAAATAATTGCAAAACAAATGGAGAAAAAAGATACAACTATAATTATGACAAGTCACAACTTAAGAGAGTTAGAAGACATTTGTGATAATTTAGCTTTAATTTATAAAGGAGGGGTACTTTTTGAAAGTGAAGTAAGTACTCTAAAAACAAATGTATTTAAAGTTCAAATTTCTTTGAAAGATAATTTTGATAAAGATACATTTAAAGATTTAGAAGTTATGAATTTTAAAAAGATTGGAAGTGTTGCAACAATTATTATTAAAGGCGATAAAGAAAAAGAAGTAGAAAAATTGCAAGCATTGAATCCAATAATATTAGATGTTTTACCAGTAACTTTAGAAGAAATGTTTGTTTATGAAATGGAGGTGCTAGGATATGAATTTAACCAAGTATTTTAATTTTAAATATTTAAAAGAAAATTTTAAAAAGTCTAGAGGAATACTTTTATTAATAACAATCATAGTTCCTTTATTAACATTATTTAGCATTTTATTCGTAAACAAGCCTGCAAGTTATACAAAAATTTTAGAATTAATTGAAATTAGCTGGGTTAATATGTTTGGAATGTATATAATACCAATTGCAATTTCATTTATATTATTTGGATATGTTTATAAAAAAACAAGTGTAGATTTTATAAACTCAATGCCAATTAATAGAAAAACAATTTTTATCACAAATACTATTGGAGGAATTTTACTTATAACATTAATTCAAATCTTAACAGCAGTAACACTTTTGTTAAGTTCAATATTTATAAAAGAAGTAATGATTTTCACAGGAATGATAATAGATGTATTTATTATTATGTGGATTGCATATTTATTTATGTTCTTTACAGCAAATCTTGCAATGACATTGTCTGGAACATTTTTGACGCAAATTGCTTTAACTATGATAATTTTGTTTATAATACCATTTTGCTTAACTACATTTAATTTACTAAGAAATCAAAATGTTATAATAAACGAAACTTATGCTGAAGATGATTCTACAAGTATTGAAAAAGACAATAATATAACTATTATGGAAACTTTTGATGATAAAGAATATACACTTCCATTTGATATAATTTGGAATACTAATTTATCATTTTCAAACACAAGAAATGCTAAAATGTTAATTTTAGGAATACTATATTTTTGTTTAGGATTATATTTATTTCAAAAACGCAAAATGGAAAATGCAGAAGAATCTTTTTCAAAAGTGAAAGTGCATTTGTTTGTTAAAGCTTTAACAGTATTTCCTTTATTAGTTTTAGTAAATTTAGCTAGTGAGTCACCAAATAAATTTTTAATCTTATTAATCATAATTTACTATTTTGTTTATGATTACATTGTAAGAAGAAAAGTAAAATTAAAATATTCTGTTTTAGGACTTATAATAACACTTGCAGTTTCACAAGGTATAATTATAGGAATTAAAAACTATTATCCAACAAACACAACATATAGAAATAGCATAGAAATTGCAAGAGAAGAAGTAGAAGAAGTAAGTTTAAACTTTGATGATAATAGTTATTATTTGCGAGAGCAACCTGAAAATGATTACTATATGAAAAATAAAGAATTAATTGATTTAATTTTTGATGCTTCAAAAAAATCTTATGAATTTAGTCAAGAAGTTAAGAGTATGGATGTTATAGATGGTGTAAATTCAATGACTTTATTTTATGGAAATTTTAAATGTAAAGATGGAAGAGTAGTTAGATTTTATGCAGAGATTTTAAAAGAAGATGAAGAAAAATTTTTAGACATTCTAGCTCAAGATGAAAACTTTATGAAATCTATAAGAAATAAATATATGGAAAAAAGCGTTGTTACTTTTGATAATCATGTTATGTTAGATATTGGTGAAGAATTAGAATTAAAAGGAAAAAATGCAATTAATAATATGACTTTAAAAGAATATTATACATTGTATAATAAGGAAAGCTTAAATGGTTACTATCCTTTATACTTTAACTACTATAAAGACCATAATTTAGTATCACTTTATGTTCCAATTAATATAAGTAGTGAAGTATTAAAAACAATAGCAGATAATGAAAATGAATTTATAAATCAAAATTTTTATGTTGGAGACAATTCAAAAGGAAATAGATTTGTTATTAATTATGGAATAATGGCGGGACCTTTAGGATATGACAGAAATAATGCTGAATTTTCAAACTTTAGTGGTAACTTTTCTTACACATCAGATTTAATAGAAGAGTTTATTAATGAAAATAAAAATGAAAAAATAGACCCAAATCAAAAATGTTATGCAATTCAACTTACTGGAATTAATTCAGACTATAACAATCAAAGAATCTTCTTTACAAATAAAACAGAAGAAATTGATGCAATAATTAGAAAAGAAATGTCATTTTATCAAAGCATAAATTATTATGACAAAGATTATGATCAAGAAATGAATTATTATGTTGAATAAAGGAGGTGCGCATGATAAATTTAGATTATCAAAGTAGAACTCCAATATATGAGCAGATTATTCAAGAAATAGAAAGGTATGTATCACTTGGAATTTTAAAACCTAAAGACCAAATTATGCCTATTAGAGAAATGGCAACAACACTTGGAATTAATCCTAACACAGTTAAAAAAGCGTATACAGAACTTGAAAATAGAGGTGTTATAACTACTATTTCAACAAAAGGAACATTCATAAAAGAAGATATAAGTAAAGTTATAAATTCAAAAATTGAAGAAGAGATAAACGAAATAAAAAAATCCATATTGGAGTTAGAAAAATTAGGACTAACAAAAGAAGAAATTTTAAAGAAAATATAAAATATAAAATTTCTAAAACAAAAGACAGTGATTGTATATTATTTTATAAGTACCTTGGTGTCGCAATCTTCTTTTTTAAAATTAAATAAATGAAGATTGCTCCAATCGCCCTTCGCTTACGCTTCGGTTGGTCGCTTACGCGGTACTAATAAAACAATATACAATCACTGTCTTTTTATGAATAAAATTTTTGTAAAATTAGATTAAATTTTATAGTAGCAAAATATAATTTGTAGTGATATTAAAAATATTTATGCTCAAATTAGGTATTTACTTTAATTTCTTTTAAATATATAATAAACTAATAGGTTTAAAGGTAAAAAGAAAGGAAAAAACTAGTGAAAAAGGCTCTTTTAAAAGATAGTTTTAAAGAAATCAAAAAAACATATAAAAGATTTATTTCCATACTTCTTATGGCTTTTTTAGGCGTGGGCTTTTTTGCTGGTGTTAGAGCAACTAGTCCAGATATGGATCTTACAATAGATTCATATTTGGATAAAAGAAATGTTTATGACATAAAGTTAGTATCAACTTTAGGACTTACAGATGATGATATTAATTCTATTAAAAAACTAAAAAATATTGAAGACGTAGTAGGAATTTTTAGCGAAGATGTATTTATAGACTTTGAAGATGAAGAGGTAGTTGTTAAACTATATGCTTTAGAAGAAAACATTAATCAAGTAGATATATTAGAAGGAAATTTACCTCAAAATGCAGATGAATGTATTATTGAAGAATCAATGAAAAATGCTAAAAATATTTCTATTGGAGACTACTTAGAAATAGAGGAAAATCTTGAAAACGAAGATGAGGAGTCTTCTTTTAAAAACACTAAATTGAAAGTTGTTGGAATTGTTAAAAGTCCACTTTTTATTTCAAGAGATAGAGGAACAACAACTTTAGGTTCTGGAAAAATTTCATATTATATGTATGTTAATAAAGAAAATATTAATTCAGATATATATACAGAAATAGATATTTTAGCAAAAAACACTAAAAATTTAATTACATTAAGAGAAGAATATAATAATGAAATTCAAAAAGTAGAAGATGAACTAAATTCTATAAAAGAAGAAAGACAAAATGCAAGATATCATGAGCTAATTGATGAAGCAAATCAAAAATTAGATGATGCTCAAAAAGAATTTGATGAACAAAAAGCAGATGCAGAAAAGAAAATAAAAGAAGCAGAAGACGAAATTGCAAAAGGGAAAAAAGAAATTGCAGATGGCGAAAAAGAAATTGCGGATGGCGAGAAAGAGCTACAAGAAGGAAGAGATGAAGCAACAAATGAATTTGCTACTGCAGAAGGAAAGTTAGCAGAGGCAGAAACAACAATTATAAAATCACAAGAAGAATTAAATAAAGGAATTAGCGAACTAGAACAAAAAAAGAAAGAGGCAGAATCTGGGCTTGCTCAATTAAAATTTGGAATAGAAGAAATAAATAAACAGTTATCAGATTTAACATCAAAAAAGAATAGTGTAGAAGAGGGATTAAATCAAATTGCACAAATAGATAGCAGTATTAATGCATTAAATACTCAATTAAACGATTTAAATAAATTGTTAGAAAGTGAACCTGATAATAAAGATGAAATAGGAAATCAAATAAGTGCAATTCAAGAAAGCATTAGTAATTTAGAAGGCACAAAAAACTATTTAATATCACAAGGAATAAGTGAGGAAAATTTAAATAAATTAAATGCTGGATTAAGTGAGTGTCAAACTCAAAAACAATTACTAGAAAATAAGTTAAATTCTGCTAATACTGAACTTGCAAATGCACAAAATCAAATAAATGATGCTCAAAGCAAGCTTAATAATGCATGGCAAGAATTAAACAATTCAAAAGTTACTTTAGCAAATACTAAAGCAGATACAGAAGCAAAATTAAAGAGTTCAGAAGAGGAACTAGCAAAAGGAAAAAAAGAAATAGCAGATGCTAAAAAAGAATTGCAAGATGGAGAAAAAGAACTACAAGATAAAAAAGAAGAATTTAATAGAGAAATAGCAGATGCTGAAGCAAAACTAATTGACGCAAGAGAAAAATTAAACGATATTGAAACTGCAAAATGGTATATTTTTAATAGAGAAGATGATTCTGGATTTAACAGTTTCAAACAAGATACGGATAACGTAAAAAAATTAGGAGAAGCATTCCCAATTGTATTTTTTATAATAGCTGCTTTAATAAGCTTAACTTCTATGTCTAGAATGGTAGAAGAAGAAAGAGTTCAAATTGGAACATTAAAAGCATTAGGTTATAATAAAATGCAAATAATGTCTAAATATATTATTTATTCACTACTAGCATCTGTAATTGGTGGAATGTTAGGTTCTTTATTTGGACTTAAATTTTTCCCAACAGTTATAATTACAATTTACCAAATGATGTATGATATTAGTGAATTAAAAGTCGTATTTAATGCATATTATGCATTTTTAGGAATTGGAATTATGTCTGTATGTATGGTAGGCTCAACTATCTACACAGCAATAAAAGAATTAAATAGTACTCCTGCTGAAATGATGAGACCTAAAGCACCAAAAATAGGAAAAAGAGTATTATTAGAAAGAATACCTTTTATTTGGAATAGATTAAACTTCATACAAAAAGTTACTTTAAGAAATATGTTTAGATACAAAAAAAGATTTCTAATGACTGTAATAGGAATCTGTGGTTGCACAGCTTTAATACTTACAGGTTTTGGATTAAAAGACCCAATTTCAAAAATAATGGATTTCCAATATGTTGATGTTTTTGATTATGATGCATTAATTGGCTTAAAAGATACTTTAACAGATGAAGAAAAATCTAGTTTAATTTCAGATTTAGAAAATAAAGAAGAAATATCAAAATGTGTTCAAATTTATATGTCTTCTGAAAGTATAAAGAAAAACGATATTAAAAAAGATACTCAAATTGTGGTTACTTCAAATCCAGAAGAGTTAGAAAAAGTTATAAGATTAAAAGATTTAAAAACAGGAGAAAAATTAGATTTAAATGATAATGAAATTATCATTACAGATAAATTAGCACAATTAATAAATGCAAAAATTGGTGATGAAGTTATTTTAATAGATTCAGACAATAATGAATTTAAGGCTAAAGTTGGCGGAATAACAGAACACTATATATCACACTATATTTATATGACAGAAAACTTATATGAAAAAACTTTTGGAAAAGATATTGATTCAAATGTATTACTTACGCAATATGCAAATGAAATTTCAGAGCAAGAAGAAGATATTTTATCTAAAGAAATTCTAAAAAATCCAAAAGTTGCATCAGTAACTTTAACAAGTTACTTAATGAGAACAATAGAAGATACTTTAAAAGCTATGAACTTGGTTGTGTATGTTTTAATTATTTCAGCAGGACTTCTTGCATTTATAGTTCTTTATAATTTAGCAAATATTAATATAAGTGAAAGAATTAGAGAGCTTGCAACTATAAAAGTTTTAGGATTTTATGATAAAGAAGTTTATGATTATATAACAAGAGAAATAGTTCTTCTTACAATTATAGGAATTTTATTAGGTTTAGTTTTTGGATATTTCTTAAGCTCATTTATTTTAAAAACTTGTGAAATAGAAATTCTTAGATTTAAGAGATTAATAAGACTTCCAAGCTATATATATGCATGTGTTATAACAATAATTTTTACTGTAATTGTAAACTTTATAACATATTTCTCTTTGAAAAAAGTAGATATGATTGAATCATTAAAAAGTGTAGAATAGAACTTAAAATAGTAAATTACATTATATGGAAGATTCATAAAATTAATAAATATACAAATAAAATTTGTGTATTTTGGAAAATAATGGTATAATAACATTATTGGTGCACTATTCTAGTGTATACTCCTGTTATGAGGGTGGGCCTAAAAATCTACTAAAAAGTATTATCAGTCGAAGTTTTTTGGAGAACTGCGCGTTACGCCCAGTTGTGCGTGGCTCTGAAAAAAAGTTTTTAGGATAGTTTGTAATGGCATATAAATGATTCCTAATTTCATTGAGACTTATTCAATCTGAATAGGTAAAACCATATGAATAATATGGCGGTAATGACTGTCTTGAGTGATTTATTGGGATTAATCCCACAATCATAAAAATAATTCGGCCAAATTACTTTTATGATGGATTATGAAATTTAAATTGCAAAAGGGACTAATAACAGGCTAGGATATTAAAAGAAAATTTCTAGAGTGTTTGCTTTTAAAAAAGCATGGAAACTCGGGGATTAAGGTGCGGATTTAAGTGGTGATCTGGCGACATTTTGAAAAAAATGTGGAGCTTTTAAATGGAAACGGCTTTTTAGTAATAAAAAGTAATGCTTCGAGAAACTCTGCTAGACCTAAACCGTAAAGTTTACTCGAGTTTTCACCAATATACTTATAAAATAATAACTTAATTTGGAGAAAAATATAATATGAAGGAAAAGCAAAAAAATAACAATAATTCGTGGGTAATAGTAATAGCTATTACCACATTTATTTTGTCATTATTTTTTTCATTTATATCAAATACAGCAATATCAAATTTAAATATTATTGCTGGATTAATAGTTTTAATATTAGTAATTTTAATTGGTGTAGTATTTGACTTAATTGGTGTTGCTGTTACTGTTGCAAATGAAGAAGATTTTCACGCACAAGCTAGTAAAAAACTAAAGGGTGCAAAAACATCTATAAAAATGATAAGAAATTCAGCAAAAGTATCTAACTTTTGCGCAGATGTAATTGGAGATATTTGTGGAGTATTAAGTGGAGCTATAAGTGCAATGATTGCTCTAAAAATTACTCAAAATTATGGAGTAAATGAAAATATACAAATAATATTTAGTGCGTTAGTTGCATCTATTACAGTTGGAGGAAAAGCAGTAACAAAAGAAATTGCAAAAAGAAATTCAACAAAAATAGTTACAATTATAAGTAAATTTATTTCTTTTGGAGAAAAATAATTCATATAAATATGAAATGACCGCCGGATGAGGCGGTCATTACCTTTATCTAAGACTAATGGAATCTGTTGATAAAGGATTTAGAAGGTAGAAGCTGTGAAAACGCTCCCTTACATGATTACGTGCGTCTCCACAAACTCATCGTGCCCGATGCGGTACACTCCTTTGTCAGTGATGATGAGATAGTCGCCGACTTGAAGTTGAGTGCTTTCGCCCTCACCATTCTCATTGACTTCCATCCACTGATCAACGCAGGCAGTGACACCCGAATCGTACAGCTCCTGCGTGACTTCGATGCAGCGACGTTCCTCGGAGACAGTGGTGACCAGAAGAAGATCTCTCTTCATACTGGCAAACATATCGGCGAGCATCTTCTTATCGGCCTCGTCAGAGATGCCATTCAGAACGATGCAGAGGTTGATGATGCCTTCGGCCGAATTGGTGCCTACGACTTTGACGTCTTTGGCGCTGGAAACTTTGGAGAATTTCCAGCAATAGCAATCGGGACGACCGGACATCAGAACCTTGCCACCGATGATACGAAGCACCGTCTGATAAACGGCCTCATCGTAGATGTTACCATCGGGCTGCTCCTTGGTGCTGATGCACTGTCTGAAGATGAGCCCCATGAGGCCAAGCTCCGGCCACTTGGGGAAAACGATGTTTTGCATCTCAAGCTTCAGGCAGTTCCGCTGGCAGTTCAGCGCAACGCTTTTGGTGATGATCTCCTGGGTAGTGTTATGTTTGTTCAGCTTAGCCATTTTTAAATACCTCCTAAAATTTTTTAAAGTAGCTTATGGCTCTTACAATATAATTATACCATATTTTACATAAACATACAATTAACAAATTTATGTAAAATTATTAATCGCAAATTTATTTATTCCTTGATAATTAATAAATTTGTGATATACTAATTACATTAAAGGAGAGAAAATGAATTTAAGTTATGATGCCTTAAATAAAAGTATTGATTCAGAATTAAATCCATTATATTTGTTATATGGAAGTGAACAATATTTAATAGAAACTACTGTTAATAAAATAAAAAAGAAATTCGGAGAGAAAATATTAGGAATAAATCATATCTTAATCGATGAGTCAAATTTAGAAGACATTATTTCTAATATTCAAATGCCTGCTTTTGGATATGATAAAAAGCTTATAATAGTTAAAAGTGCAAGTTTATTTAAAAAAGATGGAAGGAAAAAAGAAGACACTCCAATTCAAGAAAAAATAGCAAATTACATAAAAGAAAACATAGATATTATAAAAGAATCAGTTATTCTAATTTTTATTAGTCAGGAAGCAGATAAAACAGTTGTATTTGAAGAAATAGAAAAAAACGGAATAGTTTCTCAAATTGAAGAATTAAAACCATTTCAACTAGTAAAAAAATTAAAGCAAATATGTTCTTTATATAAAGTAAATGTAGATGATATAACATTAAATTATTTAATAGAAACAAGTGGAACAAATCTTCAAAATTTAATAAATGAAATAAGAAAACTAATTGAGCATGCAGGAGAAAATGGAACTATAACAATAGATGACGTAAACAATTTATCAATAAAACAAATTGAAAGTATTATTTTTGATCTTACAGATAATTTAGCAATTAGAAAAATAGATAAAGCACTAGAAATTTTAGATAATTTAATATATCAAAAAGAACCTGCGCAAAAAATATTAATAACATTATATAATCACTTCAAAAAATTATATTTATGCTCAATTGCAATAGAAGAAAATAAAGATATAGTATTTTCTTTAGGATTAAAACCAAATCAAACTTTTTTAGTAAATAAATATAGAAAGCAATTATCTTATTTCAAAAAAAATGAGTTAAGAGAGTTTTTAAAAGCTTTTATAGAATTAGACTATAATTCAAAAAATGGAAAAATAGATATAGATGTTGGATTAAGAAGTATATTATGCTATTATTGTAGATAAACTATAGAAGAATAATTACTTGAAAAATTGCATTTATAATGATATAAGTGTATAAAGTAAAAAATAATAATTTATTATTACTTTCAGCAAAATATTATGGAGAATATTATGATTACTATTAACGAAAATTTTTTAAATCTACAAAACAATTATCTTTTTTCTACAATAGCAAAAAAAGTCGATGACTTTAAGCTAAAAAATCCAGAAAAAAAGATTATAAAATTAGGAATAGGAGATGTTACAAGACCAATAGCACCAGTAGTTTTAGAGGCAATGCATAAAGCTATTGATGAACAAGGAAATTTAGAAACATTTAGAGGATATGGACCAGAACAAGGATATGAATTTTTAAGAGAAAAAATCGCAGAATTTGATTATGCGAGAAGAGGAGTAAAAATATCTCCTGATGAAATTTTTGTATCAGATGGTGCAAAATGTGATTGTGGAAACATAGGAGACATTTTAGGAACAGATAATGTAGTGGCAATTACAGACCCAGTTTATCCAGTATATTTAGATACAAATGTTATGTCAGGAAGAAGTGGAAATTATAATAACAAAACTGGTAAATATGAAAAAATAATTTATATTCCAGTTACTGCTGAAAATAATTTCATTCCAGAATTTCCAAAAGAAATTCCAGATATGATTTATTTATGTTTTCCAAACAATCCAACTGGAACAACACTTTCAAAAGAAGAATTAAAAAAATGGGTTGATTATGCAAGAAAAAATAAAATATTAATTTTGTTTGATTCTGCATATGAGATATTTATTTCTGAAGAGAATGTACCACACACTATATATGAAATAGATGGAGCAAAAGAAGTTGCTATAGAATTTAGAAGTTTTTCTAAAACTGCTGGATTTACAGGACTAAGATGTGCTTATACTGTTATACCAAAAGAATTAAAAGTTTATACTAAACAAGGAAAAGAAGTAAATTTAATATCTTTATGGGATAGAAGACAGGGAACAAAATTTAATGGTGTTTCATATCCAGTTCAAAGAGGTGCTGAAGCCATTTATTCAGAAGAAGGTCAAAAGCAAATAAAAGAAAATATATTATACTATATGAATAATGCAAAAATAATTAAAGAAGGACTACAAGAAGCAGGCTATACTGTTTATGGTGGTAAAAATGCACCTTATATTTGGCTTAAAATACCAAGTGGATTAACTTCATGGGAATTTTTTGATAAACTATTAAATGAAGTAAATGTTGTTGGAACTCCAGGTGTAGGCTTTGGACCAAGTGGAGAAGGATATTTTAGATTAACTGCTTTTGGAACAAAAGAAAATACTATAGAGGCTATTGAAAGAATTAAAAATATGAAATAATTAAATAAAATTTAGGGGGAAAAATTTATGTCTGAAGTATTAAAAGATGTATCAAGAACTTTTAATGAATTTCTTTTATTACCAAACTTAACTGATGAAAGGTGTATTCCAAATAATGTAAGTTTGAAAACACCACTTGTAAAATTTAAAAAAGGAGAGGAACCAAAGTATAGTTTAAACATACCAATGGTTTCTGCAATTATGCAATCTGTTTCAGGAGAAAAAATGGCAATTTCACTTGCAAGAGAAGGTGGATGTTCTTTTATATTTGGAGCACAATCAATAGAATCACAAGCTCAAATGGTAAGAAATGTAAAAAAATATAAAGCAGGATTTGTAACTAGTGATTCTAATGTTACAAGTACAACAACTATTAAAGAATTAATGGAATTAATTGAAGAAACTGGACATTCAACAGTAATGATAACAGAAGATGGTACAGCAACAGGAAAATTTTTAGGATTGGTTACAGACAAGGATTTTAGACTATCTAGAGTTGACGTAAATGACAAAGTAAGTAATTATATGGTCCCTAAAGAAAAAATTGTTTTTGCAAGAAAAGGAATTTCTTTACATGAAGCAAATGATATAATTTGGGACAACAAAATAAGTTGTTTACCTATATTAGATGAAAATGATAATTTACATAGTTTAGTTTTTAGAAAAGATTATGAATCAGATAAAGAAAATCCATATTCTTTATTAGATGAAAATAAGAGATTTATTGTAGGAGCAGGAATAAATACTAGAGATTATGAGGAAAGAATACCAGCATTAGTAGATGCAGGTGTTGATTTAATTTGTATGGATTCATCAGATGGATTTTCTGTATGGCAAAAAAATACAATAGATTGGGTTAGAAAAAAATATGGAAATTCTGTAAAAATCGGTGCAGGAAATGTTGTAGATAAAGAAGGATTTTACTACTTAGCAGAGAATGGAGCAGACTTCATAAAAGTTGGAGTAGGTGGTGGATCAATTTGTATAACTCGTGAAACAAAAGGAATAGGTAGAGGCCAGGCATCTGCTTTAATTGATGTTGTTGAAGCAAGAAATGAGTATTATAATCGTACAGGAATTTATATTCCAATTTGCTCTGATGGAGGAATTGTTCATGACTATCATATAACATTAGCTTTGGCAATGGGAGCTGATTTTGTTATGATGGGAAGATATTTTGCAAGATTTGATGAAAGCCCTTCAAGAGTTGTTAAAAGAAATGGTACTTTTATGAAAGAATATTGGGGTGAAGGTTCAAATAGAGCTAGAAACTGGCAAAGATATGACTTAGGTGGAGAAGCTAAAAACAAATTAGTATTTGAAGAAGGTGTTGATTCTCTTATACCTTATGCAGGAAGATTAAAAGATAATGTAGCTATTACAGTTGCCAAAATAAAATCTACAATGTGTAACTGCGGAGCAATAACAATAAAAGAATTCCAAGAAAAAGCTAGATTAACTGTAGTTTCTAATGTTAGCATAAAAGAAGGCGGAGCACATGATGTTATGCTAAAAGATTATGAAGGTAGAAGATAAATTTTTAAATAGGAGAATTTAATGAACTTTTGTGAAAAAATAAAACAAATTTGTAGTAAATATAATAAGGTCGCATTATTTGTAGATATGGATGGAACAATTGCTGAATATAAAGTTTATCAAGATGGATTTATTACTAATGAAACTAAAGAGCTTTTCTTAAATTCTATGCCTATGCGAGTAATAATAAATGAACTTGAAAAAATAAATGAAATAGCAAATTTAGATATATTTATTTTAACTTTATCAAAAAGCAAAATAATAGAAGAAGAAAAAAAGGAATGGCTTAAAAAATATGTTCCTTTCATAAAAAAAGAAAATTACATAATTTTAGTTAAAGAAAGAAATGAATATAATCCAATAACAAGACCTTATGTGAAATGTGAAAAAATGGAAGAAAAATTAAAATATTATGATTATGTGATGCTATTAGATGATGATCATAATATTTTAAAAGAAACTCAAAAAAAATTAAAAAACAACGGAGAAGTATTTCATATTTCTTCAGTACTAGTATAGAAGGAGTAACTTATGTCTTTGGAAAACGAAGAAAACTTAGAAGAAGAAAGAAAAAAATGGACACTTACAAAAGAAGAATATGAAAAAAACCTTGATTCAATTTTTAATGAATTAATTATAACTGGAAATGTTAGACCATCTGAACATCCTACAGTTGTTATGGTAGGAGGTCAATCTGGTGGAGGAAAAACTTTACTTGTTAATAAAGAATTAGAAAAATTACCAGAAGGAGCTATAATAATAGACCAAGATGTGTTAAAAGCATCACATCCACAACATGAAGAAATTCAAAGTACATATACAGAAAGAGAAGAATTTTTACTACTTAAAAAATATGTACATCAAATAATTAAAGATATAGTAGATAGAGCTTCAGAAAGAGGATACAATATAATATTAGAAACAGCATTAAGAAATTCATCAAAATTTATTGAACATACGAAGAACTTAAGAGAAAAAGGATATAGAGCAAGATTATCTGTGTTAGCTGTTTCACCAGATGAAGCTAATTTATCAATGTTTACAAGATATTGTAAATTCTTAAAAGAAAAAGGTGAATGTAGAAGAAATACTAGAGTAGATAAAGACTCAGTTGAAAAAATTCCTTTAAATATAGAGAAAATGGAAAAAATGGGAATTTTTGATGAAATAGTTATTAGTACTAGAGGAAATGAAGAAACAAATTTCTCTCCAATTCAAGTATATTCTAGAAGAGAAACTCCAAATGTGAGTGCTACTCAAACTTATAGGAATATAGTAAGTGGTTTAAAAGTAGAACCAGAAGAATTTGAAACCAGATATTTAGAAATAAGAAAAAAACTAGAAAGCTATGGAGAAACAGAACAAATTGAAAGATTAGATAGTTTTCATGATGAATTTATGTCTAGAGAAGAAAATCACAGAAAATCACCAGAATTTCCTGATTTTGACGACTAACAAATTAAATAGAGGAAGGAAAAAAATTTAATATGAATACAAAATGTGATGACTATATAAATAATGTGGAATATGCTAAATTTGTTATGAATGAAAAACTAAATAAAGCTAGAACAAAATTTAATCAAGAAAAAAATGAAGAAAACAAAAAAGAATATTTGAGTTTAATTAATGATTTAAGAAAAATAAACTTATCAGATGAAGAAGTTATTAAAAAATATGTAAAGGAGTAGGAAATGGCAGGATATGTTATTCATCTAGCTGTTGGAGAAGAATTTATTAGAAATTTTCCTAATGAAATTAAGAATTATGAAGAATTTATTAAAGGAATAATTTATCCAGATTCTGTTAGTGATAAAGCTATAACACATTATGGAGAAAAAAGCAGCAATGTTAATTTAAAAGCTTTTTTTGATGAAAATGATATAGAAAGCGATTTTAACAAAGGATATTTTTTACATTTAGTTACTGATTACTTATTTTATAATAAGTTTTTAACTATATTTTCTAAGGAATATGTATATAATGACTATGATATACTAAATAAAAAATTAGAAGAAAAATTTAAAGTAAAAATACCTATTGAAATTAAAGGAAAAGTTTTTTATAAAGATGGAGAAACAAAAATTTTAAATTTAGATGAGGTAATAAAATTTATAGAAAATACTGCAAAATATGACTTAAATTACATAAGAGAAGCTGTTTTAAAAAATGATAAAAACTGGCTTGAAATTAGACTATTGAAAAGAATTTAAAGGAGATTTTTATAAATGAGAATTTTGGCTGTAGGAGATATTGTTGGCAAAAGTGGTATTCAAAAATTAAAAGAAACATTACCAAGTGTTGTTAAAGAAAACAACATAGATTTTACTATTGTTAATGCAGAAAATGCAGCAGATGGGATGGGACTTACAGAAAAAATGTATAGAGAAATATTAGCCCTTGGTGTAAATATTGTTACTATGGGAAATCATACGTGGGGTAAAAAAGAAATTTTTAATTTTATAGATGATAAACAAATAATAAGACCAGCTAATTATCCTAATAATAATCCTGGTAGAGGATATGAAATTTTTGAATGTAATGGAAAATCTATTTGTGTAATTAATTTAATTGGAAGGGTTACAATGACAGTTCTTTCAGAGAATCCTTTTTTAATTGCAAAAGATATTATTTCAGAAGTAAAAGAAGCTGTAGATATAATTGTTATAGATTTTCATGCTGAAGCAACAGCAGAAAAAATGGCGTTAGCATACTATTTAGATGGTGAAGCAACAATTATTTACGGAACACACACACATGTTCAAACAGCAGATGAAACTATTTTGGAAAAAGGAACAGCTTTCATTACAGATATTGGAATGACAGGGCCTAAGAAGTCTGTTATTGGAATGGATGTGGATGTATCTATAAAAAGATTTGAAACTGCTTTACCAGAGAAATACAAGGTTGCAGAAGGAAAATCTAAATTTAATAGTGTTATGTTTGAAATAGATGATAAAACAAATAAGGTTGTAAGAATCGAAAGAATAAATAAGTAGGAGAATTATATGTTAGCAATATTAGAAATTATAGCATTTATATTTATAATTTCTGTTATTATTTATGCAGTAAAAAATTATGAGACACTGCACAAAAAAATAAAAGAAAATTATTTATATCAAGGAATATTATTTGGATGCGTTTTATTAGTTATAATAATTATACTAACAATTTCTTGCATGCTTCTATTAAATGCATTAGAGAATTTTGGAATTATTAATCTAAAAGAAATATTTGGATAAACTAAAATAAATGGAGAAAAAATATGAAGCACGAAAAAATTAAAAATATTATATTAATATTTTTTTTAATTATTTTTATTTCTACTATAGTCGAAAAAACTTTTCAAAATGATACTTTTTTTACATTAGCTTTAGGTGAAGATATATTAGAAAATGGAATAAATACACAAGAAAAATTAGTTTGGCATGAAAATTTGAATTTCATTAATCCAAGATGGGCTTTTGATGTTCTAATTGCTGAAATTTATAATCATTTTAATTTTACTGGTATTTACATTTTTGTAATAATAGTAGCATGTGTGCAAATGCTACTTTATTATCATATTGTAAATAAAATTTTAAAGAATAATTTTATTTCTTTTTTATATACCATATTAATTACATATCTTATGAGATTTGAATTTTGTGCAAGAGGACAATTAATATCTTTTTTAATTTTTCTAATAGAATTTTATTCAATTGAACAAGTGTTAAAAACAGATAAAAAAATATATTATGTAATTCTTGCAATTTTACCTTTTATATTAATTAATGTTCATCTATCTGTTTATTTATTTTACTTTTTAATGTTTGTGCCTTATATAATAGAATTTGTACTTGCTAAGCAAAAAATAATAGATTTTAAAGATAGTAAATTTATAGTCGAAAAAAATAATATTCTAAAACTAATAATATTTATTATAATTGCTATTATAGCACCATTTTTTACTCCAGAAAAAATAGAACCATATCTTTATATGTTTAAAACATTTGGTGGTGTGGGATCAAAATTTATATCTGAAGTGCAACCACTTACAATAGAAAATCTAGTTGTTGAAATAACAATGCTATCACTTGTAGTAGCAATATTAGGATTTACAAAAACAAAAGCCAAAATTACTGATTGCTTATTTATTTTAGGATTTTTGTTTTTAAGTATGCTTATAGCTAGATCTCACTTTTTCTTTGCCTTAATTTCTACAATTTGCATAATAAGAATAGTTGGAGATTTTCTAAAAGATTATAATGTTAAATTAAGTTTTGAAAACAAAAAATATAATGTAATTAGTATTTTATTAATTTTTACTCTTATAATATCTAATATAATATATAGTTTTTCTTATAATTATAAAAATGATTATGTTGATGAGAAAAGTTATCCAACATTAGCAAGTGAGTATATTTTAAAAAATATAGATACATCTAAAATGAAAATATATAATCATTTTAATTTTGGAAGTTATCTAGAGTTCAAAGGAATAAAAACATTCTTAGATTCTAGAGCTGAAGTTTTTACACAAAGCTTTAATAAAGATTGTACTATCCTTGAAGATTGGTATGAAATAATTTGTGGCAATATAGACTATAAAGAAATATTTGAAAAATATGGAATAACACATGCAATCTTATATAAAACTGAATTAATTAGCCTATATATAGATGATGATCCAAATTGGAATAAAATTTATGAAGATGATTACTTTGTAATTTATGAGCACATAAATTAACATAATAATATATTATTCGACAAAAAACGTACAAAGCTTGAAAATACTGTAGAAAATTGACATACGAAACTCCTATAAAATGATGAAAAAGTATAGACTTGCAAAAATGATTATTGTAAAATTAGAACATCAAAACACAAGAAAAAATAAAAATTATAGGAGGAAAAAAGAAAATGGAAGTTTTAAAAATTTCATCAAAATCAAACCCAAATTCAGTTGCAGGAGCAATCGCAGGGTTAGTTAAAGAAAGCACAAGAGCAGAGATGCAAGCAATAGGAGCTGGAGCTTTAAATCAAGCAATAAAAGCAGTGGCAATTGCAAGAGGTTTTGTGGCACCAGCGGGAGTTGACTTAGTATGTATTCCAGCATTTGCAGAAGTTCAAGTGGAAGGAGAAGACAGAACTGGAATTAAATTAATTATAGAATCTAGAAAATAATAAATAAATTATAAATTATAAATTATAAATGAAATGTTGATGCTAATATGAATAAATATTATTGCCATAAAGAGGGATAATTATTTATTTATGGTAGCATCTTTTTTTTAATTTTTTTATTGAAAATCTGAAAAAAATAATATATTATAATTGCGTAGAAAGGTAATTAAAAATGAACAGTAACAATTTATTTAAATATATTTTTGCCGTAGTTGTAGTTTTTTTAGTTGCATATACTTTGTATGTTGTTTTTCAAAGTAAATCAAATAATCAAAATACTAATTTAGATCAAACTTCTACTTTAAGTAATATAAAAACAGATTTGAGATTATCTATATCACAATTAGATACTATTAATCCACTACTTACAAACAACAGAAATGTGCAAGAAATTACTAAAATCATTTATGACCCACTAGTTACATTAAATGAAAATTACAAATTAGAATATTGCTTAGCAGAAGAAATTGCAAAGTCAGATGATTTAACTTATGTTGTAAAACTAAGAAAAGGGGTCGTTTGGGAAAATAATAGCAATTTTACAGCAGATGATGTAATTTACACTATGCAATTAATATCAAATGGAATAAGCCCTATTTATTCTGATAATCTTAAAGATGTAGAATATATAGAGCCTATAGATAGTTCTACATTAAAAATTAAATTGTTAAGACCAGTGCAATTTTTTGAATATAATTTAACATTTCCTATAATGTGTAAAAGTTTCTTTGAGGGAGAAGACTTTGCAACTAGTCCAAAGGCTCCTATAGGAACTGGCATGTTTAAAATAGTGGAAGTTAGTAGCAACATTATAAAACTTGTACCTAATGGAAATTATTGGAATTCAAGTAGAAAACCTATGGCAACAGAAATAAATATTAATTTATATGGTTCTATAGGTGAATGCTATTCTGCTTTTAAAAATGGAGAAATAGATATTATTTCTGTAAAGATAAATGATATAGAAAATTATATTGGAAATTTAGGCTATAATAAAGTTGAATATAAATCAAGAGAATATGATTTTTTAAGCATAAATACACAAAATGAATTATTATCTGATCCAGCTGTTAGAAAAGCTTTAAGCTTATCAATAGATAAAAATAATATAGTTGCAACTTGCTTAGGAAAAGGATATACACCTTCAAATTTTAGTTTAGATATGGGAAATTGGCTTTATACAAAAGATTTAAATATTCCAGTAGACACAGAGCAAGCTTCTCAAATATTAAGTAGTACAGGTTGGCAACGTACAAGCAATTCATGGATAAAGAATGTAAATGGAAAAACACTAAGATTAGAGTTTTCTTTAACTGTGAACACAAATAATCAAACAAGAGTAAATGTTGCAGAAAATATAAAAAATCAATTAGCTAATTTAGGAATACCAGTTACAATAAATTATTTATCAGCAGATGCTTATAATGATGCTATTTCAAATAGAAGATATGATGTAGCATTAATGGGTATTAAATTAGGATATTCTCCTAGCTTAGAAACTTTTTTTGGAGAAGGAAACTTGGCAAATTATAATAATAATGAAGTTTCTGAAATTATGAATGTAGTATCAAATACAACAGATGAAAAAACCTTATATGAAAAATATGCTAGACTATATGATATTTATTTAGAAGAAGCACCATATATTGGTTTATATAGAAATACGGATATACTAGTTTATAATCAAAGTTTAGTTGGAAATATAACAGCTAATACTTTTAATATTTTTCATAATATAGAAAAATGGTATAGAAGATAAAAAAAGGTATTGACAAAAGAAAAATTAGAGATATAATAAGAACATAAGTTTTACAAACAAATATTTGTTAGGAGGAAATTAAATGGAAGACAATTCAGAAAAAAGAAAAGCACTAGATGCTGCAATGAGTCAAATAGAAAAACAATTTGGAAAAGGTTCTGTAATGAAATTAGGAGAATATAAATCAATGAATGTTGAGGCTATTTCAACAGGAGCTTTAAACTTAGATATAGCTTTAGGAATTGGTGGTATACCAAGAGGAAGAATAGTAGAAATATATGGACCAGAATCTTCTGGTAAAACAACTCTTGCTTTACATGCTGTTGCAGAAGCACAAAAATTAGGAGGAGAGGCAGCATTCATAGATGCAGAACATGCACTAGATCCTGCTTATGCAAAAAAAATAGGTGTAGATATAGATAATTTAATCGTTTCACAACCAGAT
Source organism: uncultured Clostridia bacterium (assembly GCA_947628085.1). Lineage (GTDB taxonomy): Bacteria > Bacillota > Clostridia > TANB77 > CAG-508 > Scatovivens. Next base: position 48,442 of record CANQYM010000006.1, read on the forward strand.
ACTGGTGAACAAGCATTAGAAATTGCTGAAGCATTAATAAGAAGTGGGGCAATAGATATAGTTGTTGTAGACTCTGTTGCTGCACTAGTTCCAAAAGCAGAAATTGATGGAGATATGGGAGATGCACATGTTGGTTTGCAAGCAAGATTAATGTCACAAGCATTAAGAAAACTTGCAGGAACAATTAACAAAACAAATGCAATAATAATATTTATAAATCAATTAAGAGAAAAAGTTGGAGTAATGTTTGGAAATCCAGAAACAACAGCAGGTGGTAGAGCTTTAAAATATTATGCATCTGTTAGAATGGATATAAGAAGAATAGAATCTATTAAACAAGATGGTGAAGTTATAGGAAATAGAACTAGGGTTAAAGTTGTAAAAAATAAAGTTGCTCCACCATTTAGAGAAGCAGAATTTGACATTATTTATGGTAGAGGAATTTCTAAAGAAGGTTGTGTTTTAGATTTAGCTGTTAGCTTAGATATCATTGAAAAAAGTGGTTCATGGTTTAGCTATAAAGGAGAAAAAATTGCACAAGGTAGAGAAAATGTTAAAAAATATCTATTAGAAAATCCTAAAATAATGGAAGAAGTAGAGAAAAAAGTAAGAGATAATTCTAACAAAGCTTTTGAAAATGCATTAGTTGAAGAAGATGAAACATCAGAAGAAGAAACTGAAGAGCCAGAAGAATAATCTTTACATTAATATTTTAGCTTTTAAAAATATAATTTTATAAAAAATGGGTTGAAAAATTTAAGTTTTCAACCCATTTAAAAAAATAAAGAAAGAGAAATTAATTATTATGGAATATGCAAGCAAACAAAAACTAGAAGAAGCAGAAAAATTAGATAAATTAAAAAGTAAAGTTTTAAAATATATAATGTATAAAAAAAGAACAGAAGCAGAAGTAAGACAAAAATTTTCAAATGAAGATGAAAATTTATTAGAAGACAGCATTGAATATTTTAAAGAGCAAGGTTATATAAATGATGAAGAATACATTAAAAGAGCAGTAAATGAATTTATGGCTTTAAGAAATTTATCAATAAAAGAAATAGAATATAAAATATGCCAAAAAGGTGTAGAAAAAAATTTAATAGATGATTACATTTGCAAAAATAAAGACGTTATGTTAGAATATGAAATATCTTCAGCAAAGGCTATAATATTAAAAAAGCAAAGAGACTCAGAAGAAAAAGAAATAAAAGATTATTTATATAAAAAAGGATATATGTCTGAAAGCGTTAATATTGCTTTTGACGATATGAATTAAAATAGTAGGTATTTTTTATGAATAATAAAGTAATAACATTAGAATCAAAAAAATATGAATTAAGATTAGAAAACTTTGAAGGTCCATTAGATTTACTATGTTACTTAATAGATAAAAATAAAATGGACATATATAAAGTAAATATTTCAGATATTGCAGATCAATATATTAATTACTTAAAAGAACAAGAAGAACTAAACTTGGAAATAGCAAGTGAGTTTTTAGTAATGGCATCAACACTTCTTTTAATAAAATCTAAAGGACTTCTACCAAAAGAAGTAGATGATGAAGCAGAAATTACAGAAGAAGAGCTAATACGCAGAATTATTGAATATAAGCAATATAAAGAAATAAGCAAGCAATTTAAAGAAAGAATACAAATTTTTTCAAAAAGATTTTATAAATTGCCAGATAAAATAGAGCTTCCAAAACAAGAATTGGAAAAAGAGTTTACTCCAAATGACATAATCGAAAAATATCGATTACTAGTTCAAAAAAATGAAGAAAAGAAAAATGAAAATGCTAGAAACATAGAAAAAATTGCGGTTTACGATACATTTTCTGTTTCAGATAAAGTAAAAGACATATTTAGAGAATTAATAAGAAAGCCTAAATTTATTTTTGGAAAATTATTTTCTCTTAAAGAAAAACCAAAAGCAGAAGTTGTTACAGCATTTTCTGGAGTTTTAGAATTAAGCAGAAGAAATAAAATAACAGCAGAGCAAAAAGAACTATTTGGAGACATAGTTATTTCAAAAAAGAAAAAAGAAAATTAAATTTATTTTGAAAAATGAAAATTGGATAATACTGTAAAAAAAGATAATAATAATTACTATAAGTAGGTGTTATATGTTAGTAATTCTAGTTATATTAATTATTATTATCTTTTTTTGTATAATTTTAATAGGATTAGTGTATTCTGATATATTAATAGATATAGAAAATTGCCATATTTTATATAGCAATAAAAAACTAGAAATTGAAAAAGCTACTATCACTATAAAAATATGCTTATTTAAAGTTCTTAAAATAAAATTAAGTAAAAAAATTAAAGCAAATATACTTAAGAAAATTGAAGAAGCTGAGAAAAATAAGAATAAACTTACATCAGTAGCAAAATTAATTTTCGATAATAGAAAGAATTTTAAAAATATAAATGCAAATATAAATTCATTAAATTTAAAACTATACTTTGGAACAGCAAATCAAATGATAACAACATTTTCAATTCCTTTTATTTCAACATGTATATCAATTATTTTAAGCAAATTAATTTATAGTTATAATGAAAAAAATTATAACTATAGAATTTTTCCACAGTATTCAAATGAAAACTATTTAAGCATAAATTTAATAACAGAAATAAAATTTCCTTTTTTTAACTTTATTTTGCTTTTATTTAAAATGAGAAAAAAAGAAAATAATTAATAGTATAATAGAATCTTTTATGGAAATAATAATATAAAAATAGTTTGAAAGAAAGAAGGAATAAAAAGTATGAGCGAGCATCCAATAGAAGTTTTAATGGAAACAGCTATGAATAGCATAAAAGATATGGTTGATGTTAATACCATAATTGGTGAACCAATAGAAACGAAAAACGGAATGGTTATAATACCAATTTCAAAAGTTAGCTTTGGATTTGCAGCAGGTGGTAGCGAATTTAAAGGTGAAACACTTGATGAATATAAAAAGAAAGATAAAGAAGAAGAGGTTCAATATAGACTTCCATTTGGTGGAGGTAGTGGAGCTGGAATTTCAATTAATCCAGTTGCTTTTGTTGTAGTATCAAGAGATTCTATAAAAGTTCTTCCTATTGAACACACTTCAGCAATAGATAAATTAATGGACTATGTTCCAGATTTAATGGAAAAAGCAAATATAATAGTAGATAAATCAATAGACACTGCTCAAAAAGTTGCTAAAGAAAATTCAAATAAAGAAAACGGAAATAAAGAAAGTACAAATAATGTTTCAAATAATGAAAATAAAGAAAGAAAAGCTAAATTTAAAAGTACTTTTAATAAACAAACTAAAAAAAATAAAATTAATATAAATGATTCTGAAAAAGATTTTGATATTTCAAATATTGAAATAGAGGAAAATCCTGATGATGCAGAAGAATATCTAGAAGAAGATGATGAATAAAAAATGAGTGATTTTTTCACTCATTTTTTTACATTTAAAATTGTATTGAAGTGATAAAAAAATTGTGATATAAAAGAAGAAAATGATGTGAAAGGAAAAATATAAAATGAAAATAGAATTATTAGGTGGTTGTGAAAAAAATGAACTAGAAAAAAGAATTCAAAATACTGCTGCTGCTGGAAAATTATCTAGATTTCCAGGAAATGTACTTGAAGTTTTAGAAAGTTGCAATGATTATGAAAGCAACTTAAAACTAGTTAAAAGAATTATTAAAATGGGACATAAATCAATTATTGAACATGATTATTTAGTATTTGCTTTATGTGATGTAACACCTATAGTTGAACAAACTTTAATTGGATATAGATTAACTTCTTTTACAATAAAATCAAGAAGAGAAGTAGATTTTAGAACTGTTGGATATTATGTTCCAGAATTTAGAAATAAAAATGGAGAAATTCATGAAAAAAATGAAGAACTAAAAAAAGAATACAAAGAAAACATGAAAATGTTGTTTGATACATATGGAGAAATTGTTGATAAAGGTGTAAAAGTAGAAGATGCAAGATTTATTTTACCTTATTCATATCATAGCAATATAATAATGGGAGTAAATGCAAGAGAATTAGAAAGAATGATTATTGCACTTAAATTTGGCCATTTAAGTAAAATTCCAGATTTAAAAGAAGTAGGAGAAGAGCTTTATAATATTGTAAGCATAAATGTACCATATTTAGTTCCTAACATAAAAGCACAAGAAGAAAATTTAAAAACAGGATTTGAATATTTAGAAAGTTCTGCTAAAAGACCTGAAATAAAAATTCTAGAAAAAACACAAATGATAAGCTATACTCCTAATGCAGATGATGTTGTTTTAGAAAGCTCAATAATGTATCATTATCAATGCTCAAGAGAAGAGGCAAGAGAAATTTTAAAAGAAATGCTTAAAAAAGATAAAAATGCAAAAGAAAAAATGATGTATGAAATTATGCATAAAGATGAGAGAAGAGAACTAGAACAAGTAAGCTTTAGTTTCCAAATTCCAATATCTTTAGCTGTTCTTACTCATTTAACTAGACATAGAATGCATTCTTTATTAGTTCCAGAATTTTTACCAATGTGGAATATGAATAATTATATAACCCCAGAATCTATTAAGGCAAACGCCAAAGATATATATGATAAAGCTGTAAAAAAGAATATTGAAGTAAAAGAAAAATTTGAAAAAATGGGTGTTTATGAGGGAGATTTAGTATATTTTTACTTAAGCAATCAAATGCTTAATGTAGTAACAACTATGAATGCTAGAAATACTCAATGGGTTTGCAGAATGCGTTGTTGTAATAAAGCTCAATGGCAAATTAGATTTATTGCAAAAGATATAGCTAAACAAGTATCAACTGTTGCACCACTTATAGGAAAAGGTTTAGGTTCAACATGTGTAACAGATAGATATTGTGGTGAAGGTAGAGAATGTTGTGGATTAATAAATAGTCTATTGGAAGCAGATAAGAAAAATAGCAAATAAGAGGAAAATATAATGATTGATTTACATATACATACAAACCATTCTGACGGTACAGATACGGTTGAAGAATTATTACAGAAAGTTAATAGTAAAAACATTGAAATTATTTCTATAACAGATCATGATTCTGTTGGAGCGTATTTTGAATTAGAAAGAAATCAAGATTTGAGAAAATTATATAATGGAAAAATAATTATAGGTTCTGAAATTAAAACAAGTTTTGATAGAGTGCCAATAGAGGTTTTGGCTTATGGAATAGACTATAAAAAAATGAGAATTCATACAATTGATATGGAAAAAATGCAAAATACTATTTTAGAGAAAACAAAAAATATTGCAAATAGCTTGGGCTTAAAATATGATAAAGAAAATACTTATATAGATAGAAAAGATAGCGCTAAGCAATTCAGTGCCTTTGTTATGGCAACTGAATTATTAAAACATGAAGAAAATAGAGAAATTATAAATAAAATTGGAGACTTTAATGAGCATACTTTTTATAGAGTTCATCAAAGTAATAGTGAAAGTCCATTTTATTTTGATGAAACTAATTTTTCATTAAGCATAGATGAACTAATTTCTAGAATTCATGAAGCTGGAGGACTTGCCTTTTTAGCACACGGATTTTTATATCCTTTTAAAAATAAAGTGGAAACGATTGAAAAAATACTATCAGGAACAGATATAGATGGAATGGAATGTATATATCCAATTTTTTCAAAAGAAGAACAAGAAATTGCGTGTAAATTATGCAAAAAATATAATAAATATATGTCTGGTGGAACAGACTATCATGCTAAAAATAAACCTAATATTGATTTAGGAACAGGGATAAATAATAATATATTAATAGAAAAAGAATTTATATCAAACTGGATTTCAAAAGTAAAACTTATTTAGATTTTATTATCTTTCATTAACTTCTCCAGCTCTACTTTTTTGAAAACTATTATTTATTTCAGAAACACAATTAATAGAGTCTTTTTTTAAAGGCTCTTTTTTTGTGTAAAAATTAATTAATTGTTGTTTTAAATAATCTGAACTTCTAGTAATGTTACTATTAAAAATTTCACGGTGGTTTGCATCTCTTAAAATAATTGCAGATATATCAATTCCTAATTCTTTATAAAATTCAATGGAATTTTGAAATCTAGAATTCATTGTTTCACCAAGTAATTTTCTTTGACTTTTTCCAACTTCTTTTGGAGTAGAAAGACTACGGTAAGATATATCGTGCATTGGGGCAGGTATTTGACTATTAGAAGTTACTCTTTCTCCGTTTATATCAAAAAAGCCTGCTTCTTTTTCTTCGTTTTGTGCAACATAATAACCAAATTGTATTTTTTTATATGAATCTAAATCAAATTTTTTTCCAAATAATGTTTCATAATTTTTTATTCCAATAGGATAATCTAATTTTTCTGTTGGAATAGGAATAGTACCAGCAGCACCGCCAATAAGACATCTATCAATAATTTCTGGATGAATTAATGCAAATCTTTGTGCAAAAACACCAGAAGCAGAATAACCATTTAAAAATACTTTATTATTTAATTTTTTGCCAGTAATCTCGTGAACTTTAGCTTGAGCATCTTGAATACAAGTGAAGAATTTTTCATCAATGTGTTCATCAGTTACTGATTCTAATGATAATTGTTGTGTGTCTGGATGATCTTTAAGACAAGGAGTTATGGGTAAAACAATAGGGGCATCTTCACAAACATCTAGAAGTTGATTAAATTGATGATTATTTCTCACATCTAATGCTTGAGATATATTAAAAGCATAATAATTAGATTCTTTACCACCAGAATTAAAACTTTCAACAACCAATTCTGCATTTTCATCAAATCTTTTAGGAATAGCTAATAAATAGCATAAACCGCCACTACTTTTTTCAGCATATAAATCAAATTTTGCATTTCTATAATTTGAATAATCAGTTAAAATTTTTCCCATAAAACTCTCCATTTCACAAAATATAAAATATTATAACATAATATTTAAGAATAAGCTAGTGGTTTTCTGCCACTGGCAACGTACCTCTTGTTGGACTCGACGAGCCGCGTCGGGAAAATAGTCCACCGGACTATTTTCTAATCCTCCTTTTCGAGTCCTCCAAGTTAAAATGCAAAATAAAAAAGTCCATTTACAATGGACTTTTTTATTTTGGCTCCTCTTGTTGGACTCGAACCAACGACCTATCGGTTAACAGCCGAGCGCTCTACCAACTGAGCTAAAGAGGAATGTGATTTTTCGAACAAAAATATTATATAGTATTATATTTTTATATGCAAGTATTTATTTAAAAATTTTTAAAAAGTTTTTTATTTTTATGCTATTATATGCATAAATTGAAAAAATATTAATTAATATCAATCTGTGAATATTTCATCCAAAAACTTATTTATTCTTAAAAAATCTCTTTATTTCTTTAAAATTCTATGATATAATATTAAAATCTTTGATTAGGAGATTTTAATTTTGAGTAAATTTTTTGTAAAACAAAGTCAAATAGAAAATAGCAAAATAAATATAATTGGTGAAGATGTTAATCATATAAAAAATGTTTTAAGATTAAATGTAAAAGATAAAATTAAAGTATGTGATAGCGATAATTCACAAAATTATGAATGTGAAATAACAAATATTACATCTAAAGAAATTGAATGTGAAATTTTAAAAAAGATAGAAATTACTGCAGAAGGAAATGTTAATTTACACATTTTTCAAGGATTACCAAAAGCAGATAAAATGGAACTTGTAATTCAAAAAGGCACAGAACTTGGAGTAACAGAATTTATACCATTAAATTTAAAAAGATGTATAGTTAAAATTTCTGAAAAAGATGAATTAAAAAAAATAGACAGATGGAATAAAATAGCTGAAGTTGCAGCAAAGCAATGTAATAGAGATATAATTCCAAAAGTAAGAAATATAGAAAATATTAATTCTTTATGTGAAAAAGTAAAAGATTATGATTTATTTTTAGTAGCTTATGAAAACGAAAAAGAAAACTACATAAAAAACGAATTAACAAAAATAAAAGATAAAGAAAAAAACTATAAAATAGCTGTAGTTATCGGACCAGAAGGCGGAATGGAAGAAGACGAAATAAATAAACTAAAACTCGCAGGAGCAAAAGTAATATCTTTAGGAAAAAGAATTTTAAGAACAGAAACAGTAGCAATGCAAGTTTCTTCTATAATAATGTATGAACTTGAAAATGGAGGAATATAGTATTGGACAAAGCAAAATTAATGCAACTGGAAATAGATAAAAAAAGAAAGTTGCCAGATAGAGTAAAAAATAATATAAGCACAGATATTTTTCAAAACATAATAATAGCAATAATAATTATTGCTTATCTATTTGCAATAAATTTAGTATACTACAATTTTGAAAGCAACTTATTTGAAGAATATTTAAAATTTTTTGCTCTAGGAATAATATTGTTCACTATTATAATGTTTGAAATTGCTTATAGAAAAAACAGTTTAAAATTTTGTTTTATAGGAATAGAACTTTTAATTTGTGCTGTTTTGTCGTTATACATTCCATACATATATCTACACACAACAAAAGAATTAAGAGTTAGCATAATGATATTACCTTGTGGATTAGTAATTTATTATGCTATAAAATCTGTATTAATATTTAAACAGAAAAAATTTAGTTATCAAAATAATTTAAGTGATGTAAAAGAAATGATGGAATATACAGAAAAAACAAGTTACTTAGATGAAGATAGTACAAAAACATATAGAAAAAAAGCTCAAGAAGAAGAAAAAATAAGACAGGAAATAAGAAAAGAACAAAAAGTAAGAAAACTAAGAAAACAATTAGAAAAAAGCAAAAAATAAGAAAGTAATTAGAAAAAATAATAGGAAAAGAGGAAACAACATTGATAAAAAGTATGACAGGCTTTGGCCGTGGAAAATATGAAAACGAAGGAAGAATATATACTGTTGAAATTAAATCTGTAAATCACAAATATTCAGATATAAATATAAGGTTACCTAGATTTTTAAATAGTGTTGAAGATAACATAAGAAAAAGAATAAATGCAGAAATTTCTAGAGGGAAAATTGATGTATTTATAAATTTTGAAAATTTTAGCAGTAGAGGAACAAGCATAAAAATAAACAAAGAGCTTGCTAAAGAATATTTAACACAATTAAAAAGTTTAGCAGAAGAAACAAATATAGATTTTAATGTTAGTGTAATAGATGTTTCTAAATTACCAGAAATATTAAAACTAGAAGATGAAGAAGACGAAGAATTAATTTCATCAGAATTAATGATTGCAGTTGATGAAGCAATTAAAAATTTTGTTAAGATGAGAGAAACTGAAGGTACTAAACTAATAGAAGATATTGAAAAGAGAATATACTTAATTGAAGAAAAAGTAAAAGAAATAACATCTTTTTCTAGCACTCTTGTTGAAGATTATATTGCTAAACTTCAAGAAAGAGTAAATGAACTTTTAAAACCAGGAACTGTAGATGAAAATAGATTAATGCAAGAAATAGTTATTTTTTCAGATAAATCTTCTATAGAAGAAGAACTTACTAGATTAAAAAGTCATATATCACAGTTTTTAAATTTAATAAAACAATCTTCTCCTATAGGTAAAAAAATAGATTTTCTTATCCAAGAAATAAATAGAGAAGTAAACACAATTGGATCTAAAGCAAATTGTTTAGAAATAACAAATAGAGTTATTGAAATAAAAACAGAAGTAGAAAACATTAGAGAACAAATTCAAAATATAGAATAAGTTTTATAGATTTTTTAAAATCTAAATAAAAAAGAAAGAGGTAGATTATGCAACTTATTAATATTGGTTTTGGAAACATAGTTTCAGCAGAAAGAATAATATCAATAGTAAGCCCAGATTCAGCCCCAATAAAAAGAATTGTTCAAGATGCAAAAGATGCAAAAACAGCAGTTGATGCAACTTATGGAAGAAGAACAAGATCAGTTATTATTATGGATTCTGGACATATTATATTATCTGCAGTTCAGCCAGAAACTATTGCAGGAAGAGTAGATAACGGATTAGATAATGTTGAAGAATAATTTTAGGAGGTGTTTTAAATGATAGTAAAACCAACAGTAGCAGAATTATTAGAGAAAGTAAATGATAACAGATACTCATTAGTAATAATGACTGCAAAAAGAGCAAGACAAATAGCAGATGGGGATACTGTTAGAACAAAAGTAAAAGCAAGATCTGCAGTAACTTTAGCTGCTCATGAAATAGCAGAAGGAAAAGTAACAAAATCAGATGATTCAGAAGAGTAAAATATAGAAGAGGTATAAATTATGTTAGTTATATTGTCAGGAGTAGCTGGAGCAGGAAAAGACACAATAAAAAAAGAAATAATTAAAAGAATGGAAAATGTAAAATCAATACCTTCTCTTACAACTAGAAGTCCAAGAGAAGGAGATATTCCTGGAGAAACATACATTTTTTTAAGTAAAGAAGAATTTGAAGAAAAAATTAGAAATGATGAAATATATGAATATGATATTCATCATAATAATTATTATGGAACTTCTAAAAAAATCTTAAACGAAGCTTCAAAAGAAGGAATAATAATAAAAGATATAGATGTAAATGGAACTGAAGCTTTAAAAAACACACTAAAAGATATAAAAATAGTAACTATATTTTTAAGAGTACCTAAAGAAGAATTGAAAAAAAGATTAGAAAATAGAGTAGATAAACCTTCAGAAGGCGAAATAATTCTTAGATTAAATAGATTTGATTATGAAGAATCTAGAATAAACTTATATGATTATGTTCTTAAAAATGATAACTTGGAAAAAACTGTGAACATAATTGAAGAAATTATAAAACAAGAAAGCAAAAATTAATAAAAATAGAAATGCACTTTATTATAAAGTGTATTTTTATTTTGCCAAAAATACTTTAAAAAGATGATTTTAAACTTTTTTAAATAAATTTCAAAATCAATTATAGAATTCCTTATTTCGAGTTATATATATCTTTTAAAAAGTGACGCGTAAGCGACCAACCGAAGTGTAAGCGAAGGGCGATTGGAGCAATCTTCCTTTTGTTTATTTTTTTAAAAAAGAAGATTGCGACACCAAGTCACTTATAAAAAGATATATATAACCAAAATAAGAAGACTATAAATGAAAATTATTTTATAAGTTTATAAAATAATTTTACTAAGGAATAAGAAAATCTTAAGTATTTTACAATATTTAAAATATTTACTAAAAGTAAAATTTATGCTAGAATGTTATTTGAATTAAAGGAGATAGCATGTTTGCAGAAGTAATTATTAATAGTAATGCAAGAGCACTAAATAAAGTTTTTGATTATATAGTACCAGCTAGTTTAGAAAATACTATACAGGTTGGTGCTAGAGTTTTTGTGCCTTTTGGAAAGGGTGAGAAATTAGAAGATGGGTTTATTATTAATTTAAAAGAAACATCAGAGTTTGCAAATAAAGAAATAGCTAGTGTTCAAGAAGAAAATAGCATTTCAGAAGAAAATATAGTGCTTGCTAAATTGATGGCAAGAAAATATTTTTGCAATATATCAGATTGTATAAAACTAATGTTACCTCCTAGAACAGGTGGAAAAAAATTAGAAAATAGAGCTAAAGAAAAAACAGGAAATTTCGTATTTTTAAAAAGAGATAAAGAAGAAATAGATTTTTTAATTGAAACAGAAAAAATTAAAAGTGATAAGCATATAAGAGTTTTAAAATTTCTAGAAGAAAATGATGGAGTATATAAATCTGATTTAGAATTGATAACAGATGTTAGTTCTTCTACAATAAAAACATTAGAAAAAAATGGTCATATAGAAATTATAGAAAAACAAATTGAAAGAAATCCATTTATACATAAAAATATCGAAAAAGATGAACCTAAAGTTTTAAATAAAGAGCAAAAAAAGTGCTTTGATAGTATTGCTTTTTGCATAGATAATAATGAATTTTCAAAACATTTAATATATGGAGTTACAGGATCTGGAAAAACAGAAATATATTTACAATTAATTGATAGAGTTATAAAAAATGGAAAAGATGCAATTGTTTTAGTTCCAGAAATATCTTTAACTCCTCAAATGGTAAATAGATTTTTAGCTAGATTTGGAAATATTATTGCTGTTCTTCATAGCAAATTATCAATAGGAGAAAGATATGATGAATGGCAAAAAATAGCAAAAGGAGAAGCAAAAATAGTAATTGGAGCTAGGTCTGCAATTTTTGCACCAGTAAAAAATTTAGGAATAATTATTATTGATGAAGAACACGATATGTCTTATAAAGCAGATTCAACTCCTAGATATAATGCTAAAGACTTGGCAAAATATATTGCTAAGCAAAATAATTGCCCACTAGTTTTAGGAAGCGCAACACCAGAAATAAATACAATGTATCAAGCTAAAAATAATGAAATATCATTATACACTTTAACTAAAAGAGCAAATAACAGTAGTCTTCCAGAAGTTGAAATTGTTGATTTAAGAAATGAGCTTGCAGAAGGAAATAGATCAATGCTAAGTTTCAAACTTCAAAAAGAAATTGAAAACAATTTAAAAAATAAAAAGCAAACAATATTATTCTTAAATAGAAGAGGCTATTCTACTTTTGTAATGTGCAGGGAATGTGGATATGTTGCAAAATGTAAGAATTGCAATATAAGCCTAACATATCACATTAGAGATAATAAATTAAAATGTCATTACTGTGGATTTGAAACAAATAATATAACTGAATGTCCAAATTGCAAGAGTAAAAAAGTGAAATATTTTGGTAGTGGAACCCAAAAATTAGAAGATGAAATACATAAACTTTATCCAGAAGCCACAACAATTAGAATGGATATAGATACTGTTAGCAAGAAAAACTCTCATGAAGAAATTTTAGATAAATTTAAAAATGATAATATAGATATTTTAATTGGAACACAAATGGTAGTTAAAGGACATCACTTTCCAAAAGTTACTTTAGTTGGAGTAGTTTCAGCAGATAGCAGCTTAAATTTAGATGATTATAGAGCTGTAGAAAAAACATTTCAAACATTAGTGCAAGTTGCTGGAAGAAGTGGTAGAGAAGAAAGTGGAAAAGTAATTATTCAAACTTATAATCCAGACCATTATGCAATAATTGAAGCACAAAAACAAGATTATGATTTGTTCTATAATCAAGAGATAGATTTAAGAAAAATGTTGAATTATCCACCATTTTGCGATATAATGCTTATTAGATTTTCAGGGAAAAATATAGAAGAAATAAAAAAAGTTTCAGAAATAGTTTATAAGAAAATAAAAAATATAAATAATGAAAACATTTACATATTTAAACCAGTTCCTGCACCAATAGATAAAATTAAGAATAAATATAGATGGAGAATTGTAATAAAATGTAAAATTACATCAAAAGTTTTAGATATTGTAAATTATGCGATTCAAGATGAAAAAATAAAAAAATGTAAAGAAACTAGTATTACTGTTGATATAAATCCAAATAGTATGAATTAGAAAGGAAAATAAAATGGCAATTAGAAATCTAAGATATGAAAATGATGAAATTCTAAAAAAACATTCAAGAGAAATAGAGGTTATAGACGATAAAATAAAAGAACTTGCCGAAGATATGATGGAAACTATGCACAAATGGGATGGGGTAGGATTAGCCGGTGTGCAAGTTGGAGTTTTAAAAAGAATAATAGTAATAGATTTATATGATGAAGAAAAAACTCAATATACTTTAATAAATCCAGTACTTGTAAAACAAAAAGGAGAGCAAGAAGTTGAAGAGGGATGTTTAAGTTTTCCAAATCAATTTGGAAAAGTAAAAAGACCAAAAGAAGTAGTAGTTGAAGCTTTAGATATAAACGGTAAAAAAATTACTATAAAAGCAAAAGACTTATTAGCTCAAGCATTATGCCATGAAATTGACCATTTAAATGGAATAGTTTTTACTGAAAAAGTAGAACCAGGAACTTTAGAAACAGTAAATCCAGATGAAACAAAAAATCAAAAATAAAAGTTTATAGGAATCTTTTAAAAACCTAAATACATTTTAAAAGGAAATTTTAAATGAGAATTCTTTTTATGGGAACTCCTGATTTTGCAAGAGATTCCTTAGAAAAATTATATGATAATGGTTATGAAATTTGTGGAGTTGTAACAACTCCAGATAGACCGGCAGGAAGAGGAATGAAACTTCTTGCTTCACCTGTTAAAGAATATGCTATTCAAAAAAATTTAAAAATATTCCAGCCAGAAAAAATATCAAACAACACAGAATTCAAAGAAGAAATTAAAAATTTGAATCCTGATTTAGTTTGTGTTGTTTCTTATGGAGTAATTCTACCAAAATCTTTTTTAAATATTCCAAAGCTAGGATGCATAAATGTTCATCCTTCAATGCTTCCAAAATATAGAGGTTCTGCACCAATTCAATGGGCAGTTTTAAACGGAGATAAAACCACAGGTGTAACTATAATGTATCTTAATGAACAAATGGATGCAGGAGATATAATAAATCAAAAAGAAGTTGAAATTGGTAGTGATGAAACTTTTGGTGAGTTATGGAATAGATTATCTAAAATAGGTGCGGATTTATTACTTAATACAGTAAAAGAAATAGAAAAAGGAACCGCCAAAAGAATATCTCAACCAGAAGAATTTACTTTAGCTCCAATGCTTAATAAGGAAATGTCTAAAATTAATTGGAATGAAAAAACAGCAGAAGAAATAAAAAACTTAGTTAGAGGGCTAAATCCAATTATGGGAACATATACTTATTTAAATAGCAAAAAAATAAAAATTTGGAAAGTACAAAAATTAGAAAACAAGTATTTTGAAGAAAAATTTGGTTACAAAGAAATAAATAAAGCAAAGCCAGGAGAAGTTATTCTTGCAAATGAAAAGATAGGATTATTTATTAAAGCAAAAGAAGGAGTAATTTCAGTATTAGAAATTCAAGCGGAAAATGCAAAAAAAATGAATATATGTGATTTCCTAAGAGGAAACAAAATTTGTGAAGAAGATATATTTGAATAATACTTGTAAAAAAACAATTATATTGATATACTAATTATTAGCAAAAATAATATAAAAAAGGAGGATGTAATATGGAAGAAAATAAGGAAGAAGTTGAAATTTCGGAAGAAGAAATATCAGTAGAAGGAAATGATACTGTAAAAATTTCAAACGAAGCAGTTGCTACTTATGCAGGAATTGCTGTTTCAGAAGTTTCAGGCGTATATGGTATGGCTGGAGGTTTTGCTGGATTAACAGAAGCTTTAAGTGGAAAGAAAAATTTAGCAAAAGGTATCAAAGTAGATGTTGGAGAAAAAGAAGCAAAAATAGATGTAAATATAATAGTTGAGTATGGAGCTAGAATTCCAGAAGTTGCATTTGAAATTCAATCAAGAGTTAAAAAATCAGTTGAAAATATGACAGGTTTAAAAGTTTTAGAAGTTAATGTTCATGTGCAAGGAGTTCATGCAGTAACAGCAGAT
This sequence comes from uncultured Clostridia bacterium, assembly GCA_947628085.1. Lineage (GTDB taxonomy): Bacteria > Bacillota > Clostridia > TANB77 > CAG-508 > Scatovivens. The sequence continues at coordinate 63,915 of CANQYM010000006.1, forward strand.
AAAAAACAAGAAGACGAAGAAGAAAGCGCAAACGAAGAATAAAGTGAGGAATTAGTTATGAAATTTTTAGATAAATTAGCTTTAAAAATATTTTCAATAATAATAGTTATAATAGCAATTATAACAATATTATTAATAACAAATATTATTTCTGTAGATATGATAGTTGAAAAAGTATCATTTCTTTCAAATTATGGTGATACTACATTTCAAGTAACAATAGCTGTTGTAACAGTTTTACTATTACTAGCAATAAAAGGTTTATTTTTCACCAGTAAACAAGAAGATTTAGGAAAAGATGGAATTATTCTTGAAAATACTAGTGGAAAATTAGTAATTTCAAAAGAAAGTTTAGAAAACTTAATAGCAAGTGTAATAAAAGAAATACCAGGAGCAGAAACAGTTTCTAGTAGAACTTTTTTAGATAAACATAAAAATTTAATAGTTTTTGTAACAGCTGTTGTAAGTAAAGATGTTATGTTAAAAGATATATCAAACACTTTACAACAAAAAATCAAAGAAGCAATGAAGAAAACAGCAGACTTAGATGTTAAAGAAGTTAATATAAAAATTAAAAATATAACTTCAAAAAAGGTAAAAGGTTTACCACCATCTTCAGATGCTGAAGAAAACAGTGAAGAAGAAACAGTTGTAGAAGAAAATGAAAGTACTGAAAATGAAGAAAAAGAAACAGAAACTGAGCAAAATTAGTTTTAAAAATAATTTTCATAATTATAAATTTTAAGAAAGGAATGAAATTTTTATGAGTGAAAATAAAAATGAAAACGAAAATGAAAATGAAGTTGAAAACAAAAAAGTAAATGAAAGCCAATTTGATGATTTTAACAGTAGTGAATTAAATAAATTCGTTTCTCAATATGGAGGAGCTGTAATTGGTGGATTAATCGCATTAATATTATGTTTTACAAAATTATATAAAATTTTAGTTTTTATAGTTATTGTATTAGCAGGTATTATTATAGGAAATTATGTACAAAAAAATAAATCAACTGTAAAAGAAAAACTAAAACATTTCATTGATAAATTTTAGGAGGAAATAATGCAAAGATCTGCAATGAGAGAATTAGCTTTCAAGTTAGTTTATGAAATTGAAATTCAAAAAGATGAAGATGAACAACTTGAAATATTTATAGAAAATAATGATATTACAGATGAAAAAGTTATTGAATATTTAAAAGACATAAAAAAAGGAATTAGAGAAAATTCAGAAGAAATCAATAAATTAATAGAAAATAACTTAAAAGAAAATTGGAGTTTGAAGAGAATTTCTAAAATTAACTTAAGTTTAATAAAACTTGCTATTTATGAAATGGTATATAAAAATTTACCTTATAAAATAGCAATAAACGAAGTTGTAGAACTTGCAAAAAAATATGCAGATGAATCTGCTCCTATTTTTATTAATGGTATACTTGCAAGTGTTGTAAAAGAAAAAAATTTAGACGGAGAAATTAATGAAAATTAATCCTATTACAGTTGCTGAATTAAATAGATATATAAAAGATAAAGTAGCGGACGATGAATATTTAAACAGTGTATTTGTTAAAGGAGAAATTTCAAATTTTAAACATCATTATACAGGTCATATGTATTTTACATTAAAAGATGAAACTTCTCTTATAAAATGTATAATGTTTAAATCTTATACTGCTACTTTAAATTTTATGCCTAAAGATGGAATGAAAGTATTGGTACTTGGTTCTGTTGGAGTATTTGAAAGAGACGGAGTTTACCAAATTTATTGCCAAGCTATGCAAGAAGATGGAATGGGAAACCTTTATACAGCTTATGAAGAGTTAAAGAAAAAATTAGAAGATGAAGGCTTATTTGATCAAAAATATAAAAAGCCAATTCCATTTATGCCTAAAATAATTGGTGTTTTAACTTCAAATACAGGAGCCGTTATTAGAGATATAATAAATGTATCAACAAGAAGAAATCCAAATGTATATATTAGGCTTTTGCCAATACCAGTTCAAGGCGAAGGAGCTGGAATTAAAATAGCTAAAGCCATAAAACTTATGAATGAAAAGAAATTAGCGGATGTTATTATTCTAGCTAGAGGTGGAGGATCTATTGAAGATTTATGGCCTTTTAATGAAGAAGTAGTTGCAAGAAGTATTTTCGAGTCGGAACTTCCAATTATTTCAGCTGTAGGACATGAAACAGATTTTACAATTGCAGATTTTGTTGCGGATTTAAGAGCACCAACACCTTCAGCAGCAGCAGAACTTGCGGTTGCAGATATATCTGAAGTTAAAAATAAAATATCATTATGCAAAAAAAGATTGAAGCTTGCTCTTAAAAGAAAAACAGAAATTATGAGGCTTAGATATGAAAAATGCTTAAATTCAAGAGTTTATAGAGAGCCATATCAAAAAATAAATGATTATTATATGCAAATAGAAAAAAATGTTAAAACAATGCAAAATGTTACCACAAAAAAATTAAAAGATTATAAAATTGAAGCAACAAAAGTAATAACTAAACTAGATACTTTGAGTCCGTTAAAAACTTTAACAAGAGGATATTGTGTTACAGAAGTAAATAATAAAATTATTACAAGCTCTTTAGATTTAAAAAAAGACATGGAAATAAATTTAAGATTTCATGATGGAAATAAAAGCGCAAAAGTTATTTAATTTTATAGATTTTTTTAAAATCTAAATACATATAAGGAGAAGTATTAGATTTTATCTAATATAGAAAAAGTATTATGGATAATAAAAAAAAGATAATGATAGCAATAATAATTATTGTTATAACAGTTTTAGCAGTAACATTATTTGCTCTTGAATCAAATAATAAAAAGAAAAAGGAAGAAATTCCTGAAAATGTAGTAAATGAATTTCAAGAAAATACAATTATTGAAAATGAAATTGATGAAAATGTTTTAAATAATACTGCTAATAATAATACTACTATTGAAGAACCAAATAATGCTACTACTGAACAACCTACAACTAGTACAAGTGAGCCAAATACGGTATATCAAAGTGATAAGGTTTATAATTCAAATTCAGAAGTAGGAACTACAAATAAAAAAGAAGAAGCTATAAACTTAGTTAAACAAGAATGGGGAGAAGATAGTACAGTTACTTTTAGTTGCGATTCAGTTACAACAAATGGAGAATATATTATAGCTGTAACTTCTTTAGAAACAGCAACTGTTAAAAGTTATTTTAGAGTAAATTTGGAAAATAAAACTGTAACAGTAGAATTTTAGAAAGGAAATAAAAATGAGTACAAAAAAAGAAGATTTAAATTTTGAAGAATTAATGGAAAAGCTAGAAACCATTACAAATAAACTAGAAAAAGAACAATTATCTTTAGATGATTCAGTTAAATTGTTTGAAGAAGGAATTGAACTTTCTAATAAATGCAATTCTAAATTAGAAGAAGCAGAAAAGAAAATATCAATACTTATAAATGAAAATAACGAAATTAAGGAGGAAAACTTCATAGCAGAAGAATAATAAACTTATGACAATTTTTAAAGAAATAATTAGTAATAAATGTATATGGTTACCAATCTTATTATGGTTTTTAATACAAACTTTTAAAGTAGTTGTAGATTTAATTATAAATAAAAAATTAAATGTAAAAAGAATATTAGGAGCTGGTGGAATGCCAAGCTCACATTCAGCAATAGTTTGTTCACTGGCTGTTTGCATTGGAAAAGAATATGGTTTCGATTCAGGAATATTTGCTTTTTCAGTTATAATGGCATTTGTTGTTATGTATGATGCAGCAGGAATAAGAAGAGCAGCAGGAAAACAAGCTAGAATATTAAATAAGATATTAGAAACACCTGGACTTACAACTAAAGAAGTACAAGAAAAATTAATTGAAACATTAGGCCATACACCAGTTCAAGTTTTTGTTGGTGCTTTAATAGGAATAATAGCAGGTGCATTAATATAAAAAATAAAGATAGGTGGTGTTATTATGACAGATATTGAAATAGCTAGAAGTGTGGAATTAGAAAAAATTACTAAAATTGCAGAAAAATACGGAATAGATGAAGACTATTTAGAAGTTTATGGAAAATATAAGGCAAAAATTTCACCAGAATTTATTAAAAAAGTAGAAACAGAAGAAGATGGAAAATTAATTTTAGTTACAGCTATAAATCCAACACCGTTAGGTGAAGGAAAAACTACAGTTGCTATAGGATTATCTGATGGATTAAATATATTAGGTAAAAAATCTGTTTTAGCATTAAGAGAACCTTCATTAGGACCTGTTTTTGGAATTAAAGGTGGAGCAACAGGTGGAGGATATGCTCAAGTAGCACCAATGGAAGATATAAATTTACATTTTACAGGAGATATTCATGCAATAACCTCTGCAAATAATTTATTAGCAGCAATGATAGATAATCACATATATTATGGAAATAAATTAGGATTTAAGAAAGTTATTTGGAAAAGATGCTTAGACTTAAATGATAGAGCTTTAAGAGAAATAGAAGTAGGACTTTCAAAAGAAAAAAGAATGAAACCAAGAGAAGATGGTTTTGACATTTCTGTTGCTTCTGAAATAATGGCAATTTTTTGTTTAGCAAAAGATATAAAAGATTTGGAAAGAAGAATTGGAAATATTATTGTAGGATATAATGAAATAGATGAGCCAATTTTTGCAAAAGATTTAAAAGCAGAAGGAGCTTTAACAGTTTTATTAAAAGATGCAATAAATCCAAATATTGTACAAACATTAGAACATAATTTAGCAATAGTTCATGGTGGACCTTTTGCAAATATTGCACACGGATGCAATAGTATAATAGCAACAAAACTTGCTTTAAAATTAGGAGACTATGTTGTTACAGAAGCTGGATTTGGTGCAGATTTAGGTGCAGAAAAATTTGTTAATGTAAAATGCAGAAAAGCAGGATTAAAGCCTACTGTATGTGTATGTGTTGCAACACTTAAAGCATTAAAATATCATGGTGGAGCAAAGCAAAGCGAATGTTCTAATGAAAATTTAGAAGCATTAGAAATTGGTATTGAAAATTTAAAAAGACATGTTGATAATATTAAAAATAAATATGGTTTAACACCAATTGTTGCAATTAATAAATATAAAGATGATTCAGAAAAAGAAATAAAACTTTTAGAAGAAAAACTAAATGAATTAGGAATAGAATTAAGCTTAACAGAAGTTTGGGCAAAAGGTGGAAGCGGAGCTATAGATTTAGCTGAGAAAGTTTTAAAATTAACAGAAGTTAAAAATAAAATTAATTTTGTATATAAAGATGAAGATGATATAAAAACAAAAATAGATAAAGTTGCAAGAGAAATTTACGGAGCAGAAGGAGCAGATTATTCAGAAGAAGCTCTTGAGCAAATTAAAGTAATTGAAAAAAATGGATTTGGAAAATATCCTATCTGCATTGCTAAAACACAATATTCATTCTCAGATGATGCAAAAAATTTATTATGTGATAAACCTTTTAGAATTTTTGTTAAAGAAGCAGTTGTAAAAAACGGAACAGAATTTGTTGTTATAAAAACTGGAAAAATATTCACAATGCCAGGACTTCCAGAATCTCCTTCAGCAGAACGAATAAGAGTAAATGAAAAAGGAGAAATAGAGGGAATATTCTAAAAAATTAATATCAAAAGATTTATTTAAAAGATTTGAATATTAAAAATAAAATATAATTATAAAAATAAAAAATTCCTTAAAATCATTTTTAAGGAATTTTTTTATGTATAAATTTTAAATATATGTATTAATTATCATTTTCTCCAGTTAAACTAGAAATTATTAATTTAGGTAAAGATAAAACTTTTAAAAATGCTAGTTTAATTTTTTTCTTCATCATATAAAATTTACTTAAACTTCTAGCACTTACAAGATAATTATCTAAATTATCTGTTTCTATAAGAGCTGTATTAGCATTTTCATCAGTGTTTGTAACTTCTTCACTTTGATCTTTTTCAATAATATTTTCATCTTTAATAGTTTCAATTAAAGATGGTTCTTCAAAAGTGTTTTGATTATCTAATTCATCAGATTCTTCTTCATTATTATTTGCTTTTTTATATATGTCTGAAATTAAATTATCAATTAAATTATCTACTGTTTTATCAGTTTCTAAATCTGATATATCTTCTTCAAACTTAAAAGCAGAAGTTTCTTCAATACTTTCTTCAATATTTTCTTCTATATTTTCCTCAATATTATCAACATTAACTATATCATTTATAGAAGAATCATCTTCAGCAATTTTTTCTACTTGAGTATTAACAGTTTGATTTGAATTATCTTCTTGATAAAAATCATTAAAAATATTATTTATATCAGCATCTAAAGAAGTTTCTTCTTCAACAGTTCCAATTGAATCTTCTATTTGAACAAATTCTTCGCTTTCAGGAGCTACTTCAAAAGAACTAATACTACTTTCTTGAGTAGATTCTTCGTTTTCTATTGGAGCATTTTCAACTTCTGAGATTAAAGTATCTATTTTTTCTTTTAATACAGTAGTGTCAGCTGTTGAAATATCTTGACTTGTAATTTTATCAACTAAATCATCTAAAATTTCTTCATTTATGATGAATTTTTCTTCTTCATTGCTTTTTTGAATTGAAACTGAAAAATTATTATTGTAGTTATTATCCCATTCATAGTTTGAATTTCTAAAGCAAAAATTTAATGTCTTAAAGCTTAAGATTTTTATTTCAGCAACAAATCCATCATCAGTTTTTTTCATTTCTACTTCAGAAGAGTTATTCCAACTACTATCGAAACCATAAACAAGAGTTACAGATTCTGAGTTATTTTTAAATAAGAATCCAGAATATGTAATAGTACAAGCTTCATTTTCAATTAAATTTTTATCAAATGAAATATAATTTGTTAAATTCATAGCTTTACTCCTACTAAAAATTAGAAATAAAAATAATTATTATCCAAGTTCATTATAATAATAAATGAAAAATAATTCAAGGAAATATAATATTTTTTTATTACATTTGTGTTACAAAAATATTACATTAAAATATAGAATAAAATATATAAATTGTAAAATAATAGTAAATATAAACATATTGAATAAAAGGAGTTATAAAATGAAAACTAAAAATCTATTTATTCTATTTATTATTTTTTTACTTTTGACGAGTTTATTTTCTGTTTCTTTTTCACTTTCTAAGTATGGTTCTAGAGGTGAAGAAGTAAAAAAAATACAAACAAAACTAAAAAATTGGGGATATTATTCTGGAGAGGTAGATGGAATTTATGGTTCAAAAACTTTTGAAGCTGTTAAAAAATTTCAAAGAAAAAATGGGTTAACTGTTGATGGAATAGTAGGAACAAATACATTAAATGCTTTAGGAATACCTGCTAGTAATTCTTCAGGAAACACTAGCACAAACAATACAGATTTAAATTTATTAAGCAAATTAGTGCATGCAGAAGCAAGAGGTGAGCCATATAAAGGAATGGTTGCTGTTGCTGCTACAGTATTAAACAGAGTATCAAACTCTAAATTTCCAAATACAATAGCTGGTGTTATATATCAATCTGGTGCATACACATGCGTATCTGATGGACAAATTAATTTACAAGCTAGTTCACAGGCAAAAAAAGCAGCTCAAGATGCAATTAATGGGTGGGATCCAACATCTGGTTGCATATATTATTTCAATCCAAGTACAGCAACATCTTCTTGGATTTGGAGTAGGCCACAGGTTATTACAATTGGAAAGCATATATTTTGTAAATAAAGAGTTTATTAATTCTCGTGCATTAAAATTGAGTTAATTAAATTAAATTAAATTAAACAACTCAGTTTTAATAACTTAAATTAAATAACTCAATTTTAATTAACTTATTTGATGTTTATATGTAACTTTATTAAATGACTTGGTGTCGCAATCTTCATTTTTAAAATAAACAAAAGGAAGATTGCTCCAATCGCACTTCGCTTACGCTTCGTTTGGTCGCTTACGCGTCATTTTATAAAGTTACATATAAACATCAAATAAGTTTTTTAATGTAAAATTTGCGAAAATTAATAAACTCTTTAGTTTGACAAAAACACAACATATTGGTAATATATATATGAAAATGTGGAGGAAAAAGTAATGACAATTTATCCTAAACTGTATTGTAAAAAAGTTACAGATATAAGTGTAGAATATTTAGAAAAAAATGACATAAAAGCTCTAATTTTGGATGTGGATAATACTCTTTTAGACTTTGACTTAAACATATTAGAAGGTTTAGAAGAATGGCATAATAATATTAGAAAAAATAATATAAAAACTATAATTCTTTCAAATAGTAATAAAATAGAAAAAATAAAAAAAGTAGCAAATGTGTTAGATATACCATATATAAATTTTGCTACAAAGCCTCTAAAAAGGGGATTTAAAAAAGCTCAAAAACAATTAGATCTTCCAAATGAAAATATAGCAGTAATTGGAGATCAAATTTTTACAGATGTTATAGGTGCAAATAGAATGAAAATGCATTCTATACTTGTAGAGCCAATAGATAAAAAAGATTTGTTTTTAACAAAAATAAAAAGGCCATTAGAAGAATTAGTAATAAAAAAATATTTGAAAAAGCAGGTTGATAAATAATGTATTTTAATAATGTACATATTTTAATTTATGTAGCAATAGCAGCATTGGGTTTATTAGTTGGAAAATTTTGTGCATGGTGTAATTTAAGAATTCCAGAAAACAAAAAAGTTTTTAGCAAAGATTTTTTTGAAGAAAACAAAAAAGGATTACCTAAAAATTATATTTTTATGACTCTTACAGCAATAATTTATATTTTTTTGTTATATAAATTTGGCATAAAAAAAGAAGGAATTTTGCAAAATTTAGATTTAATAAAACTAATTATTTTAACGCCAATGCTATTACTAGTTTTCTTTATAGATTTTAAGCATAGAATAATTCCCAATAGATTAACTTTAACGATGTTTGAGTTTGGACTAGCAATAACATTTATTTATGGAATAACAAATGTAAATATGGCAAAAGATTACATAATAGGAATGTTAACTGGTGCTGGAATTTTCTTAATAATTACACTTTTAGGCAAAGTAATTTCTGGAAAAGAAGTAATGGGATTTGGTGATGTAAAATTTATGGGAGCTCTTGGCTTATTTTGGGGAATGAGTTCCATTGCAGAAATAACATTACTTTCATTTGCAATATCTGCAGTTTTTTCAATAATAATTATCTTTTTTAGACTTATTACCAAAAATGAAGATGAATATATTCCTTTTGGACCATTTTTAGTAATGTCAACAATAATATGCATGTTTTTACCAGCTGGATGTGTAATTGATATATTTTTATTAATATGTAAAAGCATTAGTAATAAAATATTGATATTTTAGGAGGTTTTAATTATGAATATAAAAGTAAAATGGCTTAAAAATCAATTAGCAAATTTAAAACTAGATGGAATGATAATAACAAATCCTGTAAATATTATGTATTTAACAGGAATATCAGAAGAGGGTACATTAATTATTACTAAAAGAGAAAACATATTTATTACAGATGGAAGATATATTGAAAGTGTAAATTCAAAAATTACTATAGAGGATGAAATTGTTGTTTATAATTCTAAAGAATTAGATAAATATGATTATGAAAATATTTTTACAATAGATGATAATGTTGGATTTGAAGAAAACTATGTAACTTATGAAAACTATAAAAAATATTTACATACATATAGAGTTAACTTAATTGAAACAGAAGGAATGTTAGAAAATCAAAGAATAATAAAAGAAGAAGAGGAACTAGAATGTATAAAAAAAGCTTGTGAAATTACTGATAAATCATTTGAATATATAATAAAAAATATTGAAGAAGGAATGACCGAAAAAGAAATTGCATTTGAAATTCAAAAATTTATGATAAAAAATGGAGCTGACGGACTAGCATTTGATTTGATAGTGGCTTCTGGTGAGAATAGTTCAAAACCACATGCAGTTCCTACAGATAGAGCTGTTCGTTCAGGAGATATAATTCAATTTGATATTGGATGTAAATATAAAGGATTTTGCTCAGATTTATCAAGAGTAGTTTTCATGGGTAGAATTGAACCAGAATATAAAGAAATATATGATTTTGTATTAAATGAGCAAAAAAGAATAGTAAATGAATTTAAAGACGGAGCAAACATTAGAACTGTTATTAAAAGTATTGAAGAAGAATATAAAGCAAGAAATTATAGTGTAGCACATGCTTTTGGACATGGCGTAGGACTAGAAATTCATGAGCTACCACGTTTGCAGGCAAAAACAGATAATATTTTAAAAGAAAATTCAGTTATTGCAATTGAACCAGGTGTTTATATTCCAGGAAGATTTGGAATAAGAATAGAAGATACTTTTAAAATTAATAAAGTGAGCTGTGAAAGCTTAACAAAGTGCACAAAAAATTATGTTGTTATATAGAATGCTTGCATTATTAAATGTTCCACACTGAAATTATAAATAATAAACTAAAAGCTTGATTTTAAAGGAATATTATGCTATTATTATATATAGTTTAAATTAATAGAAAAGGAGAATTAATATGGCAGACGTATACATGGCAGGAGATTTAAGAAATAACACAACTTTTGAATTAGATGGAAATGTTTTTAAAGTTGTTGAATTTCAACATGTAAAACCAGGAAAAGGAGCAGCATTTGTTAGAGTAAAAATGAAAAATGTTATAACAGGAGCTGTTATTGAAAGAACATTTAACCCTTCAGAAAAATTGCAAGGTGCAGAAATAGAAAAAAGAGAAATGCAATACTTATATAATGATGGCGGACTATACTATTTAATGGATAACACAACTTATGAGCAAATACCATTAAATGAAGAACAATTAGGAGATGCTTTAAAATACATAAAAGAAAATATGAATGTTACTGTTTTATCTTTTAAAGGAAAAGTATTTAATGTTGAACCACCTATGTTTGTTGAATTAGAAGTTACATATACAGAACCAGGATTTAGTGGAAATACAACAACAACATCTGGAAAACCTGCAACATTAGAAAACGGATTAGAAATTTCTGTACCACTATTTGTAAATATAGGTGATGTTATCAGAATAGATACAAGAACAGGTTTATATATGGAAAGAATTTAAAAAAATTCCAAAGGATTGACGGCTATGCCGTCTTTTTTTATGCTTAAGTGTAAATGACAACCGCGTAGTAGCACCATTTGTAGGATTACCATTAGAATCTTTATATGGATTATTTGGAATTCCAAAAACATTTTTAGGACCAACATTTCCAATTTGTTCGCCAATATTTACTATTTGTCCTATAGAAACTAAAAATGATGGAGAAACATGAGAATAAGAAATATCAAGATTATTAGTTCTTATAGTTATAGTATAGCCATTTGCTCCTTGAAAACCAGTAAAAATAACTTTTCCAGATGTAACAGAGAAAATAACAGTATTTTGTGGAGCAGCAATATCAATTCCAGAATGAGTACTTGATGCGCCAGAAGTAGGACTTTTTCTAAGACCAAAAGGAGAAGTAATAGTATGAAAACCAGGAACTGGCCAAAAAAATTCGTCATTTGAAAAATAGTAATTTGAATCAAAATTTTTTTCTTCTACAGAAGAATTTAAAGTTGAATTTTGATTATAATAAAATAAAGAACTGTAAATAATAATTATAGCTAGAATAAAAAAATAATATGAAAAAAATTTATTGATGCTAAAACCTCCTTTTTATTTAAATAAAAAAAACTAGATTAAAAAACCTAGCTTTTTTATGGCAGGGGTAGTAGGATTCGAACCCACACAAGCGGTTTTGGAGACCGATGTGCTACCATTAACACTATACCCCTAAGGTCTAATGACAATAATTATTTTAGCATATATATTTTTATTATTCAAGCAAATTTTAAAATAATAGACAAAAAAACAAAAAAAATTCAAAAAAAGCTTGCAAAAGGTTAAAATTAAAAGTATAATAATTATAGTTTTAACTTTAATATATGAATTTAGGAGGAAATTATGAGAAAATTATCAAAAGTATTAACTATGGCAGTTGTAGTTTTAGCTGTAATTGCAATGTCATTAAACGTAAATGCAGCAACACAAAAAGAAACTTTAATTAATTATATTAGAGAAGCACATGTGGTAAATGGCATGATGTTTGAAATAACAAATGCACAAAAAAATGCATTAACAGACTATGTTAACACAAGCATTAGTGAAGAAACAGCACAAGCTGTTTACAATGATTTAGTATCAATTGAAAACACTATTAAAAATACAGGAGCAACAAATACTTCACAAATAAGTCAAGAAGTTAGAGATAAAGTTTTAGCACAAGCTAAAGCAACAGCTACAAAAGCTGGATTATCACTAAACGTAGATACAAGAAATAATACATTTTCTTTATTAAAATCTGACGGAACAGTTTTAGCTTCTGGTGGTTATTTATCATTAGCTACAAATCCAGGTTCTGGAAGTGGTAGTTCAAATGGTGGAACAAGTGCTGGAGGATCTAAATTATTATATACAGGTGCAAATTATGCACTTTATGCAGTATTAGCTTTAGCAATAGTTGCCGTTGCAGTAATTGTTAAAAAAAGAAAAGCTAACTAATGAATAAAAAGTTTTCAAAAATTATAAAAGCAGCTATTATATCTTTAATAGTTGCTTTTTTGTTTGTTACAATTATCTGTTTTACTTTATCGAAGATAGGAAAAGAAAAATTTGATATGGCAATATATCTTTTAAAAGTAATAACAGTTAATGAAAACAATATAAAAGGTGTTGAGCCAGTTTTAAACGGAAAAGTCCTAATTAATTATCCAACATATGGAAGCAAATATGCTACATTAAAAATACCTAGCATTGGTCTAGAACAGCCTGTATATTATGGAGCAAATTACACAATTTTAAAAAGTGGTATAGCTCATGATGAAAATTCATTTTTTCCAGGTGAAGGTGGAAGTGTAATACTAGCAGGACATAATTTTAGTAGCTTTTTAGGAAGCTTACCAAAAGCTCAAGTTGGAGATATAATTAATTTAGAAACAACTTATGGAAATTTTAATTATGAAATATATGATACACAAATAGTTAAAGAGACAGAAGTAGATAAAGTTCCAATACAAGAAGAAAAAGAAATATTAATGATTTACACATGTTGGCCAATAAACAACATTGGGCATGCATCTCAAAGATATGTTGTATATGCTAATTTAGTGGAGGAATAAAAAATGAAAATATTAAGATATGTAATAAGCGCAATTCTGTCATTTTTAATTATATTTGGTATTTTCTCATTATTAGGAATAAATATTTTAAATGATAAAATTTTAAATAAAACCTATGTAAAACAAAAAATGAAAGAGACAGAATTTAATGTTCAAGTTGCTAGAGAAGTAAAAAGTGGTTTTGAAAAATATATATATCAATCTGGGTTTCCAGTGGAAATAATAGAAAATTTATTTACTGATGAAATGTTACAAAATGATATAGATAGTATAGTTGATTTTGTTTATGGCGGAAAAGAAATTTCCTTGAGTAGTGAAACTCTAAGAAATAACTTAGATGAAAAAATACAAGATTATGTTTCTTCTCAAAACTTAACTTTGAATGAGCAAAACAAAAACAACATAAAAAAGTTTGAGAATTTAATAGTTGATGAATATGATAATAATGTAAATATTTCCACATCAGTTTATGAACAAGCAAACTCTGCAGTGAAAGATTTAGATAAAATAAATGATAAAGTTAAAAATTTACCAATAACTATATTAATTATTTTAATAGCTGTTTTAGTTATAATTAACATTAAAGACTTATTAACTGCAATTAACTTTTTAGGAATATCTTTATTATCTTCAGGTGTATTAATAAAAATAGGTGTTAGTTTATTCTTTTCAAATGTAGACATAGATAATATAGTTTTTCTATCAACTTCAATAAGTAACTTAATAATAAGTGTGTTAAAAGAAATTATTTATGGAATTTCAGATAAAGGAAACATTTTTGTAGTATGTGGAATTGTTGCAATAATTGCATCTGCTGTTATTAAAAATATAAGAAACGAGTCAATAGAAGATTAATAAATTGCAAATAATAAGAAAGTAGGGAAAATAAACCCAAGGATTGCTAAAAAATATAAAGCAATTCCTGCAGGTTTATTTTCTTTTTCTTTTAATTCAAAATTGGCATAATATATGCTTTTTAAAAAAGAATATATTAAAATAATAATTATTAAAAATTTCATAAATAAATTTCCTTTTATTCTTTATTAAATAAATTGCTAGAATTAATTTTAGTAATTACTTTTATGTCAAAAAATGAGTCCCCAAAAATTTCATCCCAATGAACTTTTTCAAATTCGTCTCTAGTTAAAAAATGAGATTTGTATAATGCTTTTAAGCCTAAAATGTCTGAATTATATTTTTTTGTTATTGTATATAAATAGCTATCAAGTAATTTTTCAATATAATTATCGGCTTCTTTTTCCAGTTTTTTTATGTTTTCATCATTTATATAATTAAAACTATCTCCAGAGCTTAAAACGGCACCTTCTGGATAAACACATAAAGAAATAAATGGTGTATTATTAATTAATTCTATATTAATATCTGTATCTTTATATAAACTAATTTCTAAATCAATATTTTCACCTTCTGCAAAAGGATTATTTAAAGTAATAGTTGCATCTTCTAATTCATTTGTGGCAATTAAATGTGCAATAGATTGAGAAGCATCAATATGACCTACCATTTTATCTTTATTAAAAACAGCAATTCCTGCAGTTTGAACAGTTGAATCGCCTACTAAAGTATATATCGCACTTGGTTCATAATAGCCATTATCTAATCCTTGAAAAAATTTTCCAAATGTTGATTTTACAGTAAAACCAGTGTAATCAGTTGTATTAGTTAAATAATCATAAAGTCTTGCAGAAAAAACTTCTCCAGAATTAGAAACTTTATCCATAAGATCAAATGCTGTAGTAGAACTAATAATTATGTTGCATGTATGGCGTAATTCTGGATTGTTACTCAAAGTATTTATATAACTTTTAATTCCTTTTTTTGCTAATTCTTCAGAGATTATTAGTGCAGAGCAATGTGTTAAATTTATTTTTTTATTTAAATAATTATTTAAAATGGTAATTCCTTCATCAATTGTTTTTGCTTCAACAGAATAAATTTTATAATTACTAGATTGGCTACTAGAACTGCTAGAAGAGCCAGATTCATCTTGAGAAGAATTTGAAGAATTTTGAATACTTAATTTTATAAGACCATTATCAGCAACATCTAATCCTAAAGAAATAATAAAATAATATTCATCAATTCCATTTGTATAGTTGCAACCAGTAAATACATATAAAGGTAAAGTTAAAACTAAAATTAAACTTACAAATTTTTTCATATTATTTGCTCCTTAATTTTTTTATACTTGCTAAAATAAGTATTATAAAACTAAATCCAAACATAAAAGCTAAAATTATATATTTATAAAGTGTGTTTTCTATAAAATGAATTTTTGATACATTTATTGGAATTAAAGTTAATCCAAAAAGTATGCTACAAGTAGAAAAGGATAACATTCTTTCATTAGAAACATTTAATATTTTCTTTAAGATTCGATTAATAATAAAAACTACAAAACTTAAATAAGTAAAAATAGATAAAATCCAAAGAAGTATGAATAGAGAATCAACTCTTTGAATGAATGTTCCAAGTTCTATTTGTCTAATTAGTAAAAATAAAGAATTAATAGGTTCACTACTTGTTGTTGTGTTAAATAGTGTTAGCATAGAAGTTACTGTTAAAAGCAGTATTACTAAAGAAATAATGTATGAAATAATAGAAATTTTTTTAAAATCTTCTGGATTTTTAAGCAGTGGTTTTAAAAAATAATAGTAAACTATTATATACATAGCAAATGTGTTAGTTAGCCCTAATCCAAAAGTAGTGTAATAATTTCTTCCTAAAATGGGTGTTAGATGTTCTAAGTCATAGCTATTAAAAACAGAGAAGAAAGAAATAATTACACTTATAATAGCAAAAGGAATTATGAAAGTAGCAATTCTAACTATTGATTTAAAGCCTATTAAATTAGCAATTAAAATTCCAATAATAAAAACTAGTAAAATAAAAGTCATGTCAAAATTAGAAAAATAAATTGTATGAAGTACATTTGAAAAATCAATTAAAGTTATAAAAGATACTAGCATAAAAAGAGATATACTTAAAAAAGCAGTAATAATTTTTAAACGTTTACCTGCTAAAAACTCTGAAATATCTAATAAATCTAGATTTCCAAATTTATTTAATAATTTTATAATTACGAGTAAAAATATAAAATCGATTATTCCAATATAAATAATATTTACTATTGAGCCACTACCAGTAAGATTAACAATATAATAAGGCACATTTAAAATTAATTTATTAATCATAACTAAAAGTATAATAGAAATAATTTCAATGTTTTCTAACTTATAATTATTTTTCATTTTTCCTCCATTTCATACTAATATGACTTTCAGTATCTGGCTTTTTAGTATTAAGAAAAGGACTTCTTTTTTCACGTTTCCAAACAGGGTCAACATGAAGACTTTCACCTTTAGATAAATCAGAAAGAGGAATATAAGGTGCAAAAAAAGATACTCCAAAAGAACTTTGATTTGCAAGAATTAGAAAATGAATAAAAAATCCAAAAGCAATGCCTAAAAATCCTGCTAAATATCCTAAAACTATATAAGCAAAACGAAACATTTTTATTGCAAATCTCAAAGAATTATCTGGTATTGCAAAAGAGCAAATTCCAGAAAAAGCTACAATTATAATTAAAATTGGACTAACAATATTTGCAGAAACAGCAGCTTCTCCTAAAATTAAAGCACCAATTATTCCGTACAGTTGTGCTAAAAGAAGAGGGAACACGAATACTTGCTTCTTGAATTAGTTCAAAAGAAGCTTCCATTATTATAATTTCAAAGAGAATTGGAAATGGAATTGCTTCGCGAGCAGCAACAATTGCAAATAAAAGCTCTGATGGTATGAGTTCATAATGATACATAGTAATAGCTATATATAATCCAGGAATTAATAAAGCTGAAACTAATGCAACAGAGCGCAAAATTCTTAGAAAATTAGCATAATGATAATTTAAATTTGAATCTTCTGGAGAACTTAGAAAATCTATTAATGAAGCTGGAAGAATAATAGAAAATGGTGAGCCATCTATGAGTATGGCTACTCTTCCTAAAAGCAAATATCTAGAAGTTTTATCAGACCTTTCAGTAGAAATTGTTTGTGGAAAAGCCATTTTAGAAGAATCTTTTATAAATTGAGTAAGCTGACCAGAAGAGAGAATGTAGTCTATTTGAAGATTATTAACTCTATATTTCACTTCTGCAACTAAATCATCATTAGCTATATTTTTCATATAGCAAATTGAAACTTTAGTTTTACTAATTTTTCCAACAGTAGTTTCTTCAATAATTAAATTCTCATTATTTATAATTTTTCTAAGCATAGAAGTGTTTGTTCTTATGTTTTCTACAAAACCTTCTTGGGCACCTTGAACTACTGCTTCTGTTATAGGTTGATCTACATTACGTCCTTTAAATCCTTTAGTTTCAATACAAAGAGCAATATTTAAACTATCAACAAATAAAGCACAAAATCCTGCATTAACTTTTACTACTATATCTGAAAATTTATTTTCTTTAGAAACACTGTTTTGTGGAATTAAACTAGAATATAAATAATTTTCTAAATTAAATTTTTCTTGTTTGTTTTTTTCTGTGCTTAATATTTGATTAGTACTTTGCTTTGAAATTTTCATTTGCATAGAGTTTTTAAGTAAAAGAGGCTTCATAATGAAGTCATTAATTGCAGAATCTTCAACCATTCCATCAATATAAAAAATAAATGCTTTTATATTATGATTTGAAATGTTTAAAGTAAATTCTCTAGATTTTATGTCACTATTAATTAGCATATTATATTTTATTTTTAAGTAATATAAATTTTCGTCTATTGATTTATAAACTGTTTGACTGTCTTCATCATTAAATTCATTTTCAGCTATGTTATTAGCTGTATTGGGCAAAATAAATTCATATTCTTCTTTTTCTTTATATTTAAAAATGTCATTAAATATTTTTTTTACCATAATTTTTCTCCTAATACAAAGTATTATTAGTATTTTACAAAAAAATATACTATTACTATAAAAATGTGATATAATTAAAAAAAATTAAAGGAACAAGTATGAGAAAAAATAATGAAAAAGGAATAATATCTGTTTTTGTTTTGTTTGCAATGATATTTTTATTATTATTTGTAATTACAACTTATTATTTAATTGATAATAAAATGAAACTTGAAAATAGTGAAAATACTCAATTAAAAAAGATTTATTCTAAAGAAATGGATGTTATAGAAAATGAATCAAACTCAAATAATGAAATTATTCCAATATATAATATTGATGAATTAAATATTGCTGGAACAGGAAGTTATTTTAAAATACAAAATAAAATTTATGAATGTAATATTGGAAAAAATTATATGCTAAGAAATAATATAATTGTAGATATAGATGAAGATATTAAAACAGGAAGAATTGATTTTAATGATTTTAAACTATATTCATCAAGTTATCATATAGACAATTTTTCTTATGGAATATATTATTATAAAGATGGCATATATTGGAAAGATATTTTTTATAAGGATTTTGAAACAGGAAACCAAACTGCAAAAGATAATTACACGAATAGTGAATTTTCAATAATGGATAAATATGAAGATTTAGAAAACTATACATATATGATGATTTGGACAGATGAAAATAATGAATTTACAAATATAGAAATAATGGAGCAAAAAAATAAAGCTAAGTATATTAATCAAGTAAAAATATATGAAAAAAATTATAATGCTTTAAACAAAGAAAGTGGAAAATTTTATATATTAGTAAATGTTGGAAATAAAATATAAAAAATAGTCATAAAAAAATTTTACCCTAATATAAATTAGTAAAAGATGTACAAATTTATAGGAGGGTATTTTTTAATGGAAAATTTAAGGTTATATCAAAGTATCGCCCAAAGAACAGAAGGTGATATTTATATAGGAGTTGTTGGACCAGTGAGAACAGGTAAATCTACATTTATAAAAAAATTTATGGAGTTACTTGTTTTACCAAATATAAATAATGAATATAAAAAAGAAAGGGCAATTGATGAATTGCCACAAAGTGCAAGTGGTAGAACAATAATGACAACAGAACCAAAATTTATTCCAAATGAAGCAGTTGAAATTACTTTAAATGGAAATGTAAAATTAAAAACGAGACTAGTAGATTGTGTTGGCTATTTAGTTAATAATGCTTTAGGCTATTTAGAAGATGATATGCCGAGAATGGTAAAAACACCTTGGTCTGAAAGTGAAATGCCTTTTGAAACAGCTGCTGAACTTGGAACTAAAAAAGTAATAGTGGAACATTCTACTGTTGGAATAATAGTTACAACAGATGGAACAATTACAGATATTCCTAGAGAAGAATATATAGGGGCAGAGGAAAGGGTAGTAAAAGAGTTACAAGAATTAAATAAACCATTTATTATGCTAATGAATTGCCAAAATCCAAATGATGGATACAGTATAGAAATGGCAAACAATTTATCTGAAAAATATGGAACCACTGTATTGCCTATAAATTGTCTAGAACTAAACTTGGAAGATATTAATTTAATCTTTTCAAAATTATTATATGAATTTATGATAGAAAAAATAGAAGTAAAATTTCCTCGTTGGATTGATGGTTTAGATATAAATAATGAATTAAAAAGAAATTTATTTGAAAGTGTAAAAAACTCTTTTTCAGAAGTAACTAGATTAAAAGACATAAATGATACATACTTAAAACTTGAAGAATCAGAAAATATAAAAAAGGCAGAAGTAGAAGAAATAAATTTAGGAACAGGTGTAGTATCTGTGAAAGTAGAATTAAATGATAGCTTATTTTATAATGTGTTAAGTGATATAACTGGTGTAAAAATTAAAAATGAGGGAGAGCTATTTAGCTGTATATCTTCATTTTCTAAAATCAAAAAAGACTATGATAAAATGGCATATGCTTTACATCAAGTTAATGAAAGAGGATATGGAATAGTAACCCCAGAAATAGATGATTTAATTTTAGAAGAACCAGAAATTGTAAAGCAAGGTTCAAGATATGGTGTTAAATTAAAAGCAAAAGCACCATCAATTCATATGATAAAAATAAATACAGAAACAGAAGTATCACCAATTGTAGGAAGTGAAAAACAATCAGAAGATTTAGTAAAGTATTTACTTTCTGAGTTTGAAAGTGATCCAAAGAAAATATGGGAATCAAACATATTTGGAAAAAGCTTGCATGAGCTTGTGAATGAAGGATTACAAAATAAATTAGCTAAAATGCCAGAAGAAGCTCAAGGAAAATTACAAGAAACATTAGAAAGAATTGTAAATGAGGGAAGTGGCGGACTAATTTGTATAATACTATAAAAAAAATCCCAGTAATTTTTACTGGGATTCTAAGTTTTCTAGTTTTTCTTATTATTTTTTGCTAAAGGACTAACTTCATAAATTATATTAAAGAAATTAAATCTATGAGCATTATTTGTATCTAAATAATATAAATAACTTTCTAGTTCATTTTGAGATTTACAAGCAGCTACAATTGCAGGATTTAAGTTATATCTTCTAGCAATATTTAAACTGTATGTAACAGAAGGTATAAATCCTTTGCCTTCACGATTTCTTAAAATATTATAAGCTTCAGAAAATCTTGCTTTATAAGGGTGTTTCATAAAGTAATCAAAAGGTAGAATAAATTCTTGTCTTACAACATCTTGTACAGAATTATAAACATCTGGATAACTGTCCATATAGTTTGTTAATTCAGAAATCTTATATGGCAAATATATAGTTTTTGTTTTTTCAGATATTAATAAAGTTTCATTATCAAGTTTAGCAGATAAAATATCGGTAATTTTATCTGTGATATTATCTAATGGAAATTGACTAAAATCATTATTTTTAACAATATCTTCAATTTTTTCTTTAGGCTTAACTGTAGTAGAAGTATCTGTTGATTCTTTATTAGCCTCAAAGTTTTCTAAATCTTTAAGTTTAGCTTCAAATCTTGATTCTAGATTTTCTAAATTTTCTTTATTACCATTATTTTCATCATCATTATTTACATCAACATTTGCATCATCTTTGTTATTTGTATCAGAATTATCTACTACATCATTATTATTATTTTCTACGTTATTATCGTTTGCATTAACATTTAAATCAGTTTCATTAATATCTAAATCTGAGATTAAATCTTGTACTTCAAAATTAGAAAGTAAATCTTCAGCAACATTATTTTCACTTTCATCAGCTGGAACAGGATTATCTACAATTTCTTTATTAGCTTTACTTTGTGTTACATTAGATATTTTTTTAGAAATACTTAAAACTCTTTTTGTAGATGTTTTTGCATTAGTAGAAGCCTTTTTAGTTTTTGAAGTAGTACTTGTAGATTTCTTTTCTCCTTTAGCTTTGGTTGATTTTGATTTGGTTGTTTTTGATTTAGTTGATTTTGAAGAAGTAGAAGCTTTTGTAGATTTTTTTGTAGTTTTAGTCTTTTTCTCTGTTTTGCTTTCAGCTTTTTTGGTATTTTTAACTTTTCCTTTTTCTTCTTTATTTTCTTCTTCTGTTTTATTTTCACCTTTTTTAGCAGCTTTTGGTGCGCTTTTTCTTAAAGTTCTCTTTTTAGGAGCTTCATCAGAAACTTCTTCGTTAGAAACATCTTCATCAGAATCTTCTTCAATTAGGTCTTCGTCAGAAAGAGCAGTATTTTTTAATATATCAGAAAGAGAAGAAAAATAGCTTAAATCATTAATATTTTTAATTGCTTCATCATTTTCAATATCTTCAATATTTATGTCTTCAATATTTATATCGTCAATATCCAAATCATCAATGCTTAGGTCATCAACATTTAAATTAGTTTCATCAGCATTATCTTGAACAATAGAATCTACATTTTTATCTTTAACAGAAAAACCAGTATATTCATAATTTGAATTTGATTCCTCATCATTTGGTATTGAACTAAAATTATATTTAAAATTATTAATATTTATGAATTCATTAAAATCTTTAGTATCATCTACTATTTTTTTATTTAAATTTTGTAGAGATCTTGTGTAAGATATAACTTCATCTTTGAATTGGGCAAAGGCACTAATTAGATACTGCTTTGTTTTAGAACCACCTTTTTCTGCTTCAGCCAATTTTGTTAATTTAATTGCCAAAAGACCAATAGTAGAATTCAATTTTTCAAGAGTCTCAATATTGGTTGATATATTTTGTAGATGTTTTGAAGCAGAATTATAAATATTTTGATATTCTTTTTGCTCTTTTGCATCTTTAGAATTATCAATAAGCACAGATAAATTTTTCATAATATCTTCAACTAATTGCTTATTATTATTTTGCATTTCTAATTGTTCTTTTAGATAATTAATGCTTTTTTCAAATTTTAATGACTTAATATCTAACATTTAAAAACCTCCTAAAACAGTTAAGCAGTAGGATTTTGAAAAAATCACCTACATTTATATAACTTAACAAATTTATTATAACATAAAGAGCAGAAAAGAAATATAACATTTAAATTAAAAAAATGTTACAATATTGTTACAAAAATAGTAAATTAAATTTTATTAAATTATTTATTTAAATTAATAAATATGTTATAATATAAAAATGGTAATTAATATATAACAAACTAAGGAGTTTGAAGCAATTATGGAAAAAAGTAATAAAAAAGGAAAAATAAAAAATTATTTTAAAAATCATAAAAAAAGAGTAATTATACTTTCTATAATTATTTTAATAATTTTAATAAATATAATATTTTCTATTTTTAAACCTAAAGAAGTAGAAGAGGAGAAATTAGAAATTGCCCCAATAGAAAAACGTTCTATAGGAACTAGCATTGCTGCAACTGGAGTAATTGAAACAAGTAGTACAAAAAATGTTGTTTCTACGTTAACTGGTTCGGAAGTAAAAACAGTTAATGTAAAAGAAGGAGATACAGTAACTCCAGGTCAAGTAATTTGCACATTTGATACTTCTACAGTTCAAGATGCTTTAAATACAGCACAGCAATCTTTAGGAATATCTCAAGCTCAAGCAAATATTGGTATTGAGTCTGCAAGAAGAAATTTAAATGATGCAATAAAAAATAAAGATACACAAATAAGCTCTACTCAAGCAGATGTTGATAATGCATTAAAAGCGTATCAAGATGCACAAAATCAATTAGAAAATACTAAAAATTCTCTAGCTACAGCACAAGCTTCTTTGGAAAACTTGAAAAAAAGCGGATTTGATGAAAGCAAAAAGATTAGTTTTGAAACGGCTAAAAATTCTTATGAACAAGCTAAAAATGAATATAATAATCAGTTACAATTAGTAAACAATTTAAAAATACAATATAATCAATATTACAATGATGGTGGAACTTTTATAGGTGCAGAACCACAAGAGGAAACGCAAGAAGTTCAACAAATTAAACAAGATTACTTAAAAGAGCAAGCTACATTAGCAGAGCTTAAAAGCTCATTAGATACAAAAGAAGCAAGTTATAAATCAGCTGAGACAGAATACTCTAAATATCAAACGATAGAACCACAATATACTGCACTACAAACACAAATTGCACAATTGCAAAGTTCAATTCCAACATTAGAACAAACAGTAAATAGTTTAAAAACAACTTATGAAAAAGCTTCTCAAGGTTTAAATACAGCAGCAACTAGTGCTGATAGCACAATAGCTAGTATGCAAGACGCATTAAATAATGCAGAATTAAGTTCTAACTTAAATCAAACTACTCAGCAAGCACAAATAAACACATATAAAGAACAATTGGATAAAGGAGTTTTAACATCTACTGTTTCTGGAACTGTTACATCAGTAAATGTTAAACCAGGAGATATCTACACTGGAGCAACAATTGCGGTTATAGAAGGTGTAGAAGAATTTATTATAGAATCAGAAATAGATGAATATGATATTGCAGATATAGATGTTGGAATGGAAGTTTTAATAAAAACAGATGCAACTCGTGATGAAGAATTAAGAGGAAGAGTAATTTATGTTTCAGCAAGTGCTACTACAAATCAAGCATCACAAATGGCAGGAATGTCTGCAAGTATGTCTGCATCTGGAAATGCAACATATAAAATACAAATTTCGTTAGATACTCCAAATGAAAGACTACGTTTAGGAATGAATGCAAAATTAAGTATTATTACAGATAGCAGAGAAAATGTATGGGCAGTTCCAATTGATGCAATTCATGTAAGAGATGATGGAACAAAATACATAGAAGTTTTAAATAATGAAAACGAAAATATAGAAAATAAGCAAGAACTAGATGTTACAACAGGACTTGAAAGCTCTTATTATGTAGAAATTAGTTCAAGTAAATTAACAAGTGGAATGCAAGTTGTTATGCCACAAGTAGAAGCAAATAACTCAATGGAAACATTAATAGAATTAATGGGTGCAGATGCAGGTTTATAAAATAGAAGGGAATATAAATGGATTCAATAATAAAATTAACTAATATAGTAAAAAAATTTTATATTGGTGAACCAAATGAATTAGAAATATTGCATGGAATTTCTTTAGAAGTTAAAGAAGGAGAATTTGTTGCAATAGTTGGACCTTCTGGCTCTGGAAAATCTACCTTAATGAATATGATTGGAGCTTTAGATAGGCCAACATCAGGAGATTATATTTTAGATGGAATAGATGTTGGAAAAGCAGATGATACAGAGCTTTCTAAAATAAGAAACCAAAAAATAGGATTTGTTTTTCAAACATACAATTTAATTCCAAAAACAAATGCAATTAAGAATATTGAACTTCCAATGTTATATGCTGGAATGGAAAGAAACAAAAGGATTGCAAGAGCTAAGGAATTATTAGACTTAGTAGAAATGGGAGATAGAGCAAAACACTTGCCAGAAGAATTATCAGGAGGACAAAAACAAAGAGTTGCTATAGCAAGAGCTATGGCAAATGATCCTGCAATTATTTTAGCAGACGAACCAACAGGTGCACTAGATTCAAAAACAGGTAGATTAGTTATGGATTTATTCCATAAATTAAATAAAGAGCAGAAAAAAACAATAGTACTTATTACTCACTCTAATGAGCTTGCAGCAGAAACAGACAGAATTATATCAATAAGAGATGGGCTTATAATAAATGAAGAAAAAGGAGGCAAATAGATGTTACTAGTAGAAAATATAATTTTAGCAATTAATAGCCTTCTTTCAAATAAAATGAGGGCACTTCTTACTATGCTTGGAATTATAATTGGTATAGGAGCAGTTATTGCAATTATAACAGTTGGAGATTCTTTAACACTTTCTGTATCAGAAAATATGCAATCAATGGGAGCAAATGATGTTTATGTTATGGTAAGTCCTAAAAGAGCAGAAGATGAAGAATCAAAAGTAATTGAAGGCGCATCTTATGGAACTTTTGATACAATATCAAATGTAACTGATGATGATTACATAAGTGAAGAAATGGTTAAAGAATTATGCAACCAATTTTCAAATGATATATATGCTGTAAATTTACAAAAATCTATTGGAAATGGTCAAGCAGAAAAAAACAATAATATATCAAATTTAAATATTTATGGAGTTAGTGCTGGATACTTTATTACAAATACAATAGATTTACTTGGTGGACATATGTTTTCAGAAGAAGAGTTTGAAGCTGGAAAAAATGTTGCACTTGTATCAGATAAATTAGTAAATAAATTATTTGAAGGAGATATAAAAAAGGCAATTGGTTCAGAAATACCAGTAAGTGCAAATGGACAATTAGGAAACTTTACAATAGTTGGTGTATATGAATATCAACAAAACTATATGATGGGAATGGCTATGGGTTCAGGTGATGATGTTACAACAAGTATGTATATTCCTTTAAAAGCATCAAATACATTTGAACATGGAGATATGAATTTTGAATATATACAAATAATTACTAAAGTAGGAGTAGACTCTGAAGAACTTGTAACAAAAGTAACAAACTTTTTTAAACCTTATTATAAAACAAATAGAAATTTTGAAATATCTGCATTTACTATGGGTTCTATGGTAAGTATGATGACAGATATGTTATCAACAATTACTCTTGCAATTTCAATAGTTGCTGGAATTGCTTTAGTTGTTGGTGGTATAGGAGTTATGAATATAATGCTAGTTTCTGTTACAGAAAGAACTAGAGAAATAGGAACTAGAAAAGCACTCGGTGCAAAGAATTCTTCTATAAGAACACAATTTATAGTTGAAGCTATGATAATTTGTTTAATAGGTGGAGCAATAGGAGTAGTAGTTGGAATTGCTGGTGGAATATTTGCTTCTAATCTTTTAGGATATCCTGCAAAACCATCAATATCTGGAATAATAATTTCTTTATTATTCTCAATGTCAATAGGAGTTTTCTTTGGATATTATCCAGCAAATAAAGCAGCAAAAATGAACCCAATAGATGCATTACGATATGAATAATATTAAATTAGAAAGAAATATAATATGAAAGAAGAAAAAATAGGATTTACAATTGGAAAATTTGCTCCTTTTCATAAAGGACATCAATATTTAATTGAAACAGCATTAAATGAAATGGATAAAGTTATTGTTGTTGTATATGATACTGATGTAATAGATGTTCCAGCAAAGAAAAGAGCAAATTGGATTAAAGAATTGTATCCAAAAGTAGAAATTAAATATGCACATAATCCTCCATCACAATATGGACTAGATGATGAAAGTGTTAAAATTCAAATGGAATATTTAACTGAAATTATGAAAGAAGAAAAACCAACACATTTTTATAGTAGTGAAAAATATGGAGCTTGTGTTGCAAATTATATGAATATTGTTGATAGACGTGTTGATTCTGAAAGAAAAAAAGTTCCAATTAGAGCATCAGAAGTAAGAAGTAACATAGAGCAAAATAAACAATGGATAGAAAATAATGTTTATAACGATTTAAAAAAATATTATTTATAAAATTAGACTAAACAGTCATATCAATAGAATTTAAAAAAATAAATGGTATAATTATAATAACTTTAAAATTTTTCTAAAAGATACTTTTATTTGTATTGGAGGAATTATGGAAAAACATAGTGTAAGAAATATTACAGATATGAAAGATTTAATTAATCAAACAGTAGATCTTTATGGAGATAAACCTGCTTTTAAGTTTAAGAAAAGAATGTATAAAAAAGATGAAACTCCTGAAATATATACTATGTCTTATAAAGAATTTAAAAATGAAATTGACCAGTTTGGAACAGCTTTAAATTCTTTAGGAATAAAAGATGATGAAAGAGTTGCTTTAATTTCTAAAAACAGATATGAGTGGACTGTTGTTTATTATGCAGCAATTACTGGAAATAAAGTTATAGTACCATTAGATAAATCTTTACCAGATAATGAAATAATTTCTCTAGCAGGCAGAAGTGAAGCAAAAGCAATAGTTTTTGAATCAAAATACATGGAAGTTATTAAAAAAATTAAAGATGAAAAACTATCAAGTATAGAAAAATTTATTTGTTTTGATTTAGAAGAAGATGAAGGAGATATTTTATCATATAAAAAATTAGTAGAAAAAGGAAAAAAATTATTAGAGTCTGGAGATAAAACTTATTTAGATGCAAAAATGGAACCAGAAAAAACTTCAATTTTATTATTCACTTCAGGAACAACATCTATTTCAAAAGCTGTAATGCTTTCTCAAAAAAACATTTGTGCAAATATTTTAGATATACTTAGCATACTTAAATTTACATCAGATGACAGTATGTTAACTCTATTGCCATTCCATCATGCTTTTCAAGCAATTATAAATAATATAGTTGTATATATTGGTGCTTCAATGTCATTTTGTGATGGATTAAAATATATTCAGCAAAATCTTTGTGAATATAAACCAACAGTTATTGTTTGTGTTCCTCTAATTTTAGAAAGTATTCATAAAAGAATAATGAAAAACATTGATAAACAAGGAAAAACAAAACTTGTAAGCAGAATGAAAAAAGTAACAAATGTGCTAGATAAAGTACATATAAAATTAAAAAGAAAAATATTTAGTGAAATTCATGAAGCAATTGGAGGAAATGTAAGACTAATAGTAAGTGGTGCTGCAGCAATGGATCCTACTCTTGCAAAATCATTTAGTGAATTTGGAATAAGAATAGTTCAAGGATATGGATTAACAGAAACATCTCCAGTAATAGCTGTTGAAAATGATTTTCATGCAAAAGCAGGTTCTGTAGGAACAGCTCTTCCTTCTTTAGAAGTAAAAATTGATGAAAAAGATGAAAAGGGTATTGGCGAAATATTAGTAAAAGGTCCAAGTGTTATGATAGGCTATTATAACAATAATGAAGCAACAGAAGAGGCTTTTGCAGGCGGATGGTTCCATACAGGAGATTTAGGATATATAGAAAATGGCTATTTATATATTACTGGTAGAAAGAAAAATGTTATAGTACAAAAAAATGGAAAAAATATATTCCCAGAAGAATTAGAAATTTTAATAGGATATATACCTGGTGTTAAAGAATGTATGGTATATGGAAGGCCAACTAAAGATGATGACTTAGATGTTTGCGTTAAAATCGTTTATGATGAAGATGCAATTAAAGAAATTATGGGATATATAAGTGAGCAAGATATATACAAATACATGAAAGAAAAAATAACTGAAATTAATCATAAAATGCCACCATATAAACACATTAGAGATATTATAGTAACAAAAGAAGAACTAATAAAAACAACAACTGCAAAGGTAAAAAGACATGAAGAAATAGCAAAAATATTAGGAACTCAAAAATAAAATATAAAATTTATAAAAAACTTTTGTGTTCAATATGTGAATTTTTTAAAAAGTGCTTTTAAATGAGGCACTTTTTTTGATATAATACACGATGTACAAAATATAATAATTTATATTTCTAACAAATAAAAAATTTGGAGAATAAAATGAATAATGTTTTTGGAATATTAGTTTCAATAATTTTTATAGGAATAGTATTAGCTTCTGCAAGAGTTTTTGAAAAAGCAGGAAAAGAAGCAAGCAGAAAATTCATACATATAATACTTTCAAATTGGTGGATTATTGCAATGGTATTTTTCGATAATATATTTTTTGCAGCTTTAATGCCAGCTCTATTTATAGTAATTAACTATGCTTCATACAAAATGGATATCATAAAAGTTATGGAACGAGATAATGGAGAAGAAAATAAAGAAAGTCTAGGAACAGTTTATTATGCAATAAGCTTATTCATACTTGCAATAATAACATTTGGACCACTAAAAAATCCTTTAGTAGGATTATGTGGTGTTGCTGTTATGGGATATGGAGATGGACTAGCTGCTGTTATTGGACAATCTGTTAAAAGTCCAGAATATAAAATAGGAAAAAATAAAAAGACTTTAGCAGGATCTCTTGCAATGTTTTGTGTAACTTTAATGATAATGGCAGGATTTTTCACATATAATGCATCAAGTTATGTTGCAATAAAATCTATTCTAGTAGCAGTTTTAATGACAATAGTAGAGGCAATATCTATTAAGGGAACAGACAATATTACTGTTCCACTTATAACATCATTACTTGCAATGTTAATGATATAGGAGAATAAAATGATTTTAGAAAAAGTAAATTACCCAGAAGATTTGAAAAGTTTAAAAATAGAAGATAAAAAAATATTAGCAGAACAAATTAGAGAAAAACTATTAGAAGTTGTTTCTCATACAGGCGGACACTTGGCTTCTAATTTAGGTATTGTGGAATTAACAATAGCTATTCACAGTGTGTTTAATACTCCAATAGATAAAGTAATTTGGGATGTTGGACATCAAACTTATGTACATAAAATTTTAACTGGCAGAAAAAACAAACTAGAAACACTAAGAAAATTAGATGGAATAGCAGGTTTTCCTAAAACTAATGAAAGTATATATGATAATTTCAACACTGGTCATAGTAGCACTTCTATTTCTGTTGGACTTGGAATGGCAAGAGCAAGAGATATAAAAGGTGAAAACAACAAAATCATAGCTGTTATAGGAGATGGGGCACTAACAGGAGGAATGGCATTAGAAGCACTAAATGATGTTGGAAGTAGCAACACGAATATAATAGTTATATTAAATGATAATGAAATGAGCATATCTAAAAATGTTGGCGGAATATCTATGATGCTATCAAAATTAAGAACAAAGAGTACATATGTAAAGGCTAATATTAAAGGTAAAAGAACAATAAGCAAAATTCCTTTTATAGGAGAAAAAATAGTAAAATTTGTTCAAAGAGGAAAAAGAGGAATTAAACAACTTGTTATACCTAAAATGTATTTTGAAGATATAGGATTTAGATATTTAGGACCAGTTGATGGACACAATATTGAAGCATTAGAAGACATTTTCAAAATCTCTAAAGAGCAAGAAGGGCCTATTTTAATTCATGTTTTAACTAAAAAAGGAAAAGGTTATAAACC
Organism: uncultured Clostridia bacterium; assembly: GCA_947628085.1. Classification (GTDB taxonomy): domain Bacteria; phylum Bacillota; class Clostridia; order TANB77; family CAG-508; genus Scatovivens. The sequence continues at coordinate 94,589 of CANQYM010000006.1, forward strand.
AGCTGAAGAAACTCCAGATAAATTTCATAGTACATCAAAATTTAATATTAAAACTGGAGAAAAAATAGGAAAATCCAAAAAAGATTATTCAAAAGTTTTTGGAGAAAAATTAGTTAAAATTGCAAAAAATAATAAAGATATTGTTGCAATTACAGCAGCAATGAAAGATGGAACAGGACTTACAGAATTTGCTAAAAAATATCCAAAAAGATTTTTTGATGTTGGAATAGCAGAACAGCATGCAGTTGGTATGGCAGCAGGAATGGCAAAAGCTGGAATGATACCAGTTGTCCCAATATATTCTTCTTTTATACAAAGGGCTTATGACCAATTAGTTCATGATGTTGCAATTCAAAATTTGCCTGTAATAATATGTGCAGATAGAGCTGGAATTGTTGGAAATGATGGTGAAACACATCAAGGACTTTTAGATTTGTCTTTTACAAATAGCATACCTAATTTTGTAATTATGGCACCAAAGGATTTTAATGAATTAGAAGAAATGTTAGATTTTGCAGTTAACCTTAAAAAGCCAGTATTACTTAGATATCCAAGAGGTGGAGAGGGTATCAGTTTTGAAAAATGTGAAAAACTATCACTTGGTAAATCAGAAGTTTTAGAAACCGGAAGCGATGTAACTATTGTTGCTATTGGAAAAATGGTTTCAAGAGCAATAGAAGTATCAAATTTATTAAAAGAAAATAATATTTCTTCTACTGTAATAAATGCAAGATTTTTAAAGCCTTTTGATGAAAAAGCTTTACTAAAAAATATTAATAAATTAGTAGTAACTATAGAAGATGGAACAATTATTGGAGGATTAGGAAGCAAGGTAGAAGAAATTTTAATGGAAAATGATATTCATTTAAAAATAGAAAAAGTAGCATATCCAGATGAATTTATTAAACATGGAAACACAGATGAAATTGAAAAGAAATATGGATTAGATGCAAAAACAATATCAGATAATATAAAAGATATTTTAGAAGAAAAAGTTAAAAATATTAATACAATTAGACTTTAGGTGAAGTTTATGTTTGAAAAAGTAAAAGAAAAATATAAAGATAGTGAATATAAAATTCTAATTGCTAAGTTTATAGATAAATATAATTTTTGCAAACTAAAAAATAAAATAACATACACAGATTTTTTAAATATTTCTGAAATATCTATATTAAAAAAAGTATTAGAAGAAGAAAATATAAAAAATTATGTTTTCTATGGTGGAAAAGAAGATGCAGATAGAAATATTTTAATATTTTATCCAGAAAAATTTTCAAAAGAAATTGTAGAAAAGAATTATGAAAAGATATTAGAAATTATTAGAATAAAATTACCAAATAATATAAAATACGAACATCGTGAATTTTTAAGTGGAATTATGAAGCTTGGAATAAAAAGAGAAAAATTTGGAGATATAGTTGTAACAACTTCAGGAGCAGATATAATTGCTCTTTCAGAAATTTCTAAAGTTTTATTAGAAGATTTAAAAACATTAACAAGATTTAGAAAATCTGAAATAAATATTTTAAATATAAATGAACTAACAAATGTTACTCCAGAATTTGATAATATAAATATAATAGTTTCTTCTATAAGACTAGATAATTTCGTATCTGAACTTGCAAGAACTTCTAGATTAGGAGCTCAAGAATTAATAAAACAGGGAAAAGTTTTTATAAATTCAATAAATGAATTTAAAGATTCAAAAAAAATAAATATAAATGATACAATAACAATAAGGGGAAAAGGAAAATTTATTTTCGATTCAGTTGAAAAAGAAACTAAAAGTGGAAAACTTTTACTTAATTTAAGAAAATATAAATAAAATTAAGATGTAGATTAACATTTAATTGTAAATTATGAATTAAATTATGAAACTTTATAGTAAAATTTAAATAAAATATGATTTTGGAGGTTTTATGGAAAATTTAGAAAAAGACGTTTTCTTAGCAAATGAAGTACAGAAAAAATCTTATTCACCATATTCAAATTTTAGAGTTGGAGCAGTTCTTACTACTAAATCTGGAAAAAAATATACTGGATGCAATATAGAAAATGATGGAATACAAGCAATTTGTGCAGAAAGAGTAGCATTTTGTAAAGCATTATCAGAAGGCGAAAAGGAGTTTGAAAGCATTTTAGTTGTTGGAGGAAAAAGCGAAGAAGAAAATAATAAATGTTTGCCATGTGGATATTGCAGACAATTTATGAGTGAATTTATAGATAAAAACTTCAAAATTTATAATGCTTATCAAAATAAAATAGATGAATATAAAATAGAAGATTTATTACCAAATTCATTTAATTTATAAAAAATATATAAGAAATATAAAATTAAGAGCTTCATTTAAAATAGAAGCTCTTTTTATAATTTATTATATTTATCTTTCAGGTTCTTCAGGAGGTGTTTTAGATTTCAAATTTGCACCACCTAAAATACTTGAAGAATATGAAAATTCTGTTCCAGCTAAATGATTAGCATGATTATAAATTTTTTCTAAATCATCTAAAGTTAAAGCTTTAGTATCTAAATCATATTCGTGTTCAAAACTTTCATCTATTTCTGAGTCAAATTTCATAACAGTTTTTTGATGTTCACCGTTTTCGTCAGTATATGTAATTATACAAAAATGTTCAGGATGTGGTTCAGCGGCGTCAGATGATAAATATTGATTTGTTGTTTTATCATATGTTGTTTCAACAGAAGTTACAGTAGAACCACTATTTGATTCTTCAAAAGCTTTAGTAACCAAATCAGACATTATATCATCATAAACTAAATCAAGAGATTGTCTTATTTCTGATATGTTGTCTGAAGAAGGAACTACTTCTGGATGACTTTTAAAGAAAGATATTGTATATCCAATAGCACTTAATGAGCTTTGAGTGTCTTGAGAAACTAGTACTTGATAGCCATTTTTAGTATTGTCTGTTGCTGAAAGATTAGAATAACCTAAATTGCTAGAAATAGAATGAGAAACACCTGTTATGGTTAAAGCAAGTACTGCTGCAAGAGCTAATAATCTATTTTTAGATATTCCTTTTGAAGTATATTTGTGATTACCACGTTGTTTATTTTTTCTTATAGTTGCTTCTTTACTAATAGTAGCTCCAAAAGATTTTGAATCTACTTTTCTTAAATTAGGAGATACTGCATTACGATCAACAAGTAAAATTTTGTTACCAGATTTACGTGCTTTAACAGATGTTCTATATGCAATAGAATTTGGAGTTGAATCATCAATATCTTGTTGAAATTTCCTTACTTCTTCTGTTGGTGAAGAAAGTAATTCACCTCTAATTTTTTCTATTTCTTTTGCTTTTTCTGCAGAACTATTTCCTTTTTGATGCATATTATAATTTGAATCTACAGTATTATTGTCATTATTTAATACTGCACCTAACTCGTAAGAAGCTTTTTGAAAATCATTAAAACATTGAGAAAAATGTTCATATCTTTTAAATATTGCCAATTCTTTTCCAGAGTAATCTTCTTTTATAATGTAATCAAATTTTCCTTGTGAAGCTAAAGAAAGAGGTCTAGAATAATATTCTGCAATTTCTTCAGCTGTTCTTAGAGATGAATGTAAGCCTGCAAGATTTGAATATAATTCACAGAGTTTAGAATAATTGTATAATTGCTCTACAAATAAGGATTTTTGATAGATTAAAAGATTTTTCTCTGAATTTAATTTCATTTTTCCCCTCCATAACACTTTAATTATAACATAATTATCCTTTAAAAAAGGCAAGTAATATAAAGATAATAAAAATGTAATAAAAATGTAATATATTACTACTAAAAATTAACCTATAAAATAATTGACAAAAGTTCCTTTTTAATAGATAATTATTGTTATGGATAACAAAAGATTATAATTTTTTAAATTACAAAGGAGGACTTATAAATGTATATATTCAACAGAGTTACAGTAGTACCACAATTGCCTCAAAGAATTAATAAATTATCAGAAATTGCTAATAATTTATGGTGGTCTTGGAACACAGAATTTTTAAGGCTATTAGAAAAAATGGATAGAGATGTGTGGGAAGCAAGTGAGAAAAATCCAGTTAAGTTTTTAAAAATAGTTAGTCAAGAAAGAATAGAAAAAATAGTACGTGATGATGATTTTCTAAAAGAATATGATAAAGTTGTTAATAATTTTGAAAATTATATAAAAAGCAAAGACACTTGGTTTAATAAAAAATATCCAAATAATAAAAATGAATTAATTGCATATTTTTCAGCTGAATATGGACTAGATGAAATAGTTCCAATTTATTCAGGTGGTCTTGGAATTTTATCAGGAGATCATTTAAAATCAGCAAGTGATTTAGGATTACCTTTTGTTGCAATTGGATTGTTATATAAAAATGGATATTTCCATCAAAGAATTAATTCTAGAGGAGAACAATGCTCAGAATATTACAACATAGATTTATATAACTTACCAATTTTACCTGTTAAAGATACAATGAATGATGATGTTATTATAGATATACCTCTAGATGGTAGAACTTTGCATTTAAAACTATGGCAAATTAATGTTGGTAGAATAAAATTATATTTATTAGATTCAGATATTGAGCAAAATGATGAAGACTTTAGAAGTATAACTCTTCGTTTATACGGCGGAGATAAAGAAATGAGAATTCGTCAAGAAATAGTTTTAGGTATGGCAGGTGTAAAAGCTTTAAAAACTTTAGATTATGAACCAACAGTATACCATATGAACGAAGGACATTCTTCTTTCTTAACATTAGAACTTATTAAAGACACAATGGAAGAAAAACAAATTTCTTTTGAAATGGCGAAAGAAATAGTTAGTGTGAAAACCGTATTTACAACACACACACCAGTTCCAGCAGGAAACGATATTTTCGATTTACAATTAATAGAAAAATATTTCAATGGATTTTGGGATAAATTAGGCATATCAAAAGAAGATTTCTTTAAATTAGGTATGCCAGGAGAAAATTTAGAACCAGGATTTAATATGGGAATTCTTGCTCTTAAAATAGCAGGAAAGAAAAATGGTGTAAGCAAATTACACAGTCAAGTTTCAAGAGAATTATTTAGTGAAGTTTGGCCAAACATAGCAGAAGATGAATCACCAATTACTTATGTAACAAATGGAATTCACACTTGCACATGGCTTGCTCCAAACATAAAAGAACTATATAATGAATATCTTCCACCTTATTGGCAAGATAATATTCAATTTGATTCTACTTGGGAAAAAATAGATAATATACCAAATGAAAAACTTTGGAAAGCACATATTGAAAGAAAAGAAAAATTAATTAAATTAATAAAAGAAAATGTAACTGAAAGATATGTAAAAAGTGGTATAGGATATGATCAAATTGCAGAAATAGTTAATAAGTTAAATCCTAAAGCACTTACAATAGGATTTGCAAGAAGATTTGCAACATATAAAAGAGCAACATTAATATTTAAAGATATTGCAAGATTAACACAAATTTTAAATGATGAAAAACGTCCAGTTCAACTTGTATTTGCTGGAAAAGCACATCCAGCAGATAAAGATGGTCAAGACTTAATAAAATATATTCATGAAATATCTTTAATGCCTCAATTTAAAGGAAAAATATTTATTCTAGAAAACTATAATATTGGAATTTCTAGATATTTAGTAAGTGGTGTTGATGTATGGTTAAATAATCCAAGAAGACCAATGGAAGCATCAGGAACATCTGGTGAAAAAGCATCAGTAAATGGTGTTGTAAACTTTAGTGTTCTAGATGGTTGGTGGTGTGAAGGCTATACAGGAACAAATGGATGGACTATAGGAACAAATGCAAGTTACGATTCTTATGAAGAACAAGATAAAGCAGATAGCAATAGTTTATATCATACCTTAGAAAATAGAATAATACCAACATATTATAATCAAGATAAAGATGGAGTACCTAAAGATTGGATTACGTATATGAAAAACTCTATCAAGACAACTGGAGGAAAATATAGTACAGCTAGAATGGTTACAGAATATGTTGATAGACTATATATGCCTTTATGTAATTTAAGAAAAGAACATTTTGAAAATTTAGAGAGTGTTGCAGAATTTACAGAATGGAAGAAAAATGCAAGAGCAAATTGGGAAAATATTAAACTTGCACAAGATAGAAATGTTGATAATGCTAAACTAGTAGCAGGAACAGAAATAACTGTAAATTGCGAAGTATATCTTCCAAACATAAAAGAAGAAAATGCAGATGTACAAGTTTACTTTGGTCAATTTTTAGAAAATGGAACAGTTAGAAACGTATATACACAAACTATGAATAAAATTGCAGAAGATAAAGAAAAAAGCACTTATACTTATGAAGCTACATTAGAATTAAAATCAGGAGGAAATTTTGGATATACATTTAGAGTTATGCCAAAACATCCAATGCTATTAGATTCTGAAAACTTAAATTTAATAAAATGGATAACAAAATAAATAAAAGGTGCGATAAGAGGCTAAGAAAAATGGGTGAATTTATTCACTCATTTTTTTGTGTAAATATTTATTTATCAATGTTTTTAGCAATTAGAAACTTTATTTAAAATTTATATTTTTTTAAAAAAATTTTTAAAATTCTTTACAAAGGAAAAGTATGATGCTATAATCTCACACAAGTTAAATATTTTTAACTGCTTTTTATATTCTTAAAAAATAAATACATTTCTAGTATTTATTAATTTTCCAAATTTAAGATTAATTAAATAAATTTAATTTTTTATTATGCCCCAAACCAATCATTTAATAAAAATAAAACTATAATTTTTTCTATATTTTGAACTTATCTTTTTAAAGGTAAAATCCAAATTCAAAGATAGAATCTTATTAAATTTAAATTCAGATTAATTGTTTATGTGCCCCTAAAAAATAATTATAAATGAATCTAGCAGTTTAAAAATATTTAACTTAAATTTTATAAAAAGGAGGTTCCAAATAAAAAGATTTTTTAGAATTTGCTTATTTTTAAGTATAATTATAATTTCTATTTTTAGTGGATACTTTTTAGAGAAAAAAGAAAGTGATGTTAAAAACAATGTAGCTAAATGGTCTTTTAATTCTGCTAATGAAGAAAAAGTAATTAATTTGTCTAATGAAAAAATTTTTCCAGGTTCACATGGAAATTTTGAAATAGAGTTAGATGCTACTGGAGCGGAAACAAGCATAGAATACAAAATATTAGTTTTAGAGGAAAAAAATATACCAAAAAATTTTGAATTTTATGCAGAAACTACTAATTCAAATGGAGAAATAATTGAGAAAACAGATAAGTATAAAACATTTACAGAATTAGCAAATGAAAAACTTTTTGGAAACATTGAGCAAAAAGAAAGCAATCAGAAAAGAAAAATTACAGTTTACTGGAATTGGAAAGATGAAGATATTGATAATTTATTAAACATTAAAGACGGAACATTAATTTTTGATGAAAATAACAATAGTTCTTTAGAAAGCACTTTAAATATAGAAATAGAAGGTAAGCAAATTTAAAATTTGTACAAAAGAAAATTAATTACCTTTTTATTAAAATAAATTTTTTACAAAAGAATTCATAATTTAAAATCTTATAAACTTTATATATTTAAAAGTGGCATTTATAAGCCAAATGCCACTTAAAATTTTTTATTAAGAATATTTTTTAAGAATAGTTTTAATAAAGAACTTTGAAATAAAGTATGATTAAGACTTATACAAATTTAATAATAAAAAGAAGGTGCTTGAAATTTTTATTAAAAATTCAAAAAATATAATTAAAGTAATATTGCTTTTCTTTATCGTCTTACTAATACTCTCTATGCAAGTATTTGGCGGTTACTTTGAAAAAATAAGCAATATAAAACTCTATTTTTCTAAGGCAAAACCTATTTTAAAAATTGAGAGCCTGCAAAATACAATAAGTAAAGAAATATCTCAAAATGCTCCAATACAAGAATTTTATTTCACGATAAAAAATTACGAAGAAGTAAATTTAAAAAAGAACATTTCAGAAATACCTTTTTTTCTAGAAATAAATTTAGAGAATTCAAATTCAAATTTTCCTATCAAATATAAAATATATGATTGTGAAAAAAATGAAGAAGTTAGTGAAAAAATCTTTATAGATAAAAATGTTGAATTTTTCAAAAAATATAAGGTTGTTGTAATTTGGCAAAATCAAGCAAAAAATTATGCATATAATCAAACGGAAATTATTTTTAATATTGAGCAAGCAATATAAATATTAAGGAATATTATGAAACAAACTATTTTTAAAATATTAATTATTTTTTTATTATTTATTTTTATATTTTTAATCGGTTTTAATTTTGGAAAACAATTTTATAATATAAAAAATACTTTACAAAATAATATAAAAATTAAATATGAAGCCTCTATTTTAAGGTGGAAATTTGATGTTAAATTTATAGTAGATGAAGAGGAGATAAAAATTGATTAAAAAATTTTATAAGATAATATTTTTTATAATAATTATCTTAGTAATATTAACATTAAATTCGTATGCAAGATATAAAGCAACTTATAGACTAACTGCATATAAAATAAAAGTAAATAATCAAAATAATCAAAGTTCTCCAACAGTTTTTTATGAAGAGTTAAAAGTTCCAGAAGTGTCAAAAGAAAATAGTAATAATAACAATAATAAAGGGGATTTCATTATAGAAATACATAAATAGCAATTAAATTTGCTTGTGAAAAAAACATAAAAATGATATAATACAATTTAGATTTATTATAGAGGAGAAAATAAATGTTATTTTCACAACACAAAATGAAAACTTATGCTTTTGTTGGACCATCTGGCACAGGAAAAAGTTATAGGGCTCAGTTAGTAGCAAATGAAAGAGGAATAAATTACATTATAGATGATGGACTACTAATTTCAGGAAATGAAATTTTAGCCGGAATTTCTGCAAAAAAGGCACCTACAAAAATAGAAACTGTAAGAAATGCTTTATTTCAAGATGAAGACAGAAAGAAAGAAATTCAAGATGTAATAAAAAAGAGAAAACCAGAGAGCATTTTAATTTTAGGAACTTCTGATGATATGGTTAAAAAAATTGCAGAAAATCTAGGATTTGAGCCAATATCAGAAACCATATATATAACTGATGTTGCAACAGAAGAAGAAATGGCAATGGCAAGAGATATAAGAGTTCATCAAGGAAAACATGTTATTCCAGTTCCAACTTTTGCTTTAAAAAAAGATTTTTCTGGATATTTATTAGATCCACTTCAAATTTTTAAATCAAAGGGAAAAGGAAAAGAACCATACATTTCCGAAAAATCAATTATAAGGCCAACGTTTAGCTATATGGGAAATTTTAAAATTTCTGATACAGTTTTTAAGCAAATAATGGATTGTGTTGTTGAAAAAGATGAATGTGTTCATAAAATTCATAGAGCAATTATAAAAAAACATGAAGAACTAAATGATGGTATATACATCTATATAGAAGTAATTATTAACTATGGATATAACGTTAGTGAAACTATGCAAAATTTAAGAAAAAATATTATAAAAGAAATAGAAAAAATGACAGCAATGAATGTTTTAAATATGGAAATTGTAGTAAAGGGTGTAAATTTACCTCAAAAATAAAGTATTTTATATTTGAAATATTAATTATATATATTAAATATTAAATTTATATGTGGAGATTTATTAATTATGGCTTTTATTGTAGCAATAGATGGACCAGCTGGTAGTGGAAAGGGTACTATCACAAAAACTGTTGGAAAGAAAATGAACTTAATAAATATTGATACAGGTGCAATGTATAGGTGTGTTACTTTGCAAATTATTAATGAAAAAATTGGCTTAGAAGAAACAAAGAAAATTGAAAAGTTACTAGATGAAATAGATATCGAGCTAAAAAAAATCGGTGATGAAGATGCTTTCTTTTTAAATGGTGAAGATGTAACTAGAAAAATAAGAGAACAAGAAGTAAATAGTATGGTTTCACAAGTATCTCATATTCCATGTGTAAGAGAAAAAATGGTAGAATTGCAAAGAAAAATTGCCCAAAACAAAGATGTTATTATGGAAGGAAGAGATATAGGCACAAATGTATTTCCTAATGCAGATGTAAAAATATACTTAGATGCTTCTGCTGAGGAAAGAGCAAAAAGAAGAATGAAGCAAAATGAGGAAAAAGGAATAGTTTCTTCTTACGACGAAATTTTAGCAAATATATTGTTTAGAGATAATAATGATAAAACAAGTAGTGTAGCTCCATTAAAACAAGCAGAAGATGCTATTTATGTTGATACTACAAGTTTAAATATAGAAGAAGTTACTGAAAAAATTACGAAAATTATTTTAGAAAGAAGAGAAAAAGCAGAAAAAACTACTGGCAATTATGATGAAAGATAAAACAATCATTTTTAATAGATATAATTTAAAAGTAGGTATGATTTAAGGGGTATATATGAAAGAATTTTTTAAGAGAATTGGGCGAGCTTTTATTAGAACAGTTATTTTAGTATATTGTAAAATAGTTTATAGAATAAAAATTATCGGAAAAGAAAATATTCCAAAAGAAGGACCACTTCTTTTTTGTGGAAATCATAGAACGTATCTAGACCCGCCTTTAATTGTAGTTACGGCTGGCAGACACATGAGATTTCTTGCAAAAGAGGAACTAAGAAAAAATCCATTATTTGCTTTATTAGGAGTGCTTTTCGAAGGAATATATGTTAAAAGAGATGAAAAAGATATTACAGCATTAAAAGAAGCTTTAAAAACTTTAAAAAGTGGTGGATGTATTGGATTATTTCCAGAAGGAACAAGAAATGGTTTAGAAAAAAATGATGGAAAAATAAAAAATGGTGCTGCTTATATGGCTTTAAAATCTAATGCAAAAGTAGTTCCAATAGGAATTGTAGGACCTTCAAAACCATTTACAAAAAATGCAATAATATATGGAAAACCAATAGATTTATCTGAGTATGCTTCAAGCAAGAAAATAGAAAAGGAAACTGAAGATAAGGTAAGTGAAATTATAAAAAATGAAATTGTAAAACTTTCAAATACAGAAATAAAGAAATTAACATAAAATCATTTGACAAATAAAAACTGCTAGTATATAATAATATGGTTAAATTTGAGGTTAAATCAAGTTTAACCTTTTTATATTTTATAAATTTAAAATGTTTAAATTAATAATTAAAATAAATATAAAAATAAAAAATTAAAGAGGATTAAAAAATGAATAACCAAAAGATTAGAAATGTAGCAATAATTGCACACGTTGACCATGGAAAAACAACATTAGTTGATGCAATGCTTAAACAAAGTGGTATTTTTAGAAGTAATGAACAAGTTGAAGAAAGAGTTATGGACTCTAACGATATAGAAAGAGAAAGAGGAATTACAATTCTTTCTAAAAACACAGCTGTACATTATGGAGACATCAAAATAAACATAGTAGACACACCAGGACACGCAGATTTTGGTGGAGAAGTTGAACGTGTTCTAAAAATGGTAGATGGTGTTGTTTTATTAGTTGATGCATTTGAAGGAGCAATGCCTCAAACTAGAGAAGTTTTGAAAAAATCATTAGCATTAAATTTAAAACCAATTGTTGTAATTAATAAAATAGATAGACCAGGTGCACAACCATATAAAGTAGTTGATCAAGTTTTAGAATTATTTATTGAACTTGGAGCAAATGATGATCAATTAGAATTTCCAGTTGTATATGCATCAGCAAAACAGGGTATTGCAACTTTAGATTTAGATAAGCCAGGAACAGATTTAAAATGTTTATTTGAAACAATAATAAATTCAATAGATGCACCACATTGTGAGATGGAAGGTCCAATGCAAATGCTAGTTTCTAATATAGATTATGATGACTATATTGGAAGAATTTCAATAGGTAGAGTTGAAAGAGGTTCAATAAATTTAAATATGCCTGTTGTAATTTGCAAAAATGACAAAACTCTAAATGCAAGAGTAACAAAATTATATCTATATGATGGATTAAAAAGAATAGAAGTAGAACACGCAGAAGCAGGAGACATTGTTGCATTATCTGGTGTTGCAGATATAAATATTGGAGACACAATTTGTGATTATGAACATCCTGAAAAAATTCCTTTTGTAGATATAGATGAACCTACAGTTTCTATGACATTTAGTGTTAATAATGGACCTTTTGCAGGAAGAGAAGGAAAATTTATTACTTCAAGACATATTAGAGATAGATTATTTAAAGAATTAGATAGAAATGTTAGTTTAAGAGTAAAAGAAACAGATACACCAGATTCTTTTGAAGTTTCAGGTAGAGGAGAATTGCATCTATCTGTACTTATTGAAACTATGAGAAGAGAAGGATTTGAGCTATTAGTTTCAAGACCAAAAGTAATATTAAAAGAAATTAATGGTGTTCAATGTGAGCCCATAGAACGATTAGTTGTAAATGTTCCAGATGATTGTGTTGGAAATGTTATAGAAAAACTAGGTAGAAGAAAAGCGGAAATGATTAATATGGAACCAGCAGAAGAAGGGCATACTAAAATAGAATTTAAAATTCCAGCAAGAGGAATCATTGGGTACAGAACAGAATTCTTAACAGATACAAAAGGTGAAGGAACAATGAATCATATTTTTGACTGTTATGAAGAATTCAAAGGAGAAATTCAAGCAAGAACAAGAGGAACAATAGTTGCTTTTGAAAATGGAAAATCTATTACTTATGGATTATATAATGCTCAAGATAAAGGAGATTTATTTATTGGACCTGGTGTTGAAGTTTATGAGGGAATGATAGTTGGATTAAATTCAAGAGGAGAAGATTTAGCAATAAATGTATGTAAAGAAAAACATTTAACAAATACTAGAGCATCTGGTTCAGATGAAGCATTACGCTTAGTTCCACCAATTCAAATGTCTTTAGAAAAAGCAATTGAATTTATTCAAGATGATGAATTAGTTGAAGTAACACCACAAAGTATTAGATTAAGAAAGAAAATTCTTAACAACAAAGATAGAGAAAGAGCAGCAAGAGCAGCATTAAATATGAATAATTAATAAAAGCCCCGCTTTGTAACGCGTAAACGATACTAAGCGGGATTTATTTAGAAATTTTATTTAGAAATTAATTCTAAATTTAAAAAAATTTTGAAAAATTAAAATAAAATTAGTGGAGAAAAAAATGTTTAATTTAGATGAATTTAAATTAATGAAAGAAAAAGCATTAGAAAATCATATTCCTATTATAATGGACGATACTTTAGAAAAAATAAAAGAAATTTTAAAAGAAATAAATCCTAAAAGAATTTTAGAAATAGGAACAGCAGTTGGATATTCTGCAACTTGTTTTGCAATGTACACTGATGAAAATTGTATAATAGATACAATTGAATTAGATGAAGAAAGAGCAAAAGAAGCTATTCAAAATGTAAAAAAAATAGGTGTAGATAAAAAAATTAATATTATGATTGGAAATGCAGTAGATATTTTACCAACATTAAATAACGAATACGATATAGTTTTTATAGATGCTGCTAAAAGTAAATATTCAATTTTTCTAGAAGAGGGTTTAAGACTTATAAAAAATGGTGGATTAATCCTTGCAGACAATGTTTTATATAAAGGATATGTTATGAGCGATTATAACAAACATAAACAAAGAACAGCTGTAAGGCATCTAAGAGAATACATAAAAGAGGTTACTGAAAATCCTAATTTAGAAACTGAAATTTTAGAAATTGGAGATGGACTAGCAATAACAAAAGTAAAAAAATAAAAGTACATGTTCTTTGATTGACTATTTTTATAGATTGTAATAAAATGTTTTAAACATTTTATATGATTAAAAATAAAATAAATATATAAAATCTTTTTTAAGAAAGGTGTTTTTTTATGATTATTGACGGAGAAGAAAAGTTTGTTACAACAATTATAATGGCTGCTGGTAAAGGAACAAGAATGAAATCTAATAAATCTAAACTAGTTCATAGGATTTATGATAAAGAGCTTGTAAGAAGAGTAGCCGAAGTTGCAGAGAAAGTAGGTTCTGATGAAATAATTACAGTTGTTGGTCATTTGAAAGAGCAGGTGCAAGCAGTTCTTGGAGATTCTGTAAAATATGCTTATCAAGAAGAACTTTTAGGAACAGGGCATGCTGTTATGCAAGCAACTAAATACTTAGAAGGAAAGCAAGGAAAAGCAATTATTCTTTATGGTGATGTTCCAATTTTAAGACCAGAAACTTTAAGAAATTTGTTGTCAAAAAGTATTAAAAACAAAGAATATGCTACACTTCTAACAGCAATTTATGAAAATCCTACTGGATATGGTAGAATCATTCGTGATGAAGGTGGAAACATTAAGGCAATTGTTGAAGAAAAAGATGCTAATATGTTTGAAAAAGAAATAAAAGAAATAAATTCTGGTATATATTGCTTTGACATAGAAGAATTATTATCTGCACTAAAAGAAATAAAGCCAAATAATGTTCAAGGAGAATATTATTTAACAGATGTTATAAAAATAATGAATGATAAAGGCTTAAAAACAGGAGCTGTTATTGTAGAAGATAACACAGAAATTTTAGGAGTAAACGATAGAACTCAATTAGAACTTTTAACAAGAGTTTTGAGAATGAGAATTAATGCAGAGCATATGTCAAGAGGAGTTACCATTGAAGACTCAAACTCAACATATATACATGATGATGTAAAAATAGGAGTAGATACAGTTATACATCCAAACACAACAATAAAAGATGGAGTAATAATAGGAGATAATTGTGAAATTGGGCCTAATGCTTACATTAGAGAAAATTGCATTATAGGAAATAATGTAAAAGTAGGAAATTTTGTAGAACTTAAGAAAGTTAAAATTGGAGATAGAACAAAAGTACCACATTTCATATATTTAGGAGATGCAGAAGTTGGCGAAGATTGTAATATTGGTTGTGGAACTATAACATGTAATTATGACGGAAAAGAAAAACATCAAACAAAAATTGGAAATAGAGCATTTATTGGTTCAAATGTAAATTTAGTTGCACCAGTAACATTAGGAGATGATGTTTTAATTGCTGCAGGATCTACAATTACAGAAGATGTTCCATCAGGAAAAATGGGAATAGCAAGAGAAAGACAAATAAATAAAGATAGAAAAAATAAATAATGATAAGCAAAATATAACAAGAAAATAATAGAAAAAAATTATAAAAAATATGTGAATTTCAAATAGTAAAAGGTGAAAAATGAGTAATAAAAAAACGTATGAAAAAATTATTGATAATAGATTCAAAATTTCTGGAATACTAATTGTACTTTTGGGAATTATAGGATTTTTTATAAACAAAGTAAGTGTAAAAAACTGGATTTTAACAACAAATGCACCACTTTGCTTTTGGTGGAATATAAAGTTTTTTGCTTTGCTCTTATTAAGTTATGAATTATTTTTAATAATTTCAAACAATAAAAAAAGTTTAGCTTTTGGGGCATCAATAATTATAGGATTTTCAAGCGTTGTACAATTTAACCTTAACAACATAGATTCATTGGTAATTGGAGAATTATTAAGCTTATTAGTTTATTCATTTTTCAAAAAAAATAAAAAAATATTAACCTCAATATTATTTATTATATTTTCTACAATATACACTTTTACATTTAGACCATATGCAGTGGCTTTTGGATATGTATTTTTAGCATTAATTATATGGATAATAATAAAAAATATTTATGAAATAAAAAATAATAAAAAAGAAATTATGCTTGGAATAGCTACATTCTTAATAAGTGCTATATCAATGATGATTTGCGCAATTTTTCTAAACAATAATAATGTTGAATATTTAAACTATGAACAAAAAGGATTAAGCATTTTATTTTCATATTTATATAATCCTTTTTTACCTTATTATAATATAGAAGGAAAAGAAATTTTTAGTAATTTTATTTCAATATTTCCAATTCCAATGATTATTTCATTATACTATATGTATACTAGAGAAAAACATTCAGAATTTTTATTGCCAATAACTATAGTAGCTGTATTAGAAACAGTATTCTGCATATCTGGAGTTCCAGAAATAATTAATAAAATTACTTTACTTTCACAAACAAGTGCTTTAAGAGTTATGTCAGCCGTTTCTTTAGCAAATTTATTTTTAGCATTTTATTTTTTAGGAAATGTTGATGAAGAGCTATTTAAAGTAAAATATGCTATGAGAATAACAATAGTTTTAGATATATTATTAGCTGTTATTAAATATCCAACAATATTTTCATCTAGAAGATTTATGTTATTATTTGTTATAGAATTTACAATAATTACTTTTTTACTTTTAAATTTGGAAGATAAAAAATACCAAAAAGTATTATTATTTTTCTTAATATTATTTACCCTAATCGCAGGAGTGCCTGTTAATTTGCAAAAATTATTTTAAATAAGTAAAAAATAAATGTGAAGTATTTTACATTTATTTTTTTGTTTAAAATCTAGGTAATTGTGAAAATTTTGTGTTTAATGTGAAAAGTATGCAAAAACCTTTGACAAGTGGTTTGCCTGTGATATAATGTGTACATTAAAAAATAAGAAGAAAGGATATTAGATTAAAAATCTAATAAAGTAAAAAACAAAATGAAAAAAGTGTTTTTAATTGGAGCAGATGGAATGCTTGGTGGAGAACTTAAAGAAAGACTTGAAAAAAATTATGAAGTAGTAGGAACAACAATAGAAACTCTAGATATTTGTGATAAATCAGCAGTTCTTGCAAAAGCAAAAGAAATAAAACCTTACTTTATAATTAACTGTGCAGCATTTACAAATGTTGATGCATGTGAAGTAAAAGAAGATTTAGCATTAGCTGTTAATGGAACAGCACTAGAAAATATTGCAGAAGCAGCAAAACAAGAAAATGCTACTTTAATACATATTAGTACAGATTATGTTTTTGCAGGAAATAAACCTATTGATGAAATATACACAGAAGATATGGAACCAAATCCAGTTAGTGCTTATGGTAGAACAAAATTAGTAGGTGAGCAAAATGCTAAAAAAGCGGGAAAATATTACATACTAAGAACAGCATGGCTTTATGGACTAGGTGGAAAAAATTTTGTAAAAACAATGCTTAAATTATCTGAAACACATGATGAAATAACTGTTGTAGATGACCAACACGGAAGTCCTACTTCAACAACAACACTTTGTGAAATTATAGAAAAAATAATGGAAAAAGAACCAGAATATGGTATTTACCATTCAACAAATGAAGGATTTACTACTTGGTGCAAATTTACTAGAAAAATATTTGAATATGCAAATATCAAAACAAAAGTAAAAGCAATAACTTCAGAAGAATATAAAGCAATGTATCCTGCATCTAGTGATAGACCAAAGAATAGTCAATTATCAAAAGATAAACTAAAGAATGTTGGAATAATTCCAGCAAATTGGGAAGAAGCATTAAAAGAATATTTAAAGGAGGAATTAAAATAATGAAAGGTATTATTTTAGCAGGAGGTAGTGCTACAAGATTATATCCAGTAACACTAGCTGTATCAAAACAAATGTTACCAGTATATGATAAGCCAATGATCTATTATCCTTTATCAACTTTAATGATGGCAGGAATTAGAGAGGTTTTAATTATTTCAACACCTGTTCATTTACCAGCATTTAAAAGTTTATTAGGTGATGGTTCTAGATTTGGAATGAAATTAGAATATAAAGTTCAAGAAAAACCAGTTGGACTAGCTGACGCTTTTATTCTTGGAGAAGATTTTATTGGAAAAGACAATGTAGCTCTAATTTTAGGAGATAACATGATATATGGTTCAAGGGTAGAAAGAGTTCTAAAAGCAGCAAGTCATTTAAAAGAAGGTGGAATTATTTTTGGATATCAAGTTGCAGATCCAACATCTTATGGAGTTGTAGAAATAGATAAAACTGGAAAAGCTCTATCTATTGAAGAAAAACCAAAAGAGCCAAAATCACATTTTGCTGTTCCAGGAATTTACTTCTATGATAATAATGTTGTAAAAATTGCAAAATCAATAAAACCTTCAGATAGAGGTGAATTAGAAATAACAGATGTAAATAAAAAATATATGGAAGATGGAAAATTAAATGTTATACCTTTAGGAAATGGATATGCTTGGTTTGATACGGGTTCTGCAGATAGATTATCTGATGCTTCAGATTATGTTAAAGCAATTGAATTAAGACAAGGAACGCAAATTGCTTGTCTAGAAGAAATTGCTTATAGAAATGAGTGGATTTCTAAAGAAGAATTATTAACTGAAGCAAATAAATATAAGAAAACAGAATATGGAAAATATTTAAAGAGAATTGCAGAGCAAGATTATAAAGAATATAAAGAAATATACGAAAGCGATTTATTTAGTGCAAATTAAACTAAAAATGTATGTAATATTGAGCTGTAAATTATTTTACAGCTTAATATTTTTAAAATTATGTACACTTGAAAAATAATATTTTTTTTGATATAAAATAGTAGAAAAATTTAAAAAAGGAGAAAAAAATGAGCAAATTTACTAGAAAAGATACTTCAATAGATGGAGTATATGTAATTGAACCAACAGTGTTTGGTGATAATAGAGGATACTTTATGGAAACATATAGTAAAGCAGATTTTGAAGAAATTGGAATAAAAAATGATTTTGTACAAGATAATCAATCAAAATCAAAAAAAGGAGTTTTAAGAGGATTACATTTTCAAAAAGAAAATACGCAAGCAAAACTTGTTAGATGTATAAAAGGCGAAGTTTTCGATGTAGCAGTAGATTTAAGACCGGGAAGTAAAACTTATGGAAAATGGGAAGGTGTAATTTTATCTGAAGAAAACAAGAAAATGTTTATGATTCCTAGAGGATTTGCTCATGGATTTTTAGTTCTTTCAGAAGAAGCTGAATTTAGCTATAAATGTGATGATGTATATAATCATTCAGCAGAAGGTGGATTAAAATGGAATGATCCAGAAATAGGAATTATATGGCCAGAAGTTCCAGAAATGAAACCAGAAGAATATTTAACTTCTGAAAAAGATGGAAAATGGCCAACTTTAGCAGAATTAAGAAAAACAGATTTATTTTCTCATTTAAAATAAGGTGTTAAAATGATAGATGTAGTAAAAGCCAAAAATTATTTTAAAGAATATGTTTCTAATTATGATACATCAGATTCAAGAGTTAAATTAAAGATTGTACATATAAATCATGTTTCTGAAAATGCAAAACAAATTGCTAAATTTTTGAACTTATCTCAAGAAGAACAAAATTTAGCAGAACTAATAGGACTTCTTCATGATATTGGAAGATTTGAACAGCTTAGAATATATGGAACTTTTGCAGATAAAGATAGTATTAATCATGCAGAAAAGGCAGTAGAAATATTATTTAAAAACAATTTAATTAGAAAATTTGTAGAAGATGAAAAATATGATAGCATAATTTATAAAGTCATTAAAAATCATAACACTATCAAAATTGAAGAAGGACTATCTAAGCAAGAATTATTGCATAGTAAAATAATTAGAGATGCAGATAAATTAGATATTTATAGAGTACTTTTGGAAAATAAATTAGAAGATTGTGTTCATATAAAAACAAGAGATGTTTCCCAAGAAATTATAAGCCAAGAATATTTTAATGATTTTTCAAAACAAGAATTATTACTATATGAAAATATAAAATCAAATATAGATTTTTTAGTAGTAATAATTTCTTATATATATGATTTAAATTTTATTGAAACTTTAAAGCTTGTTAAAGAAAAAGATTATATAAGAAAAGTAATTGAAAAAATAGATGCGAAAGACGAATATACAAGAGAAAAATTAGATGAAATAAATACTATGGCTATGAACTATATAAATAAAAAAATAAATAATTAAATTTTAAGCAAATTTTAGGAGGAAAAAATGAAAAATATTTTAGTTACAGGTGCAGCAGGTTTTATAGGTGCAAATTTTGCAGAGTTAATGGTAAAAAAATATGAGGGAAAATATAATATAATTGTATATGATAAATTAACTTATGCAGGAAACTTGCATAATTTAGATGGAATAAAAGATAAAATTACTTTTGTAAAAGGTGACATATGCGATTTCGATTTTGTTATGGAAACATACAAAAAATATAATATAGACGCAATAGTTCATTTTGCAGCAGAATCACATGTTGATAATAGCATTAAAAATCCTTTTATATTTACACACACAAATGTAATTGGAACACATACACTTTTAGAAGCTGCAAAACAATTTTGGGGTGAAGGTAGTCCAAATAAATTTGTTCATGTTTCAACAGATGAAGTTTATGGAACACTTGGAGAAACTGGATATTTTACAGAAACTTCTCCTATAAAACCAAACAGTCCATATTCTGCATCAAAAGCTTCATCAGATTTAGTTGCTTTAGCTTATAGTGAAACATATAAAATGAATGTAAGTGTAACAAATTGTTCAAACAATTATGGTCCATATCAACATCATGAAAAATTAATACCACATATGATTTCTATGGCATTAAAAGATGAAAAACTACCTGTATATGGAAAAGGACAAAACATTAGAGACTGGCTTTATGTAGAAGATCATTGTGAAGCTATTGATATAATTTTACATAAAGGCAAAAAAGGTGAAAGATATAATATTGGTGGACACAATGAAAAAAGAAATATAGAAATAGTAAAATTAATATTAGAAAGACTTGGAAAGCCAGAATCTTTGATTTCTTATGTAGAAGATAGAAAAGGACATGATTACAGATATGCAATAGACCCTACTAAATTAAAAAATGAATTTGGGTGGGAACCAAAAACTATGTTTAAAGATGGAATTGTTAAAACAATAGATTGGTATTTAGCACATCCAGAATATTTAATGAAATAGAAAATAAAAATTAAATCCTAAATTATTTAATAATTTAGGATTTTTTTATGTGAAATTAATTAACAATAAAATCTAAATTAGATATTGATGTGAAATGTGAAAAGTGATAAAATCTAAAAGAATAAAAACAATTTTGGAGATAGAAATGCAAATTTTAAAAATTATTTTGATAATAATTTCTTTTATAGGATACTATATAGTCTTAAAAAGAAAAACAACTATTAAAGAAGAATTTATTCCAATATTTCTATTTTCTACAATAGGAATTGTAGAATTTCTAGCAGGAATTCTAAATTTCATGAAACTAGCGACAATATGTATATGTGGAATAGGTATAATATTTTTTATAAAAGAAGTTTTTTTTATAATAAAAAACAAAGAAAAATTGAAATTTAGATTTAACTTTTTATTTTTTATAATTATAGCATTATTATTTTTGTATATTTTAAAAGATGCATATTTAATTCATTATGATAATTTTTCTCATTGGGGAATGATAGTTAAAGAAATTTTAGCTGAAAATAGATTACCAAATTTTAAATCTACAAATATTATATTTACAGCATATCCACCAGGAAGTGCTTGTTTCATATATTATATTTGTAAATTCATAGGAAATTCAGAAGGAATGATGTTATTTTCTCAAAGCTTATTAATTTTAGCTGGGCTTTATTCACTTCTAGCTTTCTGTGATAAATATAAAAAAGTTAATTATATTTATGTAATTTTTATTAGTATATATTTATTAATAGGAAATATATTCATAAATCAATTATTAGTAGATACCTTAATACCAATTATGGCTTTATCTGCACTTGCAATAATTATCAAATATAAAGAAGATAGCAAAAGCGCATTGGTATATTCTATACCAATACTATCATTACTAATGATAGTAAAGAATTCTGGTTGCTTTTTTATAATAATTGATTTAATTGTTTGGTTTATATATTTTATAAAAAATGTAGGAACAAAAAACATATTTAAACAAAAATATTTATTATTTGTTTTAGTACCAATAGTTTTAATATTTTTGTGGTCTTGCCATATAAAACTTGTATTTGACGAAGCTCAAAGCTCAAAACATGCAATGTCAATTTCAAACTATACAAACACTTTTGAGTTAAAGCAGAAATCTGATTTTAAGATTATTTTTGAAAAAATAATTAATGAAATGAAAAATTTAAAAGACAAAGATAATATTATAATGTTAGTATGCATTTTAAGTTTTATTATAATGTTTGCTATTGGTTTCAAAAATAAAGATACAAGAAAATTTATTATAAAATATTTTATTATTTTTGTTATTACATATTTTTTATACCAAATAAGCTTATATGGCATGTATCTATTTTCTATGCCAATTAATGAAGCATTAATGCTATCAGGATATTCAAGGTATTATAAAACTTTAGTACTATTTGAATATGGAATAACTTCAATTGCAATTTTAAATTTCATTATTAAATGTGAATCAAAAAATAAAATAAAAAATATAACAATAGAAATTATTTTATTAATTGTAATTATATTTCCAGTAGTTTCTTATAGAAATGGATTAAAGCTTTTATACCAAAAGCAGACTCTTCCAGAAAATTCTTTAAGATATGAAATAGTAAGTTTAAAAGAAAAAAATAACATAGAAGAAAATAAAAGCTATCTAGTATATATTTCTAATGATGAAAAAATTTCAGCAGACGAATTAATGCATATATGTAGATATGATTTTAGAAGTGAATCTGTAAAGGTTATTAACGATTTTACAGAATTAAATTCTTTGGATGAAGTGTTTAATTTTGATTATTTTATAATTTTGAGAAAAGACGAAAAAACAAATGAATTTATAGAAAAAATAGGTGGAAATTCAAATCAAAATATTATTAGGTTTAGATAGAGAGGAAAAACATGAAAATTTTAAAGATAATAGCTTTACTTATATCTTTTTTGGGATACTATTTATATGCAAAACGAAAAAATATAAAAGATGAATTTATTCCAATATTAATAATATCTATAATTTCTCTTGCAGTATATTTTGGAGGTATATTAAATTTTTTAGTTGAAGTAACAATTTTAACATGTGGTGTTGGATTAATATTGTTTTGTAAAGAAATATATTTAATAATAAAAAATAAAGAGAAAATTGAATTTAAAAACTATAATATTATAATTTTTTTATTAATGATGTTATGGGCTATATGGTTACTAAAAGATACTTTTTTAATTCATTACGATAATTTTTCACATTGGGCAAACATAGTAAAGGAAATGCTTATAAGTGGACATCTTCCTAATTTTACATCTACCAGAATATTCTTTAAAGCATATCCGCCAGGAACAGCTTGCTTTATATACTACATTTGTAAATACTGTGGTAATGCTGAATCAATTATGCTTATTGCTCAAACAAGTATGATATTAGCTAGTTCATATACAATTTTTGCATTTTGCAATAGAAAAAATAAAGTAAATTATATAATTGGAATTCTATTTTCAATTTTTGCAATTATTTCAAATGTATTTTTTATTGATCAATTGCTAGTAGATATTGTATTAGTAGTAATGGGAATAGCAGGATTATGTATAATTCTTTATTACAAAGATGATGTAAAAAAAGGACTCTATTTTTCTATCCCAATATTATCTCTTCTTGCTATAGTAAAAAATAGTGGAATATTTTTCATTATTATAGACTTAATTATTTATTTTATATTTTTTATTAAAAATAATGGATTCAAACGCATATTTACTAGTAAATATATTTTACTAATATTTTTACCAATATTAGTAAAAATGATCTTTTCAGCGCATGTAGAACTTGTTTTTGGAGAATGCGGAAATGTGTCTTTACATGCTATGACTATAGAAAATTATGTAGCTACTATGAAAGAAAAAGAACAAGACGATTACAAAATTATTTTAGACAAATTACTTTTGGAAATTAGAAAATTGAGCGACATATCTAATAGAACTTTAATAATAATTTTCTTTACATATATATTTATGATAATATTTACTTTTAGAAATAAAAAAACGAGAAATACATTGATATTACTATGGATTATGTCTATACTGTCTTATTTTATATATCAAGTAGGTTTATACTTTACTTATATTTTTTCTATGCCGAGAGGAGAAGCTTTAGCTTTAGCTGCATATGATAGATATTTTAAAACATTAGTTGCTTTTGAGTTTGGTATATTTGCTATATCAACTATTACTTTCTTAAGTTCTCTAGAAGAAAACAAAAAAATAAAGAAACTAGTTATAGAATGTTTAGTATGTATTTTATTAGTAATACCAATTTATTATAATAGATCTAATTTAAGTAAATTATATGTAAAACCAGATAATCAGAGTACCAGTAGGGCTGTGGTATTAAATTATAAGGAAAAATATGGTATAGAAGAAGAAAAAACATATTTAATATATGTTCCAGAAGAATATACAAAAGATAATAATTATTTTGCAGCAATGTGTGAATACGATTTTAGAGCTAAAAAACTAAAACTTATAACAGATCTTTCTGAACTAAAGAGTGCTAATGAAGTTTTTGAATATGATTATTTAATTATTTTAAATAAAAATGAACAAATTAAAAGTTTCTTAAATCAAATTGAAAGGAATGTGGACTTAGATGTCATTAAACTTAAATAAAAAAATACTAATAATGATTCCTGCTCTTAATCCATCAAATAATTTAGAAGATTATATAAATGAATTAATATCAAATAATTTTGAAAATATTTTATTAATTAATGATGGTAGTGATGAAAATCATAGAGAAATATTCGAAAAATTAAAACTAAAAAAAGAATGTACACTAATTGTGCATAGTGTAAATGAAGGCAAAGGAAAGGCATTAAAAGACGGATTAAAATACTTTAAAGAGCTAAAAAATTTCAATGATTTTTTAGGAGTAATTACAGTAGATTCAGATGGACAACATTTAGTTTCTGATGTTAAAAAAATAGCAGAAGCAATGGAAAAAAATCAAAATGCTTTAATATTAGGAGCAAGAGACTTTTCAGAAAAGAACATTCCACCTAAAAGTAGTTTTGGAAATAAACTTACATCAAATGTTTTTAAAGTACTATATGGAACAAAAATATCTGATACTCAAACTGGATTAAGAGGAATTCCAAATTCTTTGATAGAAGAATTTAGTCATATTTCTGGAAATAGATTTGAATATGAAACAAATATGCTAATTGAATGTATTTTAAATAAAATAGAAATGGTGGAAATTCCAATTACAACTGTATACATAGATAATAACTCTGGTACAAGTTTTAGACCAATACATGATTCTATATCAATTTATTGGAAAATATTAAATTCATTTATAAAATATTCAGTGGTATCTATAATATCATGTGTCATTGATCTTTTACTATTTCAGTTATTTTTAATGAATTTAAAATTTAATTTAACTGATACAGCAGTTATAGTAATTGCTACAGTTTTAGCAAGAATAATATCTTCTTTAGTAAATTATATATTAAATAAAAAATATTCATTCAATAGTAAGAAGAATGTAAAAAATACAATTGTAAAATATTATATTTTATGCTTAATTGCGATGATAGCTTCTGCAAGTTTAGTTTCTATAATATATAATTTTACAAAAATACCAGAAGTTGCAATAAAAATTGTTGTAGATACAATTATTTTCTTTATAAATTATAGAGTTCAAAGAGTTTTTATATTTAATAAATAGATTATTTTTTAAAAAGGTGATATAATAATAATGATAAATTACTGTATAAGGAGGTTATTGACATGCAAAGAGAAATAACAGTTTCAGAAATAAAGAAAACTTTAGACGAGGATGAAATTAATGATACAATTGTAGTAAAAAGAGAGAATAAATCTGATGTTGTTATAATGAATATAAATGATTATAAAAGAGTTATTGAATCTAAGTTTATATCAAGATTGAAAAAAGGAGAAGAACAAATAAAAAAAGGTGAAGTTACTGATGGAGATATAGTTTTTAAAAGAATGAGGAAAAAATATGGATACAAATGAAGAACTATATAAAATAATATTTACATAGTAGACAAGATTATTTTAATTTATTTTAAAAAGCTAATTATAGAGTTATTATAAAAAAGCTAGAAATTATATTTCTAGCTTTTTTATAATGCAAAAAACTTTCGTGAATTTTTTGTGTAAAATCACTATATTAACTTGAAGAAAATAAAAGAAAATGATAAAATATGAAAGATTTAATAGGTTAAAAAGAGGTATAAGAATTGGAGAAAATTAAAAAGCTTAGCAAATTTAGAAATATAATTTTAGTTTTTTTAGATATATTGTGTATAGCCTTCGCATACTATTCAGGAATAGTACTTATAAATAATGGTTCTCTTTTATTAGATGCATATTATACTAGAAGATTTTTGAATACTTTATTAGTTTCAGCAATTGTTTATCAATTTGTATTTCAAATAACTAGAAGATATAAAAACTTAATAAGATATGAAGATGGAAAAGATTATTTAATTTATTTTATTTTATGCATTATATCTTCATTTATTGTAGATATTGTTAGAAGAATATTTAATATTTTTATGGTTGAAACAATAAGACTTATTATTTTAGCTGGAATTTTTATTGCTATTTTAATGGTTTCTTATAGAGTAGTTTTAAGATATATTTTAGTAAATGATATTTTTAATAAAAATGCTAGAGTAAATAAAGAAGTTCAAAAAAATCTACTTATAATTGGAGCTGGAAATGCAGCTCATGAAATTATAAAAACCGTTCATTCAAATATGAAAGAAATTTACAATATTGTTGGAATAATAGATGATAATCCTAAAAGGCTAAATTACAGCATTTCTGGCGTTAAGATAATAGGAAACAGAAATGATATTGTTAGAATTTGTGAAGAAAATAAAATAGATTTAATTTTCTTTTCTATTGCAAATATAGATAATGAAAATAAAAAACAAATATTAAATATATGTCAGCAAACAAGAGCAAAAGTTAGAATTTTGCCTGGAATGAAAGAAATAATTAGAAATAAAAAATTATTTGAAAACTTAAGAGATGTTGAAATAGAAGATATTTTAGGAAGAGATCCTGTAAAACTAGATAATAACAACATAGAAAATTTAATAAAAGATAAAACCATATTGGTTACAGGAGCTGGTGGATCAATTGGTTCAGAACTTTGTAGACAAATAATAAAATATAAGCCAGAAAAATTAGTAATGTTAGATATTTATGAAAATAGCTTATACGATATAGAAATTGAACTAAAAACAAAACATCCTAAAGCAAAAATAGATGCAATTATAGCAAGTGTTCGAGATAAAAAAAGATTAGAAGAAGTTTTTGAAAAATACAACCCTTATTTAGTATTTCATGCAGCAGCACATAAACATGTTCCTTTAATGGAAAATAGTCCATTAGAGGCAATTAAAAACAATATTTTTGGAACATATAATGTTACAAATGTAGCAGACAAGTTTAAAGTAAAAAGATTTATTTTAATTTCAACAGATAAAGCAGTAAACCCAACAAACATAATGGGAGCTACAAAGAGAATGTGTGAAATGATAGTTCAAGCTAAAAACAAAGTAAGTGAAACAGAATTTGTAGCTGTACGTTTTGGAAATGTTTTAGGAAGTAATGGTTCTGTTGTTCCGCTATTTAAAAAACAAATTATGGATGGTGGACCAGTTACTGTTACACATAAAGAAATAACTAGATTTTTTATGACTATTCCAGAAGCAGTAGAATTAATACTTCAAGCAATTACATATGCTAATGGTGGAGAAATATTCGTTCTAGATATGGGAGAGCCAGTAAAAATTTATGATTTAGCAGTAAGTTTAATAAAGCTTTCAGGATATGTTCCAAATGAAGACATCGAAATTAAAATAACAGGATTAAGACCTGGAGAGAAATTATATGAAGAGCTTTTAATGGGGGAAGAAGGACTTCAAAAAACAGCTCACGACAAAATTTTTGTTGCAGAACCAATGGACATAACAATGGATGATATCGAGAAAAAATTAGAAAAATTAAATGATTTATTAAATAAAGAAAATGCAGATTTAAAAGATACAAAATCTGTTATGAAAGAAATTATACCTACATATCATGAAGAAAATAATAAATAAAGGAAGTATAAAAATGGAAAGAATTTATTTAGCATCACCACATATGTCAGATGAAAAATATGAAGAAAAGTTTGTTAAAGAAGCATTTGACACAAACTGGTTATCAACAGTTGGAGAAAATTTAAATAAATTTGAAGAAAGTGTTAGAAGCTATTTAGGAATAAAAGCATCTGTTGGACTATCTAGTGGGAGTGCAGCAATTCATTTAGGATTAAAAGCATTAGGAGTATCAAAAAATGATATAGTTTTTGTTTCAGACCTTACATTTTCTGCAAGTGTAAATCCAATTATATATGAGAACGCAACACCTGTTTTTATTGATTCAGATTATGAAACTTGGAATATGGATCCCAAAGCTTTAGAAAAAGCATTTGAAAAATATCCTAATCCAAAAGCTGTAATTATAGTTCACCTATATGGTAGAGCATCTAATATGGATGAAATTTGCAAAATTTGCAAAGAACATAATGTACCAATCTTAGAAGATGCAGCAGAAGGATTAGGCTCAAAATATAAAGAAAAATTTTTAGGAACTTTTGGAAAATGCTCTGCACTTTCTTTTAATGGAAACAAAATAATTACTACAACTGGTGGGGGAATGTTAGTATCAGATGATGAGGAATTAGTAAAAAAAGTAAAATTTTGGTCAACTCAAAGTAAAGATCCAGCAAGATACTATCAACACTCAGAAATAGGCTATAATTATAGATTGAGTAATGTTTTAGCCGGAATTGGTAGAGGACAAATGAAGGTTTTAGAGAATAGAGTTGCTAAAAAAAGAGAAATTTTTGATACTTATAAAATGGCTTTTAAAGATATAGAAGATATAGAAATAACTGACGAAAAAGAATATGAAAGATCAAATCGTTGGCTTTCAACAATAACATTAAAAAAGAATTCAAAAGTAAAACCTTTAGATATAATAGAAAGATTAGAAAAAGAAAACATTGAATCAAGAATGGTTTGGAAACCAATGCATATGCAACCAATATTTGAAAAATATGATTTTATTACTTTGCAAGATGAGGTAAGCGTTGGAGAAGACTTATTTACAAGAGGAGTATGTTTGCCATCTGATACAAAAATGACGAATGCGGATTTAGAAAGAGTTATAGGCATTGTGAAAACACTATTTATTTAATTATAAATTAAATAAATTTATTTTAAACGGAGAAAAAATGTATAAAAAATTTTTTAAAAGATTTTTAGATATACTTATTAGTTTAATTAGTTTAATTATTTTATCACCAGTAATGTTAATTGTAGCAATTTTAGTAAGAATAAAACTTGGAAGCCCAGTAATTTTTAAACAAGAACGTCCTGGTAAAAATGAAAAAATATTTACTTTATATAAATTTAGAAGTATGTCAGATAAAAAAGATGAAAATGGAAATTTACTTCCAGATACTGCAAGATTAACAAAATTTGGAAAAATATTAAGAAGTACAAGTCTAGATGAGCTTCCAGAACTTGTTAATATTTTAAAAG
>CANQYM010000007.1 GCA_947628085.1 uncultured Clostridia bacterium
TTGAAAAAATTATTTAAAAAATTTCAGTTATCTATCGGAAGGATTTCCGATTTACACAACTTTTTCTATAGTCTCTTGATGATTAATTTTTAAATTAATTAAACTTTTATAAATTTATCTATAGCTTCTGCGAAAGCTCCATCACTTGCTGTTGCAGAAGTAACATAAGTTGCGACATTTTTTAAATCATCATATGCTTCATGAACAGCAACACCTATTCCAGCATTCTTTACCATTTCATAGTCATTAATATTATCTCCTATTGCAAGTATATCTTGCTTAGAAATTTTCAAATAGCTAGATAAGAAATTTAACGCCTCATTTTTATTTACATTTATAGGAGAAATATTTAAATATTCATAATCTTTATTAATAATATTATCTCTATATTTTCCACGTTTATTAATAAAAACAGATTCAATATTTTTGTCAATAGATAGTAGTTTTTTAAAATCAGAAAGTGTATTTTTTTCAGTTGTTATAACAATAGAAAAAGCATTAATATCATTTTTTTCAACATAATCTAAAATATCATTTACAATATTAAAATATAAAGAATTGCTAGCATTTTTATCTTTTAGCATGTAATTTCTTAAATCCATATATTCTAATTTTTCAGATATAACTTGTGTGTCTGTGTAGATATGTATATGAAAATTATTTCTTTTTGCCAAAGTAATAATAAAAAGCAAGTCATTTTTTGGAATGGTTTTACTCATTAATTCTTTTCCAGTTTTTAAATTAATAATCTGAGTTCCATTACCAAAAATACCATAAGAAGCATTAAATTGATCACAGATTTTTTTAGATACTGAATATGATTTTCCAGTACAAACTACAAAATCTAAATTATCTGTGTGAATTTTATTAACTGCTTCTATATTTTTGGAAGAAATTTGATTATTTTTATCTATAATAGTACCATCAAGATCGCTTGCTATTAATTTAACACTCATATATTAAAAACCTAGTTATTCTCATCTTCTTCTACAGATGTATCTACAAGATGTAAAGTGTTATCTGGGTAGAAGGATGTATTTTTAACCTGTAGTGATTTTATACAATATTTTTCATAAGTATAATTTTGGTTAACGGTAAAATCAAAAGTAACTTCATAATTTGTTTCTTCTTTGTCTATGGTTCTGATTATATCAGCTTTTGCTGTATAAGTACCATCATCTTTTTCATCTATAATTGATAAAGTAACACACCTATAACTTTCTTTTGTTATTGTACTATAATCTTTTCCAAACATATATGATTGAGTACTTTTTGAATATCCAATATAATTTGTATAAGATTGAATACGTTCTTGATCTTTATAGTTATGACCAGTTAATTCTGTAAGATATTGATGTATATTTTCAACAGTAGGTGCATATTTTGTGTTTATTTCTAAAGAAGATTTATTAGAGTGAGAGTCAAAATATTTTTTTGCAATAAATAGTAAAATAGTATTGCTTTCTAAATTTTCTTCATCAAGAGAAACTCTTTGAATTCCTACAGAAAAGTTTTCCATAAGGGCATATAGTTCACTTAGTTCAACATCATCTGTGAAGTCTATAACAATAGAACTAGTATTTGAAACATCTATAGTAGAATTGCTATTTACACTATTATCTACAGTATTTTCTGATGTTTCATTTGAAATATTTTCAGTTTTTGCAGAAGTTGAATTTGATGTATTATTTTGTTCACTTGAATTAGATTCCTTTTTGAAAGCTAAAATATAAACATTTAGTCCAACTGCTACTAGTAGAACAATAATTAAAATAAATAAAATTATAAGTTGTTTTTTCGATACTTTATTTTCCATAAATTTCCCCTCAATATTTAAAATATAATTAATTTTACCATATTAACTAAAATTAAGCAAATATTAAAATTTTTCAACTCAATTTAAAAATTTTTAAATTCTATTTTATTTTTTCTTATAATGTTTATATACTTTTTGGAATGATGCGTAAGCGACCAACCGAAGCGTAAGTGGAGGGCGATTGGAGCAATCTTCCTTTTGTTTATTTTAAAAAAGAAGATTGCGACACCAAATCATTCAAAAAAGTATATAAACATCATAAGAAAGAATATAAAAAGATAAGAAAACTTTTCAGCATAAGAAAATTTTTTAATATAATAGATATGAAAAACTTACAGAAGCGATTATATAATAAAAATTCTTTAAAAAACCTAAAAAACGTGGTATAATATAAGCTCAAAAGGAGTTATTATGAGAAATATTAAATTAATAATAGAATATGATGGAAAAGGCTTCAATGGGTGGCAAAAACAAAGTAACAAATTAAATATTCAAGGAGAAATTGAAAAAGCAATAGGTGAAATTACAGGTGAAGAAATTGAATTAATTGGCTCAGGAAGAACAGATGCAGGAGTTAGTAGTTTAGGGCAAACTGCTAATTTTAAAACAAATACAACTATTGAAGCAAGTAAACTTGCTTATGCTATTAATTCAAAGTTAAAGAAAAGCATTAGAATAGTAAAAGCAGAAGAAGTAGATGAAAAATTTCATAGCAGATATTCAGTAAAGTCTAAGAAATATAGATATACAATAAACACGTCTACGCATGGAAGTGCAATTTTTAGGGATTTGGAATATCATTTTCCTTTTAAATTAGATATAGAAAAAATGAAAAAGGCTGCAAAATTTTTTGAAGGAGAACACGATTTTAAAGCTTTTAAAGCAAGTGGAACAAGTAGTAAAAGCAGTGTTAGAACCATTTATAAAGCTGAAGTCTTTCAAAAAGAAGATAGAGTTTATATAGAACTTACAGGAAGTGGATTTTTATATAATATGGTTAGAATCATTTCAGGAACTCTTTTAGATGTTGGCATTGGAAAAATAAAGCCAGAAGAAATTGAAAATATTATAAATAGCAAAGAAAGAATTAATGCAGGCAAAACTCTTCCAGCAAGAGGATTGTGCTTAGTAGAAGTAAATTATTAGTAACACAAAAAAATTAGTAGAATATTATATATAAACAAAGAAATTGGAGGTTTATATATGAATAATTTACTAATTTTTTTTGCTATTCCAGTAGCAACTATTATTTTGTCAATTATACTTGAAACTTTAATAAAATGTCCGTTTAAAGTAGCTGGTATTGCTTTTTCTATTTTTTTAATAACAGCATTCGCTTTAGGAGGAACAGTAGAATGGCTAGTTTTAGCAATTGCCTATACAATAATTTCTTTTATATCAGCTTATTTAACTTATATGTTTGAAAATAAACAAGAAGGAAATAATTCTAGCAATAGTTCAGTAGTTAGAACTTGCAGAAGATTTAGATAATCTATTAACCTTGAAAAGCTTGGTTAATAATGATATAATACGCTACGAGGTGATAAAAATAAAAGTAGCAATTATTTCAGACATACATGGAAACAGTGTAGCATTAAAAGAAATTATAAAAGATGCAGAAAAAAATAAAGTAAATGAATATATTTTTTTAGGAGACCAAATAAATGATTTTCCTTTTGGAAATGAAACATTAGAAATTGTTAGAAAATATAGCGATAAAGTTTTAAAAGGAAATAAAGAACAATATCTTATAGAATATGATGAAGAAAAATACGATTGGGATAATATTCAATTTAAAAATACAATATTTATGTATAACGAATTAACAAAAGATAATTTTGAATATATAAAAAAATTACCTCATTTTATGAAATTGGAATATGATGGGGTAAAATTGTTAATAGCTCATGGCTCACCAGAATCAGTTGAAGAACAATTGTATAAAGAAAGAACAGATTTATTAGATAAATACACAAAAAATTTAGAAGAAGATGCTTTAATATTTGGTCATACTCACGAAAAAATATGGCATGAAAATATTAATAATAAACTAGTTATGAATTGCGGTTGTTCAGGAGTTTCTCCATATTATGTAGGACAAGCAGAATATGTTATTTTAGAAATAAATAATGGAAAAATAAGCGATATAGATTCTAGATTAGTTAAATTTGATATAGATGAGATAAAAAAGAAAATATTAAATAGTGGAATTCTTCTTGAAGATAAAGTTTTTATGAATTTAACTTACGGAGGAATAAGTGGTCATAGTGAAATGAGATTTAAATTTCTTCATGAAGCTAGAGACATTATGCTTCAAAAAAATGGAAAATTATATAGAGATAATGCAAAAGGAATTTATAAATATTTTAAGCTATATGATGACGATATATGGCTTGGACTTGCAGAAAAATATAAATCAGAATTTGTTTTTTAATGAAAAGGAAGAAATATGAGGTTAGATAAGTTTTTAAAAGTAAGCAGAGTTATTAAAAGAAGAACAGTTGCAAATGATGCAGCTGATAATGGTAGAATTGCAATAAATGGAAAAATAGTAAAACCTAGTTATGAAGTAAAAGTAGGAGATATTGTAGAAATAAAATTCGGAGATAAAATTTCTAGATTTGAAATTTTAAAAATACCAATGACACAGGGGAAAGATTTAGGAGAAATAATAAAAATTTTATAAGAATTATAAGATGAGAAAAGAGGAAAAGGTATGCCAGATTTTGTTCATTTACATGTCCATAGTGAATATAGCCTATTAGATGGAATGTGTAGAATTAAAGATTTACCTAAAAGAGCAAAAGAACTTGGAATGAAAGCTATTGCTATTACTGACCATGGGGTTATGTATGGTGCAGTAAACTTTTACAAAGAATGTGTAAAAGAAGGAATAAAACCAATTATTGGTTGCGAAGTTTATGTTGCTCCTAGAAGTAGATTTGACAAAGAATCTGGAATAGACGATGACTATTCTCATCTTATTTTATTGGTAAAAAATAAAACTGGTTATCAAAACCTTATAAAATTAGTTTCTTTAAGCTTTACAGAAGGATACTATTATAAACCACGTATCGATTTAGAAATATTAGAAAAATATAGTGAAGGATTAATTTGTTTAAGTGCTTGTTTAGCAGGAAGTGTAAATAAAGCAATTTTAAAAGATGATTTAGAAAAAGCAAAAGAAATTGCACTTTGGCATAAAAGAGTTTTTGGAGAAGATTACTACTTAGAAATACAAAATAATGGACTTCCAGAACAAGTTATGGCAAATCAAAAATTAATAGCACTTTCAAGAGAACTTGATATTCCTCTAGTTGGAACAAATGATGCTCATTATTTAAAAAAAGAAGATAGCTATAATCATGAAATTTTACTTTGCATACAAACTGCTAAAAAAATAACTGATGAAGATAGAATGAGATTTGAAACAGATGAATTTTATATAAAATCACCTGAAGAAATGGAAGATTATTTTTCAGCAGTACCAGAAGCTACTCAAAACACAGTTAAAATTGCAGATAAATGTAATTTTGATTTTGAATTTGGTGTTACAAAACTTCCAAATTATGATGTTCCACCAGAATTTAAAACACATGAAGAATACTTTAGAAAATTAACTTGGGATGGAATTAAAGAAAGATATGGAGAAAACTTTGATTCCAAAATTAAAGATAGAACAGAATATGAATTAAGTATAATTACAAAAATGGGATATGTAGATTATTATCTTATAGTTTGGGATTATATTCATTTTGCAAAATCTGTTAACATTCCAGTAGGCCCAGGACGTGGTTCTGGAGCAGGCTCAATAGTTGCATATGCTATTGGAATAACAGATATAGACCCACTTAAATACAATCTTCTTTTTGAAAGATTTTTAAATCCAGAAAGAATTAGCATGCCAGATTTTGATGTTGATTTTTCTGATGAAAGAAGACAAGAAGTTATAGACTATGTGGCTAAAAAATATGGACAAGACCATGTTTCACAAATTATTACTTTTGGTACATTATCTGCTAAAAGTGTTATTCGTGATGTTGGTAGAGTTTTAGATGTTCCATACTCAGAAGTTGATAAAATTGCTAAAATGATACCATTTGAAATTCATATAACAATAGATAAAGCATTAGAACAAAACAGAGAACTAAGAGAGCAATATGAAAATGATGAAACAACAAAAAGAATTATAGATATAGCTAGAGGTTTAGAGGGTATGCCTAGAAACGCCTCAACTCATGCTTGTGGTGTTGTAATAACAAAAGACCCAGTAGATACTTATGTTCCTCTTTGCACAAATGATGGAAACGTTGTGGCACAATACACAATGGTTTTACTAGAGGAATTAGGTCTTCTTAAAATGGATTTTTTAGGGCTTAGAACTCTTAGTGTTATAGCTAATTGCATAGAGCTTGTTAAACAAAATAGAGGAATAGATGTAAAATTTGATGAACAAATGAATGATCCAAAAGTTTATAAACTATGGCAAGAAGGAAAAACTTTTGGAATTTTCCAATTTGAAAGTGCTGGTATGACAAACTTTATGAAAGAGCTGAAAGCAGACTGCTTGGAAGATTTAATAGCAGGAGTTTCTTTATATAGACCTGGACCAATGGACCAAATTCCAAGATATATTAGAGGAAAATTAAATCCAGGACACAATGAATATACTCATCCAGCTTTAGAGCCAATTTTAAACGTAACTTATGGATGTATGGTTTATCAAGAGCAAGTTATGCAAATAGTAAGGGACTTGGCAGGATATTCTTTAGGTAGAGCAGATTTAGTAAGACGTGCCATGGGAAAGAAAAAGCTTGATGTAATGGAAAAAGAAAGAGAAGTTTTCATTAATGGGCAAGTTGATGAAAATGGAAATGTTGTTGTTCCAGGCTGTGTGAGAAATGGAATTGATGCTAAGTCTGCAAATAAAATTTTTGATGAAATGGCTGAATTTGCAAAATATGCTTTTAATAAATCACATGCAGCAGCTTATGCAGTATTATCATACAGAACAGCATATTTAAAAGCATATTATAAAGAAGAATTAATGGCAGCTACATTAAATAGCTTTTTAGGAAATTTAGATAAAATTCCTGTATATATACAAGATTGCAAAGATATGGGAATTGAAATATTAAATCCAAGTATAAATAAAAGTAGAACTAAATTTACTGTGCAGAATAACAAAATAAGATTTGGGCTTGGAAGCATCAAAAATGTTGGAGTTGCAGTTATAGACAGTATTGTTAAAGAAAGAGAACTAAATGGCGAATTTGAAAGTTTTACATCATTTTGTGAAAGAATAAAAAATGAATCAGTAAATAAAAAATGCATTGAAAGTTTAATAAAAGCAGGAGCCTTTGATGAATTTGGAAAAACAAGAGCAACACTTTTAGCTTCTTTTGAATCAATACTAGATACTATAAATAATGAAAATAAAAATAAAATGGCAAATCAAGTTTCAATGTTTGACTTAATGCAAGAAACAGATGAAGAAATTGAAGATAAAAAATATATTTTTATTGAAAAGGAAGAGATGCCAAAAAAAGAATTATTAATCTTAGAAAAAGAAATGTTAGGAGTATACATTTCAGGACATCCATTAGATAAATTAAAACCAGCAATTGAAAAACAATCATCTATTTCTACACAAGATATGATGAAAATGAATGAAGAAATTGAAGAATTTGGAACTTCAAAAGAATTTAAAGATGGGCAAAATGTTAAGTTTATAGGAATAATTTCTAAAGTTAATAAAAAATTTACAAAAAGAAACACAACAATGGCATTTATATTTGTAGAGGATTTTTATGGAACAGTAGAGGTAATACTTTTTGATAGCGTCTATGAAAAAAATAGTAAATTTATAATAGAAGATAATATTGTGCTTATAGAAGGAAAACTAAGTGTTAGAGAAGATGAACCAGTAAAAATAGTTGCGAATTCTATTAAAGAATTTTCAGAAGAAAGCATAGAAAACCAAGGAAAACAAGAAACAAAATTAAATAGAATAAAAACTTTAAATATAGACATTACTAATTTAGATGAAAATCAAAAGCAAAAATT
The DNA here is from genome assembly GCA_947628085.1 of uncultured Clostridia bacterium. GTDB lineage: Bacteria > Bacillota > Clostridia > TANB77 > CAG-508 > Scatovivens. The sequence goes on from CANQYM010000007.1 coordinate 7,883, forward strand.
AAGAGGTGCAATTAAATTTTTCAGTGGTGATAGAGCAAATGCAAAGCTAGAAATTACTGAAAATGGAGAAGTAAAACCTTGTGGTGGAATCTTTTTAACAGATAAAATTTTAAATGAATTTAAAGAAATTGCTTTAGAAGGAAATGTTAAAATTATTTAAAAACTTATATAACGATTACTAAAAAAATGTTGAAATTTTTTAATAAAAATAATATAATTCTACCAAGATAATGAAAATGCAAAAGGAGAATTTTATGAAAAAAAATGTTGGCATATCTATAATGGGATTAATTATAACAATTATTATACTTTTAGTTATAGGTATGGTTGCTGTTCATTTTTTGTTTGGAAGTGAGGGAGTAGTAAATAAATTAAAAAACGAAGATACAGAATATAATAAAACAGAAGTTGTAGAGCAAATTAATTTAATAATAAAAGAAAAATACTTCGGAGATTCTAAATATGCTTTAGAAAACAAAAAAGATATAAATGAAATTTATAATGAAACAACATTATTTCAATATTTAATCGAAAATAATTATATCGAAGAACTAAAAGACATTAATGATAATTTAATAGCAGATCAATACTTTATAAAAACAGAAAATTTAAATGGAGACATTGTTCCAAATGAAGTTAAAGAAAATGGTTCAAACGGAAATGGAACAAAAGTATTCAAAATTAAAAAAGTAGAAGAAAAATATATGATTTATTTTGTAGATAAATATGGAGAAGAACAAGAACTTGGAGAATTAATAATAAAACCAGAACTATAAAATTGGCTTTTTATAAGCCAATTTTTTATATAGAAATGGAGAAAAAAATGTTATTTGTTATAGTATCAATTGTAGAAATTATTGCAATACTACTTTTAGCTAATGATGTAATGTTTAATAAAAGAAGAAATAAATATTTAAAAATTTTAGAATTAATTGCTCTTTTTGGAATTTTATATTATTTATTTATAAGCTCAACAGCATATGTCATAAACAAAAATAATACTGAAAAAGAAATAAGAGAACAATTAGGAAAATTTGATTCTAAAATGATTGAATATGATATGAAGGGAAACATAACAGGGGAAACAACAATAGGAGAATACTTATATAATCATTTTGTTTATGATATTTTTGACGCACATACTAACATTTCAAATTCAGAATATTTAAAAAATAATATAATAGTTATAGTGGTAACCGCAATATACTTTATATACTGGATTTTGCTACTTTTGTTATTTGAAAAAGAAGAGGTAAGTGGTTATAAAGTAGTTGAAGATGAAGAATTATTTAAAAAATATAATCCACTAATAGCAGCATGTATATCTCAAAACAGAAATATTATGTGTAGAGATGTTGTTGGAGTAATATTGAATTTAATAGATAAGAAAAAAATAAATTTAAGAATTGTTCCAGATAAAAATTCAAAAGAAGTCAGCTACAGATATATGATATCAGAAAATAAAGAAGAAAAATTGCGATTTGATATGATAGAAAAATATGTATTTGATTGGATTTTTGAAGAAGTAGAAAATTTTGAAAAAGGTATTATAAATTATAATTATATTAGTAAATCTGAAGAAGGAGTAATAGAAATAGACCTTGCAAAAAGACTTTTTGAAATTTCTCAATCTGAAGATTCATATTCAAGATTAAAAGAGCTAAATCACATTGCAAATAAAAGATTAAATAGCATAGGAGCAAATAAAGCATCAGTTCCATTTACATTAAAAGCATTTAATAATTTACTTATTTTTATAAGTATTGGATTAGTTGCAAATCATATTTTAAAAAATGGAATGGACTTAAGCATAACAAATTTGCAAGCAGTTTATTCAATGTTTATTATGATATTTGCAATTGCAATTTTACCTTTAATTTATGCACTTTCTTTAGTATGTATTGAGTTTATAAAAATTATTTTTAGAACACTGGGGCAAGTAACAGAAGGATATTCTGGAAGAAAATTAATAGCAAGAGCTGTTTCAATTATTTTAGCAACTTTACTACTTATAGTTATTTACACAATTTTTGCAAAAGATTATTACATTATTTATGATATTTTATTATTAGGAGTTACTTGTTTAATTATATTTACAGATGATTATATGTTAAAACATGATCCAGAAATTTTAAATGATTTTTATAACTTAAAAAGAATAGAGAAGAAATTAACAGATTATTCACTTATGAAAAATGAAAACATAGAGTATTCAAAAATATGGGAACAATACTATTCTTATGCAGTTGCCTTTGGAATTCCAAATCCTGTAAATGAACAAATAGAAACAATTTATGAAGATACGGCAATTGTAACAAAGCCAAATCTAGAAGCTATTTTCTATGTTTGCAAAAGCTATTTAGAAGTGATGTGGGATATGGAATTTTATGAAAAAAATTCTAAAATTAATATAGTAAAATACATAGGATTTTAAATTAAAATATCTCCCTTTAGTATATCTAAAGGGAGATGTTTTTTTAAAGTTTAATATTTAAATCATATATATTTTGTTCAATTAAAGTATGAACTCTTTTTTGTGTTCTAGCATTATCTGATTTTAAAGAATTTTCTATAAACTCTGGATGTTCTAATAGAAATTTTTTCATTGATCCATCTGGGTCTTTTTTAAATTCTCTTAACATATTTAATTGTTTTTCATTAATAATGTTTAACTCTAAAGCTTTTTGAAATAAAGTATCATCAATTTGTAGCAAAGATAAAACTTTAACTCCATCGCCAGATAAAACTTCAGTTCCACCTTCAGCTCTATCAACAGCAAACATGCTCCAAACAATATTAGAACCTAAATTTTTAATTGCTGGAATCCAAGCTCTAGTAAAACTAGAAGATTTATTTAAAAGATCTGCAACATGTAAAAATTTTTTGTCTTCTATTTTTTCTGCATTAGAATTTTGAGAAAAATCGAAATTACTTTGAACAGTAGATAAATCTTTATATATTGTTATATGTGGCTTTTTTAATAAGTAAGCTATGATATTAGAAAAATACCAATCTCTTCTTTCACCACCAGAAATATAATCAACTTCATCTATATTTATATTTGATTTTAAGTATTCTATCATACTATCAATAACAGATTTATAAATAGAATTTTCATTATAATGTTTTAATGTTTTATTAAAAATATGAGCAGGAATATTAACTTTTTCTTCATTTTCAAGTTCACTATCAATAAAAGATAATAAATTTTTTGAATCTTCTTCACTTCCATATAAATAATCTGCATTTATAAAATATGGACCTATTTTTCCAGAAGTGTACCAAAAAGGATTATTTTCTGGAGCAACTTTAAATGCAGTTGTTTCAAATAATAATGGCATTAAATCTTTCATAACCAAACCTCCAAAATAATTTCTTTTAATATAATATAAATTAAAAAATAAATAGTCAAGAGAAAATTAAATTATTTTAAAGCTATACTTGATTTTTAAAAGATGTTATGCTATTATTCTTTCAGGTATATAAATTATGGGAAGTTGGAATTTTAAAAAATTGAAGAGTTCATTTTTGAGTACTAAATCAAATTGTACTTCTATTTTTAATTTCCTTTTAAAAAATATTTGTTATTGGAACTAAGTGTTTTTATGCTTGGTTCTATTTTTTTATTTCATAATTTATATAAATTATATTTAGGGGGAGAAAAATGGAAGAGAAAAAATTACTACTAGACGTAAATGAAAAGCCAGAAATCTGGAAATGGATTATCTTAGCTATTCAACATGTATTTGCAATGTTTGGCGCTACAATTTTAGTGCCAATAACTGTTAATGCAGCAGCAGGTGCAGAGGTTATTTCAATACCAGTTGCATTAGTTGCATCAGGAATAGGAACATTGATATACATACTTTGTACAAAAGCTAAATCACCAGTTTATCTTGGAAGTTCTTTCGCTTTTATAGCTCCAATTGCGGCAGCTTATATAAAAGGTGGAATTTCAGGAGCTATGACAGGAATTATGGTAGTTGGTCTTATCTATGTTGTTGTAGCAATACTAATTAAATTTGTTGGTAAAAACTGGTTAGATAAAATTTTACCACCAGTAGTTATAGGCCCAATGATTATGATTATTGGTTTAGGATTAGCACCTACTGCTATTTCATCAATTGGATTAAATGCAGAAGCTATTGAATGGAAAAATGTTATAGTAGCACTTATTACATTTCTAGTAACTGCAATTGTAATGGTTAGAGGAAAAGGATTCTTAAAAATAGTACCTTTTTTAGTAGGTATAGTAACAGGTTATATTTCAGCTGTTGTTTTAGGATTAGTTGATTTTACACCAGTTGTACAAGCTACATTCTTTAGTATGCCAAACTTTATGATACCATTTTTAAATTATACTCCAAACTTTGGTGCTCTACTTACAATAGCTCCAATCGCTTTAGTAACAATGGCAGAACACATTGGAGATCATACAGCACTTAGCGCAATAATAGGAAAAGATCTTTTAAAAGATCCAGGACTTGACAGAACACTTTTAGGAGATGGTTTAGCAACATTTGTAGCTGGTTTAATTGGTGGACCTGCAAACACAACTTATGGAGAAAATACATCAGTTGTTGGTATGACAAAAGTTGCTTCTGTTTGGGTAATTGGATTAGCAGCAATAATTGCTATTCTTTTAGGATTTTTAGGAAAATTCACAGCTTTAGTTTCTACAATTCCATCTTGTGTTCTTGGAGGGGTTTCATTACTTCTTTATGGATTTATAGCAGTTAATGGATTAAAAGTTTTAATTCAAAATCAAATAGATTTTGGTAAATCTAAAAATGTTGTTGTAGCATCTACAATGCTTGTTTTAGGTTTAGGTGGGGCTGCTATATCAATAATACATGGAGATTTATCAGTTACAATCTCAGGTATGAGCTTAGCAGCAGTAATTGGTATATTAATTAATCTTTTCTTACCAGATGAAGTAGAAGCAACAACAGAAGAAAAAGTAGATAATAAAAAAACTAGTAAAGATAATAAATCAGATATAAAATCTGAAATTAAAAAAGAATTAAAAGAAGAATTAAAAGAAGAACTAAAAAAAGAAATTAAAGAAGAATTAAAAAATGAGTTATCTAATAAAACAGAAAATTCAGAAAGTAAAAAAAATAATAAGAAAAAATCTAAGAAAAAATAGAATAAATTAAGAAATTTATTTTTAAAAGCGAATTCAAATTATTGTAATAAAAATTTGAATTCGCTTTATTTTATTTAACACTAAAAAATACTTTTTGTTATGTTGAAAAATAAAGTTATAAATGATAAAATGATAAAAATTATTTAGGGAGGATAGCAAATGAACACTTTATTGAAAAATGGAACTGTAATTGATTATGCTAGTAGAACAGAAAAAAAATTAGATATACTAATTGAAAATGATAAAATTTTAAAAATAGCTGAAAATATTGAAACAGAAGATTGCAAAGTTATTAATTGCGAAGGTTTATATATTATGCCAGGAATGATAGATATGCATTGCCACTTAAGAGAGCCAGGTGGTGAGCATAAAGAAACTATTGAAACTGGTTCAAAAAGCGCTGTTAAAGGTGGTTTTACTACTATTTGTCCTATGCCAAATACTAATCCAACACCAGATAGCGCTATTGTTTTGCAACAAATAATTAATGAAGCAAAAAGAGTAAATCTTGTAAATGTACTTCCTTTTTCAAGTGTAACAAAAGGAGAAAATGGAGAAGAGTTAGTAGACTTTAAATCTCAATTAGAAGCTGGAGCGATTGCTTTTTCAGATGATGGAAAACCAGTAGAAAACTCAGCAATGATAAGAAAAGCAATGTTTGAGGCAAATAAATTAGGAAGTTTTATATCAGAACATTGTGAAGAAAAATCTGTTTCAAGTGGAGCAATTAATGCAGGACCAATAGCAGAAAAATTAGGAGTAGAAGGAGTACTTCCAGAAGCAGAAGAAATTATGGCATCAAGAGATATAGTAATTGCAGAAACAAATAATTTACATACACATATTTGCCATATAAGTACAAAAACTTCTGTAGATATGATAAGATCAGCAAAACAAAGAGGAGTAAAAGTAACTTGTGAAACTTGTCCTCATTATTATAGCTTTACAGTAGAAGAAGTTTTAAACTCAGGCGTGAATGCAAAAATGAATCCTCCTTTAAGAGAAGAAAAAGATAGATTAGCAATAATAGAAGGAATAAAAGATGGTACAATAGATTGTATAATAACAGACCATGCACCACATGCTAAAGAAGAAAAGGATAGAGGTTTAGCAAAAGCACCAAACGGAATAATTGGTTTTGAAACAGCTTTACCTGCAACAATCACAAATTTAGTAGTTCCAGGGCATATTTCTTATTTAGACATGGTTAGAGTAATGAGCTATAACCCGGCAAAATTATTAGGATTAGATAAAGGTGCTATTGCAGAAGGAAAAGTAGCAGACTTAACAATATTTAACCCAAATGAAAAATATATTTATACAGAAGATATGATAGTTTCAAAATCACATAACACACCTTGGATTGGAAAAGAACTTAGAGGAAAAGTAGAATACACAATAGTTGGTGGAAGAATAGTATATGAAAAATAGTAAGGAAGGGATAAATTTAAAATAATATGAAAAATGCAATAGATATTTTAATAGATAAGATTAAAGAAAAAAATAATCCAACAGTTATGGGATTAGATCCAAGATATGAAATGTTACCAGAGTGCATAAAAAATAAATATGGAAAAGATGCAAAAAGTGCTTTTGAAGGGATTTTAGAATATAATAAATCTTTAATTGATGCAACTTTTGATATAATTCCAGCTGTAAAGCCACAAATAGCTTTTTATGAAATGTTTGGAATAGAAGGAATTAAATGCTTTAAAGAAACTTGTAAATATGCAAAAGAAAAAGGATTAATAGTTATTGCAGATATAAAAAGAGGAGATATAGGAACAACAGCTGAAGCATATTCAAATGCATATTTAGGAAGAACTTTAGTAGGAGAAAAAGAAGAAAGTTTTTATGATATAGATTTTGTAACTGTAAATCCATATTTTGGAATTGATGGTGTTAAGCCATTTATAGAAGATTGTAAAAAATATAATAAAGGTATTTTCATATTAGTTAAAACTTCAAATAAATCTTCTGGAGAATTACAAGATTTAAAACTAGAAGAAGGAAAAACAATATATGAAAAAGTAGCAGAACTTGTTAATTCATGGGGAGAAGATTTAGTGGGAGAATATGGATATAGCTCAATATCTGCTGTTGTTGGAGCAACATACCCAGTTCAACTAAAAGAGCTTCGTGAAATTATGCCAAAATCATATTTCTTAATTCCAGGTTATGGTGCACAAGGCGGAAAAGCAGAAGATATAGCATTAGGATTTAAAGATGGTTTAGGCGGAATTGTAAATGCTTCAAGAAGTTTAATGTGCGCTTATAAATCAGATAGATGGAAAGATAAGTTTAAAGATGAAGAATATGCAAAAGCAACTCGCGAGGAAGCTATACGTATGAGAGATGAATTAAATTCTTCAATAAAAGGGAGATAAAAAATGTTAGAAATTGAAACTTCTGAAAAAGGTGCAGAACTTATTTCTGTAAAATTAAATAATATTGAAAAACTTCATGATGGAAAAACATTTTGGAACAGACATAGCCCAGTTCTTTTTCCAATAGTTGGAAAGCTAAAAGATGGAAAAACAACTATTGACGGAAAAATTTATGAAATGGGACAGCATGGATTTGCTAGAGATATGAATTTTGAAAAGATAGGAGATAATTCTTATGTTTTAAAATCAAATGAAGAAACTTTAAAAAAATTTCCATTTGAATTTGAACTATATATTTCTTATGAAGTAAAGAAAAATACTGTTTATACAAAATATAAAGTTGTAAATAAAAGTGATAAACTAATGATTTTTGGATTAGGAGGCCATCCTGCCTTTGCTTGTGAATATTCAAGTGGAAAGTATAGATTAGAATTTGAAGATATTGAAGATGAAGTAGAAATATATACTTTAAAAGATGGTTTAATAAAAGAAAAGCCAGAAAAAACAAATAAATATATTAGAGAAAATAGAATATTTTTAGACAAAAATACTTTTGATAATGATTCAATTATTATGAAAAAATTAAAGTCTAATAGAATTTATTTAAAAACAGAAACAAAAACAATATTATCTTTTAATTTCAAAGAATTTCCATATCTTGCAGTTTGGTCAAAACCAGGAGCTCCATTTGTTTGTATTGAGCCATGGTTTAATACAGCAGATTGCGTAAACTCTAATGGAAACTTTGAAGAAAAAGAAAATTTAATTGAACTTAAACCAAATCAAAAATTTAAAGCAGAATTTAGTGTTGAATTTTTTGAAAATTAGGAGGAAATATGGGAGTAAAAGTAAAGTGTGAGTTATTGAAAAAAGAAATGCTTGTAGATGGAATTTATAAATTTTCTGTTAAAGCACCTGAAATTGCAAAAAATGCTAAACCAGGACAATTTTTAGAAATAAAAGTTTCTGAAACTGGTGAACCATTTTTAAGAAGACCAATTAGTATTTTTAATATTGATGGTGAAACAATAGAATTTATATTTCAAGTAAAAGGAAGAGGAACAGAGCTTCTATCAAAAATTGAAGAAGGAAAACAAATAGATATAATTGGTCCTTTAGGATTTGGAACCTATAAAGTTCAAGAATATAAAAATGTTGCAATTATAGGCGGAGGAATAGGAATATATCCATTATATGAGCTTACAAAAGAACTAAAAGGAAAAGCTAATTTAAATGTTTATTTAGGTTTTAGAGATAAATCTTTAGTTACTTGCGAAAAAGATTTTGAAGCAATAGGTTTAAATAAATTAGTTGTTACAACAGATGATGGAAGTTATAAAGAAAAAGGTTTTGCAATAGATTTTATGAAAAAAGATATTGAAGAACATATGGTAGATATGATTTTTGCATGTGGACCACTTCCAATGCTTAAAGCAGTGAGAGCTTATGCAATAGAAAATAATATTCCTTGCCAAATTTCTTTAGAAGAAAGAATGGGATGTGGAATAGGAGCATGCTTAGGCTGTGCGGTAAAAGTAATATCTGGAAAAGAGCCTAGATATGGACATGTTTGTAAAGAAGGCCCAGTATTTAATGCAAAAGATGTTGAAATTTAGAGGTAAATTATGGATACAGAATTTAATTTTTTTGGAATTAAAATAAAAAAATCAAAAATATCTAATTTTATAAAAATATGCTCAAAAATAGGACTACTTGCATTAATCTTTGGCAGTTTATTTTTACTATGCCATTCAGTTTTAGTAAGTCCAGATGATTACAATTTTACTTTTGTTCAAGGTTCAAATATGACTCAAAGAGTAGATAGCCTTGAGAATTGTATTCAAACAGCTAAATTTTTCTATAATAATTGGACAGGTAGAGTGCTACCACACGTTTTAATTGGAATTTTTAGAAATTTATCACCAATTGTTTATGAAATAGTAAATAGTATTGTATTTTTAATTTTTATAATTTTTATAACAAAAGTTTTAAACAAAAAATCAACATTTTTAGGGCTTTTATCTGTGTTTGGATATTTAAGTTTTAGCATGATGTTTGGAGAAAAATTTGGATGGATAAGTGGTAGTTTTAATTACTTATGGCCATGTACATTTTTAGTAATTTTTATTTACTTTGTTTATAACTATTTTCAAGATGAGAAAAAATTAAATATTTTTTATAAAATATTTTTAATTTTATTTTCTTTCATAGTAGGATTTATGCATGAAAATGTAGTGTTTGTTGGCGGATCATTTTTACTTTGTTTATTCTTATTTGATATAAAAAAATTTTTAAAATTTGAAAATAAAAAGAAAGTAGTTCTAATTTTAATTTTCATAATGTTTTGTTTAGGCTCAGCTGGAACAATTTTCGCACCAGGAAACACTAAAAGAGTTGAAGATGTAAATAGTACATTTTCTTGGAGCTTTTTAAAAAATTATATTGATAATATAGTAGTTTTAATAGCTTTAATATTAAGTATGATAACAGTTTTTGTAATTAATAATTTGCAAAACATTAAAAAAGAAAAAATCAAATTTTTTAGTTTAAAAAATATTAAAAATCATAATAGAGAAGTTATAAAAGAAGAATTTTTATTTTTCATATTGCCAGCTATTATTGGAACAATACCAATGGCAGTTATTGGATATTTTCCACCTAGAGCATTTTTAGCATATGAAACAATGTTCATGATTGCTTTTTCAAAAAATATTTGCTTTATCGCAAAACATTTTGAAAAATATGAGAAATCAATGGCAGTAATTTCAATTTTACTTACACTAGTAGTTTTTGGAAAATTCTCTCCAAGCACACTTCGGACAAATTAACTATATAATTCCATATAAAGCAAAAGTAACAGCTGAATATGAAGAGGCTGCTAAAAATGGAGAGAAAGATGTGCTTGTAAGCAAATTTGAATTTTTAAATTGGATTCATAGAGAAGACTATATAAACATAGATAATTTCTTCCCAGAATTTGATTACCATATGCCAGTAAATGCATTAATTTCAACATATTATGGCTTTGATAGACTTACAGCTATAGGAGATGAAGAATACTTAGTTGAAATAGATGTAGACACAGAAGGAATAAATCCATATACAATAATAGAAAAAGGTACAGAAACAGAAATTCAACACATAGAATATGACGAACATATAAGATATGCTATTCCAAAAGATAAATTGGGAAGTTATGTTTTGGATTGTAGAGAAAATGATTTAGAAAATAAAATTTTAAATGTTAAAATTAGATATATAGGCGGAGAATTAAAGCCTGAAGAAATATCAATCCAAGATTTAATAATTACAAAATAATATAAAAAATAAATTATTAAAAAGAAGGAGAATTTTATGAATACAGAAGTAAATTTATGTGGTATTAAAATGAAAAACCCAGTAACAGTTGCATCTGGAACTTTTGGATATGGCAGAGAATATTCAGAATTTATCGATTTAAATAAATTAGGTGCAATTATTACTAAAGGAACATCTTTAAAATTAAGACCAGGAAATCCGGCTCCTAGAATATGTGAAGTTCCAGGAGGAATGTTAAATAGTATAGGGCTTCAAAATCCAGGAGTAGAATATTTTGCAGAGTTTGATTTACCTTGGCTTAGAAAATTCGATACAAAAATTATAGTAAATGCATGTGGAAGCACAATTGAAGAATATGTTGACCTTTGCAGAATTTTAAATAAATTAGACATTGATGGAGTTGAGCTTAATCTTTCTTGTCCAAATGTTAAAGCAGGATGTTTAGCATTTGGCACAACTTATCAAGGTGTAAAAGAAGTAACATCTCAAGTAAGAAAAGTTTTAACAGATAAACCTTTAATAGTAAAACTTACTCCAAACGTAACAGATATTACCGAACCTGCTAAAGGAGCAGAAGATGCTGGAGCAGATGGAGTTTCAGGAATTAATACATTACTTGGAATGAAAATAGATATAGATAAAAGAAGACCGGTTCTTGCTAATAACACTGGTGGATTTTCAGGACCAGGAGTTAAAAGTGTTGGTGTTAGAATGGTTTATCAAATGTCAAAAGCTGTTAAGATTCCAATTTTAGGAATGGGTGGAATTACATGTGGAGAAGATGCTATTGAATATATGCTTGCAGGAGCGACAGCTGTATCAATTGGCTCTGGAAATTTTGCAGATCCAGAAGTGAGCATAAAAACTATTGACGGAATAGAAAAATATATGAAAAAACATAATATAGAAGATATAAGCTCAATAATAGGAACTGTTCAAATGAATTAAAATAAAAAAACTATTGATTAATTTAAAAAATTATGTTAATATATTAACAATATTAATAAAGACAATGAAAAAGAGGAGTAAACAAAAAATATCTATAAAAGAGAAAAGAAGTGATGCGCTGAGAGCTTCTTAATAGTAAAATTGTTGAAGGTAGCTTTGGAGTCGATATACAGAAAATAAAGTAAGTATATCCGTTTAAGTAACGTTAAAAACTAATTGAGATAATTATTTAAAACAATAATTAATTAAGGTGGTACCGCGATATATATATTCGCCCTTATACTTTTGTATAAGGGCTTTTTTATATATAAAATTTTAATTTAGAACAATATTTTAAAGGGGGTATAGTTATGGAAAACAAACATAAACTAGCGGAAAAATTTAATCCTAAGGATTTTGAAGACAAACTTTATGAAAATTGGGAGAAAAAAGGTTATTTTAAACCATCAAATGACAAATCTAAAGAAACATATTGTGTAATGATGCCACCTCCAAATGTAACTGGAAAACTTCATATGGGGCATGCATTAGATTGCACTCTTCAAGATATTTTAGTCCGTTATAAGAGAATGAGAGGATACAGAACTCTTTGGCTTCCAGGATCTGACCATGCTGCTATCTCTACCGAAATGAAAGTTGTTCAAAAATTAAAATCAGAAGGAAAAACAAAACAAGATTTAGGAAGAGAAAAGTTTTTAGAAGAAACTTGGGATTGGACTCATAAATATGGTGGAATAATCCAAAAGCAACAAAGAAAACTAGGCTGTTCTTGCGATTGGGATAGAAACAGATTTACTTTAGATGATGGTATGAGTGATGCTGTTTTAGAACAATTTATAAAATTATATGAAAAAGGATTAATTTATAAAGGAAAAAGAATGGTAAACTGGTGTACAAGTTGTAACACTTCTATTTCTGATGCGGAGGTTGAATATAAAGAAGAACCTTCTCACTTATGGCACATTAGATACAAAATTACTGGAACAGAAGATGAATATATAGAAGTTGCAACAACAAGACCAGAAACAATGCTTGGAGACACAGCAGTTGCAGTTCATCCAAAAGACAAAAGATATAAACATTTAGTTGGAAAAACATGTATACTTCCTATTATGAATAAAGAAATTCCAATTATTGCAGATGAATTTGTTGAAATGGAATTTGGAACAGGTTGTGTTAAAATAACACCAGCACATGATATGAATGACTATCAAGCAGGCTTAAGACATAATCTAGAAATAATAGAAGTTTTTGATGAAAACTTTAAAATGGGAGATTTAGTTCCAGAATATAAAGGAATGGAATTAAAAGAAGCTAGAGAAAAAATAGTAGAGAAATTAAAAGAAATAGGTGCATTAGTTAAAACAGAAGAATACACTCATAATGTTGCAAAATGTGAAAGATGTAAAAGCACAATAGAGCCAAAAATTTCAGAGCAATGGTTTGTAAGTATGAAAGACTTAGCAAAACGTGCAGCAGATGCGGTAAGAAATGGTGAAACAAGATTTATTCCACAAAGATATGAAAAGCAATATTTCCATTGGTTAGATAATATTCAAGACTGGTGTATATCTCGTCAACTATGGTGGGGACATAGAATACCAGCATACTATTGTGAAGATTGTGGGGAAATTATTGTATCTAAGAAGTCTCCAGAAAAATGTACAAAATGTGGAAGCAAAAATTTAAAACAAGATCCAGACACATTAGACACTTGGTTTAGTTCAGCATTATGGCCATTTTCTACATTAGGCTGGCCAAATGAAAATTCAGAAGATTATAAAGAATTTTATCCAACACAAACATTAGTTACAGGATTTGATATTATAACTTTCTGGATTTCTAGAATGATGACTCAAGGCTTAGAGTTTACAAATCAAGTACCATTTAAAGATGTTTTAGTTCACGGAATTGTAAGAGATAATCTTGGAAGAAAAATGTCTAAAACACTTGGAAATGGAATAGATCCATTAGATGTAATAGAAGAACATGGAACAGATGCTTTAAGATTTTCACTTCTTTCTGGAACAACAATGGGAAATGATATTAGATTTATGCCAGAAAAAGTAGAACAAGCTTCAAACTTTGCAAACAAAATTTGGAATGCTGCAAAATTTATAACTATGAATTTAGCTGATGATGAAAAAGTAAAAGAGTTTGAACTTGAAGTATTTGAAAAAAATCATAAATATAATCCAAATCTATTAAAAATAGAAGACAAATGGATTTTAAATAAATTAGATAAATTAATTGCAGATGTTACTAAAAACATTGATAACTACGACTTAGGAATTGCACTTGATAAAATTTATTCATTTATTTGGAATGAATTTTGCGATTGGTATATTGAAATGGTTAAACCAAGAATTTATAGTGAAGACGAAGAAACAAAAATTGAAGTAAGTTATGTTTTAAATCATGTTTTTACATCTTCTTTAAAACTATTACATCCATTTATGCCATTTGTGACTTCTGAAATATATTCAAAATTAATATGCTCTGGAACAACAGATTTAATGATAAGTAGTTGGCCAAACATCATTGAAGAATTTGCATTTGAAGAAGAGGAACAAACTGTTGAAAAATTGAAAAAGTTAATAGCAGAAATAAGAAATGTTAGAACAAAAATGAATGTTCATCCATCTAAAAAATCAAAACTATTAATTATTTCAAGCAAGCTAGATAAAGAATTAAAAGAATCTGAAGGATTTTTAATTAAACTTGGATTTGCAAATGAAATTGTTTTTGTAAAAAATGAAAAAGAAATTCCTCAAAATGCTGTTTCAATAGTAGTAGATGATTTAAAAGTATTTATTCCTTTTGAAGAATTAGTAGATATTGAAGAAGAAATAAAAAGGCTTAAGGGAGAAAAAACAAAACTTGAAGCAGAAGTTTTAAGAGGAGAAAAAATGCTTTCAAATCCAGGCTTTGTAAATAAAGCACCAGAGAAAAAAGTAAATGAAGAAAAAACAAAATTAGAAAACTATAAACAAATGCTTATAAACGTTGAAGAAAGGCTAAACAGTTTGACATAAGTGCAAAATTATGATATAATAATATTGAATTTGCGAGTATTTTACCGCAAATGGTATCAAAGCCATGTAATGCGACCTGTAAAGAAGAAAGGAGTGAAGAATAAACATGGCTAACTCGGAGGATTTGACTTGTTACCTTGTGGGACGGTACATCAAGAAGAACTATCACATCAAGTTCATCACCGATGAGGACTTGATTGAGGTCCCGAATGGAAAGTACAGTGCCTTTGGTATGAACAGGGAGAGAGTGTTCGTTGTCTGGGTTGGACACACACTGGTTGTTGCGTCCGTATTCCAGAACGGCAGTTACGTTACTCGAGACTACGACATGACCTACAAGGGTGAAGAAGGCGATCGCTCCGTCCATTACTACGAGTTCTATTCCTACGACGAATACAAGAAGACGATCGCCAAGGTATTGGAAATGATGAATGACGAGTGCGATACCAAGAAGATTAGCGAGGATGAGGTGATTAAAGTTCCTGGAGCGTATCCAGTGTACGTGGCCTGTTTCGGCGAGTTCCTCGTTATGGCACGGGTTTACACGAGCACCAACATTGAGGTCGAAACTCGATACATCAACTGATAGTCAAAGCCTTCAGCGCCCCTTCTCTTGAGCGGGGGCGTTTGAAATTTTAATAATAAATATAGGGGCAAAGAAAGGAAAATTTATGAAAAACTTTGTCCCTAATTTTTTTATTTTAATAAAAGAAATTTCTAAAAAAATAAATAACTTATTTTTCCACAACATATGCAATATATGTGGAAAACCAAATGAAAATTTTATTTGTGAAAATTGCCAAAAAAGAATTAAAAAATTTGAAAAATATAAAATAATAAATTCAAAAACATTAGAATTTCAAATATTAAATTTTTATCAAACTAAATCTTATGATAAATTTCAGCCAAATTATAATTCAAAAATTTATTTTAATAATCTTTTTTACTGTTTCGAATATAAAGGATTAATTAGAAAATTGCTTTTAAAATATAAATTTTTAGGAGCATCATACTTTTGTCACTTTTTTGCAAATGTAATATTAAATAACAAAAAAATTAATGAAATTTTAAAATTTTATGATATAATGATTCCAGTTCCAATGGACAAAATTAAAAAGCTTAAAAGAGGCTATAATCAAACAGAACTTATAGCAAATATTATAAAAAAAGAAAAGAAAATAACAGTAAAAACTGATGATATAAAGAAAATAAAATCTACAAAAACTCAGAGCAAATTAAATTTTTTTGAAAGACAAGAAAACATAAGAGAAGCTTTTTTCATAGAAAACAAAGAAGCAATAAAAAACAAAAATGTAGTTTTATTTGATGATATTTATACAACAGGAGCAACAGTAAATGAAATTTCAAAAATGTTAAAGCAGGCTGGAGCAAATAAAATTTTAGTTTTAGTTATTGCAAAAGATTAAAAAATTAAAATAATGGGTTTACACCAAAACATAAAATTTAGGAATAAAAAACTTAAAGGAGGATTAGATGGAAGATTTAGTAGAAAGCATATTAGATTATGTAAGAGCAGATTATACAGACTATGCCATAATGATAAATGGTGAATGGGGTAGTGGAAAAACTTATTTTTGGAATAATAAAATAAGAAATAAAATAGATTCATTATCTTTAAACGGGAAAAAATATTCAACTATATATATGTCTTTATATGGAATTTCTAACTTAGAAGACATAAGCAAAAAAATATTTATTGAAACTACTCAGTTAATGGATAAAGACATGAAAAAATATATGATGGCACATGATACAACGTCTATTCCAGAGTATGCTAAAACAGGGCTAGATATGGCACATCTTTTTGGCGCAAAACAAACTGGAGATAAATTTGATTATGGTCAATTTTTTTCAACAGATGATAAAGTTTTGTGCTTTGATGACTTAGAGAGAGCAAATGTAGATGTTATAGACATTTTAGGTTATATTAATAATTTTGTTGAGCATGACCACATTAAAACAATTATTATTTGTAATGAAAAAGAGCTTGCAACAAAACTTAAAAGCTCTAACCTAGAGATGAAAACTTTTATAGCAACATATCTTTTAGATAAGGAAGGAACTCTTTTAAATGCAGATAAACCACTAGTTGAAAAAATTACTGAGAAAATTGAATATATATTTGATAAAGCAAATGATTATGAAAGAATAAAAGAAAAACTTATTGGTGAAACTTTTGAATATGCACCACAGTTTAGCTATATAATTAATGGACTTTTAATGAGATATGAGTCAAATCCAGATTTAATTAGATTTTTAAGAGAACACACAAATTTAATTACAAATACTTTTATAAAATCTGGAACTAGAAATTTAAGAATTTTGAAACATGCTTTAAACGATTTCAAAAAGATTTATGAAACAGTAAATAAATTTTATCCAAACACAAATTTAAGAGTTTTACAAACTATGCTAATATTTACAATTGCTGTATCTTTTGAAATAAAAGCAGGAAAAATTACTAAAGATAAATTTGTAAATATTAATTCAAATGAAGAATATAAAGCAATATTAGTTTCTTCAAGAGTTTTAATGGATAATAGACAATTTTATATAAAAGAATTTGATAACAATTATTATTTCAATTTTAAATCAGAATATAGATTCTTCAAATTCATAGAAATGTATGTAAGAGACAGAATATTTGATATGAAAGTATTCAAACAAGATATGGAAATGATAATTGAAACAATAGATACAGAAAAACTACCAGGATATAAAAGACTACTTATTGAAGAATATTGGAAAATATCAGATGATCAATTCCCAGCAGTTATTGAAGAAGTAATTGAAAATGTGGAAAATGGAGATTTAACACTTATTGAGCTTGTTAAATTATTTGCATATTTTAGCTATTTTTCAAGAAAAAATTTAATACCATATGATATGCCAACAATAAAAGAAAAATTTTTAGAAGGAATGGATTTAGTTGCAGAAAAATCAGAATATTGTAGCAACATTTCAGAAGAGCTTTCAAGAATAGGAATTGATGTTGGTGAAGATATGAAAGATATTTTGAAACATTTCCATGAGCTTAATAAAGAATTAAAGAAAAAAATGTATAGAGATAAAGCAGAAGAAATATTCAAATGCATACCAATGAAAATGGAAACATTTTATGATAAATTTACTACTGAATGTATGGAAAAACCAATATTAAATTATTACGATGCCTATAAAATGGTACAAAGAATTACTTGTGCAAGCAATGAAGATATAGTTAAAATAAAAGAAATGTTAGTAGATAGAGCAAGAAAAAATAAATCACAATTGTCATCAGAATTAGACTTTATGATAAATTTAAAAGCAGAGCTTGAAAAATATTATAAAGATAAAGAAACAAGTATAAAAACAGTTATGATAAAAGAATTTACAGAAGATTTGCAAACAATAATAGATATTTATAGTGATATGCCAAAGAAAACTATATTTACAAGAAAAAAGTAAATTTTTAAAGAAATAAGAAAGGAAATAATATGTTTAAAATAGGTTGTCATTTATCTGCATCTAAAGGATATCTAGATATGGCAAATGTTAGCGAAAAAATAGGAGCAAATACCTTTCAATTTTTTACTAGAAATCCTAGAGGCGGGCAAGCTAAAGATATAGATGAAAATGATGTAAAAGCATTTTTAGAAAAATCACAAGAAATTGGAATAGAAGTTATTTTAGCACATGCACCATATACATTAAATTGTGCTTCAAGCGATGAAAAAATTAGAAATTTTGCTAAAGAAACTATGAAAGATGATTTAATGAGAATGGAATATACTCCAAATAATTTATACAACTTTCATCCAGGAAGTCACGTTGGACAAGGCGCAGATGTAGGAATAAAATATATTATTGAAATTTTAAATGAAGTATTAAAGGAAGACCAAACAACAACTGTTTTATTAGAAACTATGGCTGGAAAAGGTTCTGAAATAGGCAGAAACTTTGAAGAACTAAAACAGATTATAGATGGAGTAAAACTAAAGAATAAACTTGGTGTTTGCTTAGATACTTGCCATGTAAATGATGCAGGATATGATATTGTAAATAATTTAGATGGTGTACTTGATGAATTTGATAGAATTATAGGACTTGACAAATTAAAAGCTATTCACATAAACGATAGTAAAAATCCACTTGGAGCACACAAAGATAGACATGAAAAAATTGGAGAAGGCACAATTGGAATAGATGCTTTTGAGAGAATTATTAATCACGAAAAATTAAGAAACTTGCCATTTTTCTTAGAAACACCAAATGAATTAGATGGATATGAAAAAGAAATAAAACTATTAAAAAATTTATATAAAAATTAATAAATTTTTAAGGTTAATTTAAGAATCATCGTATAAAATTATCTCATACTAAAGAGAAGGGAGAGATGCGATGGTTCTTTAATTTTATGTACAAAAAGAAGAATAACAAAAAAATAAATAAAATCCCCAAATAAATAAAAAAAGAAGATTCTTATTTAATAAGAATCTTCTTTTTTTTGCTAAAGCTTAAATTTCCAAAATAAACTACTTAAATTTTAAAAATATATTTTTAAAATTCTTATAGTTATTAAATTTTAAAAATATATTTTTTAAAAAATTAAATTCTTATAGTTATTAAATTTTAAAAATATATTTTTTAAAAAATTAAATTCTTATAGTTATTAAATTTAAAAAATATATTTTTTAAAAAATTTAAATTCTTATAGCTATTAAATTTTAAAAATATATTTAACCTTATACTTTTTTTATATTTTATTTAAACAGTTCTTATAGTACATATATATTATTTTTCTAAGTTACTTGTTGTCGCAATCTTTTTATTAAAAATCTTAAATTCAAAAAAATAATAATAAAGATTGCTCCAATCGCCCTTCGCTTACGCTTCGGTTGGTCGCTACGCGTAACTTTAAAAAATAATATATATGTACTATAAGAATGTTATATATAAATATTATGAAAAACTATAAAATTTATTATTTATAAACTCTATAAATTTATATAAAATACCAGAATTTAAATTCACAAAATATCTTTACAAATACATCTAAAATTGATAAAATATGAAAAAATTTAAAGGAGATAAAAAATGAAGCATGTAATTGATATTAAGGATTTATCCGTTGAAGAAATCGATAGTTTGATTAAAGTAGCTAAAGACATTATCAATCACAGAGAGAAATATTCTCATAAATGTGATGGTAAGAAATTAGCTACTTTATTTTTTGAGCCAAGTACTAGAACAAGATTAAGTTTTGAATCAGCAATGATGGAATTAGGAGGAAACGTAATAGGATTTTCAGAAGCCTCATCAAGTTCTGTTTCAAAAGGAGAAACAGTAGCAGATACAATAAGAGTTGTAGGATGTTATAGTGACATTATAGCAATGAGACATCCAAAAGAAGGAGCTCCTTATGTTGCATCAATGAAATCAGAAGTTCCAATTATAAATGCTGGAGATGGTGGGCATAACCATCCAACACAAACTTTAACAGATTTACTAACAATAGAATGTGAAAAAGGAAGACTAGATAATTTAACAATAGGACTTTGTGGAGACTTAAAATTTGGTAGAACGGTTCATTCTTTAATAACAGCTATGTCAAGATATAAAAATATAAAATTTGTGCTTATTTCACCAGATGAATTAAAGCTTCCAGAGTATGTTAAAAAAGATATTTTGGAAAAAAATAATATAGAATATGTAGAAACAAAAAGCATGGATGAATATATGAAGGATTTAGACATCCTTTATATGACAAGAGTACAAAGAGAAAGATTCTTTAATGAAGAGGATTATTTACGTTTAAAAGATTACTATATTTTAAATAAAGCAAAATTAGAAAATGCTAAAAAAGATTTATGCATTTTGCATCCATTACCAAGAGTTAATGAAATTTCAACAGATGTTGATGATGATCCAAGAGCTTGCTATTTTAAACAAGTAAGATACGGAAAATATATTAGAATGGCATTAATTTTAAAATTATTGGAGGTAAAATAATGAATATAGATAGTATAACAAACGGATATGTAATAGATCACATTAAAGCAGGAAATGCAATGAAAATATATGAGCTTCTTAATTTAAATAAGTTAGATTGTCAAGTAGCAATTATAACAAATGCAAAAAGCCAAAAAACTGGAACAAAAGACATTATAAAAATAGATAAAGATATAGATATCGATTTTGAAACTTTAGGATTTTTAGACCATAACATTACTGTAAATATAGTAAAAGACAGCAAAATAATTGAAAAAAGAAAATTAGACTTACCAGAAACTATTGTTAATGTTGCAAATTGCAATAATCCAAGATGTATAACTTCAATAGAAAAATATTTAGATCAAATTTTTGTTTTAACAGATAAAGAAAATGAAGTTTATAGATGTAAATATTGTGAAATGAGTTTAAAAAATAAAGAATAAATAATCATTGAAATTTTTATAATTTACAAAAAAATGTATATTTTTTTCCTTTTTTGTCATACTAAGAATATAAAAACAAAATAAGGAGGAATTTATGAAAGCAACAGGAGTAGTAAGAAGAATAGATGATTTAGGTAGAGTGGTTATTCCAAAGGAAATTAGAAAAGTTCACAGAATAAAAGAAGGAGATCCACTTGAAATTTTTACAGATAAAGAAGGAGAAATTATATTAAAAAAATATTCTCCAATAGGTGAACTTACAGAATTTGCTTCAACTTATGCAGATACTATATCAAAAACAACAGGACACATTGCTTGTATTACGGATAAAGATACAGTTATTGCAGTTGCTGGTGGACCTAAAAAAGAATTTTTGGAAAAAAACTTAAGCAAAGAGCTAGAAGAAGTAATGGAAAATAAGGAAATTTTCAAAAGCAAAGAAAATAATGAAATTGCTATACCTATAACTCAAAATGAGGGAAGAGAAAGAATTTATAATTCTCAAGTTATATATCCTATAATCACAGATGGTGATGTTGTTGGAAGTGTCATACTTCTTTCAAAAGAACCTAATCAAAAAATGGGAGATGCAGAAGATAAAGTTGCACAATCAGCAGCTGGATTTTTAGGAACTCATTTAGAAATTTAAAATATTAAAATGAATCCAAACTATTAAATTTTAATAGAGAGGGTTCATTTTTTATGTTTAATTACTAATTTATCCAAATAGATTTTGTATCTAAAATGTATTATTAATGTAACATAAAATTTATAGTAAAAAATGTAAAAAAATGTTAGAATCAATAAAAAATGAGTGATAAATTCATTTTAGGGAGGACAAAAATATGGGAATTAATATAAAAGAACTTGAAGAATTAGCTGGAAATGGCGACGTAGGAGCTATTTTTGAACTTGGAAAAGCATATTTCGAGGGAAATGGAGTAGAAGCTAATTTTGAAAAAGCTAGAGGATATTTCGAAGTTGCAGCTGAAAGAGGTTCTCAAATTTCTAATTATTACTTAGGAAAAATGTATTATAATGGAAATGGTGTAGCAACAAATCATTTAAAAGCAAAAGAATATTTTGAAAAATCAGCTTCAGCAGATAATGTATTTTCTGCATATTATTTAGGAAAATTATATTACTGGGGAGATGGAGTTGAAAAAGATTATAACAAAGCAAATGAATACAAAAATTCAATATTAAATAAACCACTATATACAAACCAAAATGCAGGACTTCAAGAATTTTATAGTGTAACAGATTTTGAAGGATTAACAAAAGACTATGTAGATGAATTGCAAAATAAAGTTTTATCTGAATATAAAGGTCTATATGGAAAAGAGTAAAACAAAAAGATATAAAAGATTTGAATTTAAAAAATTCAAATCTTTTTTTGGTTTTAAAACATTTTATAATATTTTTTATTTACATAAATACTTGAAAAATATAGTAGTTTGTAATATAATCTATGAAGTTATTTAAGAGAAATAAGAGGAGAAAATTATGAAAGCAATAGAGATTAGAAACAAGTATTTAAATTTTTTCAAAAATCATGGTCACAGTATTATACCTTCAGCACCAGTAATACCAGAAAATGATCCTTCTGTTTTATTTACTACAGCTGGAATGCAACCATTAGTACCATATCTTTTAGGACAAAAACACCCAGCTGGAACAAGATTAACAGATTATCAAAAATGTGTTAGAACTGTTGATATAGATGAAGTTGGTGACAATCGTCATTTAACTTATTTTGAAATGCTTGGAAATTGGTCTTTAGGAGATTATTTTAAAGAAGAATCAATAGCTATGAGCTATGAATTTTTAACAAAAGAATTAGAAATTCCAGCTGAAAAAATATCTGTTACATGTTTTGCAGGAGATGAAGACTGTGCAAGAGATGAAGTTGCTTATTCTGCATGGAAAAAAGCAGGAATTCCAGATGAAAGAATTTATTTCTTTGGTAAAGATGATAACTGGTGGATAGCAGGAGAAGAAGGACCTTGCGGACCAGATACAGAAATGTTTTATGATACAGGAAAACCAAAATGTTCTCCAGAATGTAATCCATCTTGTGATTGCGGAAAATATGTAGAAATTTGGAATAATGTTTTTATGGAATTCTATAAAGATAAAAATGGTTATTCAAAACTTGCTAAACAAAATGTTGATACAGGGCTTGGACTTGAAAGAATGACAATGCTTTTACAAGGTAAAGAAACTCCTTTTGAAATAGAATTATTCTCACCAGTTATGGATGAATTAGTAAAATTACAAAAGGTTGACAACATTCAAAGTAGAAGAATAGTTGCTGAACATTTACGTTCTAGCATTATGATTATAAATGATGGTGGAAGACCAAGTAATGTAGATAGAGGATATATTTTAAGAAGATTACTTCGTAGAATGACAAGACACTTAAATAAACTAGAAATAGATTTAGAAAAATTAGGAGAAATAATTGATATATCAATAGATGCATTAAGAGAGTTATATCCAGAATTATTAGAAAATAGAGAAACTATAAAAAGTGTAATAATCGAAGAAAAAAATAAATTTATTAAAACTCTTCAAAATGGAGAAAGAGAGTTTGAAAAACTTGCAACTAGAACAAAAAATAGTGGTAAAAAAGTTCTAGAAACAGAAGCCGTATTTAATCTATATGAAACTTATGGATTTCCACCAGAAATGACAGAAGAGCTTGCTAAAGAAGAGGGATTAGAAGTTGATATGTCTGATTATCAAAGACTATTTAAAGAACATCAAGAAAAATCAAGATTAGGAAGTGAGCAAAAATTTAAAGGTGGTTTAGCTTCAACAGGTGAAATAGAAACTAAATATCATACAGCAACACATCTTTTAAATGCAGCTTTAAAAGTAGTTTTAGGATCTCATGTTCATCAAAAAGGAAGTAATATAACAGCAGAAAGAATGAGATTTGACTTTTCTCATGGAGCCAAAATGACAGATGAAGAAAAACAAAAAGTGGAAGATTTAGTTAATGAATACATTTCTAGAGACATTAAAGTTGAAAGAATGGAAATGAAAAAAGAAGAAGCATTAGCTATGGGAGCAGAAGCTATGTTCCTAGACAAATATGGTGATGTTGTTACAGTATATAAAATAGGAGATGTATCTTTAGAACTTTGTGGTGGACCACACGTTGAAAGCACTGGAAAACTAGGACATTTCAAAATTAAAAAAGAAGAAGCATCATCTTCTGGGGTAAGAAGAATTAAAGCAATTTTAGAATAAGAAATATTTTCTTAAAATTTAAAAAATTTCTTAAAATTTTTAAAAAAAATGTCAATATATTATAAAATATGTTATAATTAATATATAGGTATATATAGTAAGGAGATAAAAATATGTTAAATAGTAAGTATAGTAATATTTTAACAATGGTTTTGGTAGTCCTTATAGTTGGAATAATAGGCATATTAGGTTATTTTGGATATGATTTGCTTAATTCAAAAAAAGTAAATTCTGATGCACAGGATACTCTAGAAGAATTTCAAAGAGCTATTGAAAGAGAAACTGTTGCAGATACAGATGATAATAGCAATACATTAGAAAATGTTACAAATCCACTAGATTTATTAGGAGAAAGAGAGCCACAAGAAAAAGAAGAAGAGACTGAACCAGAAAAAGTTTATATGGAAGGATATGAAGTTAAAGGAAGAATACAAATACCAAGAACAAAAGTAGATTATCCTATTCTAGAAACAGTTACAAAGAAAACTTTGGAAATAGCAGTAGGTATAGCTTATACCACAGCTGAAAATGATAAATATCCATTAAATGAACCAGGAAATACAGTAATTTATGGACATAACTTTAGAAATGGTTTATTCTTCTCAGATAATAAAAAACTACAAAATGGAGATAAAGTTTTAATAACAGATGTACAAAACAGAACAACTACATATATCATTTATAACATATATCAAACGGATGCAAATGATGCAAGTTTCTTTACTAGAGATACAGAAGGAAGAAGAGAAATATCATTGCAAACTTGTACAGATGATAGCAAGGCAAGAATAATTATATGGGCTGCAGAAGAAGGAACTGTACAACCATAAAAAATAGATTTTAAAGAGTTCAAAGAAATTTGAACTCTTTTTTTGTATTTATTAGCTTAGTAATATAAAGAATTATAGATAACCTATCAAAAAAATGATAGAATTGATGCAACTAATTTAAACGTCCAAAATATCTAATAAGTATACTGATGAAAATATGGAGGTATAGTTTTGGAAGAACTCGTAGAAAAAGCCAAAAAGAATGATGAAGAAGCATTTAATAAACTTATAATACTAGTGCAAGAAGAAATGTATTTGATAGCAAAAAGCAAATTAAAAAACGAAGATGATGTAGCAGATGCAATTCAAGAAGCAATTTTATTGTGCTATAAAAATGTAAGAAAATTAAGAGATAACAAATTTTTTAAAACTTGGCTAATAAAAATTTTAATAAATGAATGTAATAAAATTTATAAAAAGCGAAAGAAAAACCATGTATCTTATGAAGAAGAAAATATAGAAAATTACCTAAAAGTAGAAGAAACTAACTTTCAAAATATTGGTTTTGATATTTTAATAAGAAATTTAAGAGATGATGAAAAATTAATACTAAGCTTATATTACTATTCGGAATACTCTACCAAAGAAATCAGTAAGATTTTAAAAATAAAAGAATCTACAATAAAAAGTAAAATATTTAGAGCAAGAGAAAAACTTAAAAATCAGTATAAGGAAGGAGGTTATTATGAATAATATTGACATTATTATAGAATGTGTAAAAAATAATCACATAGAAATACCAGCAAAAGTTCAAAATAGAATAAATTACACATTACAAAACAAAACTAAAAAAGTAAATTATTTTAAAAGATTTGCTGTTGCAGTAGCCTCTTTATGCTGTGTTTTGCTGGGAAGTTTTGGAGTTTATGCAGTAACAGGGGGAACAATAGAAGGAATTCCAGCATTAGAATGGGTTGGAATTAGATTTTCAGATAAATATGTTGACTATAAAAAACCGGTTGAAGGTCAAAAAATGGTTTTTGAAAATACAAGTGTTGAGCTTACATCAACTGTATGTAATGAAGGTTTAACAATATTAGAATTTGACTTAAAATTAAGTAATGAAGATAAAGAAAAATTGAAAATAGGCAAAAGTGTTGTTACAGAAGAGCAAGCAAAAGAACATGAAGAAGAAAAAAATAGATTAAAAAATAAAGTTTCACTTGAATTAAAAGCGAAAAAATATGCTCAAGAATCTAAAGATAATAAAGAATTAGATTATAATAGTATTGTTGTTTCAGAAAGTGAAATAAACGAAGAGTATGAGAAACAATTAGAAGAATTAGATAAGGGATATAAATGGAGAGAAAATACAACTTATATTCCAGTACTTTCACTTAATTATGATCAAAAAGGTGGACAATATAATTACAATATATTTGCTCCAAACACAGATTGGTATGCAAGTATTTTTATAGATGATGAACCATACTATATTAGAAACTTTGAAAAAGTAGAACAAGTTAATGAAAATGAATATAAGATTTATGTTTTGTATTTCATAAGTGATGAAATTTTAAATGGAAAAAATGAATTTAAAATAACTTTAAAAAACAACAAATTATTAAATTTAGCAAATGCTACAAATACTTCTTGGAGAAATGATTGCCAAGGCTTTGCAAGAAATACAGATGCTCAAATGCTACGAGTAGAAGATTCTTATATAATAGATTTACCAAACGATTTTACTGTTAATGTTTCTAAAGATGATATTTTAAAAGATAGTATTGTTATGGAAAATTTAAATATAAAATCTGAATTTAGAAATATTACGCAAACAGTTGAAAAGGTTGTTGTATCTCCAATTCAAACAATTGTAAGAATTAATCATTCAGCAAATAAGCAATCTTCGAAAGCTTTTGCAAATAAGTATGATGATCCAAACATAGAACATTTGCCTTATACTAGAGAGTATAAAGTTTATGATGATAAAGACCATGAGTTAGATTGTTTCTCTTCATTTAATAAAAGCACATTAATTTATTCTGATGGAACTAGAGAAGATTATGATACACATGATATACCAAATAAAAAATATGATAATGCAACCTGGGAACAAATTGAATATTTGTTAATAGAAAATAGTGATACAAAATACTTAAAAATAGTTCCAGTAGAAAACATTGTAAATCCAGTAGATGGAGAAGACAAATTAAGAAGTGGATATGAAATGGAACCACTTATAATTAATTTAAAATAAGTATATGAAATAACTTAAAGTATTATCGAAAAGCAAATAAAATTTGAAGGAGAAAATTTATGAAAAAAGCAATAATCGGTGTAATAGTAATAATTATAATAATTTTTGGATTATTATTTTTCCAAAAACCATTAAAAGAAAAATTTTTAAGTACAAATAGTAATGAATTATCACAAGAAAACAACAATGAAAATACTGAACCAAATGCAATTAAATGTGAATATATAGTAGAAAGAAAAGAAATATCTACAAGTAAACTTTATAGTATTGATGGGCATAGCTCATATTATGAAGTAGATTTAATGCAAAATGATATGATTTGGAATAATGAATGTGCTTTATATCATAAATTAATAACTAATAAAGAAGATTATGATAAATATAACGAAAGAATAGAATTACCAGAAATTGATTTTAGTAAAAATTTTATTGTTGTTATATCAGATGAAAATTTAAAACAAGCAGATGAGGTAGATTTACTTATATATGAAGTAGTTGCAGATGATACAACAACACATATAAAAATGAGACAAAGAGAAAATCCAGTTGTTTACACAGATGAAGGTTCATTAAGATCAAGTTCAGATGACAGAATTTATTATAGTGATAATAATGTTTTTTGGGCTGTTGTAGATAATTCTCAATTAAGAGATAAAGCAGATGTTACTATCGAGCATTAAAAATTATTTATAAAAAAGTATTGACAAAAATGAGTTACAATTGTAAACTAATTATAAGATAAGTTACAAATGTAACTCATTTATTTTATTCGAATAAAATTTAAAAGAGAGGAGAGTACAATTTTATAATTGTACGAAATATAATATGCAAGATAAATTTGATATAACAGATGCTGAATTAGAAATAATGCAAGTACTTTGGAGCAAAGGGGAAAGTACACTTACAGAAATTATAACAGAATTAAATAAAACTAAAGAAAGAAATAAAAATACTGTAAAAACATTACTATATAGATTAGTTGACAAAAACACAGTTAAATCTAAAAAAGCTACAAGTCAAGGATTTTTATATAGTGCAACAATTACAGAAAAGCAATATTTAACTAAAGCAAATAAATCTTTTTTAAAAAAATTATATGAAGGAAGTGTAGAAAAACTTTTGCTAAACTTTGTTGAAGATAAAACAGTTTCAAAAGAAGAGCTAAAAAAATTAGTTGATATGTTAGAAAGTGAGGAATAAATATGTTCCAAGAAATTTTAAGTAAAATATATTTTATTTCACCTCTATTTTACAAAGTACTATATATGACAATAGTTGGAAGTTTAGTAGGAATAATAGTTTATTTTATAAGAAATTTATTTGATAAAAAAATATCTGGAAAGTGGAAATGTATAATGTGGTGCATAGTTTTACTTGTTTTAGTCCTTCCTATCAGATTTGAAATAAAAACTAATAAATTAACTATGCAAAACACTGTGGTAGATAAAATAGAAGAAATAAAATACATACCAAGCACTTTAGTAGAAACAAATGAATTTAATGATTCCAGCAATGTAGAAGCAAATGAAAATTTAGATATTCAAAAAGAAGAAAACAACGATTTTATAGAAAATCAAGATGTTGCTGAAACACAAGAAAATATTGATAAAGATTATGCTAAAATTAATCTTAAAAATATAGTTCTAAATTATATTTTGCCAAGCATTTGGCTTGTTGGAGTTATTGCATTTATTTTAACATTTTTAAGTGGTATAAGAAAAATAAATAAGAAAAATTTAAGAAGAGAATATAGAGATGAGCGATTAAGCAGTATTTTAGAAAAATGTAAAGCAGATTTAGAAATTAAAAGAAAAATAAAAATAATTTTACAAGATTATAAAAAAGTTCCAAGTATATTTGGAATATTTAATCCTGTAATATTAATAAAAAAAGATTTATTAAATGAAAGTGATGAAACAATACAATATATTTTTCTACATGAATTATCACATTATAAAAGAAAAGATATTTTATTTAATTTTTGCTTGTTATTGGTTTTGTCAATTCATTGGTTTAATCCAATTGTGTGGTTTTTATTTAAAAAAATTAGACAAGATATGGAAATTGGAGCAGATGAATTGGCTTCAAAGAAACTAAATAAAGAAGAGAAAAAACAATATGGAATGGTTTTAATAAATTTATTAAGAAATAGTATGCAAGAAAACTATACAGCAAGTATGCTTTGTATGTCTGACACAGGCAAAAATATGGAAAGGAGAATACTTATGATAAAAGGAAAAACTAAAAGTATTGTCTTAAGTGTATTAGTTGTGGTTATAGTTTTTGGAATAATTGCAGGTTTTGTATTTGTAAAAACAAGTAATACATCACAAAATGCAGATGCATTAGAAAATAATTCGGAAGAAAATCAAGAACAAAATGAAGAAGTAACAAATGAAGAAACAATAAATGAAACTAAAGTGATAGAAGAATCTAATAATGAAAATAATAATTCTAAAACTCAAAGCAATAAAATAACAAAAGTAGGAAATTTATCTTTAAATTTAACAGGATGTGAGTTCTTTTCAGAAGGACTTGCATGGGTGGCAGATGATAATAATAATGGACTTTATATAGATAAAGAAGGAAATAGAATTATAGAAGGAAATAATGGAGCAATAGGAACTACTTTTAGAAATGGACTTGCACGTGCAGTTAAAGATATAGGAAATAATAGCAATCATATTTATAAATATGGATTTATTAATAAAAATGGAGAGATTGCAATAGATTTTATTTATGATAGCGCTTTTGATTTTTTAGATGGACTAGCTCCAGTGGAAAAAGATGGAAAAGCAGGTTTTATTGATACAAAAGGAAATTGGGTATTAGATGCACTAGAAGAAAAAATTCCAAATTATTTTTCAGAAGGATTATGTGGAACATTTAAGAATAATAAATATGGATTTATAGATAAACAAGGAAATACTGTTATAGATTTTATATATAATACAGGCTCAATGTTTCATGAAGGATTAGCATGGGTTGAAAAAGATGGAAAATATTATTATATAGATAAAGAAGGAAATATTGTTATTGATATAAGTACTATTCCAGGAATAGAAACAGGAAAATCTGAAGAAAGTTATCCAAATGTTTTTTCAGATGGGTTGGCACTAATTCGTAGAAATGGAAAATATGCTTATATAGATAAAACAGGAAATGTTGTTTTAGAAAGTCCGTATTCAAAGGCTGGAAGTTTTTCAGAAGGGTTTGCTTGGTCATATAAAGATGGCAAATATGGTTTTATAGATAAGCAAGGAAATGTTGCTGTTGATTTTGAATATGATAGTATTCAAAGTGATTTTTCTGAAGGACTTGCCGGAGTTGAAAAAAATGGAAAATGTGGATATGTAAATTATGATGGAACAGTTATAATAGGAAATTTAAAATAAAAATTTTTATAAAAAAATACCTTGTATAAAAATACAAGGTATTTTTGGCTGGGCTGGCTAGATTCGAACTAGCGCGTGCCAGAGTCAAAGTCTGGTGCCTTACCACTTGGCTACAGCCCAATATTAAATTTAAGTGGGGTGGAAGATGGGACTCGAACCCACGGTCTTCAGTGCCACAAACTGACGCGTTAACCAACTACGCTACATCCACCATATATTAGGTGTTTTCACAACGCTATTTTATTTTAAAACAAAATTAGCTATTTGTCAATGTTTTTTAAGAAAAATAAAAATTACATTTTATTAAAAACAATTTTATGGTATACTAATATTATAATTTTCTATGAAATGAGGAAAAGCTAAACGTGTCTAGTATTTTAGAAAAAATTGCTATAAATAAAAGAAATATCATAATAGCAATAATTGCTTTAATATTAATAACTTTTTGTATTATATTAATTTCAAAAATATATGCTTATATAAGAGATAACGTAGATGTTTCAAATGCTATTCATGGTGTTATTATAGAAGAAAATGTAGTTTTTTATAGAAGTCCAAAAGAATCAAAATGGCGAGATATAAGAAATTTTGATTTGGGCGAATTTGTATATGTTTTGGAAACCAGAATAGATAAAAACGGAAAAGAATGGTATAAAGTAAAAGCAAAAGATAGAGTTGGATATGTTTTAAAAGAAAAAGTAGATAACTTTAAATTTTCTGATGAAAATAAAAGAGTTTTAATGTCTGATGTTTCAAAGTTTAACATAATTTATAAGCACTTTAAAAATTCAGGAGAATATGCAGCATTTTTACTAAATAGTAATATGAATTATGCATATATAAGAATAGGTGGAAGAGGGTATGGAGAAGAAGGAAACTTCTATACAGACCCTAACTATAAGCTATTCATAGAAGCTTGTGAATATTTAAGAATGCCTTATGGATTTTACTATATAGATGAAGCAATAACTTTGGAAGAATTAGATGAAGAAGTTGAATTTGTTAAAAAAATATTAGATAAAAATAAAAGTTCTTTATGTTCTTTGCCACTAGTTATTGATGTTGAAGACCATGAAGGAGAGGGTAGAGCAGATGAAATTTGGGAAGAAAGAGCAAGCCTTGTTTCAGAACTTGTAAATAAATTTAAAGAAAAAAATATAGAAACATTAATTTATAGTAATGCAAAAATTGCAAATGAATATCTATATACTATAGATTCTAAATTTTGGATAGCATATTATACTTTAGAAAATAAAATACCAGATTATTGGTATACAAATACAGATCAAGAGCCAGTGGAAAATGTAGAGTTTATGAATAAAGTAGTAGCTTGGCAATTTACAGAAAGTGGTGCTGGAGAAGAAATAGAAAAAAAGGTAGATGCAAGTTTAGTAGATAATTCTTATTTTAAAAAATTTGTGAAATAATTAACTGGGGGAAGAATGAGACTAAAAAAAATTAAAATTCTAATTTTTAATTTTATAATTTTACAGCTTTTATTTTTTAATATATGTTTTGCATATGAAATTCCAAATGAACGAATAAAGGTTGTGTTAAATGAGAATGATAAAATTCTTAATCATATTGAAGAAGAGCCAGAAGTTAAAATATATTCTGAATCAGCTATATTAATAGAAAAAAGAACAGGAAAAATACTTTATGAAAAAAATATTCATGATAAAAAGTATCCTGCAAGTACAACAAAAATATTAACAGCAATTATAGCTCTAGAAAATTGTGATTTAAACGAAACTCAAACTGCAAGTGCAGAAGCAATTAATTCGGTAAAATCTGGGTATTCAACAGCCAATATTCAAATTGGTGAAACATTTACAATAGGAGAACTTCTAGATGTTATGATGATACATTCTGCAAATGAAGCGGCAAACATAATTGCAGAACACATATCTGGAAGCATACCAGAATTTGCAAAGTTAATGAATGAAAGGGCAAAAGAATTAGGTTGTTTTGATTCAAATTTTGTAAATCCAAATGGAATGCATGACGAAAATCATTATTCAACTGCTTATGACTTAGCGCAAATTGCAAGACACTGTATGAAAAATGAAAAGTTTAGAGAAATAGTAACGAAAATGGAATGTAGCCTTCCAACAACAGATTTATGGCAGGAAGAGAGAGTATTTAAAAACACAAATAGCTTAATGCTTTCAGACAATAGATACTATTATCCATACTGTAATGGAATTAAAACTGGATTTACAACACCAGCTAAAAACTGTTTAATTGCAAGTAGTAATAAAGACGGATTTGAAGTAATATCTGTTATTTTACATGCAGAATCAACAGAAGATGGATTAAGTGCAAGATATTTAGATACAATAAATTTATTTGAATATGGATATAATCATTACAACATAAATGACATTTTGGAAGAATATGATTTAATAGAATATAATAGTGATGGGCAAAAAAATAAAAGCATGATAGGAACGGTTTTTGATAATGGTATAAGAAAAGATAAAAATAATAAATCTAATTTAGATAATTGGATAAAAATTATTTCTGGTATTTTAATTATTCTGTTAATTGTTCTATATTATGTGTTACAAAAAGTTTTAAAAGCCAAAAGATTAAAGTTATTAGCTAGCAGAAATTATAAAAATACATTACTTTAATTATAAAAAATAGAGATTGAACAAAAATTCAAATCTCTATTTTTTATTTTATCACAATATTCTTTCTATTATAAATATTAAAATTAAAAGTTTTATTTTTCTGAATCGGTTTGATTTGGAACTTCAAATAGTGTAGTTAATTTATTCTTTTTATCAAACATATTGTTAAATTGTAGATAATGATAATTTTCTATTAATTCAGAATAATCAGTTTGTTCTGAAAAGTCATGATATAAACCAGTTTTATCCATATAGCCATTTCCAGTAATAATAGGTATTTCAGCTCTTAATTCATCAAGAAATTCTAGGTAAGGTGTTTTTTGTAAGTTTGCAACGTCAAGAAGTAAAGAAGCCAAATAATTAGCACTAATATCTGTTATATCTTTATATTTTTCAGTATCAATATCATAATTTGCCCAAATTATAAAAGGTGTAATATATTTTTTCTCAATAGCTTCTTTTGAAGTTGGATCTGCATAACTTTTTGAAAGAAGAGAATCGTAAAATTCATCTTCAACATAAGGTTGATGATCTCCAAAAAGCAAAATTATTGTAGGTTCTTCTTGATTTGAAAAATAATTAATTAAGTATTCTAAAGAACTATCTGCAATTTTTAAAAGAGATAAATACTGATTTAACTTAGGATAGATTCCATTTTCAGCAATTACAGAGCTTTGAAAGTTTTCATCTGTGTAACTGCCATGATTCTGCATTGTTAAAGTAAAGTTAAACATTTTTTCATCATCTTTTTTATTTTCATATATGTCTATAATGTTTTTATATGTACTTAAATCACTAGGATATTCTCTAATATAGTCTAAATCTTTAAGTGTGTTTATATGAAGAAAAGTATTAAATCCAAGTCTAGGATATGCTAAATTTCTATTATATCCTTGTGGGTAGTAACAATGTATTGCGGTTGTGTTATAGCCTTGCTCTTTTAAAATTGATGCAAGTGAATAAGATTTTCTTAAAACATATTGTTGATAAGGAACAGTTCTTTTAGGAACAAATGCCATAGAATTTGAAGTTAAAAATTCCCATTCACTGTTAGGTGTTGTTGCTCCAAAAATAGATACATGAAGATTTCCTTTTATAGTGTTTTCAGATAGAGAATTAAAGAATGGTAAATATTCTGTGTTTGTAGAAAAATCTCCTATTCTTTTAAGCTCTGCAAAAGATTCATTCATTATTGCAATAATATTTGGATACTCAAAATCTTCTTCGTGCTCCACGATTGGAACTTCTATTGTTTTAGATAAATCACTTACAGAATTTATATCGTATCCTTCAGGAGTATGTATTATAAGATTTCTAGATTGCTTAAAAAGACTAGCAATTAAGCCATTATTATGGTATTCCTCTTTAGGATCCCAATTTTCGTCTAATTTAAATATTTCTATCATATTTGTAAAGTAAAATGCATAAGTAAATATTACTATAATAACTAGTACAGAAATTCTATAAATAATTTTAAATTTATTATTTTTAAAACTTGTAAAATTAACTTTTTTCAAAATTAAGAATGCAAGAAGGAAAAATATTATTCCTAAAATTAGCTTAAAAGATATGTGAAAAGTAAATGTTGGTAAAACAGTTAGGGCAACATTTAATGAAAAAATATCCCATGGAACTAAAGGAGTGCCTCTAAAAGCTGTTAAAAAGTGATTTACAAAGCCTACTATAAAAGTAAGAATTGTAGTAACATATAAACTAATTTTAATTTTTCCAGTAATAACATAAATAAATCCAATGATTAAATAAATAAGTAGAAAATTCAAAATCATTCTTCTATATTCAAAAATAAATTTTCCATTTGAAAAAAATTCGCTATATATGTAAATTAGAAGAGGTACAACAATTAAAGTAATAATTTTTTTAATAGTGTCTTTACTAATTTTTATATTAAATTTTTTAAAATATTTTGCAAGCTTTTCTTTAATAATTTGTAGTTTATTTGACATTTTATTTCCCCTTTTAAAATTAGCTTGTAAATAAATTACATTTCTATTAAAATAATATAACATAAATTTTAATAAAAGTGAAGTAAAAAAGTTTTTAATTTTAAAAACTTTAAAACACGTGAAACATATGGTTTTAAAGACTTTTACTAATAAAAAGCAAGTGCACATAAAGAATTTATATAAATAAAAATGTAATCATTTTGAAAAAATTCTGTGAATAAACTGTGTCGAAAAAAGTATTAAATAGAGTTATTCACAGAGTTATCCACATTATCCACAACTAATTTTTTTTATAAATCAAGTTTTCATAACACAAACTTACTTAACATAAAATATTTTTTAATATAAAAATTAAATTATTGAATAATTTGTAAAACTGTGATATAGAAATATTATAGTATTAAAAAAAGCACAATTAGAAATAGGAAGGAAATATTTTATGAACTATTATTTAGATTTTGATAATACTTTATATGAAACATCAAAATTAACTAAAAGAATGTTAGAAAAAATTGCAAATTTTGTTTTAGAAAATTGCGAGAACGTTGGTAAAGAGATATTTGATGAAGTAACTCAAAATTTTAATTCAACAACAGGAAATATTTTTCTATATGCAGAGAGCATTGCTACTAAATATAATTTAAATAAAGATGAAATGAAATCACATATAAAAAATATAATTGATAGTGGTGAGGACATAACTTTTGAGGATGCTAAGAGATTTCTAAAAAAATTAAAATCAAAAGGGCATAAAATAATTCTTCTAACATATGTTCCAGATGAGAAAAACAAAGATTATCAAAATGAAAAAATAACAGGATCTGGCTTAAAAGAATATTTTGATAAAATAATAATAACATCAGAATATAAATTCACAATTGATTTAGATTATAAAAATGGAATTTTTATAGATGATGATCCTAGAGACTTATTAGGACTTTATGAGAAAAATCCAATTAAAGTTATAAGAATTAGAAAGAAAAGTAATAAAAGATCAAAAATAGATATAGAAAATAAAGATATTTTAGAATATGAATCTTTTGATGATATTGAAATTTAAAAACATGAATAATTACACTGTATATATTGACTTTGATGAATAATTATTGTAAAATAAGTAACATAAATTATATGAATTGCGTTGAAAAAGAGGGAATATATAATAAAAAATTTAAAGTGAATTTGTGATAGTGAGAAACAAATAATTTTTAATATATTTTGGAACTTTGGAGCAATATTAATTAAGGTGGGTATTTTAAAAATACCAATTAGGGTGGAACCGCGTAAGTAGAACTTACGTCCCTAGCTTTATGCTAAGGATGTAAGTTTTTTGTTTTGCAAAAAACTTATCCTTAGAAAATATGAAGAAAGCCATATCTTCATAAAAAATAAAGAGGAGGTTTTAATTATGGTAGAATCAATGGAAAAAATTGTAAGTTTATGCAAATCTAGAGGATATATATATCCTGGTTCAGAAATTTATGGAGGACTAGCAAATACTTGGGATTATGGTCCTTTAGGAGTGGAATTAAAAAACAATGTAAAAAAGGCTTGGCTTAAAAAATTTGTGCAAGAAAGCAAATATAATGTAGGCTTAGATGCAGCAATACTTATGAATCCAGAAACATGGGTAGCGTCTGGACATGTTGGAGGTTTTTCAGATCCGCTTATTGATTGCAAAGAGTGCAAAACAAGACATAGAGCAGATAAGCTTATTGAAGAATGGGCACATGCAAATGGAAGAGATATGATTGCTGATGGAATGTCAGATGAAGCAATGGTTAATTTTATAAATGAAAATAAAATTGTATGCCCAAGTTGTGGAAAATTAAATTTCACATCAATTAGAAAATTTAATTTAATGTTCAAAACATTTCAAGGTGTAACAGAAGATTCTAAAGCAGAAATATTTTTAAGACCAGAAACTGCACAAGGAATATTTGTAAACTTTAAAAATGTACAAAGAACAACAAGAAGAAAAATACCAATGGGAATTGCTCAAATTGGTAAAGCATTTAGAAATGAAATAACACCTGGAAACTTTACTTTTAGAACAAGAGAATTTGAACAAATGGAGCTTGAATTTTTCTGCAAACCAGGAACAGATATGGAATGGTTTGACTACTGGAGAAAATATTGCAAGCGATTCTTATTAAATTTAGGAATAGAAGAAAAAAATATAAGATTAAGAGATCACTCTCCAGAAGAATTAGTTTTTTATAGCAAAGGCACAACAGATATAGAATTTGCTTTCCCATTTGGATGGGGAGAATTATGGGGAATTGCTGATAGAACAGATTATGATTTATCAAGACATATGGAACATTCAAAACAAGATTTAACATATTTAGACCCAGAAACAAATGAAAAATATGTGCCATACTGTATTGAACCTTCACTTGGTGCAGATAGAGTAACACTTGCATTTCTATGCAATAGCTATTTTGAAGAAGAGGTGGGAGAAGGAGATGTTAGAACTGTACTTAAATTACATCCGTTTTTAGCACCTTATAAAGTTGCTGTTTTACCATTATCTAAAAAATTATCAGAAAAAGCAGATGAAGTATACACAGAGCTCTCAAAACATTTTATGTGTGATTATGATGAAGCAGGAAGCATAGGAAAAAGATATAGAAGAGAAGATGAAATAGGAACACCTTATTGTGTTACAATAGATTTCGATACATTAGAAGATGGCTGTGTTACAGTAAGAGATAGAGACACTATGGAGCAAGTAAGAATTAAAATTGAAGACGTAAAAGCTTATATAGAAGAAAAAATAGACTTTTAAATAAAATAATTTATTGGAGAAAAAAATGAATATAATATCTTCAAAAGAACAAGTAAATCGTATGGTTGATGGAATAAATACAATTCTATCACTACCAGAAGAAGAATATAGAATATTTATAAAAAGAATGCTACCAAGCGAAGATGGCATTGAAGAATTACGATTCTTTTATCTAACAGATAGTTGTGAAATGCCAACAAATCCAAATCAAATAGGATTAGAAAAAACTTATGATGAAAATCATAACTATATATCTAGAGCATATTTTGGAGGCAATAAATTTTCAGTACATGAAATATTAGAGTATTGCAAAAGTAAATTAAATAATTATCCTTTAGACTCAATAGAATACTCTAGAATAAATGAAATTATTCAAACAAGAAATTTAGAAAGATTTAAACAGTTTTATTCTAGTAGAAATGATGTTAATTCAGCTTTAATAGATAAGACTTTTCAGATATTGTTAGATGATGATATGCTTTCAAAATTTTTAAATTATGAAGAAAATAAAGAAACATTTGCAATTGAAGGAGAAGAAATATCACAACTTGATTATTTAAAAGTGTTAGGAAAAATTTTAGGAAAAAGAAATGACCAGGGCGAATTAAATTTAGAAAAAAGAATTTCAAGAGATTTTTATATACCAGAATTTGAAGAAATAAAAAATAGATATTTTCAAATTTTAGATAATATAAATATGGAAAGATTTACAAATCCAAAATATACTTTCACTGAAGTAGAACGATTTGATGAAAAAGTTATTAGAGAAGGCAATGAGCCAGTTTGGACAATTTCTCCTGAAATCTATCAAGAAATTTTTCAAGATATGCCACAAGAGTTATCTTTAGAAGAAAAAGCAATGCATATTTATTGCAAAATGTGCCAAATATTTCGTTATGATGAAGGATATGTTTATAGAGACAAACTAAATAAAGTAAATTATGAGTCTACTTTTTCAAAAGAACATTTGGAAAGTTTAAGGCCCGGAAGTAAAATTACATGTTTTGACTTTTCTAGAATGTATGCAAAATTAATTAATGAACTTGATGGAGATATAACAGCTGTAATGATTTTACAAGGAATTAATGAAGGACATGCACTAGCTGGATTTTATACTGAAAATGTATCAGCAACGGTTGAAGGTATAAATATTAACTCTGATAAAGATGCCACAAATGATTTAATGAAGGCAAAAAATGGAATAAATTTAGAAGGAATAAAGATTATTTCTGATAAAAAAGGCATTTTAGAAGGAGCTATTAATAAAGTATATTCACAAATTTTAGGAGAAAAGCCAAAATCAATAAAAGAGTATATAGAATATTTAAAAAGCACTCAGCAAGAGCAAGATGTGCCGGAAGATGTAACTTTAAGATTACAATCTTTCTTAGAAGTTATGAAATCAAAACAAATATCTGGAAACGAGCTTACTCAAACTTTATGGGGAATAAATAAAACAAAATGGTTTAGAAATGCTCAATTAGAAATGGCATATTTAGGAGAATTACGAGAAGATGAAAAAAGATACAAGCGCCATATTTTATTAAGACAGAAAGACCAAGAAATAAAAGATGGTCCAAAAGAAGTGTATTTAATAGATACAGATACTTTAGATTTTACAATATCTTCAGAAGAAGAAATTATTGCTAAATTAAATTCAGGTG
Source organism: uncultured Clostridia bacterium (assembly GCA_947628085.1). Lineage (GTDB taxonomy): Bacteria > Bacillota > Clostridia > TANB77 > CAG-508 > Scatovivens. The sequence goes on from CANQYM010000007.1 coordinate 47,895, forward strand.
AATTAATTTATGAAAGCAAAGATCATAAACTTCCTGGAATAGATAAGGGGGAAGAAAGATGACCAAACTAAATGAGTTAAAATTAATTAATGAATCAAACATAGTATATTTGAAAAAAGTAAATGCTAATTACAAAAGAAATGAAATTATAAAAAATATCTTGGAAGATGAAACATGCTTTTTTAAAATGAGTAAAGATGATGCATATTTAATTTTACAAGATATAGGAATTTTGAATGAAGAAATTGAAAACACATATAAAGAATTAATATCATTTGATGAATTTTATAGATTATTTAAATGCAAGAAAATTGATTTAAATGATAAGGAAATATTAATAAAATATCCAATTTATAATGCAGATGATGTATTTAAAAAGTAAAAAAAAACTCTCCCTTGCGGGAGAGAAAGGAACGCAATGCATTTCCTTTTTTGATGGCGAGTTACCAGGAGCTACGGAGATCCCAGACCCACACGTCCATACCGTAATCAGCATCCGACAGGATGACTGCGAAGTTGCTTCCAGCATGAACGATTAGTTCCGGATTCTTCACTTGACCTAACACCTTCTGAATGTCAGAGACCTTCTGGGTGTTGCAAGCGCCGTTGTGCGGCTGGTGAACCAGGATCTTGTCGGCGTTCGCGTTCTTCCGGATGATGCCAGAGAGCACATCGTAGGAGATGCTGTCAACGCCAAAAATCTGGTCGCACGCATTTGTGTCCGGACTGCATTTGTTTGCATCTTGATTCTCGTAAACGATGGATGCACCGATGATGCTCCAAAGTCCGATCAGCCGGTTGTCGGTGGTTTCGTCCCATGTCTTGGGAACCCATACACAGGGACAGTAACCTTCGTGTTCAAATTTCGCCATTTTGTTTTCCTCCTTTTCAATTATGAACTATGATGTGATGCCTACGATGCAACTGGAGTACGCAACGTTTCATCAATTTAATTATATCATATTTACATAAAACTGTCAAAAATTGATTTATGTACATGATTTTATTTTTTGATTTTATTCTTTAAAGTTATTTTTTAAAAAGTATTATAAATTCTTAAATACAAAAAAACCTGAGATTTCTCTCAGGTTTTGGTGCAGATGGCCGGAATCGAACCGGCACGGATTATTCGTCCGCAGGATTTTAAGTCCTGTGCGTCTACCAGTTCCGCCACATCTGCATTCTTGAACTGACAACAGTTATTATACTATCTAAAATTTTATATGTCAAGAACTTTTAAAAAAATAAATTTATATTTTAAGTATTTTTATTAAGATTATTGTCCAATCATGACTCATTTTATTTAGATCTGCATATTCAAATTCTATTATTAAAAAGAAACTCTCCCTTTGGGGAGAGGAAAATTTGAAAGTTTACTTAAAAAGTGATATAATATATTTTAGAGTACTGCGGTACTTTTATATATATCCCCAAAATCCCCCAGAGCGACCGACGTACAACAAGAGGAAGAGAGGTAGTCACAGTGTTTGTTTTGATGATGGTTTACTTGAGTGACAGTGCAGTCGTGGAGATGCTGGAAAAACTGATGGAGTTCGCAAGCCCGCTTACTGAAATCATTATTCCCCTGCTAACATGCATGTTGCTTATGAGCGTGTTCAAATCCGCTTATGCAACTAGTTCTTCGAAAAATGCAGGAGGCATTCAGATCATTAGAGCGACATTCTCGACAGTAGGAAAGACAATTGGCGAAATTCTGATGAAGGTAGAGCTTTTTTTTGAAAGACCAATTCTGAAATTCTTTAAAAAGCTCAGAAAGTTCTTCAACAAGAAATTATCGTTTAAAGTCAGCGAGGGCTTAGCCACATTAGTACTTGCAATTCTATTGGCAATAATAATTTAGGGGGAGAGGAAAAAGAACACAAGATATAGACCCGTTAGGCTACTAACGGGTCTGTGTTCATTTTATAAAACTGTGTTAATAATTGAATACAATTTTAATAAAAACTTTTTTTAAAATAATATAATAATTTTATATAATAAACTGAAATTAAATTCTATTTACAATTTCAGAAATTAATGTTTTAGTTGTTATTTTATCACAAAATTGTGAACAAAAATTTTTAAAATTTGAATTAATTTTTACTGAATTTATTGAACGTATAATAGCCCATTTAACATTATCTGGTTTTACATTATAAATTTTTGCAACATAAGGATAAATTTCTTGTTTTAAATTTTCAAACAAATATTTATCTTTATTCATATATGAGTAAACAATAGCTTCTAAAAGATAATTTGTTCCATTTAATTTAAAGTCAAAATTAAGTTTTTCTAAGACTTTGTAAACTTTTTTGCGAGTAGTTCTATTGCATAACTTTAATATAAACTTTTGAAATTGTTCATAAATATAAGAATTATCTGATTGTAAAGGTAAATTTAACATATATTTAGAATTTCGTATGTTAGCATTTTGAGTGCAAAATACAATTTTATTTTCGATGTCTTTTAATAAATATTGAATTTGTGAATTTTTAAAATCCATTTCCGATAGTACAACCATATTTATTTTGTAAGAACTTAAGGCTTTATTAAATTCTTTTATATTATCAAATATACCAATTAACTTAATATTATTAGATTTAGAGAAAAGACAATTACAAGTTTTTTTAATTATTTCTAAATTATTACTATAAATTATTGCTTTATACATTTTTATTTCTCCTTTAACATTTATATTAATAAAACAATTTAAAAAGTAAAAAAGTGACAAAAATTTTTTTAAAATTCGAAGGTAACTAAAATGGATATTGAATTTAGTACAAAGAAATTAATTGATAATTACTCTAGTATGATTTTTCATATAGCATTAGGATATTTAAGAAATAAAGAAGATGCTGAAGACTTAGTACAAGAAGTTTTTATTAATTACATTAAACACATAAAAATGAATAATAAATTTACAGATGAAAATCATGAGAAATATTGGATAATAAGAGTAACTATAAATTTGTGTAACAATCAATTAAAAACTTATAAGAAGAAAGACAAATTTTATTCTAATGATGAAACGTTACAAGAATTTAATTTTAATGAAGATGAAATTTGCTTATTAGACTGTATAAGTAAGTTAAAATCTAAATATAGAGATGTATTCGAGTTATTTTATATAAAAGAATTTAAGATTTCAGAAATAAGTAGTATTTTGAATATTAGTGAATCTAATGTAAAAACAAGACTAAAAAGAGCAAGAGAAAATTTGAAAAAGCTTTTACAGAGCGGAGGTGACAATTTAAGTGAAAGATTTTGAAAAAGAAATTGATAATATTAAAAATAAAATAAATAAGATAGATTTAGATGAAAATTTTAAAGAAGAATTAAGTAACAAACTTACATCAGAATATGAAAAAGAAGATAAAAAAGATAAGAAAAAAATTTTTTATTTTCCAAAACAAGCTGTGGCAGCAATATTTTGCATTGTAATTTTGTCAAGCTGTGTATTTGCAGATGAAATTGAACACTTTGTTTTAAGTCTTTTTCCAAGTAAAGACATTAATATCGAAGAAATTTTAGAAAATAAAAATTTGCAAAAAATTGATATGGAATATGTAGAAAAAGATGGAATAAAGATAAAAATGGACTATGTTTTAGTTGAAAAAGATTCTATTTACTTAGCATTTAATGTGTTAAGTGAGGAAAGTATGGATAAGATTTATTTTGATAAATTTGTTTTAACAAATGAAAAAGACGATATTATATTAAACAATTCTTTTTTAACCAAAGAAAAATATGCTTGTTATAATACTAGATTAGATGAGAAAAATTTAATTTGTATATATAAAATAAGTACAAATCAAAATACAAATCAGTTGATAAATAAATTAAAAATAGCGATTCAAAAAATTACTTTAGTAAAAAATAATGAAGAAAAAATAATTAACAATAATTGGATTTTTTATGTTGATATAAATAATTAAAAGAAAAGCCCAACACGATTTACGAGTTGGGCTTTTGCTTTTACTTCAAAGCTTTCCGATGCAGAGCTTAAATGCTACTTTACTTCCAAGAATAATACGTGAGAGTTACTTTTATTGCTGACGAACCAGAGTTGACAATTTTGAATAGACAACTAAGGCCAGAAGAATATAGATCAATCCAGTCATTCTTATACGGGCTTCCATCAGCAGTTCCACCCATACCAGATATGGGAGTTGAGGCACTGCGCATCAGTGTAACAGAGTATGCTACAGATGTTGCTTGGCCGTTGACACCAGTGGCACTCATTTCGTACGCAAAATACCGATCAGGTATTACGAACTGGGGAGTGTAGGTGGTTATTCCAACGCCAACAGTGTAGGTGTTTTGCTCCCACATGGCGGGCATGATTTCGGCATTACCGCCAGGTGCGATGTTCAGAGTGACGGTGTGCTCCTCAAAAGAGGTATGTGCTTCGTTTTCGCTTGCAAAAGCAGTTACCGCGAAGAGCGACATGCACATAACAAAAGCGAGAAGCACGGAAACGAGTTTTTTTTTCATGTTCTAACCTCCAATCGAGTCGTTAAAAGCAATGTTTGTTGGACAACAGCAGCTCTGCATCGATGCCATTCATTGTGGGAACATAGTCTAATCACCCCGCTAGAATGGCTTTTCAAAGGCTTTATGGAAGCTAAAGCAAAGTTATTATAAAACGGTAAAAATTGGGCAATAATTTCAGGTGGCGAAAAGCGCTGATGAATAGGAAGTGCAAGACTTTAAAAAATAAAAAGAGTAAAAAAACACATCACTTTTCATCAATTTTTTACACAAGAGGAAAAAGATGTGATAATCTAAGAAAATCTTATTATAAAAAAGGAGAGTACATATGACGAAAGTAAATAAAAAGTTAGAAGTAGCAGAGAATTTAAGAAAACCAACTTTTAAGGATATTATGCATATAATTATTTCAATACTTGGAATAACAATTGCAACTATAGAAACTATTGATATAAGACATATTTTGCAAATTAATCACACTAGAATAGCAGTTTATAATATTATGCATTGTTTAATAATTATATTAATAACATACTTTGCTTTTTCAAATAAACATAAAGAAATAAAGGCTAAAAATAGCATAAAGGAGCTAGAGCAGAAAAACAAAAATCTATTAGAAATAAATGATGATGTAAAATGCTTTAAACATGATTTCAATAATATTATGCAGGCAATAAATGGATATATAGATTTAAAAGATATGAATTCATTAGAAAAATATTTTAATTCTATCATAAAAGATTGTCATCATATTAACACAGTAGAATTATTAAATTACAAAGCAACAGAAAATCCAGCAATATATTCAGTATTAATAGACAAATATACAATGGCAAGAGAAAAGAATATTAATATAAATATTGATATATGTCTTAATTTAAATGTCTTTACAGAAAAAGTTTATAGTATTTCTAGAATGCTTGGAATATTACTAGATAACGCAATAGAAGCAACAAATGGAGTAGCAGAGAAAATAATAAACATTGAACTAAGAAAGGAAAAAAACAAGAATTTAATAATAATAGAAAATACATTTTTAGAAAAAGAAATAGATGTAAATAAAATATTTGAAAAAGGATATACAAGCAAAAGGAGCAATTCTGGTTTGGGATTATGGAAAATTAGAAAGATAATTGAAAAAGATGAATCTTTAAATTTAATAACTACTATCGAAAATAAATTATTTAAACAAGTAATAGAATTATCAGATTGAAGTTTTTAAAAAATGGACAAATTTTCAGTGTAAATTTTACAAAACTTCTTGATTTTTACTGTAAAAGCTGTTATAATGTCATAGTTATTAAATAACACACATAGAAGGAGTTTTAAATTGTGCTTTTTAAAAGTTGTTTAGAATGTTGAATTCTATGGAGGAAAAACAAAAAGGAGGAATAAAAAAATGGCAGTAGTTGCAATGAAACAATTACTTGAAGCAGGTGTTCATTTCGGACATCAAACAAGAAGATGGGATCCAAAAATGGCTGAATACATTTTTCAAGCTAGAAATGGAATCCATATAATAGACTTACAAAAAACTTCAAAAAAATTAGATGAAGCTTATAAGTTTATTAAAGAAAGAGCAGAAGAAGGAAAAACAGTTCTTTTTGTAGGAACTAAAAAACAAGCACAAGAGTGCATTAAAGAAGCTGCTCAAAAATGTAATATGTATTACGTAGATCAAAGATGGTTAGGCGGAATGCTAACAAACTTTAACACAATTCAAGGAAGAATTCAAAGATTAAGAGACTTAGAAACAATGTCTCAAGATGGTACATTTGATGTATTACCTAAAAAAGAAGTTATGGGACTTAAAAACGAAATGGAGAAACTAGAAAAAAATCTTGGTGGTATTAAAGAAATGAAAGAAATGCCAGGAGTTATGTTTGTAGTAGATCCTAAAAAAGAAAGAATAGCAGTATTAGAAGCTAAAAAATTAGGAATACCAGTTGTAGGTTTAGTAGATACAAATTGTAATCCAGAAGATGTTGATTATGCTATACCAGGAAATGATGATGCAATAAGAGCTGTTAAATTAATAGCAGATGTTATGGCTAATGCAGTTATTGAAGGTAGACAAGGAGAAGATGCAGAAATTCCTGAAGAAATGTCTTCAAGCGATGAAGAAGTAACAGATATAGAAGAAGTTGTTGCTGAAGAAAAAGAAGAAGTTAAAGAAGAAGTTTCTGAAGAAAAAGCAGAAAATAAAGTAGAAGAATAATAAAACTTATTTGAAGGGCGCTATTACTATTTTGTTAAGTAAACACGCCCTAATTTTAAAATAAAATAGGGGGTATCTAATATGATAACAGCAGAATTAGTAAAACAACTAAGAGAAAAAACTGGTGCAGGAATGATGGACTGTAAAAAAGTTTTAACAGAAACAGATGGAGATATGGAAAAAGCAACTGAATTATTAAGAGAAAGAGGAATAGCTAAAGCAGCTAAGAAATCAGGAAGAATTGCTGCTGAAGGTTTAGTTACTACATATATTTCAGACAATAAAAAAGTAGGAGCTGTTGTTGAAGTAAATGCTGAAACAGATTTCGTTGCTAAAAATGATGAATTCATTAATTTTGTAAATGATGTAGCTAAAATAGTTGTAAATTCAAACCCAGCTAATTTAGATGCTTTATTAGAAACAAAATATAATAATACAGACAAAACAGTTAAAGAAGTTTTAACAGAAAAAATAGCTACTATTGGTGAGAATATGTCAATAAGAAGATTCGAAAGATTTGAATCAGAAGGATTTGTAGAAAGCTATATACATGGAGCTGGAAAAATAGGAGTTCTAGTTGATGTTAAATCAGGAAAAGAAGAACTTGCAAAAGATATTTGTATGCAAATAGCTGCTGCAAGACCAGAATATTTAAACAGAGAATCAGTTCCACAAGAAAGAGTAGCAAAAGAAATGGAAATTTTAAAAGCTCAAGCTATGAATGAAGGAAAACCTGCAGAAATAGCTGAAAAAATGGTTCAAGGTAGAATTGGAAAATTCTATGGAGAAATTTGCTTACTAGATCAAGAATTTGTAAAAGATCCAAATACAAAAGTTGGAGATTTAATAAAAAGCCAAAATGCTGAAATAGTAAGATTTGCTAGATTTGAAAAAGGCGAAGGAATTGAGAAAAAAGAAGAAAACTTTGCAGAGGAAGTAATGAAACAATTAAAATAGTAATTTATTTAAAAGAGTGTTTCAAAAAAACACTCTTTTTTTTATATTTTTATTGAAAAAAATTTATTTTTTGGTACTATTAAAATATATATAAAGTTTAGGAGAAAATTATGAAAGTAAAGAAAAAAATTTTAATAATAACACTAATTTTTGCATTATTTTTTATATTTAATAAAGCAAGTTCATACGCTCTAGAAAATGAATTGGTTTCAATAGATTATGAGATTAATGTTACCTCAAATGGTGATATGGATGTAGTAGAAACTTGGCAAATTTCTATAAATGAGTTGGAAAATATAAACAAATACTTTAAAACTACAGAAGACAATACACTTAGTAACATTCAAAATATTAGACTTACTGAAGTTGTTAATAATAAAGAAATAAACTTTGAAGAAGGTACTTTAACTAACGTAAATTTATCTAATGATAATTATTTTGCAGTACAAGCAAGTTCTTCAAAGATGTTTATTACCTGGAATCCAAAACCGGAAAATACTACTTATTCTGAAATTAAAATATACAAAATATATTATACAATTAAAGATGCCTTAAAAATGTATAATGACTGTGCAGAAATTGAATGGAACTTTTTTGATTCAGAAGACTCAATGACTGCAAAAGAAATTACAGGAAGGATATCATTAGAGGAATTATCATCACGTTTTGAAGAAATTACAGTTTGGGGGCATGATGATTTAGAAAATAAATTAACAAAAGTTGCAAATGAAGTTTTTTCTTTTAATAATTCTTATAATTATAACATAGTAGATGATCTAGGATTTAGAATTCTTATTAACACAAATATTAGATATACAGGGCAAAATAGAATTTATAAAAATATGTTAGCATCAATTTTACAAGAGGAACAAAACTCAACTGAAGCAAAATTTGAAGATGATTACACTAATTACGATGATGATAATGAATATGATGAAGACTATGATGATTACTATTATGATGACTATGATTACGATGATGATAACTTAGATGAGATGGATGATAGGATGGAATTATATGAAAATTTTTCAGGAGCATCAGAATTACTTAAGGGGCTTTTTGCTTATGCAGTAATGCTTATAATTGTTATTACAGTTTTAAAGATTTTTGCTCCATTTTATAAAATAGAAAATAATTTTAAATTAAAAAATAGATATAATTATTCTACCTATAAAAACAATAATTATAGAAAAAAAGCTCCAATATATGATGAAGAAATAAATACAATAACAAATGATGATGATAATGTTATAAAAGATTACAATAATAGTGCTTCTGGTTACATTGAGCTAATCTTATTTATAATATTAATTGTGGTTGTTGCTTATTTTATTATTCAAAAAATAAGATAATAAAACTACTTGATTTTTATAAAAAAGTATAGTAGAATTTCTATTAATGTAAGTAAAATGAAAGGAAAATATAGGATGTTAAATTTAAATAGAAAAACAAGTAACAAAATAATTGCCAATAACCTATATTCAATAGTTTTATTTACAATTTCAATTTTTAAAATTAATAATTTTAATTAAAAAACACTAATTTATTTAGTGTTTTTTTTAAAGTGCAAAAAAACCATTAAAAAAATCTAAATTCTAAATAAAGAAAGGAAGAAAAAATGGTAGGATATCTAGTACTAGAAAATGGAGAAATTTTTGAAGGAGAAAGAATTGGTTACAATATAGATACTGCATGTGAAGTAGTATTTAATACTGGAATGGCAGGATATATAGAAACTTTTACAGATCCTTCTTATGCTGGACAAGGTATAGTTATGACATATCCTCTAATTGGAAATTATGGAATTATACCAGAAGATTATGAATCAAATGGCATTTATGCAAAAGCTGTTTTCATTCATGAATTAGCAGAATTCGAAAGCAACTTTAGAAGTAAATTCAATTTAGACAAATTTTTAAGAGACTACAAAATACCAGGACTTACAGATGTTAATACTAGAAAACTAACAAAAATACTTAGAGATGCTGGAACAATGAGAGGCTATCTTACATCAAATATTAACAACATTGATGAAATAATGGAAACAATAAAAAAATATGATATAGGAAAAATAGTTGACAAAGTAACATCAAAAGAAGTTCAAATTTATGGAAGAAGAAAACCTATAAGAATAGCATTAATGGATTATGGAATGAAACACAACATAGTAAATTCTCTATTAAAAAGAGGAGCAGAAGTTACTGTTTTTCCAGCAGACACTCCAGCTGAAAAAGTAATTGCAATAAAACCAGATGGAATAATGCTTTCAAATGGACCAGGAAATCCAGAAGAATGTACATTCCAAATAAACACAATAAAGAAACTATATCAAACAGATATACCAATACTTGGAATTTGTTTAGGACATCAACTTATGGCTCTTGCAAATGGAGCTAGAACTGCAAAATTAAAATATGGACATAGAGGACCAAATCATCCTGTTAAAGATTTAAAAGAAAATAGAGTTCATATTACATCTCAAAATCATGGATATTATGTAGTAGAAAACAGTGTAAATCCTAAAATAGCAGAAGTTTCTCATATTAATTTAAATGATGGAACAGTAGAAGGATTAAGATATAAAAATAAAGATATATTCACAGTTCAATTTCATCCAGAAGCTTGTCCAGGACCAGAAGATACAGCATATATATTTGACGAATTTATAGATTTAATAAAGGAGAAAAAAGATGCCAAAAAATAAAAATATTAAAAAAGTTTTAGTTATTGGATCAGGACCTATTATAATAGGCCAAGCAGCAGAATTTGATTATGCTGGAACACAGGCTTGTAGAGAGCTTAAAAAAGAGGGAATAGAAGTTGTTTTAATTAACTCAAATCCTGCAACAATTATGACAGATAAAAACATGGCAGATAAAATTTACATAGAACCTCTAACAGTAGAAACAGTAAAGAAAATAATTGAAATAGAAAAACCAGATAGTATTCTTCCAAACTTAGGTGGACAAACAGGACTTAACTTGGCTATGGAACTTGCAGAATCAGGATTTTTACAAGAAAAGAAAGTTAGACTTTTAGGAACAGGTGTAGATGGCATTAGAAATGCAGAAGATAGACAATGTTTTAAAGATATGATGGAATCTATAAATGAGCCTTGCACAGCAAGCAAGGTTGTTCACACAGTTGAAGATGCAATAGAATTTACAAAAGAAATAGGATTACCAGTTATTATAAGGCCAGCATATACCTTAGGTGGTACTGGTGGTGGAATAGCCACAACAATGGAAGAGCTTGAAGAAATTGCAGGTTCTGGAATAAGAATGTCAAGAGTAAATGAAATATTAGTAGAAAAATGTATTACAGGTTGGAAAGAGATAGAATATGAAGTAATGAGAGATAGTAATGGAAACTGTATAACAATTTGTAATATGGAAAATATAGACCCAGTTGGAGTACATACAGGAGATAGTATAGTTGTTGCTCCATCACAAACTTTATCAGATAAAGAATATCAAATGCTTAGAACATCAGCTATAAAAATTATTTCTTCATTAAAAATTGAAGGTGGATGTAATGTTCAATTCGCATTAAACCCAAATAGTTTTGAATATGCAGTAATAGAAGTAAATCCTAGAGTAAGTCGTTCATCAGCATTAGCTTCAAAAGCAACAGGCTATCCAATTGCTAAAGTTGCAACAAAAATAGCTTTAGGATATACATTAGATGAAATAAAAAATGAAGTTACAGGAAAAACATATGCTTGCTTTGAACCAGTTCTTGATTATGTGGTAGTTAAAATACCAAAATGGCCATTTAAAAAATTCCTTACAGCAAATAGAGTTTTAGGAACACAAATGAAAGCAACTGGTGAAGTTATGGCTATAGCTCCTAACTTAGAAGCAGGCCTAATGAAAGCAATTCGTTCTCTTGAAGAAAATGTTGACTATCTAAGTTTAGATAAACTAAAAGATTTAGAAAAACTTGAATTAGAAGAAAGATTAAAACAAGTTGATAATGAAAGAATTTTTGTTATAGCAGAAGCAATAAGAAAAGAAATTTCTGTTGAAAGAATACATGAAATTACTACAATAGATAGATTTTTCATAGGAATTGTTTATAAATTAGTAAAAATGGAAAGAGAGCTTGAGCTTAATAAAATGAATTCTAAGATGCTTGAAAAAGCTAAGAAATTAGGATTTACAGATAAAGTAATAGCAAAACTTTCTGGAAAAACTGAAAAAGAAATTAAAGACTTAAGATTAAAAAACGGAATAGTAGCTAATTTCAAAATGGTAGATACTTGTAGTGCTGAATTTGAAGCAAAAACACCTTATTATTATTCAAGTTATGATGATGAAAATGAGACAAAACAAACAAATAAGAAAAAAGTTATAGTATTAGGATCTGGTCCAATAAGAATTGGTCAAGGAATAGAATTTGATTATTGCAGTGTTCATGGAGTTTGGTCTTTAAAGAAACAAGGATATGAAACAATAATTGTAAATAATAATCCAGAAACTGTAAGTACAGACTTTGATATAGCAGATAAATTATATTTCGAACCATTAACCCCAGAAGATGTTGCAAACATTATAGATGTTGAGAAACCTGATGGAGCAATAGTTCAATTTGGAGGTCAAACAGCTATAAAATTAACAAAAGCTTTATCTGATATGGGTGTTCATATTATGGGAACGCAAGAAGTAGATATGGATAGAGCAGAAGATAGAAAAGAATTTGATGAAGCTTTAAATAATTGTGGAATATTAAGACCAAAAGGAAGCACAATTTACACAGTAGATGAGGCAATAAAAGTAGCAAATAACCTAGGATATCCAGTTCTAGTAAGACCTTCTTATGTTCTTGGTGGACAAGGAATGGCAATTGCTTATGATGACAAAGAAATAACAGAATATGTAAATGAAATAAATACAATAGCACAAGAACATCCAATATTAGTAGATAAATATATATTGGGTAGAGAAGTAGAAGTTGATGCAATTTGTGATGGAGATGATGTTTTAATTCCTGGAATAATGGAACATTTAGAAAGAGCAGGAATTCATTCAGGAGATAGCATTTCTGTTTATCCAACACAAAATGTAGAAAAAGAACATGAAAAAACAATAATTGATTATACTACTAAAATTGCTAAAGAATTGAATGTAATTGGAATTTTAAATATACAATTTATTATAAGCGAAGGAAAAGTTTATATTATAGAAGTAAATCCACGTTCAAGTAGAACGGTTCCATATATTAGTAAAGTTACAAATCTTCCAATGATAGATATTGCAACAAAAGTTATTCTTGGACAAAAGTTAAAAGATTTAGGATATGGAACCGGATTATACAAAAAGAGTGATTACATATGTGTTAAAATGCCAGTGTTCTCTTTTGAAAAAATTAAAAATGCAGATACAAGTTTAGGACCAGAAATGAAATCAACAGGAGAGGTTTTAGGTGTGGCTAAAAAGTTTGAAGATGCCGTTCTAAAAGCTTTTATAGGAAGTGGCACAAATGTTTCAACAACTGGCTCAATACTAATAACGGTAAGAGATAAAGATAAGGAAGAAATGCTTCCTATAGCTAAAAAGTTTATGAAAAAGGGATTTTCAATTTATGCAACATCAGGAACAGCAAAATTTTTACAACTACATGGGGTAGAATCTACTGTAATTGAAAAATTATGGGAAGGAAAAAATAGCATAATAGATTTAATTGAATCTGGAAAAATTAATTTTGTTATAAATACTCCAACAAAAGGAAAGCAAGCTAATAGAGATGGATTTAAAATTAGAAGAATGGCAGTTGAATGTAAAATACCTTGCTTTACATCATTAGATACTGTAAATGCTCTATATCAAGCTATTGAAGATGAAACTGGTGAACAAGATTTAACACCTGTTGACATTACCAAAATTTAACTTAAAGTAAATTCTTGCAAAAATTTGTAGAATTTTATATAATAATACAAAATCTTGTAGAAAATAAAAAACAAGATTTTGTATTTTTAATTTATAGGTGAAATTTATGAATAAAACCAAAAGGAAAATTTTTGAAACATCACTAAAGCTTTTTTCAGAAAAAGGGTATGATGCAACTAGTATTGAAGAAATAACAGCTACTGTTGGTGTTGCAAAGGGAACTTTATATTATCACTTTAATAGTAAAGAAGAAATATTTAATTTTCTTATTGAAGAGGGAATGAAACTTCTAAAAAATAGCATAGAAATTAAAATTTCAAAATGTGATAATGTGCTTGACAAAATTAAAGCTGTTTCATTAATTCAGCTAAAGGCAGTAAAAAAATATGAAAATCTATTAACAATTGTAATGAGCCAAACCTGGGGAAATGAAACAAGAAATGTTTTTTGCAAAGAAAAAGTTATTGAATATATTGATGTTATTAAAAACATAGTGCAAGAAGGTGTGGACAATGGAGATATAGTAAAATGTGATGCAGAAATATTAGCATCTGAAATTTTTTCTTTAACTTGCTCTACTCTTATATACAAAAGAAAAGTAGGTATGCAGGAAATTGACATACAAAAAATTTATTCAGAATATGAAAAAACTTTATTTAATAAAATAGAAGTAGGAAGGAAAGAAGAATAAAATGGGAGAAAGAATTTACAAAGGTTGCGAAAGAATATTTAAAGCAAAAAAATTTAACAATATCAAAGAAATGATGAATAATACTAAAAAGGAATTTGGAACATCAGTTGCATTTAAATTTAAAACACCAGATGTTATGAGAACAATGACTTATGATGAATACATTGATGAAGTAAATGCTTTAGGAACAGCTTTGGTTAGTATAGGACTTAAAGATAAGAGAATAGGTGTTATATCAGAGAATAGATATGAATGGGAAGAAGCATATTTGTCAATAGTTTGTGGAACAGGAGTAGTAGTTCCATTAGACAAAGCATTACCAGAGAATGAAATTTTTAGTTTAATAGAACGTTCTGAAATTGAGGCAATTTTTTATTCATCTAAGTATGATGAAATAATGAAAAAAGCAATGCTTAAGAGTATAGGAAAAGTAAAATTCTTTATTTCAATGGATAATGAACAAAAACAAGGAGAAATATATTCACAAAAAGAATTAATAAAATTAGGAAAAGATTTAATCAAAAATGGAGCAAGAACATTTTTGGATGCAGAAATAGATAATGAAGCTATGTCAATACTATTGTTTACTTCAGGAACAACAGCTGTATCTAAAGCTGTTCAATTATCTCATAAAAATATTTGTACAAATCTTTATGATATAGGATCTGTTTTTGATTGTAGTAAAGACGATACATTTTTATCTTTTTTACCATTACATCATGTTTTTGAGTGCACAGTAGGATTTTTATATCCAGTAAGTGTAGGTTCTTCTATTGCATTTTGCTCAGGAATTAGGCATATTGCAGAAAATTTAAAAGATTATCAAATTAGTGTTATGATTTCTGTTCCAGTACTTTTTGAAAGTATGTATAAAAAAGTAATGAAATCTATTGAAGATAAAGGAAAATTAGGAACTGTAAAATTTGGAAAAAAATTAGGAAAAGCATTAAAATTTTTAGGAATTGATATAAGAAGAAAATTATTTAAAGAAATACATGAAAACTTAGGAGGAAAAGTAAGACTATTTGTTGCAGGAGCAGCAGCATTTGACAAAGAAGTTGAAAAAGGATTTAACGATTTTGGAATAGAAACATTTCAAGGTTATGGACTAAGTGAAGCATCTCCAGTTGTTGCAGCAGAGCATAAAACTTGTACAAAACTAGGCTCAATCGGACAACCTTTTCCTAGTTTACAAGCAAAAATAGTAGAACCAAATGAATTGGGAATTGGAGAACTTGCTGTTAAAGGCGATAGTGTTATGCTAGGATATTATAATTATTCTGAAAAAGGTGTTACAGATGATGGATGGCTACTTACAGGAGATTTAGGATATATTGATAGTGAAGGATTCATTTTCCTAACAGGACGTAAAAAGAGCGTTATAGTTCTAAAAAACGGAAAAAATGTATATCCTGAAGAAATAGAAACTTTAATAGATAAAATTCCTGGAGTAAAGGAATCTTTTGTATTTGGAAGACCAGAAAAAGATGATGAAAGTACTGTAAAACTTGGAGTTAAAATTGTTTATGATAAAGAAATTGTAAAAGAACAATATAAAGTTGAAAACATAGAAGAAATAAGAAAAGTTTTATGGGATAAAGTAAAAGAAGTAAATAGAAAAATGCCAACATATAAATACATAAAGGAAATGATTTTAACAGAAGAAGAACTAATAAAAACTACCACATTAAAAGTAAAAAGATTTGAAGAAATCAAGACAGTTCTAGAAGTAAAATAATATTACAAAATGTTACAAAAAATGATAAAATATGTAACAAAAATGTAATACAAAAAGTCGAAAAAACTCTTGTGGTTTTACGGAAAACGATATATAATAATTTTAGTATTTGATTAGATTGTTACGAAGGAGGTAGTTTACAGTGTCATTTTTTAATAAATCAGGCATAGTAAACGTGAAGATGGTGATCACGGAAGAGAAAATATTATCAAACATCGATAAAATTCAAAAATTAATAAATCCAAATAGTAAGAAGCAAATAGTTCAACTAGAAGATGATTCTTATTTTAAAGATTTAGTAGAATCAATAAAAACATATCTTTTAGAATATCCTAATAAAAAGAATTTTCCAAGTAGTGTTTATAAAGCAGCTTATGATTTAGTTGAATATGCAACAAATCAATTCGAGGAAAATACTAAAAAGATAGAAGAACTAATAAGACAAAGAGAGAAAAACATAAAATTAGCTAGTATTTTAAGAGATGCTACAACAGCTGTTGAAGCAAAAGCTAAGAATTGGAAAGAAATTGTTAAGAAAGTTGAAGCAAAATATCCAGCAGATGTTGCAGAGGCTCTAACAATAATAGGAAAATCTAAAGATAAAGAATCTGAAGAATATGAAAATGCTTTAAAATTAATCGAAGCAAAAGCAAATAACTTAGAAGGCAACTTACATATTGAAATAGATATGGAAAGAATTGAAGATAGAAGCAAAGCTTTAAGTTATATTGGAATTGAAGTTGCAGAAGCATTAAAATATATTCCAGCTCCATTAGATGATGTAATATTAGAAACTAAACTTCAAGAAAATACAAATCAATCAGTTATAGAAGAGATTGATGAAGTAGAAGAAAATAAAGAAGAAGTAACAGCAGAAGTAGAGGCAGAAGAAAATGTAGAACAAAATACTTCTACAGCTGAAATGGATACATATTTGGAAGAAACTAGATTTGAAACAAAACCTTCTTTATGGCAAAGAATTAAAAATAGTAAATTTGTTAGAACTATTAGATATATAATGCAAATAAGAGTTGTATTAGATTATCCAGCTTTACCAGAAGGAAAAGGAGATAATTATTAATATAAAATATATTAAAAAAGTAGCATATAGCTACTTTTTTTGTTTTGCACATTTTTTTATATAATTCTATTAAAAATATTTTTTATATAACGATTCTGTCTCTTAATATATTTTATCTTTTTAATAAGTAACGCGTAAGCAACCAACCGAAGCGTAAGCGAAGGGCGATTGGAGCAATCTTCCTTTCGTTTATTTTAAGAAAAGAAGATTGCGACACCAAGTTACTTATAAAAAAGATAAAATACATTAAGAGACAAAATATTTAAATATGAAATATAAAAAAACATATTAAAAAAATTTAAATAAAAAATTAATAGCAGAAGAAAAAGTATTGACAAAAAGAAGTATTTTATTTATAATGAATATATGAACAATTATTCAAATATTCAAATATAATAATACAAAGGAGCAAAAATATGAATGAAGAATTAAATAATGAAGATATTCAAATTGTAGATGAAGAAAAAGTTTCTAGAGTAAGAGAAACACTTCCAAATGATGAATTAATCTTTGATTTAGCAGAACTTTTTAAAGTTTTTGGAGACTCTACAAGGATGAAAATTATATGTGCATTGTTAGAAGAAGAACTATGTGTTGGAGATATTGCGTGTATTACGAATTCAACTGCTTCTGCAATTTCACACCAATTAAGAGTTTTAAAACAATCTAAATTAGTTAAATATAGAAAAGAAGGAAAAATAGTGTATTATTCTCTAGATGATGATCACGTTAAACAAATATTTGAGAAAGGACGTGAGCACATTGAAGAAATATAGCTTTATTTTAAAAGATTTAGACTGTGCAGATTGTGCAAATAAAATTCAAAATAAATTATCAGAAAATGAAAACTATAAAAATGTTGTAGTTAATTTTAATACTTTAAAATTAAGCTTTGAGTCTGAATTAAATGATGTAAAACCGGATATCGTAAAAACAATAGCTGAATTAGAGCCAGAAGTTGAAGTTTTGGATATTGATGAAAAGGCTAAAGAAGAAAAAAACTATAATTTAATTAGAATTATAGTTGGAATTATAGTGATGATTTTAGCATTAGTAGTTCCAATGCCAGGATATTTAAATTTAGTTTTTACAATACTTGCTTATGTAATTTTACTTTATAGAACTGCTAAAAATGCTATAAAGCTACTAAAAAAGAAAACGATAGATGAAAACTTCTTAATTACAATTTCTTGCATTGGAGCATACTTTATAAACAAACAATCAGAAGGGTTGATGGTTATAGTCTTATATGAAATTGGAAAGCTACTAGAAGAAAAAGCTATTAATAATACTAGAAAATCTATTGCAAATTTAATGGATATAAAACCGGAATATGCTAATTTAAAACATGAGAATCATGAGCATAAAGTAAAGCCGGAAGAAGTAAATATTGGAGATATAATTGTTGTAAAACAAGGAGAAAAAATACCATTAGATGGCATAGTAACTTTTGGAAATGCATCTTTAAACACAGCATCTTTAACCGGTGAAAGTGTATTAAGAGAAGTAAAAGAAAATGATAAAGTTATTTCTGGAAGCATAAATGAAAAAGGTTTAATAGAAATAAAAGTAACAGAAAAATATGAAAATAGTACAGTAAGAAAAATATTAGATTTAGTGGAAAATGCTACAGATAAAAAGGCAAAAACTGAAACTTTTGTAAACAAAGCATCTAGAATTTATACACCAATAGTAATTATTCTTGCAATTTTAGTTGGAATTTTTTCACCAATACTTTTCAAAATTCCATTTGAAGAAGGAATATATAGAGCATTAATTTTCTTAGTTGTTTCTTGTCCTTGCGCAATAGTTATATCAGTTCCACTTAGCTATTTTACAGGAATTGGTAAAGCATCAAAAAATGGAATATTAATTAAAGGAAGTAACTACCTAGATTCTTTAAAAAATATTAATCAAATTGTTTTTGATAAAACTGGAACTTTAACAAAAGGCGAATTTGGAGTAGAAAAAATAGAAACATATTCAAATAAATATACAAAAGAACAAATTTTAGAATATTCAGCTTTAGGCGAAGCAAATTCAAATCATCCAATAGGAATGGCAATTTTAAAGGAATATGGAAAAACAGTAAATAAAGAAAATATAAAAGATTTTGAAGAAGTTTCAGGAAAAGGAATAACTTATAATGTAGAAAATAAAACTATTAAAATAGGAAATTCTGATTTTGTAGAAACCAAAAAAGAAAATGAAATTGGTACAGTTATATATGTAAAAGTAGATGAAGAAGTTGCAGGATATCTTGTTCTTAATGACATTTTAAAACCAGAATCAAAAGAAGTAATTAAAAAATTAAAGAGTTTAAAAATATTAACAAAAATGTTTACAGGAGATAATAAAGAAATTGGTACTAAAATAGGAAAAGAACTTGAACTTGACGAAGTAAGAACAGATATGTTGCCACAAGATAAATATAACGAACTAGAAAAATTAATTAATCCAAATTCAAAAGAAAAAGTAGCTTTTGTTGGAGATGGAATTAATGATTCACCAGTACTTGCAATTTCAGATGTTGGAATTTCAATGGGTGGAATTGGAGCAAGCTCTGCTATCGAGGCTTCTGATGTAGTTATTATGACAGACGATTTAAACAAAATAGAAATAGCAATTGAAATTTCAAAAAGAACAAATAAAATTATTAAGCAAAATTTGTTATTTGCATTAATTATAAAAGTATTAGTATTAATATTAAGTACACTTGGAATATCAGAAATGTGGGAAGCTGTTTTTGCAGATGTTGGTGTTACACTAATTACAATATTTAATACTTTGAGAATTTTAAAATAATAAAAACGTCTAACTATTTTGAAGCTATAAGAAAAAGAGTAGACACAAAAATTCTATTTAAACCCTAATTGAATTTTATATTCAATTGGGGTTTTATGATTTATGTCTATTATGCTTAAAATTCCTATAACTTGCAATTCCTTATAAAGATTAAAATATATTATTATAGAATAACGCGTAAGCGACCAACCGAAGCGTAAGCGGAGGGCGATTGGAGCAATCTTCCTTTTAATTAAATTTTTTAAAAAAGAAGATTGCGACACCAAGTTATTCAATAATAATATATTTTAATCTTTATAAGGACTCTATTATAAGAATTGGAAAGCAAAAGGATTTCGCTATAAGAATTGGAAAATATAAGAACTCTATTATAAGAATAGAAAAATTATAAAATGTAAGAATTTTAAAATTAAAACTTCGAAGGTTAAAAATGTTGATTTTTTGGGAACTTTAAGGTATAATATTAAAGTATTTTAAATTGTGGAAGAGGGAAAAAATTATGGAAAAGAAAACTATATTAAGTGGAATACAAGCAACTGGCTCATTAACACTTGGAAATTATTTAGGAGCATTAAATAATTGGGTAGAAATGCAAGATAAATATGATTGTTATTATATGATTGCAGATTTACATACATTAACAATTAGAAATGATCCAGAAACTTTAAGAGAAAATACTTTAAAATTAATTGCACTATATGTTGCAGCGGGATTAGACCCAGATAAAAATACAATTTTTATTCAATCACATATACCAGCTCATCCAGCTCTTTCATGGGTTTTAAATTGCTATACTTATATGGGAGAACTTAATCGTATGACACAATTTAAGGACAAGTCTTCAAAGCATGCAGATAATATAAATAGTGGATTATTTACTTATCCTGTATTAATGGCTGCAGATATTTTAGCATATAATGCTGATTTAGTTCCAGTTGGAGATGACCAAAAACAACATCTTGAAATAACTAGAGATATTGCTGAAAGATTTAATTCAATATATGGTAATACTTTTAAAATTCCTGAAGTATATATAGGAAAAGTTGGAGCAAGAATAATGGGACTTCAAAATCCAACTTCAAAAATGAGTAAAAGTGCTGTAGATCCAATGGATAAAGTCCTTTTAACAGATTCACCAGATGAAATTAGAAAGAAGTTTAAAAAAGCAGTTACAGATTCAGAAAACTGTGTTAGATATGATGTAGAAAATAAACCTGGTGTAAGTAATTTAATGAGCATATATGGAATTATTAAAAATAAAACTATGGGAGATATAGAAAAAGAATTTAGTGGTCAAGGATATGGTACTTTTAAAACAGCAGTGGCAGAAGCTGTTGTTGGAAGACTAGAACCACTTCAAAAGAAATATAACGAGCTTTTAGAAAATCCAGATAAATTAAAAGCAATTTATGAAAAAGGAGATAAAAAAGCTAGAGAAAAATCAGATAAACTATTAAAAGAAGTATATAAAAAAGTTGGTTTAGTTGTAGACTAAATATTATAAAGAAAGAGAAAAGAAAATGTTTGTAGATTATGCAAAAATAATAATTAAATCAGGAGATGGCGGAAATGGTGCAGCCACTTTTAGAAGAGAAAAATATATTGCAGCTGGCGGACCAGATGGTGGAGACGGTGGAAATGGCGGTAGCATATATTTTGTAGTAGACCCAGATTCAAACACTTTAATAGATTTTAGATATACTAAAAAATTTAAAGCAGAAAATGGACAAAATGGAAGTGGCGGACACAAATTTGGAAAAAGTGGAGAAGACTGCTATATAAAAGTGCCTTTAGGAACAATAATTAGAGATACTCAAACTAATAAAGTTATAGTAGACTTATCTACACCAGGACAAAAAGAACTTATTTTAAAAGGTGGCAGAGGAGGAAAAGGAAATTCACATTTTGCTACCTCAACAAGACAAGCTCCTAGATTTGCAATAGATGGGGAAAAAGGAAAAGAAAAAGAACTAATACTAGAATTAAAGCTTTTAGCAGATGTTGGTTTAGTTGGTTTTCCAAATGTAGGAAAGTCAACAATACTTTCAAAAGTTACAAAGGCAACACCTAAAATTGCAGATTATCATTTTACAACAATAGATCCAAACTTAGGTGTTGTAAAAACTGAATATGGAGAAAGCTTTGTTTTAGCAGACATACCAGGAATTATAGAAGGTGCAAGCGAAGGAGTTGGACTTGGAACACAGTTTTTACGCCATGTAGAAAGAACAAGATTATTATTGCATGTTATTGATGTTGCAGGAGTAGAAGGAAGGAATCCTGTAGACGATTTTAATAAAATAAATGAAGAACTAAAAAAATATAGCGAAAAACTAGCTCAAAGAAAACAAATAATAGTAGCAAATAAAATAGATAGTATGCAAAATGATGAAAACTATAAAGCATTAGAAAAATTAGCAAAAGAAAAAAATATAGAAATTTTTAAAATCTCAGCAGTTACAGGTGAAGGACTAAATGAATTATTTAATCACGTAGCTGAAATAATAAAAACTTTACCAAAGGAAAACATTGTAGATACAGAAGAAAGAGTAGTTTATACATTAGAAGACGAGGAAGAACAATTCAATATTGAAGTTTTAGATGGTGGTGTATACATTGTTACTGGTCCAGCTGTGGAAAGACTTATGGGTAGAGTAAATATTGGAGATAATGAATCTTATGCTTATATGGAAAAGATGATAAAGAAACTCGGAATTGAAACTGCTCTTAAAGAAAAAGGAGTAAAGGAAGGGGACACTGTTAAAATTCTTGAATGGGAATTTGAATGGTACGAATAGAATGAGAGAAATAGTAGAAGATTTATTTAAAATATATGTATCTGCAATAGATAGCAATACCGGTAAAATTATACAAAACATAAATGAAAAATATACACTTATAGATAAATCTATGATTTCAACATATTTATACTTTAAAATATTAAACAACTTAAAAATTGAAAATGAAGATTCAAAAACTGTTTTAATGAACTATTTAGTAAAACAAGTTATTTATGGAGAAACAGGAAATTTAAGTTTAGAAATTTCTGATAATTCTAGAAAAGAATTATATGATGAAATTATAAATAAATTAATAATAGAGCAATTTGAATATAAAAATAGAATTTTAAAATGCTTGAAATATAATTATGTTCAAATGGATAACAACATATATTGTGATTTATTAGAATTTTGCGAAAAAATTGCAGAATATTATATTCTAGATAAGTTTGTTAGAAGAGGCAATCAAGAAGCAAAAGAATTAATGGCACAAGAAAAAAATAAATTTAAAATTAATAAAAAGAATATAAAAAATAAAATTAAAGAAATTTGTAAAGCAAAAAGCAAAACTGAAAATAATGCTGAAGAAGCTGAAAAAAGTAAAAAAGCTATAGATGAAAATATTGAAAAAATAGAAAAAGAAAAACTAAACATATTAAACTTAATATTAAAAAATAAATTTAAAAACACAGAATATTATAATTTAATTCAAGTATCATTAAAATTAAAAGATGTTTATAGATATTCTACTTTAACAAGTGTGGTTCCTGAAGATGTGCTTTTTCACCAATATAGTATGACTTTAGTTAATATGACTTTAGCAGATTATATGATTAAAGATGGTGAAAATATAGATAAATATGAACTAGTTAAAAAGTGCTTATTTCATGACTTTAGTGAATATAAAGGAAATGAAATTGTGGCACAAATAAAAGTTTATAGTGATGAAACAAAGAAAATGTTTGCTGAAATAGAAGAAAAAGATGAGCAAGAATTAAAGGCGCTTTTAGGAGAAGACTTATACATAATTATTAAAGAATATAAAAAAGGTAAAGAGGGCTACATTGCAGAAATAATAGATAAATTTACTGGAATGATGAAACTTTGGGTAGAAGCTGGATATATGAACAACTATACATACATAAAATCAGTTTGCTCTGTTTATCAAGAAAGGTTTAAAAAATTTAATGATACTTCTAGAATTGATGATTTTAAAGATAAACTATTTTTGCAAAAATTATTAAAAGAAATTTTTATTTATATAAAAGAAAATTTAATAAATTTAGACCCAAGAATTTTAACAAGATACTTTACAAGTGCTGAAATAAAGAGCTTTAAGAAGGAATTGAAATCTTTGAAGAAAAAAGAAATAATATAAAAATAAAACTTTTGTTTGACAAATCAAATGTTTTGTGATAACATCTCTATAATAAAAAGAACGGAAGTTCTATAAAAAGAAATGGGGTTATGTGATGAGAAAAAAAGATCCAAATAGTTTAAATAAAAGAGAAAAAGCAATTTTAAAATTTATTGAAAAACAAATTAGCACAAATGGTTATCCACCATCTGTAAGAGAAATTGGAAAAGCAGTAGATTTAAAATCAACTGCAACTGTTCATGGATATATAGCTTCTTTAGAGAAAAAAGGATATATCAAAAAGGAAAGTCAAAAAGGTAGAACTCTTAAACTACTAAAAGGTGGAGCTATGGAAGGAGAGCAAATTGCTTTCGATAAACAAGCATACTCTAGTAGAGAAATGGTAGATGTACCAGTAATTGGAAAAATTACAGCAGGAGAACCAATTCTAGCTGTTGAAAATATTACCGATACTTTCCCAATTCCATTAGACTTTGTTGGAACAGGTGAGAGCTTCATGCTTACTGTTAGAGGAGAAAGTATGATAGAAGCTGGTATTTTAGATGGAGACTACATTCTAGTTAGAAAACAAAATACAGCAAACAATGGAGAAATAGTTGTAGCCTTAATAGGAGAAGAAGCAACAGTTAAAACTTTTTATAAAGAAAAAGACCACATTAGATTACAACCAGAAAATTCAACAATGGACCCAATAATAGTTCCAACTTGTGAAATTTTAGGAAAAGTATCAGGAGTATTTAGAAAAATATAAACCAGTAAAATATAAACCAGTAAAATATAATGTAAAGTATAGGTTAGTAAAAATTGAAAATACTAGCAAAAATATTCAAAAAATAAAAAAGGGGCTTTTAAACTTATAAGTTTAAAAGCCTTTTTAATAATATATTAAACTTCTATGTTAAATAGTTCACTATTTTCATTTTTAAAGTCATTCTTAATTTTATAATTATTTTAATTCCACAATAGTAACTCCCATTTCACCTTCGCCAAAAGTACCAATTCTAAAAGATTTCACGTGTGGGTGAGTTTTTAAAAATTTATGAATGCCTTCTCTTAAAGCACCAGTACCTTTTCCATGAACAATTCTAACATTTAGTAAACCAGCTAAATAGCAATTATCTAAATATTTATCTATTTGAAAACAAGCTTCATCAACATTTTGACCAATAACATTTATTTCTGGAGAAACCGATTTTACTACAAATTCTTTTCTTGAAGAACTATAATTTTTTTCAACTTTTTTGTTTTTTTTACTATTTATTAGTTCTAAATCTTCTAGATTAAAAAACATTTTTCCAAGACCAAGTTCAACTTGAATTTTGTTTTCTTTAGAAATTGAAAGAATTTTTCCAACTTGATTTATCTTATTTACAAAAACTTCCATTCCAACAGATAAATCAGATAAATTTAAGCTTTTTTTAGCACTAGATTCTTTGAAATCAACATTTAAATTATTTATTTTATCATTTAATTTTTTTCTTAAATTATTTGATTCTTTATTAGTTGAAGAGTTTTCAATTTCCTTAATTATTTCATTTGCATCTTCTTTTGCAGAAAGAAGAATATTTCTAGCTTCTTGTTTAGCATTATTTATAATTTCTTTTTGCTCTTCTTTTAAATTTGAAAAATCAAATTCTAAAGATTTCTTTAAATCTGCAACTTCTTTTGAATTCTTTAAGATTTTTTCTTTTTTATATTCTATTTCTTGCTTATCTTTATAAATATTTGTAAGAAGTTCTTCAATGTTTATTTTTTCTGTTGAAATTAATTTTTTTGCATTTTCAATTATTTCTTCAGAAATTCCAAGTTTCTTACTTATAGAAAATGCATTACTGGTTCCTGGAACACCAAGTAGCAATTTATATGTTGGAGACAAAGTATTTAAATTAAATTCTACACTGGCATTTTCAAAACCATTATTAACTAAAGCAAAATGTTTAATTTCTGGATAGTGGGTGGTTGACATAGTTAGGCAATTTATAGAGTTTAATTTTTGCAAAATACTTATTGCTAAACTTGAGCCTTCAATAGGATCTGTACCAGAGCCTAGTTCATCTAATAAAACTAAACTATTTTCAGTTACATTATTTAAAATAAAAGCAATGTTTGTTATATGTGATGAAAATGTACTTAATGAATCTAAAATACTTTGCTCATCACCAATATCTGCAAAAATATTATCGAAAGCGAAAATTTTACTTCCTTCGCTTGCTGGAATGTGAAGACCACTAAGAGCCATTAAAGTTAATAAACCAGCTGTTTTTAAAGTAACAGTTTTACCACCAGTGTTTGGACCAGTAATAATTAAGCTATTATATTCTTCTCCAATAATAATATCATTTTTTATAGCTAATGCTTTATCTATTAAAGGATGCCATGCTTGTTTTAAATAAAGCTCTTTTTTATCAGTAATTATTGGCTCTGTGGAATCTATAGAATTTGAATATTTAGCTTTAGCAAATATGAAATCAATAATTCCAATTAAATTAACGTTGTTTTCAATATTTGGAATTATATTAAAAAATAAAGATGATAGCTTTTGTAAAATTTTTTCAATTTCAATGTTTTCTTCATTTTTTAAATTATTTAAATCATTATTTAAATCAAAAACAGAAATGGGCTCAATAAAAACGGTAGAACCACTTGAAGAAATGTCATGAATAAATCCTTTTACTTCAGCGCGATATTCATTTTTAACTGGAATAACAAAACGACCAGAACGTATTGTTACAACAGGTTCTTGAATATATTTAGAATGTAGAAAAGAATTTAATTTTGAACGTATTTCTTGTTCTTTATTTTTAATATTTCTTCTTATATTATTTAATTCTTTTGATGCATTATCTGAAACGGTATTCTCATCTATGATTGCAGAAAAGATAGCTTTTTGAGTTGAAGGATTTATATATAAATTATTAAATAATCCTTCTAAATTTACAAATTCAGACATATCAATTTCTGTAGAGAAAAAGTAATCTTTTAAATCAGAACATAATTTTAAAATATTTGCTAAGTCTAATAATTGCTTTATATTTAAAAATAAATTACTATTTAATTTTTTTATATGTTCTGTAGTATTTTCAATTTCACACATAGGAATAGAGCCTTTTCTATATAAAAGAATAGAGGCCTCTGTTGTTTGCTTTTGAGCTTTTACTATTTCATTTATGGAAGATAGAGGCTTTAAATTATTTGAATAATTTTTACCAATATAAGTAATAGCAAAGCTTTCTAGTATTTTACAAACTTTATTAAATTCTAATTTTTCTATAGTTTTTAAATTCATAATTATTTCCTTTTACAATTGATATTAATATAATAGCATAAATTAAGCATAAATAAAAGAGAATAAGCCATAAAAAACAAGCGCCGGGGATTTACTTTTTAAGGTAAAGCCCCGGCCTATCCGGTTTTAGCACCAAACACTAATTAGGTGGACGATGGAGCACATTCCGGAAATGACGAAGATTAGGATTCCTAGGGATGTTATCGGGCAACGTCGGAAAGTTATCTTTTTGTTATACGTCAACACCACATCCGCGCGTTCGGCAAGCGCAAAGGCGATGGTCCAGAAAAAGGACGAGACGGCAACAGATAACGCCCTGCTTGATTCGGGAAAAGAAATTATGAAGAAGTATCCCAGAGCAATGCTGAATAAAGTTGCCACAACATAGCGTAGGAGTTTCTTGCTGATTTTAATCTTCATGTAAAGCGCCTCCTATTGTTCGCACATTGCATATGCCATAAAATTAGGAACTAAACCATGTCAACCACCCCCAAAAATTATTGATATCTATTAAAATAGAGCATATAGCTCTTTATAGTATATTGGAATGGATTTTTTCTAAATTAGTTGCCTTTTGGTATTTTAACACCAAAAGCACAAAAAGTCAATTTATGTAAACATTTTAAAAGTAAATATTTAAAAACTTAAAAATGATATTAAAAAAATATTAAAGGGAAAATTATTAGAAAAGTGAGATTCATATAAAAATTGATTTATAAACTATTTTTTGGTATAATATATATAATCCAATGGTTGGAGGTAACAGAACAAAGAAATAGAGTTCTGTTAGGACTAGAGCAATCGACGGAAGTAAAGGAGTGTAGATCATGGGTAAGGTTTGCAAGGTTGGTCATTTGGAGTACATCCTTAAGAATGAAGGAACTTGCAGGAAGTGCCCCAACTGGAAGAACTGCCCCACATGGAAACGACGGATAAGGAAGTTGCAGGCTCAGAAAGCCGCGAAGACGGTAATCATCTTGATTTTAGCCATTTTGGTGGTGGCCCTCGGACTGCTGCTGGGGATGCTTTTCAAGACGGTTACTTCCCACATTTTCGCACCTCAGCCTCACGTGATTTGGCCCGAAGCGAACTTCAAACCTGCTGTAGAGCAGGTTTCGCAGACGCGTGAATTCGAGACGCAGGAGGAGCAGGAAACATGGGAAATGATCGAAGAACTGATGCCAATACCATCGCTCAGTCCAGAAGGACCTAGTGGTGGTTACTACTATCGACTGAACGCTGATGACATGATGTGGATTGCTAAGCTCGTTTATGTTGAAGCAGCGGATCTTACCTTCGAGGAGAAGGTGGCAGTTGCAAGTGTAGTGCTAAATCGCTACTACTACGAAGACGAGCGATTCAATCGAGAGTCTGTGAAGTCAGTGGTCATACAACAAGGACAGTTTAAGAGCGTAATGAATGTTACCCAAGACAACGTAAATTCTGTTCCTGAATGCATGAAGGCCGTTCAAGCAGCATGCAAGGGATGGGATCCTACCAGGAAAGAATTCCCGAAAGGTGCGAAGTTTTTTTTCTTCGATACCTTTATTGACGGAAACGAAGTTACGAAGCTTCAGGGTACGCACATTTTTACAATCGGAAGACTGCACTTTTCTGAAGACCCAATCGAATACTAGTTCTAAGACGAGCGACGGAGCCGGGCGAATGCCCAGCACCGTCGCTTGTTACATATATAAACATATATTAAGTTTTACAAGGTAACATAAATATGATATAATATATATGTAGCCCTGCATGCTGATCTCCATGTTGCTTTTTACTTCATGATGATCACAGCAAATAATTTTTTAGGAGGTGTAAACCATGGCTACAAGGACCTTGAAACTAGTAGAATTGATGGAAACGGGCTCCATCAAGGTCTACGACGGCATGAAAGCCGTGTTCCCACAGTTCAACCAGACCAACACCATCACAGTAAAAGATGAAGCGAAGTTCAATGGCACGTTTAGTGTGAATAACTCAACGCTGGCTTTTTACTGGGAAGACACCATGTACGTTTGCCCGTATAGCGATTTCAACATGGCAACTCTGACCGACGCAGGATTTGAGCGGAAATTCTACTACGTCCCATTCTCCAATTGCGACTATCCGCAAAAGGAAGAAGACAAGTGGAAAAAGCTTCAGAACCAGGTAAGACAGGAAAAACAGAAAGAGTATGAGATGGAGTGCATGAAATATTGCATCAGAAAGGGCGTCATGCCCCTCCCTCAAGACATCCTCGACATGTGCTTTGAAGTACCGTCCACGGGGGTTCCTGTGGAGCACACGTACTACAAAGACCGGATCTATCCACTGCTCATAGGCATCACCTTTGGGCGAAAGGAAATGGAACGCTTGGGTCACTTTTCTTGCAACAATGGGATTGTTTCTTTCGTTTATCGAAATGGCAAGACCTATGTTGGCAGAAGTTGGCTCATCTCTGAACTCGAGCACTTTGGATATCGCCATGCCGTGATGTTTGTTCCGTTTTCGAATGGAGAAAAAATCACGGATCCGGCTTTGAACGCCAGGTGGCAACAAGTATGCGATAGCGAAAGACAGTGGAACATCAATAAGGAATACATGATTCACTGCAATGAGAGAGGTATAAAGCCACTCTCTAAGGAAACACTAATCAAGTGCTTCCAGATGCCAGAGACTGGTGTGCCGGTAAAGCATATCTACTACGAAACGGTGCTGTACCCGTTTTCTAGCAACAAGAGTGTCGACGAAGTCAAGGACCTGTTGGGACATTTCGATGTAAACAATGGTATTGTCGTGTTCATTTACCGGGATGGCAAAACCTACGTTACCAAAAGCTGGATTGTTTCCGAGCTTGAAAGCAAGGGATACACAAAGCGCGGAATTTTCGTTCCATTCTCGAATGGAGAGAAAATCACAGATCCTGTTTTGGCAACCAAGTGGGAAGCTGTTTTGAGCAAGTAACACAAGTACGGATGACAACAAAGAGCCATGGACTCTGATAAGCAATGCGCATCAGAGTGGTGGGGACTGGAAAACCAGTCCCCACTATTATTTTTTATTAATAAAGAACGACAACTTTTTAAATAGAAAAATGGGAAAAAATGAGAAAATATAAAATGATTTTAAAAAAATAAAAAAGCTAGAAATCTAACGAAATCTAGCTTTTTTATTTGGTGCGCCCTCAAGGATTCGAACCTTGGACCAACCGGTTATGAGCCGGTTGCTCTGACCAACTGAGCTAAGGGCGCATCTTTTTATTTCTAAGACAAGACTTATTATAAACGATTGAGATTAATATGTCAAGAGAATTTAAAAAAAATCTTATTTTATTTGATACAACAGTTCTTTAATATAAACTTAAAATAGCAAAGTTTAATATTGACAAAAATAAATTAAGGTTATAAAGTTGTTTTACAAAATAATAAGGTATATAAGAAATGGAGAATTTTTATGATATTAATAAATGTAACGGTAGCTCTGTTTATAATAGGAGTTGTTCTTTTAGGAATAAGTTTAGTAAATAAAAATAAAAAACTTAGAATAGCAGGAATATCAATTTTAATTCTGCTAGTTATAGGATTTATAGCATTTGTTTTTTATGCACTTTATGAAGAAGATCAAGAAATGATTAATCAATTTGGAAATTGGCACGAAAATACTTTTGACAATGCTAATTCTTTTAACAATGTAAATAATGAATTACCAGTTGAATATTCAGGAATAGTTCAAAATATTGGAAATTCTTCAATTGAATGTGGACCGCTTAAATCATATTTAACAAATTTAATTTCATTAAATGAAGAAACAAAAATTTTAAATTATTTAACTAATAAAGAAATGAATTTAGAGGATATAAAGCAAGGAGACTGCATTAAAATAATAGGAAACAAGTTAGAACCAGACAACGATTTAGAAAAAATTTATGCTCAAGAAATATGTGTTTATACAAAAAACGAAATAAAAAATGAGGCTGGAAAATATATAGTAGATACTTATAGAATAGATGACTCAAGTATTAGCTATTTTAATGTAGATTCATCTGGAGAAGGATATATAATTTGTGAAATAAATGTAGAAAATTTTTCTTATCCAATAAAATTAAATGTTAACAAATCTACAGAAACATTTTTAGGATACTCAATGCATTTACAATCTAACTATGGCTATATACCACATGAAATGTGCTGGATTACAATGGACACAAAAGTAGAAGACATAGATAATATAGAAGGACATGTAAAAATGATTGAATATATAGCAGATTAAACTTGCATTAGTATGATATTTAAAAATTAAAGTAAATATATAAGATTATCGAAAAACGATAAAAAAATATTGACAAACGAAAAATAAAGTGATATATTTTTCCCATAAAGTTTATAATTATAATTTTATAAAAAATATAGAAGAAAAGAGGAGTAGAATTGGAAATCTTTGGTAAAAAAGGAATTGGAAACTTTTTAAAAATTCTTTTAGAAATAGTTTTAGTTTTAGGAATTTTAATTTTATTAAGTTTTCCAATTATAATAAATAAAACAAATATTCAAATAAATCCAAATATTATAATGTTCTATCCTAATGCAATTTGCTTACTACTTATAATATATCAATTTATTGGGTTATTTGATAGTTTGAAAAAAGAAAATCCGTTTTGCGAAAACACAGTAAAAAGATTAAGCAGATCTGGAAAAATATGTGGCATAGCATCTATTTTTTGGATATTAGATTTTTTATATGAATTATTAATTGTAAAAGCAAATATACCATTCATATTGGCCTTAGCATTTTTAGTTATTCTATTTATTGGCGTTACAATAGCTTTATTTATTCTATCAGAACTATTTAGTAAAGCATTAGAATATAAAAATGAAAACGACTTAACAATTTAAAAATGAGAAGAATTTAAGGGGGCAAAGTTAATGATAGTTGTAAATTTAGATGTTATGATGGCAAAACGAAAAATATCTTCTCTTGAATTAGCCGAAAAAATAGGAATAACTCAAGCAAATTTATCTATATTAAAAACAAATAAAGGAAAAGCAATTAGATTTTCAACCCTAGATCAAATTTGCAAAGTGCTAAATTGTATGCCAGGAGATATTTTAGAATATAGAGAGGGAGAATAAAATAATGAGTAGTATATTTGTTAGCGCACTACTCTTTGCTATATGGAGCGTAGTATTGTTCGTTGGCAAGAGTATAGGGCTTTCAATGCTTCTATTTGTAGTGCCTTTATCATATGTTTTAATAAAATTATTAGAAAAAAATAAGAAAGTAAATTTTGAAAAAGCAAAATTATTAATTATACCAATTACATTACTTTCAAGTACATATTTTATATATAATAACGAATTTTTTAATGGACTAAATATTTTTATTATACCATTACTTGTATTATTAATGATAATAAATTTATTAGAAAAAGATTTGAAAATTGAAAATTTTATAGAAAGAATAACAGAACTCGTTTTTAATCCAATAGCTTACTTTGAACTAACAATGGGAAAACTTGCAGAGCTTATAAGAATAAAATTAAAAATGAAAAATTCATCTAAAAAGCATGGATTTTTTAAAGGAATTTTATTAACAATACCAATAGTGTTAGTAATAATAATTCTATTATCATCAGCAGATGAAATATTTGGAAAAATTTTTATAAATATATTTGCTAAATGCATAGACAAACTAATAACATTTAAATTTGGAGAAATATTTTTAAGAGTTTTAATTGCAATATTAGTATTTTTATATTTAAGTTGTTTCTTAGATAACTTAGTAAATAGATATGAGGCAGATGAGAAAAAAGAACAAGTTTCAAAAGAAACAAAAAGCGAAACCACAACAATAAAAATGATTTTAACTACATTAAATATTGTTTATATTTTATTTTGCATAATACAAATTAAATCTTTATTTATGAAAGTAAATATTGAAAATTATGCACAATATGCAAGAAAAGGCTTTTTTCAATTAATGATTGTTTCTGTTATTAATTTAATAGTTATATTGATTGCTAAAATTAATAAAAAAGACAAATTTATAAATGCTATGTGTTTATTTATGATAGCTTGCACTTTTATAATACTTCTTTCATCTGCATATAGAATGAGAGTATATGAAAGCACATTTGGATATACGCTTTTAAGATTATTAGTTTATGTTGCTTTATTTACAGAAAGCATTTTATTAATTCCAACTATTATATATGTTTTAGACAAGCCGATTAAACTTTTAAAAGAATATTTTATAATAACTCTTTTTGTTTATGTTTGCATTAATTTTGCAAATATAGATAATATAATTGCAAGAAAAAATGTTGACAGATATTTTGCAACAGGAAAAATAGATTTTTATTATTTGAAAGATAATACTGGAACAGATGCAATAGGTCAAATAATTAGAATAAGAGATTCAGAAGCAGAAACAGAAGAGGAAAAAGAAGTGCAAAAAGAGGTAGTGGAATATATTTCAAAAGTTTATGCTGAGCTTAAAAATGAAAAAGTAGATTTTAGAAATTTCAATATTTCTAAATTTACGGCAAAGATTGTTATGTTTTAAAGTAATTAATATTAATTAAAAATAAAATTTGAATTAAAAAATTTAAATAAAAGTTAAAAAAATTAAAGAAATAAAAAATGTAAAAAGACTTGACAATAGAACAAAATAACATTATAATAAATAACGTGCTCGAAAGAGCACAAATGGGTAGGTGGTCGAGTGGTTAATGGCACCAGACTGTAAATCTGGCGACGAGAGTCTACGATGGTTCGAATCCATCCCTGCCCACCAAAAATGAAAAACCATAGTAAAACTATGGTTTTTTATTTTTGATTAAAAAGGGAGGATTCGAAAAGGACGTGCCCGAAACGAAGTAAGGGTAAAAACAGTCCAGTGGACTGTTTTTAGGACGTGGCTTGCCGAATCCATCCCATTATTCAGTAGTACTTTTTCCTTTTTGATGTTATAATAAAGGCTCTAAAATTGATCCTACAATTGTATTTATTACTGGTATAATAATATTTGTAGCAGAATGAGTTAAAGAAAATTTTACAGATTGACGATATTCAGTATTATATAAAAATGGATTTTTAGTACCAAATTCAAAACCTTTTTTATACTCGCAACGAGTGCCTCTCATAAATGGATTTATATATTCATAGTATTCAACATATGGTGCTTTCTCATGGAATAATATTGCTTCCATTTTTTTTCCGTTCATATTAACAACATATGCTGGGTAATAAAAGAGTGTTTCGATTGCAAAGAAAATAAGAGATGCTATTACTAATATTATTGCAACGAAAACTTTTATACCACGCCTTTTTATTTTCGAAAAAAGCTGAAGAAAACCAATCAGTGCAGTAATATAAATGAAATTTATAGAAAAATAATAGAACCAGTCCATAAATTCTATTTTAAATAGAACTAATGAATTTCTTAAAATATCTATTAAAAAAGCATAATAAACTGTATATACAAGAAAATTGCATTTTTTTATTTTTTTCCACATAATAAAATTAATATAATCCATTATATAAGATTAGAGATTTATTTAATGGATAATTCCTTTCTTTTAGACATTTTTATTTTATACGATTATAATTTTATTTGATTATAACTATAATAAAAGAAATATTCAACAAAAAATATAATAAGATTAATTATATTAAACATTATAATAATTTAAAAATCTCTAAAAAAATTTATAAAACACTTGCAAAACAAAATGATGTGTGTTACAATAACTTTCGTGGCAAGTATAAAGCCACCCACAATTTTATATAAAAAAATGTTGACAAACTGCGTTTAATATAGTAAAATTAATCACGTCAGTTGGAACATATCTTGGTCGCTTAGCTCAGCTGGGAGAGCATCTGCCTTACAAGCAGGAGGTCATAGGTTCGAACCCTATAGCGACCACCATTCTTTTATAAATATAATGGCCTGGTAGTTCAGTTGGTTAGAATGCCGCCCTGTCACGGCGGAGGTCGACGGTTCGAGCCCGTTCCAGGTCGCCAAAATATCTAGTCCAACCACTAGATATTTTTTATATAAGGCTTCATAGCTCAGTTGGTAGAGCAGGGGACTGAAAATCCCCGTGTCAGTGGTTCGATTCCACTTGAAGCCACCATTCAATAAAATTATAGAGCAGTAAGACTTTGAAGAAAATGTTTTACTGCTCTATTTTATTTTTATCACTTTTTTATTACTTTAGTTTAGAAAACAATATTTTATTGATAATAGTTATTTTTAAATTTATATATTTTTGTAATTTGAATTACAAGATATATTGATAATAAAAGTTATAAATAAAGCATATTTATAGAATAAATTCTTGCAATTTGTAATAATCCCTTGTATAATGTCTTATATCATAGGGGGAAAATAAATGAATTTATATATAGATGAATCATGAAGTATAAATAATAAAATGCATAAGAAATTTGTAATTTGTATTATTATGCCAAATGATATAAAAAAATTAGAAAGAGTATATAAAAGATTTGTAATAAAAAATCTAAAAAAATTAAAACAATTAGATAATAATAAAAATAAAATGTTTAGAGCAGACGGTTCTTTTTTAGAATTAAAAGGTTCATCTTTTAATAGAACGATGAAACTAGAATTTTTAGATTATTTTTGTAGAAATAATTTATTCAGAGTTAAATATATTGTATTAGATAATGATAAGCTAGACAGTAGGTTTATAGAAAATAAAGCTAGAACATTTAATTATCTTATGAAAATGTTTTTAATAAGCACTATTAATAAAGACGAAATAATAGATAAAGAAATACATTTAAATATAGATGAAAGAAATATAAAAACTGGTTCTAAATTTTCTTTAGAAGATTATTTAAATCAAGAATTAAAATTAGATCATAATATTATAGATAAGGCTGAAGTAAAATATTATGATTCATCTAAAAATAAATTAATTCAAGTTGCTGATGTATTTGCCAATATTAAATATTCAAATTATTTAACAAATAATAATTATAGAGAAATATTAAACAAATTGCACCATACAGGTTATATACTAAATGACTTTACATTTCCTCAAAATAAAAAGAATAAAACATAAAAAAATGCATAACACTATATTAACCAGTAT
Organism: uncultured Clostridia bacterium; assembly: GCA_947628085.1. Lineage (GTDB taxonomy): Bacteria > Bacillota > Clostridia > TANB77 > CAG-508 > Scatovivens. Next base: position 84,308 of record CANQYM010000007.1, read on the forward strand.
AACAGTAAATCTAATAATAAGTCTATTATAATAGTAAGTATTATGTAATTAATACACATTATTAGTAATTATACTGGTTATATGTATTTTATGTGAATTTTTTTTATTAATACTTGACAAAAAAGTAAAATCATATTATTATAATATAAACTAACAGTAAGTCCTATAATATATGCCGTTATCTAGGTAAGTGCTATGTGTTAGCATCATATAATAGGCAATTAGTTTTTTAAAAAATACCTGTACAAGGTATTTTTTTTTATATCTAAAGTTATAGTACAATTGAATAATTAATTTAATTATTGCAAAATATATTGCAGAATAAAATAAGGGCTTATAAGTATCAAACTATTTTATAAAAATATTTAAAAGTGATTTATAAATTCGAATAAAACATCAAAGAACGTTGATTTTATAAGGAAAAGGTGCTATAATGCTAGAGGCAACTGGTAGCGAATAAGCGAAATGGGCAATCGCTGAGATTGTCAAGTCCGAAAGGGCGGAAAGGAAGGCACCATGAAGGAATATCGCAGAAGGAGCTACAGGATGCTAGCAGAGAAGGTTCCGGAAGGGACTCATCTGTACAACTTTGTCTACGATACTACTGAATTCTCCACCGCGGAGAAGTGCATTAGGATCGTGGGTACAGTTGAAGAGGAGTGGCCTATCACCATGGAAGAGCTTATCACCGAGTTTTGTTTCCTTGATGGAACACTCATCACTGAGGAAAATCTTCCCGATGGCATGTTCAAAGTTAGGGCAATCATTCACCCTAATGAGAAAACTGTTTTCGCGGAAATGGCCGAAGGTGAAGTGAAAGTCAGGACCAAAAGCGGTGATGTGCTCACGGCGAACCGCAAGGGAATACCGCATGCTGCAGGCGACTTCATCGTGTACGCAAATAGCAACGGAGTGCCGAACGAGACAGACAAGTGGATTGTCAGTGGTATGGTTTTCAATAAACTGTACAAGGCAATTTAGCAACGAGTTTGTCTCAAGAAGCTGGCGGGTGCAAAACCTGCCGGCTTTCTTTTTTAATAACTTCTAGAGTTTACTTTATCACTTAAAGCTTATTAAAAAATTTCAAGTTAAAACAAAATTTCAAAAATGTTGATTTTAGCTTTGTTTTATTATATACTTGTTATATTAATTTAAATTCAGATAAGTTAGTTCGAAATATTAATTACTTTTATAATATGCAATTAAAAAATTAACTAATTTTTATAACTAAAATAAAAATTGGACAACTTTTATATCAAGCTAAGCATTTTTTGTAATTAAATATAATTAAAGAAAGGAAGAAATTTATGGAAAAATTAGCAATATTGGATTGCGGTGGCCAGTATACTAAAGTTATTGATAGGAGAGTTAGAGAATTAGGGGTAAAATCCGATATATTTCCTATTAATGTAAAAAGTGAAGACTTAAAAGATTATGGATCAGTTATTTTATCAGGTGGACCAAATAATGTTGCAGACGGACAAAGATTGAAATTTGACAAAAACATCTTTGAGCTTGGAATACCAGTTTTAGGAATTTGTTATGGAATGCAACTTATGTCTGACTATTTTGGCGGAATAGTAGATAGCAATGTGAAAAAAGAATATGGACAAAATGAAATAACAATAAATACTAAAGTTCCAATTTTTGAAGGATTAGCTGAAACTCAACAAGTTCTTATGAGTCATGGAGATACAGTAAAAGTTTGCCCAAATGGCTTTGAAGTAATTGCAAAATCTGGTGAGGCAATAGCTGGTATTGGTAATGTGGAAAGAAGAATGTATGGGGTTCAATTCCATCCAGAAGTTGATTTAACTGAGGAAGGAATGAAAATGCTAGAAAACTTTATAAGAAAAGTTGCTGGCTATAAAGAATTTTATGCATTAGAAGATAGAATTCAAACTTCCATAAAAATGATACAAGAAAAAGTTAAAGATAATAAAATAGTTGTTTTAGTAAGTGGTGGAGTTGATTCTGCAGTTACTGCAGCATTGCTTGTAAAAGCACTAAATCCAGATAATATTTATGCAATACATATAGATTCAGGTTTTATGAGAAAAAATGAAAGTGATATTATTTGTGAAAATTTAAAACAACTCGGACTTAAAAATTTAATTAGAGAAAATGCTAAAGACTATTTCTTCAATACAGTTGTTGAAGTAAATGGAAAAAAGATTGGACCATTAGTAGATACTGTTGACCCAGAAACAAAGAGACAAATTATTGGTGAAATATTCATTAGAATAGCAAACAATGTAATAGAAAGATTAGGACTAGATCCTAAAAACACATTTATAGCACAAGGTACTTTAAGACCAGATTTAATTGAAAGCGGAAATCCAGATATAAGTGGATTTGCACATAAAATAAAAACACATCACAATGATGTTGAAATAGTAAGAGAAGCAAGAAAGAAGGGCTTAATAGTAGAAACAAATAGCGATTGGCATAAAGATGAGGTTAGAAAAGTTGCTAGAAAGCTAGGATTAGAAGAATCTATAGCATCAAGACAACCATTCCCAGGGCCAGGACTTGCTATTAGATTACTTTGCCATGATAAAAAAGAAGAAGTAATAATTACAAAAGAAGAAGTTGGAAAATTAGAATTAGTTTTAAAAGGAACTTCTGAAAAAGGATATATTCTTCCAATTAAATCAGTTGGTGTTCAAGGAGATGCTAGAAGCTATAGAAATTTATGCTTAATGACAGGAAACGGATTAAATTTCAATTGGAAAGAAGTTACAACTAAAGCAAAAGAAATTACAGATACAATAAACACTATAAATAGAGTTGGATACATATTAAACAAAACAGAACTTACAGAATCCCCAAAATGTTTTGATATGAGAATATGTGATGAATGTGTAGATTTACTTCGTGAGTTAGATAAAATAGTTACAACAAATTTAGAAAAAGCTAAAGTAAATCAAACTTTTGCAGTATTAATTCCAATAGGTATTAGTAAAAAATATTCAGTAGCAATAAGAACTTTTGTTACAAATGATTTTATGACAGGAAGACCTGGAGAAATTGGAAAAGAAGTTTCAAAAGAAATGTTAGAAAAAACTGTAAATGAAATTACAGAAAAATATGGTGATAAAATAGAATACATAATCTATGACGTAACAAGTAAGCCTCCAGCAACTTGCGAATGGCAATAAAGGAAATTCCGCATATTCATTGACTTTTTTAAATCAAAGAGTTATAATGATGATGTTTGGGAGAATTTACATAAAGTAGAATAGGAGGGGGATTATAATGGATTTAGAAAAAACTATTGAAGAATTAACAAATTTAATTTCTAATAGAAAAATAAAAGATTTACGTGAATTTTTAGAGAATATAAATAGTGCCGATTTCCCGAGTATTCTAGAAAATGTTGATGAAGATAAAGTTATAATGATTTATAGATTGCTATCAAAAACAAAAGCAGCAGAAGTTTTTGTAGATTTAGATGCAGAAAGCCAAGAAAAATTAATCAACTGCTTAACAGATACTGAAATAAAAAATGTTATGAATGAAATATACATGGATGATGCAGTTGATTTAATTGAAGAAATGCCTTCAAATGTTGTAAAACGTATTTTAACAAATACAAAACCAGAGAACAGAAAAATTATAAATGAACTTTTAAAATATCCAGACGACACAGCTGGAACCCTTATGACAACAGAATTTATAGACTTAAAAGAAAACATGACAGTTGAAGTTGCTTTTGACTACATAAAGAGAAAGGCTTTAAAGAAAGAAACTGTATATAATTGCTATGTTTTAACAATAGATAGAAAATTATTAGGTGTTGTAGATATTAAAGACCTTTTAATAGCAGAAAGAGATGAGCTAATAAAAGATATAATGGATTCTAATGTTGTTAAAGTTGGAACCTTAGAAGACCAAGAAGAAGTTACTAAAATGTTTGATAAATACGACTGTGTAGCACTTCCAGTAGTAGATAAGGAAGATAGATTAGTTGGAATAATAACAATAGATGATGCTATTGACGTAATTCAAGAAGAAACTTTAGAAGACTTCGAAAAAATGGCTGCTATTACACCGGCAGAAGATACATATTTTAAAACTAGTGTATTTAAACATGCAAAAAACAGAATAATATGGCTTTTAGTTTTAATGCTTTCAGCAATGCTAACAGGAGCTGTTATAGAAAATTATGAAGCAGCAATTTCTACTTTGCCACTACTAGTAGCATTCATTCCAATGATAATGGATACTGGAGGAAACTGTGGATCACAAAGCTCAACTCTTATAATAAGAGGTTTGGCAATGGATGAAATTTCCACAAAAGATATTTTAAAAGTTATGTGGAAAGAATTTAGAGTTGCAATTTTAGTAGGCGTTGTTCTTGCATTTGCAAATGGAATTAGAATAATGATTCAATACCAAGACTTAAAAATAGCTATTGTAATAGGACTTACTTTAATTTGCACAGTAATTATGGCAAAGCTTTTGGGATGCTTGCTACCAATGTTAGCAAAGAAATTAAAGCTAGATCCAGCAATAATGGCTGCACCATTAATTACAACAATAGTAGATACACTATCTGTATTTGCATTTTTCAATATAGCAACAGTAATGTTTAGAATATAAAATTATAAAGAGTCACTAAAATTAAATTTAGTGACTTTTTTATAATTTTTGATATAATGAAGAAAAGTTTAATCTTATTTTAAGTTTTTAAATATAAAATAATCCTATAAAGGAGATAGTATGAAAGTTTTAATTGTTGAAGATGATAAAATATTAGCAAAAACTGTTGAGCAATGCATTAAAGAAAAATATGATGTAGACCATGCATTTGATGGAGAAGAGGGGATTCTTTATGCAAAACAAGAAATATATGATGCAATAATTTTAGATATAATGATGCCAGTTATGGATGGTTATGAATTTTTAAATGTTTTAAGAAGCAATAAAATTTACACACCAGTGCTTATTTTAACTGCTAAAGATACAATATCAGATAAAGTTAAAGGATTTAGAAGCGGTGCAGATGATTATTTAGTAAAACCATTTAATAGAGAAGAATTATTAGTAAGACTAGAAGCACTAATTAGAAGGGCTCAAGGAAATTATTCAGAAAATAAAATACAATTTAAAGATTTAATTTTAGATTTAAATAATAGAAAAATGTCGGTAAATAAAAAGGAAATACTTCTTCAAGGAAAGCAGTTTGATATGCTTGAATATTTGATAAATTCAAAAAACACTATTATTACCAAAGAGCAAATTTTTGATAAAATTTGGGGTTTTAATAGTGAAACAACTGCAAATGTAATTGAAGTATATGCAAGTGGTTTAAGAAAAGAACTAAAAAAAGTTGGATATGATAAATATTTTAAAACTATCAGAGGAGTAGGATATATTTGGTCCGAGTAAAAAAATGGAAGAAAAAGAAGAATTAAAATTAAAACTTATTAAACATATAATTTATAATATTTTTGTTTTTATATTTATACTTGTTATTTTTGGAATGTTTATTTTCTTTATGGTTAAAAACAATGTTTATAGTAGTGTTGATAAAGAATTATATGAAAGTAAAATAAGAATTTTAGAGCTAGAAGAAATAGAAGAATTTTCACTTAACGACATATTTAATAGAATGATAATACCAAAAGATATTACTTCTATTTTTCCAAATGATAATAGCAATATAAATTCATCACGAATTAAACAAAGGCTAAATCCTAATATTATAGTTATTTTGAGAGATTCAGATGAAAAAATAACAAATACAGACTTAGGAAGACTTTCAGAATATAGTAGTGAAGTAAAATTCGATTCCAAGAATTTAGACAAAATATATGAAATTACTATAAATGAAAAATATCATTATAGAGGAATTAGTTTTGTATTAAATGAAGATCCAGATTCTACAAATAAATATGTTCAATTGTTGATTAATGTTAGTAGTGAAAAATATTTAGTAAGCCAATATTTCCAAATTATAGCAATTGCAGTTGCTGTGGGATGTGTTATTTCAATTTTTGCAAGTTACTTTTTATCTAAAAGAACCCTAAAGCCACTTAGTGACAATTTAATAAAACAAATGGAATTTGTTCAAAACGTATCACATGAACTTAGAACACCACTTACAATTATTCAAGCAAAACAAGAGCTATTACTTCAAGAACCAAATAAAAAAATAATAGATAAAACAGAGGAAATTGCACTTACTTTAAATGAAACAAAACGATTATCAAAACTTGTTCAAGACTTACTTATTCTTTCAAGAGCAGATTCTAGTAAAACTAATTTACAAAAAGAAAATATTAATATAGATGAATATATAAAGGAAATTATAACTCCATATAAAGAAATAGCAGAAATGCAAGAAAAAGAGATTGCACTAGACTTAAACTATAAAATGGATATTAATGTGGATGCCAATAAAATTTATCAATTAATGATTATTTTGTTAGATAATGCAATTAAATATACAGAAGAAAAAGATAAAATAGAAATAAAAACTTATAATAAAGACAACAAATGCATAATTGAAGTTAAAGATACTGGAATAGGGGTTAGTGAAGAGGGCTTAAAACGTATATTTGAAAGATTTTATAGAGAAGATAGAGCTAGAAGCAGAGAAAGTGGTGGAACTGGACTTGGACTTTCAATAGCAAATGTAATAGTTACAGAACATGGTGGAACAATAAAAGCTAGTCATAATACACCAAAAGGCACTATTTTTACAGTAAAACTTCCTAAAAATTAAAAAATGAAAATAAAAAGAGACTACAATTGATAAAATTGTAGTCTTTTTTTATTTATTACTTATAATATTTTTCGTAAAGTTAAATAATTTACGAATTTGCTATATCTTATTATAATATACAATTTCAAAAAAAGCAACATTTTTATGTTTTTTTAAACATTTTATATTAAAATTTACTTTTAATAATTTTGTTTCATAAAAGGAGGAATTATATGAAATTGCTTAATGAAAATTTTTTACTAATGAATAAAAAAAATAATTTACTTTTTAAAGATTTGATAGAAAGTTGGCTTTTATATAAAAAGCATCAAGTTAAAAATTCTACTTTTTATAGGTATCAATATATTTTAAATAAATATATTTTGGAATATTTTAAAAATATAAGAGTTGTTTATTTTGAAAAATTTGACTTTAATTCTTTTATAGATAATCTCTCTTTAACACTTTCCGTAAAAACAATTAAAGATATTGTAATTGTATTAAAATCTATATTAAGGTATGCAGAGAAAAAATATAAGTTTGATTTTGCTTTAGATTTAATTTCAATACCCAAATATGAAGCTGAAGAAATAACTATACTTAGCAAAAGCGAGAAAATAAAACTTGAAAATCATTGCACTAATAAAAATACTTTTAGAAGTATTGGCATAATTATTTGTTTAAATACTGGTATAAGAATCGGAGAAATTTGTGCATTAACTTGGAATGATATTGATTTGAAGAATAAGCTAATTACTATTAATAAATCTTTGCAAAGAGTATATAAAGATAAAAATAATACAAAAGTCTTAATTGACAAACCTAAAAGTAAAAAGTCAATTAGAAAAATACCAATAAATAGAAAATTATATAAAATTTTAGCAGAAATAAAATTAAAAAATAGTTATAGTGGAAATGAATTTTTTCTAACTGGAAAAAGTGATAAATATGTAGAACCAAGGAATTATCAATACATGCTAAAAAAATGCTTTCAAGAATGCAATATAAAAAACTATAAATTTCACATTTTAAGACACACTTTTGCAACTGAATGTATTGAAATTGGAATGGATATAAAATCTTTAAGTGAAATTTTAGGACATGCTTCTGCTGATGTAACTTTAAATAAATATGTTCATTCATCATTTTATACTAAGAAAAAATTTCTAGAAAAACTATAGTAAGCTTAAATAAAAGTAAGCCCAAATCTTTAGGCAAAATGTTTAAAGATTTGGGCTTATTTTTTTCGTAAATTATTTAACTTTACGAAAAAGTAGGAAAAAGTAAATGGAAGAGATAGATAAAAATTCAGGGTACTGCACAATTACATATAAGCTAAGAATTTATTCAAAATATGATGATTTTTTAAAGAAAACAAAATCAATATATAACGAAATTATTCTATTTTATTACAAATTGCTTTTAGAGCATCAAGAATTTTTAAATCTTTCTAATCAATATTGTTTGCGAGAATTAGAAAAATTAACCATAAAAAATAAAAATGGTGAAATACCAAAAAATTATTTAGACTTAGAAGTTCCTACTTATTTTAGAAGAGCTGCAATCAACCAAGCTATTGGTTCCGTAAGAAGTTATGTATCTTTAACTCAAAAAAATAAACAAATATCAGAAACACAAAGTTTTAATTGTTCACCAGTTTTTTATAAAGGAATGTACAAAAATTTTAATTCAAAATCTGTTGAAGTGAAATTATGGAATGGTGAAGAGTGGAAATGGTATTTGCTTAAATTAAATGGCAAAAATCTTGATAGTACAATGCAAACTTTATCGCCAACAATATTAATTAATTCAAAATACATGATGCTTCATATACCAATAAAGCAAGTAGTTGAAGATATAAGACCTGTAGCTTTGAGAATGAAAGATGAAAATTTAAGAGTTTGTGGAGTGTGCTTTTCAAATTATGATGATTTTGCAATATGCACAATATTAGACAAAAATGGGAAATTTGTAAAATCAAAATTTATAAAAGGTGGAAAAGAATACAAAAATAGAACATCGAAAATATTATCACAAATAAAGAAAGATAGACAGAATTCAAAAGTAATTACTCCAAGAGATCATAAAACATATTGGCAAAAACTAGAGCAAATAGATGATTATACTGCACACAAAGTTAGCAAAGAAATAATTGATTTTTGTTTAATGCATGGAGCAAAAGTAATATCTATTGCAAAGGTTGAAGAAAATGTATCGGGCTTTGAAAGAAAAGTTGGAAAACATAGCCCTATATATTTAAAAAGAAGAATTATTAATAACTTACAATACAAGGCTTTTAAAAACGGAATTTTAATAACAACAGTAAGGCAAAACTATACAGCAAGTAGATGTTATAAATGCAGAGCAAAAATAAAAAGAAAGGAAGCAAACTTTGTTTGCGAAAACAATCACCAAGGAAATTATTATTTTAATACATCAATGAACATAGGAAAAATGTGTTTAAAAAAATTTGGACTATAAAATCCTAGCTAGAAATAACTAGGTAATCTTTTTCTTGCTATAAGCAGGAAAGATTGGCTTGAATATCGGCATTGTGTACTAAAAGTATGCATAGTGAATTGAGAAATCTAAAAATATTCAGAGTTTCCAAAATATTATTTTAAATTTTTATTGGGGGATGTAGAAATGAACACAAAGGTAGCAAAAATACCTACGAATGTTATAGAAGAAATTCAATTAGAAAACAGTATTAATTTTGAAAGTGAAGAAACATTAATTCAAGAAAAAACAATTGCATTAAGCTGTTTAGAAGAAAATAAGAAAATTAAAAATTTATTATCTAAAACGATAAAAAGATGTATTGATATTTTAGCAGGATTAATTGGAACTATTCTATTAATACCTCTAACTATGATTATTTATGTAATAAACAAGATTTATAGAGAAGATGATGGACCAATTTTTTTCCTTCAGGAAAGAATAGGAAAAGATGGAAAATTATTTAAAATGATTAAGTTTAGAACAATGTGTGTTGATGCTGATGAAAAGTTAGAAAAATTTTTAAAAGAAAATCAAGATGTTAGAAAAGAATTTTACATATATAGAAAAATAAAAAATGATCCAAGAGTAACTAGAATTGGAAAGATCTTAAGACAAACAAGCTTAGACGAATTCCCACAATTTTTACACTTATTAACAGGCAAAATGAGTTTAGTAGGACCGAGGCCATATTTACCTAGAGAAAAAGAAGATATGGGAGAATACTATAAGATAATAACAAAGTACAAGCCTGGAATAACTGGCCTGTGGCAAATTGGAGGAAGATCAGAAGCGACTTTTGAAGACAGGTTAAATATGGATATAAATTATCATAAAAATCATTCAAATGTTAGAGACTTATCAATTGTACTAAAAACTATTAATAATGTAATAAAAAAAGAAGGAGCAATTTAAATAGTGAATGTAAAAATTGTATGTCCTCTATATAATGCAGAAAAATTTAGATAAATCAAAGAACAAAAAAATATAGAGATAGCTAAAATTAGTTACATATTTAGTAGTTATTATCATCATTAATTTTGTATTTTATAAAGACTATATATGTTTATTATTTAATAAATATATATTCAAGGGAGTAAAAATGAAAACGATTTTTATAACTGGTGTAGCGGGTTTTATAGGATCAAATCTTGCTAAAAGAATTTTAAATGAAGAAAAAGATGTTCAAGTAGTAGGACTAGATAATTTAAATGATTATTATGATGTTAAATTAAAAGAATACAGATTAAATGAAATAAAAGATTTTGATAATTTTAATTTTATAAAAGGAAATTTAGCAGATAAAGAAACTGTTGAAAATATATTTAAAGAGTATAAACCAGAAATAGTAGTAAATTTAGCAGCACAAGCTGGAGTACGTTATAGTATAACAAATCCAGATGCATATATAGAATCTAATTTAATAGGATTTTATAACATTTTAGAATGTTGCAGGCATTATCCAGTAGAGCACTTAGTATATGCATCAAGTTCATCAGTATATGGAGGAAATAAAAAAATACCATTTTCAACAGATGATAAAGTGGACAATCCAGTATCACTATATGCAGCAACAAAAAAATCTAATGAATTATTAGCTCATAGTTATTCAAAACTTTATAATATACCATCAACTGGATTAAGATTTTTCACAGTATATGGACCAGCAGGAAGACCAGATATGGCATATTTTGGTTTTACAAATAAATTATTAGCAGGAGAAACGATAAAAATATTTAACTATGGAAATTGTAAAAGAGATTTTACGTATATAGATGATATTGTAGAAGGTGTAATAAGAGTAATGAAAAAAGCACCTGAAAAGAAAAATGGAGAAGATGGTTTACCAATACCACCATATGCAATTTATAATATAGGAAATTCAAATCCAGAAAATTTATTAGATTTTGTAAATATATTGCAAGAAGAACTAGTAAGAGCAGAAGTATTACCAAAAGAATATGATTTTGAAGCACATAAAGAATTAGTACCAATGCAAGCAGGCGATGTACCAATAACATATGCAGATACAACACCTTTAGAAAAAGAGTTTGGATTCAAGCCTCATACAACATTAAGAGAGGGCTTAAGAAAGTTTGCAGAATGGTATAAAGAGTTTTATATGTAATTATTTTTATATTTACATTTTTGGGAGAGGATAAATGAAGAAGCACAATAGGAAACCAGTACTATGTTTAGTATCAAGTAGTGGTGGACACTGGGAACAATTGCAGAAATTACAAATTTTAATTGATAAATATGATGGTTTTATGGTAACTGAAAAAACACAATTTGATGCACCACTAGCAAAATACCTTATGAAACAGACAGATTTAAAGGATAAATTAATGGTATTTAAAATGCTTTGGAATAGCATATACACATTATTTATATGGATAAAAGAAAAACCAGATTTTGTTATAACTACTGGTACAATGGTTGCTTATCCATTTTATTTATTGGCAATTCTTTTTAGAAAGAAATTTGTTTTTATAGAAACATTTGGAAGAGCGAATATGCCAACAGTAGCTGGAAAAAAGATGGAAGAACATTCTGATTTATTTATTGTTCAGTGGGAAAGTCAAAAAAAATATTATAAGAAGGCTATTTATGGGGGGTGCCTATATTGATTTTTGTTACAGTTGGATCAAGAAATTATCCATTTAATAGGCTTTTTATTGAATTAGACAAATTATGTGAGAAAAAAATTATAAAAGAAAAGATTTTTGCGCAAATAGGAACATCAACATATGTTCCTAAATATTTTGAATACAGAGATTTTATATCTCAAGAAGAATTTTTAGATTACATAAAAAAATCTAGTTTTGTTATTTCGCATGGTGCTTCTGGTTCTATAATGAAAGCACTTAATGAGGGAAAAAAAGTAATTGCAGTAACAAGACTTGAAAAATATGGCGAACATATAAATGATCATCAAATTCAAAATAATGAAGCATTTGCTTCTAATGGATATGTTCTTCCAGTTTTTGAAATGGAAGAATTAGAAGATGCAATTATTAAAATACAAACTGGTACAGATAATTTGAAAAAATGGGAAAATAAAAATCCTATGGCAATAGTAAATATGATTGATAAATTTATAGAGGAAAATTGGAATGAACAAGAAAAAACTTAAGTATATGTTGAGATTTTTACCAGATAAAGCTTATATACAATTATATTATTTTATTCAATTTAAAAAATTTTGTAATTTAAAAAATCCTAAAACGTATAATGAAAAATTAAATTATTTAAAATTAAATGATAGAAAACAAGAATATACAAAAATGGTTGATAAATATGAAGTTAAAAAATATATTGAATCTCTAATAGGGAAAGAATATGTTATACATACTTTAGGAGTTTGGAACAATTTTGATGAGATAGATTTCGACAAACTTCCAAATCAATTTGTGTTAAAATGCACCCATGATTCTGAAGGAATAGTTATAGTAAAAGACAAATCAAAATTAAATAAACATGAAGCCAGAAATAAAATAAGCAATGCCTTGAAATATAACTTTTTCTATATTGGAAGAGAGTGGCCGTATAAAAACATAACTCCTAAAATAATAGCAGAAGAATATATAGAGGATGAAACAAATGGTGAACTAAGAGATTATAAATTTTTTTGTTTTGATGGTGAACCTAAAGCATTATTTATCGCAACAGATAGAATAACTGGCAATACGAAGTTCGATTATTATGATATTAATTTTAATCATTTAAATATTAGACAACATTATCCAAATTCTAATAAAGATATCAAAAAGCCTAAAAATTTTGAAAAAATGATTGAATTGTCAAAAATAATATCTAAAAATATGAAACATGTTAGAGTTGATTTTTATGAAGCAAATGGAAAATTATATTTTGGAGAAATAACATTTTATCACTTTAGCGGATTTCAACCATTTATTCCTAATGAATGGGATGAAATATTCGGTAATTGGATTAATTTGTAATGATTATTTAAAAGTATAAATTATTGAACTAGCTAATATCATTGAAATGCATTAGATTTAAGGGGGAAACACATTGAAAGAAAATAATAATGTTATTTATAAGGTTGCTGCAGGAATAGTTTTATATAATCCTGATGAAGAGCGTTTTATGGATGCATTGAATAGTATTTATAAACAAGTGAACATAGTATATGTTTTTCTTAATTCTCCCTGTGATTCATTGAGAAATAAAATTTTATATGAAAATGTAAAATTTATTGGGACTGGTAAAAATATTGGATTAGCTAAAGCTTTGAATTGTATTATGTTAGAAGCTTCTAAAAATAAAGAATTAGAATGGGTAATAACAATGGATCAAGATTCAATAGTTCCATACAATTTTGTTGAATCAATTTCTAATAAATTTAATGAAAAAGATATTGCTATAATATGTCCACAAGTAATTGATAAAAGAAGAGCTTATATGATACCTCAAAAAAGTAGCAAATTTGAATATATTAATAGATGCATTACTTCATCTAGCTGTACTCGTATAGAAGCTTGGAATTCTGTTGGACGATACGATGAAAATTTATATATAGATTTAATAGATAATGATTTTTGTAAAAGATTGATAATTTTAAATTGGAAAATATTGAGAATTAATAACATTATTTTAGATCAACAATATGGAGATATAGAAAGGAAGTCTAAATGGAAAGTTGATATTATTATGTTTATCTCAAAATTAGTTAAGAATAAAAATTTATCCACTAATATAGCTAAATTAACTTATAAAAAAAATGTAAATCCACAAAGGGTATATTTCACAAATAGAAATATTATTTATTTAAATCGAAAATTCAAAAAATATGGCGGAATAGGTTATGAATGCTATTCATGTAATACATATTTAGGATTTTGCATTACTTTTTCTTTAGCTTCTTTGATAAGAGGAAAAAATAAAATAAAAATTTTAAAAGCAATTATAAATGGAATAAAAGATGGAAAAAAAATGGAAGTTCAAGAATTTTTAGAAAACTAGGAGTTATTATATGATTTTTACTGACACATTAAAAAATTTTTATGAAATAATTATGCGATTTCATGAAAATGATATTATAAATAGAATATTAAGGATTGATAATTTAGAAAAAATAAAAAATACAAAAATTAAGAATATAAATAATATAGCTATAGTTATATCCAGTATAAAAAAATTTGCTGGTGGACATACTTCATTGTTAAGATTAGGAACTTACTTGTCAGAAAAAAATATAAATATTACATATGTATATATAGGAAATGATCAACTAAAAAAAATAGAAAAGAATGCTTATAATAATGTTGGTGATTTAAAAGGAAATTTTATAAAATATGAAGATGCCCAAAACAATAGTTATGATGTTGTAATAGCAACTTCTTGGATAAGTGTTTATTGGGCAAAACATTTAAATGGATATAAGGTTTATTTTGTTCAAGATTTTGAACCTTATTTTTTTAAAGTAAATGAAAGATATTTACTTGCTAAAAAAACTTATGAACTAGGATTTCATGTTATTAGTTTGGGAAAGTGGAATTTAAAACAAATAACTAAAAATTGTAATCTATGTGGTAAATATGATTATATAGACTTTCCATATGAAAAAAAAGAATATGAATATGTTGAAAGAGAATTTGAAAACTATAAAAATAAAAAAACTATATATATTGCAACATATATTAAAGAAGAAGGAAAAAGAATACCAAATTTAATTCAAAATATTTTACTTAATGTTACTAATGAATTAAAAAAAGAAAAAAATATAGAATTAAAAGTATTATATTTTGGATTGAATAAAAAATATAAAGTGAGAAGTGGTAAAAATTTAGGAAAGCTTAATAAAATAGAATTGAATAAATTATATCAATTTGTTGATTTTGGTATGGTTGCATCAATGACTAATATTTCACTTGTACCGTATGAAATGATTGCAACGGGACTACCAATTATAGAATTTGAAGATGGTTCATTTACTGATTTATTTGAAAAAGATTCTGCAATACTAATTGATTTTAATGCAGAAACTCTTTATAAAAAAATTGTTTATTATATAGAAAACCCAATAAAAATATATGATATGCAAAAAAAATCATATGATACGATAAAAGATTTAAGTTGGAAAAATTCAATTGATCAATTTTATAATTTATTGTTGAAGGAAAAAGAAGATTAGATATGAAAGAATTAAGAGACTATATTCTTAGAAAATTAACATTATTGCAATATTGTAATGGAGTAAAAAAATATAAATTTTTTAAAGAATATTTAAAAAAGTATGCAAATTTTGAAAAAAATGAAGATGAAACTAATGATATTATTCCACTACCTAAATTTGAAGAATATTATAATACAATTTTAAAATTTTTATTATCAGAAAGCCAAAATATTAGTGTAGTAGATGAATTCTTTAATTCAGATATAAAAATTATTAATGAAGTTTTTAATGTCAAAGAAATTCCTGAAAATGATGTAATTATGATATGTCTAATAAAAAACGATTTAGAAAGAGTAAAGCAATTTATAACATATTATAGAAATATAGGAATACAATATTTTGCATTTATTGACAATACTTCAAATGATGGAACATATGAATTTCTAATACAGCAACCAGATGTAAATTTGTATTCTACTAATATGGAATATACTACTGCGAGAAGAGAAGGAATAATGAATAGAATGTATTCTTATATTGGTTTTAATAAATGGATTTTGTGTGTTGATTCAGATGAAAAATTCTATTATGTTGATTGTGAAAGACATAGTATAAAAGAATTTATAGCAAAATTAGAAGAGAATAAAATTAAAAGAGCAAGATCCTTTTTATTAGATATGTATTCAGAAGATTTTATTTTTAAAGGAAATGAGACTGAAGAAGATACATTAGATAAATATTGCTATTTTGATACAAACTCTTATGAATATACTTCAACATATAAATGCAAAATGATCACAGGAGGACCAAGGAAAAGAGTGTTTTCGGATGAAGATACAGTATTAAATTGCACTCTCTCTAAATATCCACTCTTTTTTTATGAAAAAGGTGATTTCCAAGGAAGCTCACATTGGCAATATCCATATAATAAAAATTTTTCTAGAGATTTAGTATCAGTCTTATGCCATTATAAATTTATGAAAAAAGATATGGATAAATATAAACAGAGAGTATTAAAAAATAATTATGCTGGTAATAGTCTTGAATACAAAAGGTATTTTGAAATTTTAAAAAGAGGAGAGAATGTTTCCTTTTATAATAATTTTTCATATAAATTAAAAGATTCAAAAGACTTGCTTAAAATAAAAGTTTGTAAAGATAAAATAAAAAATTTATTTAAATAGGGGAATATTTATGATAATTAAAAAAAATGATTTATATAATTTTTTAATTTGTTTATTTATTTCATCAATTCCAATGATGCCGTTATTTACAATGTATGGATTTTATGCATTAGGCTTTTTGGTTACAATTTTATATTTATGTGTATTATTAAAAAATAACAAACTTATATTAACTAAATTTGATTATTTATATGTTTTTCTTATTATATGGACTATTCTCTCAACTCAGTGGTCTGTATCTAAAGAGTTATATTTAATAAAATTTATGGCAGTATACCTTTTGTTTTCTGTATCTTCTATAAAATTGTTATTTATAGCAAACGATAATGACATAACAAAAGTTTTAAAAAAATTTTTTATATCTTTTGTTATAGGAACAGCTATCGTTTCGATAATATGTATACTTTATGAAAACCCAACTAATCTTTCTACAACTAGATTGGGCACATATCTTTTTGCAGGAGAATATGGTACTAGAATGATGTATACTTATAATTTAGAAATATCAATATTTATTTTACTTTATGTTTTTTTTAATACTAAAACACTAACAAAAAAAATGTTATATATTTTTTTAATTGCATTTTTTATGATTTGCATATTTTTATCTGGAACTAGAAAAATACTAGTAGGAATATTGCTTTTTGGATTCATACATACATATTTTAGTAATAAAAGAAACTTTTTAAAATTAATTTTTAAGATGATGATAATAATAATATGCTGTATAGCTATTTATTTTGTTATTATGAATGTAGATGTATTCTATAATATTTTAGGAAATAGAATAGAAAAGGCAATAAATTATGCTAAAGGAACTGGAATAGATGCATCTTTAAGAGATAGAAATGTGATGATAGATTATGGAATAGAATATTTTAAACAACATCCTATTATTGGAAATGGAACAAATGCTTTTCACGTATTATTTAATATTGATTATAATCAAGATTTATATGCCCACAATAATTTTATAGAATTACTATGTAATTATGGAATAATAGGATTCTCTATATATTATAGCATTTATATAATTTATTTATTTTCGAAATCAAATAGTACATATAATATTTTTTTTAAAAGTGCAATTATTTCGTTGCTAATTTTAGATTATTGGACAATTTCTTATTATAGAATTCATTTTATGATTTTTTTAGAATTGACAGCCATGTTTTATAAGTTTGAAAATGTAAAAAAGGTGGAAAACTAATTGAAAAAGATAAAAACATTTGTTGAAAAATATTTTAAAAAAAAATTTAAAAATAGGCTTAAGGGTTATTACAAAATATTAAAAAATTTTAAATATTTTTTTGCTAATCGCTTAATTATTAATAATGAAAAAATTGAAAATGTAAAAAAATTTTCTTGTAGAGGATATCATGTTTTTAATGGATATTATGATTATTATCCAATTTCTAGGGATAAAGCTAAATTATTATGTCAAAGAGTTAAGATAAATGCTGAAACGAAAAAAAATGATACAGAAATCGGTTATTATAATATAAACAGCCCCAAAAAATTTATTAAGTTGACACAATCAAAAGCTTGGTGTTGGCAACAAGGAAGTAGATTACATTGGTCAAATTTAAATAATGATTACATATACTACAATGATATTGATGAAAATGAATATTGTACAAAGGTATTTGATTTTAAAAAAAATAAAGTTATAGATATAATTAAACCAGCATTATATGATATTTCACCTGATGAAAAAATTGGAATTACAACTAATTTTTCAAGGTTGCAAAGACTTAGAAATGGTTATGGCTATGATAGATTGAAAGATACAACAGAAGGAATTAGTGCACCAAAGAATGATGGATTGTGGTTTGTTAATATTAAAGAAAAGCATAAAAAATTATTAATTAGTTTTTATGAATTGTCTAAAAGTGTAAAAAGTGAAACTTATTCTGAACATTATATAAATCATATTTCTTTTTCTCCAAATGGAAAAAAGGTAATGTTCTTTCATATATGGACAGTTAAGGAATGGCCTGGATGGAAAACTAGATTATGCATATATAATCTAGAAAATCAAAAGATTGATGTGGCAGAAGAAAAAAATATAGTATCTCATTATGACTGGATTGACAATGATAAATTGATTATGACTGTTTCAGAAAGAGAAAGTAAAACATCATTTTATAGAATATATGATGTTGCAGGGAATAAATATCAAGATATCAATAGGAAATATTTAAATGAAGATGGGCATCCTACTATAGATAATAATCAAGAATTTTTTATTTCAGATACATATCCTAATAAATATTTTAGACAAAAAGTTTTTATGTATGATTTAATTAATAACAAAAAAGATGAATTAGTTGATATTTTTTCTGACCCTAGAGAAAATGGAGAGTTTAGATGTGATTTGCATCCAAAATATAATAGTAATGGCAGTATTGTAATAGATACGACATATAAAAAATCTAAAAGATCGATTATGTGTTTTTACTTAAAATAAAAAAGAAGAATAGGAAAAATAAAAGTGAATAAAGAAAGCAAAGAAAGTTCAAAAAAATTAGTTAAAAATACAGCAATATTATCCTTTGGAACTTTATGTACAAAAGGAATAATGTTTATTATGACTCCATTATTAACAAGATGGCTAACTCAAGCTGATTATGGACTATTTGATTTATTATTAACATATGTTTCATTATTAGTTCCATTTGTTACACTAGATATAGGTGAAGCCACATTTAGATTTTTAGTACAAAATGTAGAAAATGACTATGAAAAAGATAAAAAAATTGTTTCAAGTTCTGTATTAATGACAATATTAGGAATCATAATATCATTAATTATTATTTTAATTGTGTCTTTTTTTAGTACTAATATAAGAAACATTTTGCCATATTTTTATTTATTGTTAGTATGTGAATCAATTTATACATTTGTAGTTTTTTTAATTAGAGGCTTAAAAAAATTACCAACTTATGCTATTACAAATATTATATATGTATTAACAATGTCATTATCTGCATTTGTTTTATTGCATTTTTTGAAATTAGGATTATCAGGAATATTAATTGCTTATTCAATAGGATATATTGTAAGTTCTATTTTTGCAGTATCATCGCTAAAAATATATAAATATATTTCTTTAAAAAGTATTGATATATCAGTATTAAAAGATATGCTGAAATATTCGTTACCTATGATGCCAAATTCTATTTCATGGTGGATAATAAATGTATCAGATAGAACAATTGTTAGTACAGTATTAGGTACTTCTGTAAATGCAGTTTATGCTGTAGCAAATAAAATTCCAAATTTATGTCAAACATTTTTTTCTGTGTTTCATTTATCATGGCAGGAAAACGCTGTAGAAATGCTAGATAAAAAAGATAGAGATGAATATTATTCTAAAGTTATGAATACAACAATTAAAGTTTTAATTAGTATTTGCATTTTAATTTTATCAATGAATTTTTTATTTTTTAAATTATTATTTACAGAAGCTTATGCATATGGATATTATCAGGTTCCGATTCTTATTTTATCAATAATCTTATCTATGCTATCTTCATTTATTGGTGGAATTTATATAGCTCGAATGGAATCAAAGAAAAATGGAATTACAACTGTATTTGCTGCCATTACTAATTTAGCATTTCATTTAATATTAATTAATTATATAGGATTGTATGCTGCAACTATATCAACATTAATTTCATATGCTCTATTATTTATAATTAGATATAAAGATATAAAGAAAAATATTAATATACAATTTTCAAATGAAACATATATATTATTTGCAATCATAATGTATTTTTTTATAACAGCATATTTCAATAATATATATATAAATATTTTTAATTTTATAGTGTCAATAATCATATTTTTTATAATAAATAGAGATTATATATTTAAAATTTGTGAAAAAATGAAAATATTAAAAAATAACAAAAATGAATAAATTTAAGAGTAGAACTTTATTTAATAAAAACAAATGGATAAAAAATTTTATTTTTTGATAATTATATTTTTAAATAAAAATTATAGAATAAATTGAAAGGTGAATTATTATGAAAATAGCAGTAGCAGGAACAGGATATGTAGGACTATCAATAGCGACTCTTTTAAGTCAAAAAAATGAGGTGG
>CANQYM010000008.1 GCA_947628085.1 uncultured Clostridia bacterium
TTTTCTGCCATCTCATAATTTTGTTCTGCTGGTACAATTAAGTATGATTTAACTAAATTTATATCTGCTGGTTCTAATGTCCAGCCATTGTTTTCATCTCCTAAATCTCTTGTTGCTTCTCCATTTTCTGAATAGTAAATGTTGAAGCTTCCTCTATTTTGTTCATTTGATTCAATTAAGTTTGTTAAGCTCATATCTAATGTTGTGTTTAATTCTTCATTACTTACTAAATCTTTTACACCTTTAAATGGAATTCTTCCTAAAATGCTTATGTTTCCAATTGTGTTTTTATTGTTGTTCATTACTATTAATTCTGTTCTTGGTGTTACAGAACCATTATAAACAGCTAAAATTCCATCTTTTTTGCCTTGTCTAATTGATGTTGTAACTGAGCCTTGAGCATCATAATTAGATATACTATTTACAGCAACTAATCCTGTTGGAGCTGAATATTCTATTCCAACTTCTTTTACTCCACCATCTAAGTAATTTGTTGCTTCTGAGTTTGTATATCTTAAAATTATTTTTTCTTCTTTTGCTGGTGCATACATGTTTACACTAATATTTGCATTTAATACTATGTTTGTTCCGTTTGTTAATACACCAGAGTTTATTCCATCTTGTCTTCCATCTATTGAGAATCTAATTATTCTTCCTTCTACACTGCTTCCAGTTAGTTGTAAACCTTCTCCATATAATAAGTTTACATTTGTTAATTCTATGTTTTCTACATATTCTGGTAATTCTATTTCAAAATCTGAATGACCATATATATCTGAACTTTCTTTTGCGTTATTTAATTCTACTCTCATTTCTACATCTGTATTTGGTTCTATTGTTGATAAGCTTTCTCTATCTAAAATTAAGTTTGCTTCTGTTGCTGTATCTGTAAGTTTTGTTTCTGTGCTTACTTCTCCTATATTTACAGGATTTTCAACATAGCTATATTTTGCTTCCATTCCTGATTTTGTTACTATTTTATCTAAATTTGAATAAGTTGCTTTATCTACACTTACATCACTTATTGCTTTTACTGTGCTTATTACTATGTTTCCATCTTCCATAGGTTTTGTCATTTCGAAACTTAATCTAGAATATTTCTCAGCAAAACCTACTACTATGTTTCCGTTTTCATCTACTGTGCTTGCACTATTTATTACATTTATAATGTTTCCAACTTCATCTTTTACTCTAATTTCTCCAGATGATCCTAAAATAGCATCAAAGTTTTCTTTGCTTACACTTATTGATTTATAGTATGTATCATTTGTAGCAATTTCGTTTCCGGCTTTATCTACATAAACAGTAGATTCATCTTTTACTTCTATGCTTTCTACTATATCTTTATAAGATATGTTTATTATCATTTCAGATGGAACTTCTACTTCGTATCTTCCAGCATTATTGTAATTTACATATGCATAAGCTTTGCTTATTTCTTCTTTATTATTGTTTAACTGTAGAGATACTATTTCTCCTGTTGTTCCTTCTAAGCTATATGTGCTTTCTTTTTCTGAAACTACTACATTTTTATTTTCATCTGATTCTACACCACTTAGTGTTGTCATTCTTGCTACAGCTTTTGTTTTTGCTTCTAATTTTTCGTCTTCTTCAACTTTTAAATTTTCAAAGGTATATGTTACTAAATATTCATCAATTCCTGAGCCATTATATAATCTTTCTTCTTGTTTTATTTCACCTTCTTGTAAATATTCTCCTTCAGACTCATTTATTTCTACCATTTGTTTTTCATTATTTACTTTTATTCTTAATTTATTTTCTTCTTCGTTATATTCCCAATTGTCTGTACCAAATTTAACTTCTCCCGCACTTAAACCATTTGTTGCTTCTGTTGAATTTGCAACAACTGTTATTTTGCTTGGTTTTTGATCTTTGATTGTTGGTACATCTATTTCTATTTCTGTTTCTTGTACTGGTAATGTGTTTACATCTTCTTGGGCTCTATTATCTATTCTTTCAACAGTTTGGAAAATAATGCCTTGTTCATAAGAAATATATTTTTCTGCTTCTTCTTCTAGTCTAACTTCTCTTTCATCTTTCCAAGCTATTTCTAATTCTACTTCTTTTTCAAGCTCTTTTTCATTACCGTCTTTATCAACATATATTCCACTAAATTTAACTACGCTTTCGCTTAAAGCTTTTTCTTCTTTTACGTAGTTTTCATTTCTATATTCTATTGGAATTTGTATTTTAACTTCTGAAGATTTATCTATTTGATTTAAATAAATAGTATTATTTTCAATATTTCTAATACCCTCTTCTAATTCTGTTTTTTCTTTTAAATCAAATCCTAATTCTTCTTCATTTTCTCCTTCTGTAATTTCGATTTTAGCATCTTTTAAATATCCTTCATCTTTAACATTTAAATCCATGCTAATTTCAAGTTCCTTGTTGTTTACATCACTAATAACCGAAGCTGAGTTTTCCTCTTCGGTTCCAAAATAGGCTTCAAATTCTACATTTTTGTTTCCTGTAGTGGATTTTCCACCAAATATTTCTGCAAAACTTACCGCATAAGACTTGCTTACAAAGGCAAAGTTTGCAAATGTTAATGTAAATACTAGGAATACTGCTAACAATTTTTCTAGAATTTTGTTTTTTAGCATATTTTTTTCCTCCTCAATACATTTAATTTATAAGTTTTTATATTTTAAACATTTTTATCTTATAAAAAAAGTCTACACATAATCTATTATACATCTAATTTCCTATTTTTTCAAGGTTTTGCAGATATTTTTTGACTTTTTTTCAAAAATATTTTTTTAGCTTTCTTCATTTTAATATATTTACATGTGTTTTTTTGTCGAATTGTGCATTTTTCTCTTGTTAAACAAAGAAAGTGGCTTTACTTTCCTTGTTTAACAAGGGGGAGGACTTAAGGGCCCTCCGACCTTATTAATTTTTATTTATAGATTTTTTTCTTGAATATATTCTTTCTGTTAGCTATAACTATTACTACTAATACAAATGCTGTTGTTGTACTTAAAATCAATGCTACTCTTCTACTTAAGTTGTCTTTTACTCCTAAACCTGTTGGAGGTGTGAAAGTAATTAACTCTGTTGCACTTGCATCTCTTTCTTCCATAGATGCTGGATCAAATTCTCCTAGTACTGGATCTGCATTTCCTACTAGTATTGTAACATCTCTTCTACCAACTGTGTTTTCAAGTTTAACAATTTCTGATAAGTTATCATATGCTAAGTTGTCTGCATCATCTTGAGCTGCAACTGTTTTACTTATTGTTAATTTGATGTCTGCCTTATATGCTGTAGAATTTACATTTCCATTTACTGATGTAAGAGGTACTAGTTTTCTTTCAAATCCTGCATTTGATTTTACAGTTCCTTCTTCTGCTACAGTATCATCATCAATACTTAATAGTAAGTTATTTCTTTGTACTAATTTACCAGATGTTTTATCATCTTGTTTTACTATATATTCAACACCGTATTTATCTAGTTTTTGGAATGTTGGTATTACATTTGCATTTAATATTCTATTTGCCTCAATTCCGCTTCCTGCAAGTTCTGTGATAGTTGTATTTCTCCATAAATGGTTATTATCCATATTGTCTGATGAAACAAATATTGAATCATTATCTGCATAGTCAACTAATTGACGTATCTTTGTTGTTACTATTACATCATCAACTTTACCTTTTTGTTTTGGATTTCCTGAATCATAGAAGTTTCCTAAATATCTACGGTCATATCCGCCGGCGCTGTTTAATATTTCGCCTTTAATTTCTGCTTCTCTAACTTCATTTGCTAAATTTCTAATTTCTTGTTTAGCTGTTGTTTGATTTGCAACGGCTACATTTGCTATTCCATCTAATGTTTCTGATGTGTAATCTAATTCACTTAAGTTAATTGCAGTTAGTAAATACTCTACTTGAATTGTTGTTCCTTGTAAAATGTCTGTATCTACATTTATAAATCTAAAGTTTTGTTGTCCTACATTTTTGCCTTCATCATTTCCGATTAATTTTCTTTCATTTTTATTTAATGCTTGTAATTGCTCTATACCAACTGATTTTTCAGTATTTAGTACAGCTTCTGCTATTAAATATTGTTGAACTATTTCTCCACTACTATCTTTTTGTTGTGGTGGAACTTTTCCTATAACAATCATTGAATCATCAAGTCTTTCTGTTAAACGATAATTAATATCATATACAGCATCAAATATAGTATTTCCATCGTTTGTTACTAATTTTATGTCGCTAACTTCCTTATCTAAAATAATATTGTTTTCTGGTCTTTCTACTAAACCAAAATTGATGTTTCTTGCGTCATAAACAGCTGTTTTTCTACCATATGTAACACTTGTAACATCCTTATCATCTGTAGTTTTAGCTAATTCTTCTACATTATCTTCACTTTGCATATCTATGTTGAAGTTAATTTTATTTGTGTCTGCATACATAGAATATTGATTATATAAGTCTGTGTGTCTTTGATCTATATCGTTTGCTGTTTTAAGAACTGATGAGTTTTCGCTTGTTATAGTTTGTGAATTTGCTATTACTTCTAGTCTTCTAGACTCACTATCTTTAGCTTTATTATCCACATTATTTTCAAAAATTGTTGATTTAAAGTCTTGTCCATTATATACAGCTGGTGTTGAGCCTAATTCATCTTTATCGTAATTTGCTGTGTATATTAAAGGATTTCCTGCTTTATCAAAGTAATCATTATTTCCAGATATATATGGTGTTCCGTTTTCTGTTAAAGCTTGTGGTGGATTTAATGTTACTTTTGATTGGTCATCTAGCTCTGTTTTATCATTTCCATATAAGAATCTTACTACAAATTCGCCCATTGGAACATCATTAAAGTTATATGCTCCTACTTCACGAATTACAGCAAAAGCTTCTACTCCACTATCAGTTTTTTGTTTTTGTACGTTATATCCTTTTGCCTGTAAGGTTGTTACTCTTTCATTTTTCTCATCTGTTATTAAGTTACCTTCAGCATCTCTTAAGAATTCAGGTGTTCTTTCTCTTAATGTTTCTATTGTGCTACTAAATCCTGTTACTTCTTCTATTGTTCTTCCACCTAAACAGATTAGTCTTTCAGATGTTGGCCATAAGAAATCATAAGTTGTTGTGCTACCATCATCATTTGGTATTGTTATTTTTTCAACTAATTCTGTGGTTAAACCACCAATTCTTGCTTCATCTTTAGTATTGCTTCTTTCTTTGCCTATCTTACCATCGCCAAATGAATAACTTTCATTTTTCTTATCATCTTCCCAAGCTATACCATCGATTTCTCTTATTTCATCTTTCAAATATAGCTCTAGTACTGGTGCAATATGTGTATCGTCTTCATACCAAGTTTTTTCATTATGGTCACCTAGATTTAAGTTTGCTGGAGCTGAGTCTAAATCTATTTTTCCTGCATTTCTTCCATCATTATAGAATGTTGAATAAGATGCAAGTTCTACTATGTTTGATTTTTCTCCTAGAATTATTGAATCCTTAACTCCATCAATATCATCTTTCTTTACTTTAAATGTTACATAAATTTCAGCTCTTTTTCCGCTTCCTAGTTTTAAATCTAAACTTCTTAAATCTACTGTCATTTTATTATATTTTTTTCCGTCAGAAGAATTTATATTTGTTTCAACTAGATTCCATTCAATTGCTTTTGCATCGCCATTATTTTCATAATCGACTCCGCCACCCTCTAGTTCTTTTTTCTCTTGTTCTTGCCAGTATCCGTTTGGATTAGTTACTCCAGAATTTGTAATAGTTCCATCTGCTGTTATTACATCTTTTAAGCTTCCATCTACTACTTCTTTCGTATCTATTCTAACTGGTTCTCCAAAAGAAGTATCATAGTAATCATTTATTGAATTAACTTTTACAATATAATCTTCTGAAGAATTGTAAATATTTAATTTATAAGTTAAATATACTTCTAGTTCTGAATTTGTTATGTCTTTTTCGTTTCCAGATATTTTCTTATATAATGCATTCATTTGATTATATAACTCTGAATTTGTTTTATATATTTCTGCTCTATAATAGTAATCTGTTTTGTATAAACCTAGTTTATAATCTAGTTCTCTTTCATACAATTCTTTTCCTAAATCTCCTAGTTGATTAAATTTATATTGTTGCTCTTTTCCATCAACTATTACTTTAGCAGAATATAAATCTTTTGTTGCCTCTAAATCTGCAGTTTTTCTTCTTACTAAACCTAAATTAATATGTTGACAATAGTCATATGCTGCTTTATATGTCTCAAAATCAGTATTTGATAAATGTACAGCTCTGTTTAATGGATACATTAAACCGCCTTGTCTTGTTGATGCTTTTGCTTTAAATAAATCTAAAGCTACTCCATTTTCATCTGTTGTTATAAGATTAGATTTTAATTTACTTGTGTCTTTTATATTAGATATATCTGCTTTATAATTTATTGAATTTTCTGCGCCAGCTGTACTTCTTACTTTTCCTGAAGTTTCTCCATTTCCATTTATAGTTGTATCGCCGTATATTTCTCCTATTCTATTGTCTACTTCTTCTCTGTTTTCGTCTTTTGCCATAGATTTTGTTTTGTAATTAGCTTTATTAGCTATATAATCTGCAGTGCTTCCTTCAACAACTGTTTCTACTCCTTCAGCATTTTTAGCTTTTGTAGCTAAGAATGTTGTTGGTTCGAAAGTTTGCCCATCATAAACAAATTGTACATTATATCTTACACTGTCTTTTAGCTCAAGACCATAAGCTTTCCACTCACCTTTATCGTTTGTTAATATTGGGTATGTTATTGTAGATCTTAAATTATCGTTATATGCTGTTGCTAAGCTTCCATCTTCTTTATAAATATAAACTTCTACACCCTTAATTCCTTTTTCTGAACCATCTATTTCACCATTTGGAACAGAATTTAAAGTGCTTTTTCCTCCTGGATCTTGTTTTTCATCTTCCCAAACTACTCCACCTAGTTCTAATAATAATTCTATTGGCATAAATTCGTTTGAGACTACTATTTTAGTCTTTTCAGTTTCTGATAAGGTTGCACAATTGTTACTTGGTGAACCTACTTGTTTCCATCTATATGGTATATTGATTTCTTCTACTGTAACTGTTGGAACATCTTCGCCCCACCATGTAACAGTTGTTGACTTACTTTCTTTAAGTACATCATCCTTTGATTCTATTTCACCTTTTGTAAATGTAATGCTAAGAGGAATTTCTTTTGCAGGATCTTTTGCATAATGCATTTCACCATTTACCATAAAGGTTCCTTCTATTTTAGCTACAAAGTTAAATGTAATATTACTATCTCCTTGAGGTAATTTTATAAAATCACTTGTTTTAACAACTTGTTTTACTACAGAGAATGAACCCTTTTTTGGTTGAGTCTTGTTGTAAGCTACTGCTACAATATTTGGACTATCTTCTAAACTTCCTGTTTTATTTTGAATATCTTGTAAAGCAAATCCTGAAGATTCTACCTCTTTTACTTCATATTTTGGAGCTTCATCTGAAGCATACCATTCTATGTAATCAGATTGATATGTTTCATTAGTTTTTAAGTTAACTCTATTTGTTATGCCTCCTATTGTTACATCAAAAGCAAATGTATCATCTGTTACAATATTGCTACTTGCACCTACAATCTTTTTGGTTAGATTTATAGTATTTCCTTTCTTTTTAGGTTGATTTATAAATGTTACTATTGTTGTATCTAATCCATTATCAAGACTTCCTACTTCATTTTTCATAGAAACAATTTCTGCTACTTCTGATTCTTCCTCTTCTACAACATAAGATGGGGAAATGTTACCATACCAAGTTATTAGATTAGTTTTTGCAGTTCCACTACCAGTTATTGAAAGTGGTATTTCAACACTATCGTTATAATATTGTTTTCCATCATATGTAAATGTTCCAGATATAGTTACGTTAAAGTTAAATTTATCATCGTTTAAGCTATCATCTGTAACTTTTTTCTCTACTGTTAAGTCTCTAGATTTACCTTTTAATCTGTTTACAAAATTAACTTTTGTAGGTTTTATACCAGCTTTATCTTCATTACCTTCTTTATATGCTTCTGCTGGATTTTCTATTAATTGACCAGTTATTACAGGTAAATTGTCACTTGTTCTTGTTATTGTTTGTCCTGGATATTTAGTGCTTGTTACTGTTTCATCAAATTCTGTATCCTTTGGAACATCTATTTCTGTAATTCTAAAATATGGTGCTTCCTCTGAAACCTTCCAAGAATATTTTCCAGAATATTTCCAAACCCATTTTGTATCTTCTAATTCAGGTGTTATAGATATAGTTTCTTGTTCAATTGGTTGTCCCATAGCAGAATCTTTAAATAGTTCAATTTTAAATTTAAAGATTAAATCTTTTAAATTTTCTGGTGAATAATTTTCTGAACCATCTAACTCTTTTATAATATCTAAATATCCAACTTTACTATCATAATTATTTCTTGCTGTTATTATAACTAAATTTGCTCCGCTTGTTGGATCTATATCTGTTAAAAGTCCATGATCTGGATTTATTGTGTGATTTATATCTTCATCAGCTAAAAATTCTTCTGCTGTATATGTAGGAGTATCTCCATACCATGTTATATCGCTTGAATCCCAGTAGTTTTGTTCAGAAACATTTATTGTAATAAATTCTTTATCATCAAATGTTTCTGAATTTTCTAATGGCTCTGTACAAGCAGTATTTGTTAGTTGTATTGTTTGATCTTTATATAACCTACCATTATATAAAAATGTTCCTTTAATTTTTAAAACAAATTTATAGTCTTTAAGCTTTAGAATCTCTAATTTATCTTTATCATCTTCATCAATTTGCTTAATTATTCTTATTTTAGAAGTCTTAGACAGTGTTTCATTTCTAAAGCTTTGATCAATAACATATACACCATCTCTTAATTCTCCTGCTTTAAAGTCGCCAGATGCTTCACCTAATAAAGCTTGTCCATCAGATCTATAAGTTTCTTTAATTGTATATGTAGGATAAATTTTATTATACCAGCTATATACATCTGATTCTGCTATCCATCTATAAGTTCCATCTTCTGCTACTTCAATATTGTTTTTATCTAATGTTATTATTTCTGTTTCAGGCTCTCTATTTGGATAATTATAGTTGACTTCTAATTTAAATTTATATTCTAAAGACTCTAAATATTCTTTAGACATTTTATCTGAATTTTCTAATTCTTTTACAATTCTTATTTTAGAAGAAATAGGACTTTGTGGATTTATAGAAGTTACCTTAGTACCACTTTCTGTTAAAACACCACTACTTGGGGTAATTGATCCTTTTTCATATCCTTTTGGAATATTAACTTCTTCTACAAAATATTCTGGAGCATCTTCATACCATTCAATTAGAACTCCATTTAATGCATTAACAGTAGTATTTCCAGCTACTGTTACTGGGAAAGTAACAGATTGTTCCTTATATTCACCGCCGTTATATTTAAATTTACCTTTTATTGTAACATTAAAATTAAATTTAGCGATTTCACTTGATCTATTTGCTGGATTTGGATCATCCATATTAATTGGATTATCTATTATTTTATCAAATTCATCTACAACTTTTTTCTCAATCGATAGTTGTCCAGTTTTAGATTTTATTTTGTTTATAACTTTTACAGTTACTGTTTTTCCACTTATTAAACTTCCACTTGCTTTATCTATCTGGAAAGTTCCAGGAGAAGCATTTTTTTCTTCTATTTCATAAGTTGGTATAGGTTCTTTTAATCCCCAAGTATAAACTTTTGATGTTACTGTAGAATTTGCTTTTACTCTAAGTGTTTCTTCGCTACCTCCAACTTTTAATTTAAATTCATAATATTTATCTACATCTAATGGAGTATTAGTTGGATCTTTTTCATCAACAACTATTTTTTGAATTTCAACTTGTCCTTCATTATCTGAATATCTATCTAATGCTTTTATAAAGGTTGTTATTTCTACATTAATACCTGCAACAAATGGTTGTGTAGAATAATAATTATTTACTGTTAATTTTCCATTATATAAATACCTATTTGGGGATTCTAAGTCTGGATTTTTGTGTGAAGTTGCACTAACACTAGTTTTTTGTGCATATGTTGAAAAAGTTTGATAAGATCCCTTTCCTGTTGTATATCTAAATTCAACATGAATATTTAATATTTTTGTTGCATCTTTTTTATTATTTATTTTAATTTGAAATGGTCTACCTGGAAGTGGAAATCCTCCATCATCTAGATATTCTTTATTTTCTACAAGTATTTCAAAATCTCCTTTTTTAAGAACTGTATTACTAGAATCATTTAATGTAATTTCCATTTCTGTTATAAAAGCATATTTTTCATGATAAACATATTTTAAAGCAAAATCTCCTATAGTAACAGATTTTCCATCTACTGCATCAAATTTTACTGTTGGATTTTCTACTCTTTCTATGTTTTTAATGTATTTTAAATCATTTGCTGTAAATCCTTCTTTACCAGTTATCCATTTAGGATCATAAGTTACTTCCCAATAAGTTTCTAAACTTTTTTGTGGCTTACTATCATCCTTTGTTCCACTTGAAAATTTTACATTTGCACCTTTGTATCCTACTGAATTCATATAGCTTTGAAAATCTTTTGCAGCTTTTACTAAACTGTTACTAGACCCTCCACTACCATGAGTATTCCACCATGCTAATTGTGCAGGTGTTTTTTCATATCCACCAGGATCTGTCGCATAAGCTAATATATATGCTTCAAGTGGTGTAGCAGATTTTCTACCTCCACCACTGGCTTTTGATTGTGATAATTTTGCTGTTGGTACATTTGATCTAGATCTATTAGTAAATTCATAACCTTCTTTTGGAAGAGTACCATATTCTGGTGCTCCGCTTCCTCTTAAAGGACTTGGATGTTTATTACATAAAATATCACCATGTTTTACTAAATCTTCAAAAAGGAATGTTGTGTCTGATCCCCAACTACAACCTACATTTTTTAAATAAATACCACTTCTAGGTGCTTTTGGTGTTGTTTCTACCCAATCCAATTTGGGGTCTGGCTCGTTAGCAACATCTCCTGGAGTAACTTCACTTGTTATGGTTTCATCTCCATTTGCATCAATAGTACCTTGAGTTGAAGTTGTACCACCATTTTCATCTGTAGTTACCTCATTTATTGGGTCAATAGGAGGATATGGATCTACTTCATTTGTATTAGTATTAGTATTTGTGTTTGTTCCTGATTTTGAGCTACTTCCAGCAGCAACAGAAACGTTTTTATATACAAATGTGTTTATTATTACTAATATTGTAAATAAAATTAAGAGAAAACTTAATATTATTTTATGCTTCTTTTCCATTTTAAACCTCCTTCTTCTTTTGTTATTACGAAATTATTTTTTATTGTTATCACAGCTATGCTTCCTAATATAATTATTAATACTATTATAGAAATATATATAATTAGTCCACCTGTTCCAACACCTATAACTAAGTCTGCTTTTCCAATGTCGTTTTCTGTTTGCATTTTATTTGCTGGTGTTGAATTTATATCTTTTTCTCCATAAGTATTATAGTCTTCATAAATTTCTGCGATATTACTCATAATTCCTATGTTTTCTTCTGTTGTATGTTTTGTTAATATTAATTTTATAGTTTCTTTATCTCCAGATTTTAATTCTCTGTTTTCTAGAAGATTTGTATATAAGTTTCCATCTTGTCCTACATACCAATCTTTATTTTGTTCTAATTCTGGATTAAATTCCATTTCTTTTGGTATATAATCTACTATCGTTTTAGCAAATCCTGAAAAGTCTCCTTCATTTGAAACTATAAATGTATATTCAACTGTTACAACTGCTCCATTTAAGTATTTTGACCTTATATCTGTTTTTGCTAAAGTTACATTATCATAATCTTTACTTGTTTCATCTTTTTCTGTTTTAACTGAAACTTTAGAAATATATTTTTCTAGTTTTAAATCAAATACTTGTGCTAAAACTAAACCTAAATCTATGTTTGAAATACTTCCATCATTAATTGTTATGCTATCTGTTACACCTGCTTCAGATGTTTTTCCATCGCTTTCGATTGTTGTTGAAATTACATCTGAATTAATATTTCCCGGAACACCTTCTTTTTGATATGTTGTAACTCTATATTTTGTTGAATCATATTCAAAAAGAACTGTATAAATTCCATTTGGTACTCCTATAAAGCTATATGCTCCTTCTGAATTAGTTGTTATACTTTGTAATACTTCGCCTGTTTCACTATTTACTAATTTTACAGGAACATCTGGCATAACCTCTTCTTCTTCGTTTCTTGTTCCATCTCTATTTTGGTCTTCCCAAGCTATACCTTCTATTTTATATGTTTTTACTGGTTCTTCTGGTTGACTTAAATTACCATTTAAATTTGAATCAAAAGATTCTCCATCTTGAGTTATATTGCTAGTTTCACTTGAACCTTCTAATATGTGTGTTACAGAATTACTTGTGATGTTTTCAACTTCATCTGATGATATTACAGCAAAGTTTGTAGCTGGTGTTTCTGCAGTATTTTTTACTGCTGTTACCGTTCCTGAAAGTTTTAAAACTAAATCACTTTCTGCTGGTATTTCTATGTCTAAATTTATTCCATTATCAAAAGGTCCTGATTGATTAACTTCATTATCACCAGAAAAATAATTAATGTTTGTTATTACTATTCCATCTGGTATGTCATCTGTTATTTTTAAGTTTCTAGCACTTACACCACCATCATTTCTAATAGTGAATGTATAATTTACAGGATCTCCTTCTTTTAAATATGCATTTTCATTTTCAGTTGTTTGATTAATTTTAAGTATTGGTTTTCCAATTTTTAATACTACATCGTTTGATTTATATTCTGATGTGTTGTCTGCTTTAACACTACTTACATTTGAAATTTCTTTTGTTCCAACTTCCTCTTCATAAGTGTTTACTGTTAAGCTTGTTTCTAATTTCTTCATGTCACCTGTTTCCATGTTTCCTAATTGCCAAGTAATTGTTCTTGTATTTTCGTCGTAAACACCATTTTCTGTTGCACTTACAAAAGTAAGTTCTTTTGGTAAAGTTTTTCTTACAACTACATTATTACTTCTTTCTTTATCTAAGTTAATAACAGTTGTTCTTAAATCAAACTCATCTCCAGCTCTTTTTACAGCTATTTCTGATTTTATAGAGCTATCTTCTTCAGTTATACTAATTTCTGGAATTTCTATTAAAATTGTATCGCCTTTTTCTACTATTACTCTTTCTAAATCTGCTGCTGTTACATTTACTTGTGGTGTTATTTTGTCTCTATCTTCATTACCACCACCTAAAATTTTAGCTACTAAATAAATTTTTAAGTTTACTGTTTGTCCTATTTCCATTTTATCTAAGAAAACTTTAATTCTTTCGGTATCTTTACTTACGGTTGCATCTTCTAAATCTAACTCATGACGTGAATATGTACTTGTAATTGGTATTGGAAATTCTATGTTTACACTTTCAACAGTTGTTTTTCCAACGTTTGATACTGAAATAGAAACTGGAAATTCTTCACCTTGTTTTATTGTTTGTATATCTTTGCTAACTTCTACTTTTAGTTCTGGTCCAACACCTGTTGTTAATCCTACTAAATCTGCTATTTCTAGTCTTTCTTGAAGTGTTTCTGAAGTATTTTTATAATATACTCCAAATGTTCCATAAATATCTTCATTATGAGGTAAATTTTCTGGAACAATATAGTTATAGCTGAATCTTAATACTTCATATTTTTCCATTTTATAAGTTGCTTCTGTTGGAACTATTAAGTAAGATTTTACTGTTTCTATATTTGCTGGTTCTAGTATCCATCCATTACTTGCATCATTTAAATCTTTTGTTGCCTCTCCATTTTCTGAATAGTAAATGTTGAAACTTCCTCTGTTTTGTGTATTTGCTTCTATTAAACCTGCAAGTTTTGTGCTTAAAGTTGTTCCTAAGTCATTATCATCATTTAAGCCTTTTACTCCTTCAAAAGGAATTCTTCCTAAAATGCTTATATCTTCTAATGAATCTACATAATTGTTCATTACTATTAACTCAGTTTTTGCTGTTACTGGTCCTCCATATATTGCAATTTTTCCATCTTTTTTGCCTTGTCTTATTGATGTTAAAACTGAGCCTTGGCTATCATAATTAGATATACTATTTACTGCAACAAGTCCTGTTGGTGCAGAGAAGCCAATATCTACTTTCTTAACTCCGGCATCTACATAGTTTGTTGCTTCACCATTTGTGTATCTTAAAATTATTTTTTCTTGTTTTGCTGGTGTATACATATTTACTTTTATATTTGCGTTCATTACAATGTTTGTTCCATCTGTTAATACACCTGTGTTTATTCCTTTTTGAGTTCCATCTATTGTTACTTTTATTATTCTACCTTCTACCTTGCTTTCTGTTATTTGTAATCCTTCTCCATATAGTAATTTTGTGTTTGTTAATTCTACATTTTCTATTGGTTCTGGTAGTTCTATTTCAAATTCTGAATGTCCATATAAATCTGAAGATTCTTTTGCATTGTTTAATTTTACTCTTAATTCTATATCTGTGTTTGTTTCCATGGTTGATAAGCTATCTTTATTTACTTTTAAAGTAGCTTCTGTTGTTGTATCTACTAAATTTATATTTGTTGTTACTTCTCCAACGTTTACTGTTCCTTCAACATAGCTATATTTAGCTTCAATTTTTGATTTTGATGTTATTTTTGCTAAATTTCTGTATGTGCTCTTATCTACACTTACATCTCCAATTGCTTTTACTTTGCTTATTACTATGTTTCCTTCTTCTACTGGTTTTGTTATTTCAAATGTTAGTTTAGAACATTTTTGAGCAAATACTGCTTCTACGTTTCCGTCTTCATTTGCTCCAGTATCTTTATTTATTATTCCAATTAAATTTCCGGCTTCATCTTTTATTCTAATTTCTCCAGATTCACCTAAAATGTTTTGGAAGTTTTCTTTATTTACACTTAATTTTTTATAGTAGATATCGTTTGTTTCTTTTTCTTTTCCTTCTTTATCTACATAAGCATTTGATACATCTTTTACTTCTATTCCTTCAACAATATCTTTATAAGATATGTTTACTATCATTTCTTCTTGTACTTCTGTTTCATATTTTCCAGGATTGTTATAGTTTACATATGCATAAGCTTTGCTTATTTCCTTCATATTATTATCTAAATGCAATGAAACAATTTCTCCTGTTGTTCCTTCTAATGTATATGTGCTTTCTTTTTCAACTGATGAAGTTTTGTTATCTCCTGCACTTAAAGTTGTTACTTTTGCTACTGCTTTTGTAGATGTTTGAATCTGCTCATTTTCTGCAACAGTAACATTTCCATATGTGTATGTTACTAAGAATTCATCAATTCCTGAGCCATTATAAATTCTTTCTTCTTGCTTTTTCTCACCTTCTTGTAAGTATTCTCCTTTAGACTCATTTATTTCTACCATTTGTTTTTCGTTTTTAACTGTTATTCTTAGTTTGTTTTCTTCTTCGTTATATTCCCAATTATCTTCTCCAAATTTTACTTCTCCAATTTTTTGTCCGTTTGTTCCTTCTGTTGAGTTTGCAACCACTGATATTTTAGATGGTTTTTGGTCTTTTATAATTGGTGCTTCTATTTCTAGAACTGTTTCGTCTATTGGTAATGTTTTTACATTTTCTTGAGCTCTAGTATCTATTCTTTCAACTGTTTGGAATATTATGCCTTGTTCATATGTGATGTATTTTGATTTTTCTTCTTCTAGACTTGCTTTTCTTTCGTCTTTCCAAGATAATTTTAATTTTACCTCTTTAGCTACATCTGTTTGCTCTCCTTCGTTGTTTACATATGTTCCAGTAAATCTTACTATACATTCACCAGAAAGTTTTGATTCTTTTATGTATTCTTCATTTCTATATTCGATTGGTATTTTTAAAGCTATTTTTGAATCTTTTTCGATTTGGCTAAAAAGTAAAGTGTTATTCTCAAAATTCTCTAAATACTCTTGATTTTTTATTAAATCTTCTACTGTTTCATTTTCTTTTGGTTCTTCAACAGCAGGCTCTTCAGAAATAGGTTCTTCGGTTTCTTGAACACTTTGCTCTGCTTGTTCTTCAACATTTTCTGGTTCTTCAGATTGAGTTCCATCATTTTGAGAATTAGCTGGATTCTCATTCTCTTGAGTTTCTGCTAAATTTTCAGTTACAGAATTCTCTACCACATTACCGCTCACAGCATTTTTAACAGAATTTGTTTCTTCTGCTGTTTGGTTTGTAGCAGTTTGATTTGAAACTTCTCCTATTTGGTGAACCAAATCTGTTGTGCTTGGTGCCACTGTTACTGTTGGGGTAGAACTTGTTTCATTTTCAACATCGTTTTTTGAAGCTGTGTTTGTTTCTACTGTGTTTGATGGGGTTCCGCTTTGAGTTGTTTCACCTAATGTGTTTAAGTTTCCTCCTGCTTTAACTACTTCTGTTTTGTTTGATGAAGTTTCGCTTGGTACAGTTGGCTCTTGGCTTTGCTCTTCATCAGCTTGCACATCTCCTGCTTGGTTTGTGATATCTTGCTCATTTTCAATACTTTGGACCACTTCTGAATTTTCAGATATTTCTTCTCGTATGTCAAAGTTCAATTCTTCATCGTTTGCGCCAACAATTTCAATTTTGGCATTTTGCAGATATCCTTCCTTTTCAACGTTTAAGTTAGCGTTTATAAATAAATTTTTGCTATTTACATCGCCAACCATTGAAGTGCCATTTTCTCCTTCCACTTCAAAATACGCATCAAAACTAATATTTTTGCTTCCAGTGTCACTTGATGTTCCAAAAATCATTTCAGCAAAACTAGCAGCATAACTTTGAGTTACAAACGCAAAGTTTACAAAGGTTAGGTTAAATATTAGGACTGTTGCTAAAAGTTTTTCTAAAAATTTTTTACACATAAAATAATACTCCTTACAGTAATTTATTTTTTTATATATATGTATAATTTTACTTATATTTTCGAAGAAATCAATACCGCAAATTGCCATTTTAATAGTATTTCAAGTTTTTAACCTCTATTACTTTACGGAACTTCTTTTTCAAAGTTTTGTGTATAAATTATAAAGTTTTCATTACTTTTTCATGTTATTTTTAATGCTTTTTGCCTTTTTTTCTTTTTGCGTAAGAAAAGTTCATTTTTACCGTATTTTTGTAATAAAAGAACGTTTTTTGTAATATTACTAAATAAAAAAAGCGGAAGGGCTTATTTCCCTTCCACTTTTGGTTTTTAATTATTTAAGAACTTTTTTCTTAATAATTACTATTCCTGCTATTACTATTACAAGTGAGCTAATAACTATTACTAAGAATTGTGTTTTCATTACTTTTTGTGTTTCAATACCAGTTGGTGGTGTAAATGTGATTAACTCTGTTGCACTTGCATCTCTTTCATTTAATGATTCTTTAAATTCACCATCTTCTTTTGAAGGATTTGCATTACCTATAACTATTGTTTCATCTCTTCTACCTACTGAGTTCTCAAATTTTACAATCTCTGCTAAGTTGTCATATGATAAGTTATCTGCATCATCTTGTGATGATACTGTTTTAGATATTGTTAAATATATATCTGACTTAGCATTTTCAGTATCTCCTGTTGATTCTGGTAATATATATGGAACTAGTCTTGCTTCAAATTTATCATTTGATATTGTGCTTCCTGAATCATCTGCTACTGTTTGATCATCCACACTTAGTATTAAGTTATTTCTTTGTTCTGTTTTATAAAGTACATCATGTTTATCTTCTAGTTTATATCCTGGCAATACACTATGATCTAATATTCTTTCTTTTTCATAACCATTACCCTTTAATTCATTTATAGAAGTATTTAACCAGATGTGATTTGATTCTTGGTTCTCATTGCTTGAGAATACTGCATCATTATCAACATAATCTATTAATTGACGTACCTTTGTTGTTACTATTGTATCTCTATCTTCTCTTGGTTCTCCAGTATAATAGCTATTTCCTAAATATTTTCCATAGTTTTTCTTACCATCTTCTGTTACTGTTTCACTTTCTTTTCTTGCTTCATTAGCCCATTCGTTAATTTTAATTCTGATTTCTTTACTATTTGTTGGATCTACTCCTTCTATTAGATATCCTTCTTCATTACTATTAACTTCATTTATCTTACCTAGATATTCTGCACTTGTATAATCTACTTCTCCTATATTAAATGCAGATAATTGATATGTTATTTGTATTGTTGTTCCTTGTAATATGTCTGAATCTACATTTATGAATCTGAAGTTTTGTGTTCCGGTGTTTTCTCCATTTGCTTCTTCAACTAACTTTCTTTCGTTCTTATCCATTGCTTGTAGTTGATCTATTCCATATGATTTATCAATATCTAGTTCTGCTTTTGCTATTAGATATTTTCCATTTGTAAGTTTTCCAACAATAATCATTGAGTCATCTATTTCAGATTCTTCTCTTTGATAATAGTTTATGTTATATATAGCATCAAATATAGTTTTTGCATCATTTGTTGTTAATTTTATTTCTTTTATTTCTTTATCTAAAATTAAATTATTTTCTGGTCTTTCTATTAATCCAAAGTTGATGTCTTGTACATTAAATACTACATTTTTTATTGAATATTTTATGCTTTCTGTTTGTTTTTCTGTTTCTTCTTCTGATTTTACTTCTGAATCTACTTCTTCTGTATCATCATAATTTATTTCGCCATTTTCTATATTTAAGTTTATCTTTGCTGTATCTGCAAACATATAATAGCTTTCATATAATGTACTATGATCTCCTGATAGATTATTTGCTGTTTTCATAATTTTAGAATTTTCATTTGTTATTGTTTGTGAATTAGCTATTACCTCTAATCTTCTGTATTCACTATCTCTTGCATCAGAGTCTTTTCTTGGGTTTGTTCCTTCTTCTTTAAGATTATGATATTCATTTGTTAAAATGTCTTCTTCTAATGTTTCTGTTCCAGCTTGATAAATTGTTGATTTGTAGTCTTGTCCATTATACACTGCTGGTGTTGAACCAAACTCATCATTATCATAATTTGCTGTGTATATATAATCTTCTTCATTTGATGTGTAATATGCTGTTCCATCTTCTTTTAAAGCTTGTGCTGGTTTTGATGTTACTTTTGTTTGATTTTCTAATTCTGACTTATCATTTCCGTATAAAAATCTTACTACATATTCTCCTGTTGGTAATCCTTTAAATTGATATTCTCCAACTTTTTGAACTAAAGCATATCCTTCACCTTCATCAGTTTTAACTATTTTAAGATGTTCATCATCATATCCTTGTTCTATAAGGGCTTTTATCTTCTTGTGATTTTTGTCTGTAATTAAGTTTCCGTTTTCATCTTTAATAAGTTCATATTTTTCTTCTCTTGCTGTTTCTATTGTACTTGAGAATCCTGTTAAACTTTCAAAAGTTTTTCCGCCTAAACAATCTAACTGTTCTGAAGTTGGCCATAAGAAGTCATATTCTTTTTCATACACAACTTTACCTTCTCCATTTGTTTGAATTGTTCCATCATCGTTGTATTTTGGAACTTTTATTTTTTCAACAAGTTCTGTTGTTAATCCACCTATTAAAGCTTCATCGTCATCTTCAATGCCATTTCCTATTGCAGTTACTAAATCTTCCTTATCATCTTCCCAAGATCTACCTGAGATTCTTCTTTCTTCTCCTACTAATGTTAAGTTTAATACTGGTGAAGCATCTGAATCGTCTTCAAACCATTTTGTTTCATCATTATATTCTCTTATATTAACATTTGATGGAGCTGAATCTCTATCTATTTTTCCGGCAATTTCATCTGTGTCTTTATATTTACTTGTGTAATTTGCTATTTCTACTATGTTTGATTTGTTACCTAGTGGCAATGTTCTTTCTACTTCCTCTATTGTGTCTTTTTGTAGTTCATAAGTTACAAAAATGTTTTTGCTTTCACCACTTAATAACTCTATGCCTAATTCTTCTACTGTAAATTTATTATAGTATGCTCCATCAGATCCTTTTATGTGGCTTTCGCCTGCTTTCCAATTTATTAAATCAGCATCTGCTGGATAGCTAACAGTTTCTTTGTCAAACATATATGTTTCATCTGATGTTTGATATGAACCATATGCAACATCTGTTAATTTATCATCTATAAATTCTGTTCTTGGTTCATTACCAACTATTGGTGCTCCTAATGAATATTCAGAATAATCATCTAATGAATTTATTACTACTTTATACGTTGGATCTGAATTATTAGATACCCTTATCTTATATGTTAAATATACTTTTAGTTCTGTATCTTCCAGTTTCTTTCCTATTGCTTTAGTTTGAGCTATTATTGAATCATATATGTCTTTATTAGTCTTATAAATTTCAGATCTATAATAATAGTCTGTTTCATATAGTCCTAATTGATATGAAATTTTATCTGCCTTACTATAATCATCTATTCTGTTTAATCCTTCTCCTGAAGCTTTTGCTATGATGTCGCTTAATTTATTAAATTTATAATCTGTTGATTTTCCATCTATGATAACTTTTGCAGAATATAAATCTTTAGTTGCTTCTAAGTCTACATCTTTTCTTTTCTTTAGTCCTAAATTTATGTGTAAACAATGTTCATATAAAGCTTTATATTGTTGCGTTAAACCATTTACTGTAAACGTTGTTCCTGTATATTGAAGTGCATATCTACTATTTACTGGGAACACCAAACCTGCTCCATATGTGCTTGCTCTTGCCTTGAATATTGGTAATGTTGCTCCAGTTTTGCTTGTTGTTTGTAAAACAGAATTTACTCTATTTGATTGTCTTCCTTCCATATCTTCTACTGATTCGTAAAAGACTAGTTGTTCTCCATTAGTTCCATTTATAGCTCCTGTTGTATTTCCATTTCCATCTATAGGGCTATGTCCATAAACTTCACTAATTCTTTCATTTACTTCATTTCTATCTATGTCTTTGGCTAGAGATGCATCAAGGAATGCATCTGGATTGCTTACATATGTTTCAACATCACCCTCTACATATGAATTATTATTCATACTAGATAAGAATGTTGTTGGTTCATATGTTTGTCCATCATATACAAATTCAACATCATATTTTCTATTAACTCTTAATCCGGTTACACTCCAATGTCCTTCTGCTGAAGTTATTACTGGATAAGTTATTCCTGAATCGTACATGTCTTTATATGCTTCTGCTAAATTTCTAGTTCCTGCTTCATATACGTAAACTTCTACACCTTCTAGTCCTTTTTCAATATTCTCATCATATCTTCCATTTTCTGATGATTCTAATGTTTCTTTTCCTGTTTTATCTAGAATGTCATCTTCCCAAACAATTCCTCCTAAATCCATTAATAATGATATTTGAACTTTTACTTCGTTTGTTACTACAGCGCTTACAGTGTTGTTTACTTCTAGTTTTAATCCTCTATCACCATTATTAGAATATTGAGGTGTTTCCCAATTCCATTCTTGCATGTAATCATCTACTACCTCAGCTATTGTCACTGTTGGAGCTTCTTCACCATACCATACTACTTCTGGTGATACTTTACCTTCACCATCACTTAAGCTCCAAATTACTTCATAAGTATTTTCATCTATTTTGTTTGCCCAATCTAGTTCTTCCATGTTTTCGCCATGAATTCTAACTCTTACATTAAATTTATGTGATTGTGCACCTTCAACAAGTTTATTAAATATGGCTTTTTTAGCAATTTTAAAGCTTCCTTTTTGTTCTTTTAATTTGTTTTCTACTTCGATATTTACTGTATCGTTATCAGATAATGTTCCTGTTACTTTTTGACCATTGACTGTTCCACTTGTAGTAGTTATTCCTATAAATTCACTGCTATCTGGAATATTAATTTCTTCCACTGAATAGTCTGGTGCCCTTTGTCCCTTTTTCCAGAAATATGTTGGTGACTCCCATGTTTCTCCTGCTTTTATTTTTATAACATTAGAACTTTTTCTTGTATCATCCTCACTGTTTCCATATTCTGTTACTTCAACAAAAAATTCATATTCTTGTAAATCATTTATGTTAAATTTCTCTAATTCTTCTTGAACTTTCTTTGTTATATTAAAACTTCCACTTTCTTCTTTTGGCTCATTTACGAATTTTACAATTGTTTCTGTATTTTCTCCTACTTCTCCACTAGTATTTTGCTGAGAAACTAAAGTTGCTGTATCTGATTCTTTTTCAATTATTTCATATCTAGGTGCTTCACCATACCAATGCATTTCTTGTGAGTTCCATTCACCTGTTTCATCTGTTTCTTCATCAGATAATATAAACTCGCCTGCTTTATAATTTTCATCCGTTTCTTCACCATAGTAGAATTGACCAGTTAATTTAACTGTAAAATTAAATTTTTTACTTATTGTATTTTCTGTAAGTTCCTTTTTTATTTTTATTTTTCCATTTTTTCCTTCTTCTTTTACAAATGTATTTCCAATAACAACATAGGTATATTTTTTATCAAGATTATCTTCTACATATTTATCATCTTGGAAATAATTATTTAATTCATCTTGTATAGTTTCTTCTATTTCTATATTTTCTTCTTGATTATCTTGTAAAACTCCTGTCTTCGCATTTAAGTTTAATTCTATATCGTTTACATTTACTTTTATTTCTTGTACTTCATATTTTAATTCTTCTTCACCATACCAAGTATATGTAGGTGAAATATATTCCCAATAGTATTTATTTGCTTTTTCATTATATTTTACAGGGTATGCATCAGTTCCTAATACTATATTTTGCTCTTCTTCACCGTCTATTTTTATTTTAAATGTAAATCTTACTGAATCTAAATATTCTTTACTTACTTTATCTGAATTTTCTAATGTTTTAATTAATCTTAAAGATCCAGATTTTGGTGTATCACTAATTTCGTTTTTAGCTTTTACAATTATTGGTTGATTAATTTCACCATCATAGTTATCTGCTAAAGTTCCTTTTTGAGGCAAACCAGAAGATTTTATTTCATATATCATTCCATCTACTTCTATTGTGTTATTTCCACTTGTATATTCATATACTTCATATGTTGGCGCTTCTCCACACCAAGTAAAATCTCCCGAATTCCAATCTTCACCTACTTTTACTTTAAGTGGTTTACTTTCATCATAGTCCTTTTTTGTTGTTTCTTCACCTTCTAATACATTTTCATCTGGCTTGAAATCTTGAACTTTTGAATACTCTATGTTTTCAGAATCACCATATATTTGTATTTTTTCGTTGTTAAATTCCGCACCTTTATATTTAAATGTTCCACTTACTTCCACTATGAAATTATATGTATCTCTAAGTTCAATCATTTTTGAGTCACTTATATTTGGAACATTTGATTTTACCTCTTTATTAATTATTAATTGACCTGTTTGTGGGGTATAATCGTTTACCACTTTACAAGTAAACACAGCTTTTGTTGTATCTTCATTATTTGATTCAGCTGTTTCATCACATTTTAATATTCCTGTTACTTTTCTTTCTGAAACAGTTATATCTTCATCATTTCCATTTGCTTCTTTTGTTTTGGTTTCGTCAAAAACGAATGTTTTATAATATTCACATTTATCCTTATCGCAGTTGTCTTTATGTACCGGACATAAGTCTAATTCTTCTATTGTAAAATATGGATCATTTCCATATTGCCATACATACTCATTTTCTGTTGTTGCAGTCCATGTATTCGTTGCCTTATCCCTTTTTGCTACTAAAGGAACTTCTAAATATTTTTCACCACTCTGATCTGTAAGTATATTACTTTCATTTTCATCATTTGTTTTATAAACATTTACTTTGAAATAAAATTTAAAATTATTTAATTCCTCTTCTGAAAAATCTCTTAAAGAATTTTCTCCTAAAGTTTTTTCAACTTGTATTTTTCTTTTATTCCAAGTAGGTGTATTTACTACGAAGACTATTGTTGGATGTGCACTTGATAAATATCCAGTACTATTCAAAATTGTTTTTAGTTCACTACCTGGAACAGTTGGAACATCTTCACCAGCTTCATTTTTTACAGAAGTAATTTCTTTAACTTCATATTTTGGTACTTTATTTCCAAACAATTTTACATCAAGGTTCCATTCCCCTTCTCCATGAATAACCGCTGGTATTTCTTGATATTCTACTTCTGATTTTACTTCATATGTTTTTCCTTCATAATCAAATTTGCATGGACCAAAAATTCTTACATTA
Source organism: uncultured Clostridia bacterium (assembly GCA_947628085.1). Taxonomy (GTDB): domain Bacteria; phylum Bacillota; class Clostridia; order TANB77; family CAG-508; genus Scatovivens. The sequence continues at coordinate 24,314 of CANQYM010000008.1, forward strand.
AATTTAAAGTCTTGATCTTTTAATGAATAATATGGTGGATCTTTTTCTCCTTCTATTTTCTTTTCTATTATTAGTTTTGCTTCTAATGGTTCTCCACCCGGTGCATTTTCCACGACTACTTTAACTGTTTTATCTGCTTCTAGTTTTCCACTACTTGGAGAAATATTTACTAATGAGAAGCCATCTACTTCGACTTCTTTTACTTCAAAAGATGGGGCATTTTTTGCTACTCTTGCTAAATATTCCTCATGTTTTTCTTTCTTTACTTTTTCTGTTATATCTTCTATCTGTTCAACTTCCCAAACTTCTGGTGGTATTTCAACAGTATTATCTCCACCTTTCTTATATACTATAGAAAGATCATGATTAACCTTTGTTCCATCTGCCCTTGTTATTGTAACTACGAATTTAAATGTTTTTCCATCAGCAGCAGCTGCTGCCACTTCATCTTTAATTTCCTTTTTTATTTGTAATTTTCCAGAAACTTTTTCTGGAACTAAGTCTCCCCAATGTATTGAAGTATAGCACCACCATCTTGCTCCACCTTTTAATACAGTTTGATCTTGTGCATCTTCTTTTCCTAAGCCTTTAAAGTATAGGTCTTTCCATATGATGAATTTTACAGGGTCCGGAGCTTCATAATAGCTTCCTTCACAATCATCTCCCATTGTGCCATATATTGCTTCTGCCGCAGCATATCTAAGTGATTCACTAGAAGTTGGAGCCGGAATTGAATCTTTACCATTTGGGTACTTAGTTTTGTAAGTATTTATTATATCTATAATACCTTCCCATGAAGTTGGTGTCCAAACATAAACATTACCACTAGAATCGCTTACACAATAATGCTCACCCTCAAAATAATCTTCGTATCCTTCATCATAATACCTCCAAGATGCCAAATTTCTCGCACCTACTGTATCTCCTCCTTTTGTATATTCTTCTAGTACGTATTTTAATACTACATCTGACCACCATTCTGCCATAAAACCATTACCTGTATGAGCTGCACGTTGCCAATTTTTATATACTAAGCATCTTCCGTTATTCAATTCTCCCTCTAGCCATTCTCTTGCATCTTCAACAGCATCTTTTTGTTCTTTTAAATACTCTCCAAAAATATGTCCTTGAACTCTTACTTTTTGATATTGTCCGTTATAAACCACATATTTTGCACCTGCATTTTGATATTTAAAATCTACTTGTAAGTCTGCTATAGTTCTAAAACTATCATCATAATCTAATTCTATATAAAATTCTTCTCCATCTTTTGGATATTCGTTTTCTTTATAATACTCTAGAGTTACATTAGTTGAAGAACCACCAGTTTTTTTAGCTAATTTCCATCTTCCTTTATCTACTAAATTATCTTTATCATTAACATATATATCAACATTATATATTCCTGCATATTTTTCATATTCATAATAATCAATTTTAAATGGTCCTATTATCCATTTTTGTGTTTCTTCTGAGAAAACTTTTGTTATTTTTTCTTCATCATTATCAAATTTTGGATCATATTTTATTGGAAAGCTTTTTACAGTTAATCCATTTATTGTTTTTTCATAAGACATTTTTTCATCATATGTTCCATCGTCATTTTTTAATTTATCGCCTTGAATATATTTTTGAAAGTTTCTTGCTTCTGTGCTTAGTGCATTTCCTTCACTGCTTTGTCCTAGTAAATTCCACCATGCAACTTGCAAAGGTGTTTTTTCTGATCCCGCACCACTAACATTATCTGCCTCTGAAATTACAAATGCTTTTGCTGCACCCATTCCACTAATTTCATCTGCACATTCATGCCATGAACCACTATCATATTCACAAGGTGTTCTTAATAATTGATCATATCCAGGGCTTGCATAATCTCCACTTGCAATCTCAGAAATTAAAGCTTCTGTTTCTTTAACGTTATATGTTAATTCTTTATAATATAATCCTTGCATATTATTTTCATATATTGTTAAATTAGATTTAGGTGGCTCCGCATAAGACCCACCATGTGTTCCTGAGCCATAATTGCTATCAGCTTCTAAATAACTCTCATGAGCCCAATATCCTTCTGCCATTTTATCAGATACATAACCATTTTGTCCTGTTAAAGCTCCACCATGTTGTGAACATAAAACTTTTAAATATGTGCTTAAGTCTTCACACCATATTACATTATTTTCACCTGTTGAAGTTGAGTGAGGTGCAAAAGATTCTGGAGTTGAATAAACATATTCTTGTGTATGGTCCCAAAAAGGTAGTGATCCGCTTGCCCAAGAACCTCCATAGCCTAAATTTCCTCCACCTCCAGAACTACCTACTTGCGTTTCTCCTGTATCAGCTTGTTCTGTTGCTCCATCATTATCCCCTCCTATACATTCAACAATTCCTACTCTTCCTTGCCAAGGCACACTAGTTCCCCAAAATTCTGTTGTACTAGTATAATTGTCACATATATAATTTGACACACCTGCTAATGTTTTTTGAGTTAATCCTAGTACAGAAAATATTATTATTGCTACTATTAAAATTTTTTCTTTATAATTTGTTTTCTTTATATTTTTTCTTTCCATACTATATCACCCACCTTCTTTTTAGTGTTATTTTGTTATATATAATAAACACTACTATACTTCCTAATAATATTGATGTTATTATAACTGATACATATATTAATTTTTCACCAGTTCTTATTAATATGCTCACATCTGCTGAGCTTATATCATTTTCTTCTTGTACTTTGTTTGCCGGTGTTGAGTTTTTATCTTTCACACCATAAGTATTATAGTCTTCATATATTTCTGCCACGTTATTTACCAGTCCAGTGTTTTCTTCTGTCATTTGTTTTTCTAACACAAGTTTTATTTCTGCTGTTTCTCCTGGTTTTAATTCTTTATTTTGTAATGAGTTTGTATATAGGTTTCCATCTGAGCCAGTATACCATTCTTTATTTGAATCTAATGAAGAATTAAATATCATATCTTTTGGTATATAGTCTACTATTTTCTTTGCATATCCTGTTATATCTCCCTCATTTTTAACTGTTATAGCATATTCTATTAAAACTTTTGCTCCAGATAAATATTTTGCTCCTATATCAACTTTTGCTAAGTGTACGTTTGAATATTCTTCCTTTGTTGTTTCTTTACTTGTTTGTAATATTACTTTTGTTATTGCTTTTTCTAAACTTAAATCGAATTTATCTACAAAAACAAATCCTATATCAACATTTGCTACACTTCCATTTTCCACTTTAATTACATCTGTTATTGCCACTTCTTTTTGTGTTCCACTTGAATTTGTTTTGGTTAATATAGCATCTGAGTTTACATTTTCTCCAATTCCGTCTTTTTTATATGTTGTAACTGTATATTTTTTTGTATCATATTCAAATATTACAAAATAACTTCCATTTCCTACTCCTGAGAAAGTGTAGGCTCCTTTATTATCTGTTTTTGTTGTAAGTTTTACTTCTCCTGTTTCGCTTTCTACTAATTTTACAGATATTCCTTTTAATAGTTCTTCATCATCTGCCCTCATTCCATCTTCGTTCTTATCAAGCCAAGCTGTTCCTGTTACTTTATATGTTTTTACTATATCTCTTTTAACAGTTTGATATTTTTCTTCTTCTGCATAATTAGCACTTTCTTCTTTTGCTTCTATTATATGTGTTATTGTATTACTTTGAATTTCTGCTGTTTTATCTGCACTTACCACTGCATAGTTTGTTACAGATTTTTCTTCAGTACCATTTAAACTTAATGCTACAGCTTCTAGATTTACTACTAATTCTTCACCTGGTGCTATGTTTGCTGAAATACTAACATCGCTTTTCATTAGTCCGCTTCTGTTTTGCTCAACACCATCTACCACATAATTAATGTTTGTTATAGCAATTCCTTCTGGAATAACTTCTGATAAATTTACATTATATGCACTTACTTTTCCTTCGTTTCTAACGTTATATGTATATTTTAAAGTTTCTCCTTCTTTTACATATGTGTTTTCTGTACTACTTGTTTGAACTATTATTAGCACTGGTTTTGCAATTGATATTTTAATTATATTTGATTCGTACTCCCCACTATTCTCTGCTTTAGCACTCGTATTTGTTTCTACAGTTGTTTCACTTATGTTCTCATCTAACTCATTTACTTTTAATTTTATTTGGAAAGTTTTCATTTGACCAGTTTGTAATTTTTCTAATTTCCAAGTTAATTCTCTTGTGTTTTCATCATAGTTATATTCTAGTTGTTCATCATCACCTACTATACTTAAAAATGAAAATTCTTTTGGTATAGCTTTTTTAAAGTTTATGTTGTTCATTTCTTTTGTTTGGCTTTTATTTTCTATAAGCACTGTTAAAGAAAATTCATTTTCAAATGTTTCAATAGATAACACTGAAGTATATTTTTCAGTTAATTTTAATTCTGCCGGAATTACTTTTATTTTAGAATTTTCTGTTAGTGTTTTTCCTAAATCATCTGCTGTAACTATTGTTTCTATTTCTGCATAATCTTCTTCTAGTTCACCAATTGAATTTGGAGTAAAATATACTCTTATTTCTTTCTTATCTCCAACATTTATTTCTGGAACTTTAATATTTGTTACTTTTCTTTCGTCTTCAAAAACTACAAAATCTCCTATATATTCTTCATATTCTTCAATTACATTTTCCTCTGCTGTTACTCCTTCAATATCTGTTTCAAAACGTAAATAAGTGGTTTTATATTTCTTTGGAAACATTTTTACAACTACATTTTCTGCTTTTATTTTTCCAACATTTTCTAGTTCTACAGTTAAATAGAATTCATCATATTCTTTTAATGTTTCACTACTTGGAGTTACTTTTAAATTTAATTCTGGTCCAGCTCCTGTTGTTAATCCTACTATATCTGCTACTTCAAATTCATTTGTTTTTGCTACTTCTGCATTATTTCTATAATATACTCCAAATGTTCCATATGCATATTCATTGTGTGGTAAGTTTTCTGGCACAACGAAATTATAGGCAAATCTTAATATTTCATTTTCTGCCATCTCATAATTTTGTTCTGCTGGTACAATTAAGTATGATTTAACTAAATTTATATCTGCTGGTTCTAAGGTCCAGCCATTGTTTTCATCTCCTAAATCTCTTGTTGCTTCTCCATTTTCAGAATAATAAATATTGAAACTTCCTCTGTTTTGCTCATTTGCTTCTATCATTCCTGCAAGAGTTGTATCTAATGTTGTTCCTAATTCTTCATTACTTTCTAAATCTTTTACACCTTTATATGGAATTCTTCCTAATATATTTATGTTGCCTACACTGTTTCTGTTGTTGTTCATTATAATTAGCTCTGTTCTTGCTGTTATTGGCCCTCCATATAATGCTATTTTCCCTTCTTTTTTACCTTCTCTAATTGATGTTGTTACTGTTCCTTGATCATCATAATTTGATATGCTGTTTACAGCAACTAATCCTGTTGGAGCTGAATATTCTATTCCAACTTCTTTTACTGTTCCATTTTCATAATAATTTGTTGCTTCTGAGTTTGCATATCTTAAGATTACTTTTTCTTCTTTTGCTGGTGCATACATGTTTACTTTTATATTTGCATTTAATACTATGTTTGTTCCATTTGTTAATACACCAGAGTTTATTCCATCTTGTCTTCCATCTATTGAAAATCTAATTATTCTTCCTTCTAAGCTACTTCCTGTTATTTGCAAGCCTTCTCCATTTAATAAGCTTACATTGGTTAATTCTATGTTTTCTACATATTCTGGTAATTCTATTTCAAAATCTGAATGACCATATACATCTGAGTTTTCTTTTGCATTATTTAATTCTATTCTCATTTCTACATCTGTATTTGGCTTTATTGTTGATAAACTTTCTCTATCTAAAATTAAGTTTGCTTCTGTTACAGTATCTAGAAGTTTTGTTTCTACACTTATTTCTCCTACATTTACTGGTTCTTCAACATAGCTATATTTTGCTTCCATTCTTGATTTTGTTATTATTTTATCTAAATATGAATATGTTAATTTATCTACACTTACATCACTTACTGCTTTTACTGTGCTTATTACTAAGTTTCCTTCTTCTGCTGGTTTTGTTATTTCAAAATTTAATTTTGAATATCTTTCTCCAAAACCTATTTCTATATTTCCGGCTTCATTAACAGCTGAATCTTTATTTATTACATTTATAATGTTTCCTGTTTCATCTTTTACTCTGATTTCTCCTGTTTCTCCTAAGATGTTATCAAAGTTTTCTTTACTTACTCTTACTGTTTTATAATAAACATCATTTGTTTCTATTACATTTCCTGTTTTATCTATATATGTGCTAGTTTCATCTTTTACTTCCATGCCTTCTACGATATCTTTATAAGATATGTTTATTATCATTTCAGATGGCATCTCTACTTCATATCTTCCAGGATTGTTATAGTTTACATATGCATATGCTTTGCTCATTTTGTTCATATTATTATCTACATGTATTGATACTATTTCTCCTGTTGTTCCTTCTAATTCATATGTGTTTTCTTTTTCTGTTGTAACCACATTCTTGTTTTCTTCTGATTCTACACCACTTAATGTTGTCATTCTTGCTACTACTTTTGTTTTTGCTTCTAGCTTTTCATCTTCTCCTACTTCTATATTTCCATATGTGTATGTTACAACATATTCGTCTACTCCTGAGCCATTATATAATCTTTCTTCTTGCTTTTTCTCTCCTTCTTGTAAATATTCTCCTTCAGACTCATTTATTTCTACCATTTGTTTTTCATTGTTTACTTTTATTCTTAATTTATTTTCTTCTTCGTTATATTCCCAATTGTCTGTTCCAAATTTAACTTCTCCTGCTCCTAAACCATTTGTTCCTTCTGTTGAGTTTGCTACTACTGTTATTTTTGTTGGCTTTTGGTCTTTTATTATTGGCACATCTATTTCAAGTTCTGTTTCTTTTACTGGTAATGTATTTTCATCTTCTTCTACTTTACTATCTATTTTTTCAACTGTTTGGAATATTAAACCACCTTCATATGTTACATATTTTGTTTTTTCTTCTTCTAACTTTGCTTCTCTTTCATCTTTCCATAAAACTTCTAGACTTACTTCTTTTGCTACTTCTGTTTCTTCTCCGTCTTCATCAACATATATTCCACTAAATCTTACTAAACTTTCTCCTGATGCTTTTTCTTCTCTTATGAACTCTTCATTTTTATATTCTATTGGTATTCTTAGAAGTATTTCTGAGTCCTTTTCTATTTGGCTAAAGTAAAGAGTGTTATTTTCAAAACTGTCTACATATTCTTGTTCTTCTACCAAGTCTTCAACTGTTACTTTTTCCTCTTCCTCAACTATTTGTTCTTCGTTTATTTCTTCTTGATTTTCTTGTGATTCTGAGTTTACTTCTTGTTCTGATGCTATTTCTTGTTCTGGGCTTACTTGTTGAACTCTATTTACTTCTTGAGCTTGACTTTCCTGTTCTGCTTGGTTTTCTTGCTCTGCTTGATTTGGTTGTTGCTCTGAATTTTCTTGTTCTGTTTGATTTGCTTGTTGTTCGCCATTTTCTTCCTGTTCAGCTAGATTTTCTGGTGTTCCTATCAATCCATTAACCATTTCTTTTATTTCTTCTGCTGTTAGTACTTCTTGAGCTTGGTCTTCACTTTCATTTGTGTTTTCTGTAGCCACTTGGTTTTCTAAATTTTCACCTTGTGGTTCTTGATTTTCTGGAATTGCTTCTTGGTTTTCTGGAAGTGTTTCTTGATTTTCTAGCATTGTTTCTGATTCCTCTGATATTTCTTCTCTTATATCAAAGTTTAGCTCTTCATCGTTTGCTCCAACAATTTCCACTTTAGCGTTTTTCAAATACCCTTCTTTTTTCACATTCAAGCTAGTATTTATAAACAACTCCTTGTTGTTTACATCGCTAATAATCGAAGTTCCTCTTTCTCCTTCCACCTCAAAATAAGCATCAAAGCTAATATTTCTACTTCCAGTGTCACTACTAACACCAAAAACAACTTCTGCAAAGCTTGCTGCATAACTCTTAGTTATAAGCGCAAAATTTGCAAAAGTTAGCGTAAATATTAGCATTATTGCTAAAAGTTTTTCTAGAATTTTATTTCTGCTCATACGTTTAACTACTCCTTACAGTAAAGTGTTTTTTTTATAAGTATAATTTTACCTATATTTTAGAAGAAATCAATACCATAAATTACTAGATTTATTGATATATCAATAGTTTAACAGCTATCTATTTACGGAACTTGTTTTTGATGGTTTTGAAAGGTAATTATAAAGTTTTCGTTACTTTTATATGTTTTTTTCGTTATAAATCAGGCTTTTATTTATTTGCGTAAAAAAAATTATTTTTTTGCTTTTTTTTGTAATATAATTGCAATTTTAAAAACTAAGCCTCATATAATTATAGTAATATTGTGTAAGGGGGGTAATTTGTTTTGGATAATATGGATATAAACAAACTTCTTTCTGCCATATCTAAAATGGATAAAGAAGAACTAGAAAAAAACATTTATAAAGCTAAGCAAATTTTAGAAAATTCAAATATAAAGGATAATCTTAATAAGGATAATAAATAGATGAATGAGGATTTTTCAGAGGTTTTAAATAAATTTTCAGATATTTTAAAAGAAAAAAACATAGATTTAAACAATATCACAGGTGGAAATACTCCACCTGATGATAATCAAGATTTTTCTCTTGATGTAGATACTATTTTGAAAATTAAAAACATCTTATCTAAAATAAATGATAATCAAAATTCTGCTAGAAACAAGCTTTTATATTCACTAAAACCTTTTTTAGAGGAAAGCAAAAAAGAAAAGCTTGATAAATACATAAAAATTGCCAATCTACTTAGTGTGATGGAAAACTTAGATTTAGGGTTTGATTTTCTTGAAAATAAAAAAGGTTATGATTTTATTTTAATCATAACCCTTTGTTTATTGATTATTTAACTTTACCTTGCTTATTTTTTAGTTAGTTTTTCTGCTTATTCTTAATTGCTTTTTACTTGCTATTAAATAATAACAATTTCATTATTTTCTATTTTACATATTGGACATTTATCTGTTTTCTCTGCAACTTCTGTAACCATGTTAGCTATTCTAATTTGAGTTACTTCGATGTAGTTTGCAGATATTATTGCTTTAGTGTTTCCATTTGCTCCAGCATGTGCAACTCCTCTTAATGCTCCTAAAATCATTATGTTTCCACCAGCAACCACTTCAGCACCAGAATTAACGTCTCCACATATAACAATGCTTCCTGCATATTCTTCTCTTCTGCCACATCTTAATGAACCTTGTATGAATTTTGTTTCTGATATATCTGTTCCTGATTCAAAAGTTTTCTTAATTGCATGAAGTCCGAAGAGATTCTGAGATGTTATCAAATTTTATTTCTACTGGTATTTCAGCATTTATTTTTTCTTTTATTTTTTCAGTTTCTGAATCTGTAAATAGTTTTCCTGTAATTCGCATTGGAATTGTTGAAGTTTGATAAAAATCCTTTAGTTTTATTAATTTTATATCTAATTCTTCTAATATTTCATCAATATCTGCAATGATACTAATGGTTAATATTATTTCATCTGTTGTTTGACTAATTTTAATATTATTAAACATCCTTTTTCTCCTTTTTACCTAAACGATTTTATCTAAATGCTTCTACTTCGCTTACAGCAGACATATCTTCATATACTTGTTCCATATTCATTCCAAAATATTCTGCCATAATTTCTCTTACGACTTCTGCTGTATAATTTCCATGACCACCTTTTTCTACCATAACAACTATTGCTATTTCTGGATTTTCATAAGGTGCAAATCCTGCAAACCATGCTATTACATCTTTTGAATCTTTATTGTTTGAAAGCTCTGCTGAACCTGTTTTTCCACCAATTTCTATTTCAAAATCTCTAAATATGTTGTATGCAGTTCCTCCCTCTTCTTCAGCAACAGATTTCATTCCTCTATGCACTGTTTCGATAATTTCTGGATTTATATTTCTATCTTCCATGTTTAATGGTTCTGTGCCCAACGTTTTATTTACATAGCTATTTAGTTCATTATCAGACACTTGTGAACCATTTGAATTAATAACATTTTTTACTATTGATAAATCTAATGGATGTCCTCCATTTGCTACCATAGAAATATATTTTGCCATTTGTATTGGAGTGAATGCATTGTAGCTCTGTCCTATTGAAGCTGAGGCTGTGTAGGCTTTTGACCAAACCTCACCCCTTGATTTTGCAACTTCTCTTGAAGCTAAAGTTCCTTGAGATTCCGGAATTTCAATTCCTGTTTTCTTTCCAAGTCCAAAATAATCTGCATATACATCTAAGTTATCTATTCCAACTCTGTTTCCTACTTCAAAGAAAAAGTAGTTACAAGATTTCATTAAAGCTCCCTCTATATTTAGTCTTCCATGTCCTACTCCATAATCGTTAAAGTACCAACAAGCTGGATTATTGTATTCTGGATCGTCTGAAACTATATATTTTCCATTATCGTTAATTGTTTCTTCTGCTGAAATTGCACCAGAATCTAAACCTGCTATTGCTGTAACCATTTTAAATATTGAACCTGGTGGATATTGCCCTTGTGCAGCCCTATTATATGTTGCTTTAGCTGAATTATATTCATCTAGTTTTGTTTTAGAAATTCCGTTATAGAAAAGCTCTGGTTCATAGTCTGGGTAGCTTGCCATTGCAAGAATTTCTCCTGTTTGAACATTTGTAACAACTACTGAACCTGTTTCTGCTGGGAAGGCCTGACCAAATCCTCCTTCTCTTATTTTCATTATGTTTCTTTCTAATGCGTCTTCTGCAATTCTTTGAAGATTTGCATCTATTGTTAAAACTACATTAGCACCGCCTATCGCCTCCTGAGAAGTATATTCACCAGTAACAGTTCCATCAACAGACATGTCTATTTGCTTTGTTCCATCTGTTCCTCTTAAATATTTTTCAAAAACGCTTTCTATTCCTGTTTTTCCAATTTTATCATCTGGAGCATATTCATAATCGTCGCCCTCTTCTTCGAATTTCTTTTCATCTTCGGCTGAAATTCTTCCCATATATCCTATAATGTGAGATGCTAGTGTTCCTGTGTGATATACTCTTATTGGCTCTACAACTATGTTTATTCCTGTAAGATTTTGCGAATTTTCTTGAAGCTGAACAGCTGCATTTCTTGAAATTTCATCTGAAATTTCCATTGATTTTGTGGTTGAATAGCCAATTGTGCTAATTGCATATCTAATGGCTAAAATTCTTCTAATTTCTTTAACATCTTCGCTATTTATATTATATTTATCTCTAAATAAATAAAATGCCTCTTCTGCTGATGCAGTTGTTGGAATTTCATATTTTTCTTTCCACTCAGCTAGCTCCTCTTCACTTCCGAAATGATATTCAAAAGGTTCTATACTTATTGGAAATGTATCTACATAAGAATTTCCATTGTTTTCTAATATTGATGTCATAAGAGATATTGAACTATTTAATTGCTCATCATCTGTTTTTGCTTTATACATTTCAAGAGAAAACTTCATTTCTGTGCTTACTAAAACATTTCCACTTCTATCTAAAATGCTTCCTCTTGCCGCCTCAATTTTTGCTTCACGGGCAAGTCTTGTGTTTGAATTTTCTCTATATTCTGCACCGTTTACAATTTGAAGGTTGAATAATCTGAATAAAATAATAATACCTATAACATATACTATTGTTACTAAAATGTTGTATCTAAAATTTGCATTTTCTGTTTCACTTGTATGTTTCAGATTATCACCCTCTTTCGAATAAATTTATTTAATATCTCTTAGCTTTAATAATTATTTTAGCTTTTAAACATTCTTCTTAAAAGCATCTTGCTAAAATTATTTAATCTAAAAATATCTTGTTAAAATATTGTTTTTCTTAAAGTTTCTATCTACTAAATATCCTAATTTTTGGAATAATGGATATAAAATAATTGATAATAAAACATTGTATATTATTTCTATAAGAACTATTTTAATAAAATTAAAATATTCTCTATCAAAATCTAAAATTATTGAATTTATGAAGTAAGTGCCAAACTCAAAAATAAGTGTTGCTCCAACTACCATAAAGATTATTGTTATTTTGTTTTCTTTAGAAAAGTTTTTATCAAAATAAGAACCCAAATAACCAATAGCACATAACATTATTGCAGAAACTCCAATGGCTTTTCCATACAACAAATCTAAAATTAAGCCACATATTACACCAAAAGAAATTCCCACAAATTGATTTGCGAAAAGTCCGATAAATAATATATATATTATAAACAAATTTGGCTTTATACCAGAGATTGTAAAAGCATTAAACACATTTTCTTGAAGAAAATATATTATGAAAAATGCTAATATTAAAAATATTATTATGGAAAATTTTCTCATTTTTTCCCTTTCTAAGATTTTCAAAGTTTAACTTTATTATTTTATATTCTGCTACTATCTCAACGTTTTTTAAGTTTAAAATTTTTAAACTTATTGGCTCTTTTTCTTTGTTAAAACATTTTAATTATCTAAAATTAAAAGAACTGTATCTACTTTTGAAAAATCAACAACTGGTTCTACAATTGCATATCTATCTGTGATGTTACTTGTTGTGATTATTTCCTTTACTGTTCCAATTATAATTCCTTTTGGATATATACCACCTATTCCAGAAGTATAAACTAAGTCGCCTTGAATAAGCTCTGCTCCTGTTGGTATATATGAAGCTCTTAAAACTTGATTGTTTTCTAGAGTGCCTTTGCAAATGATGCTTTCATTTGTTGTACTTATTGTACAACTTACTGTGCTTGCAGGATCTATTATAACTTGAACTTTTGACGTGTTTTCTGTAACAGAAATTACATGACCTACTAAGCCTTTATCTGCAATTACTGTCATATTCTCTTTTACACCATCGTTTGAGCCCACATTTAAAACTAGTGTGCTACTAAAATTACTTACATCTCTATTTATTACATAAGCAGGAATTGTATTATATGATGAATATTTTTGAGTTAAGTTCATATAAGATTGAAGTGTTGCATTATCTGCTTTTATTTTTTCAAGCTCTCTTAACTCTGTTTCAAGCTCACTATTTCTCTTCTTTAGTTCTTCATTTTCTTTAGTAATATTATCCATATTTGAAAAATAAGTAGAGTTTCCCTCTATTTTATTTCTAAGATCTGCAAATACTCTTTGAATAGGGCTAACAATTGAACTTGCAACACTTTCAAGATATGAAAGCTTATTTACTTCCACATTTGAAAGAAAAATTAATAGTATTAAAATAATAGCAGTTATAATTCCGCCTAATATTTCTGTTTGCCTATTTCTATTCATCAAATTCTTCCTCTCTAAACCTTTTTATACCAGAATATTGCAATTATCATTCCAATTATACTTGCAACATTTATTCTAAACATACAACTAAAACTAATTTTTAAAACGCTTAAATCTAAAGTAACTGGATTTGATAGACCAAAATCTTGGCCATAATAAAGCCACCATAACCAATTTACTCTACGAGCTAATTCTCCAAGTAGTCCTCCAAGAACTAACCCTGATAACATGAATACTAAAAAAATCCAAAAATTTTTCTCTTTTGTTGCCATATTTTACCTCCATTTTTTCTTACGGAAATTTGTATTTTTATTTTAATATTATATATTGAGATAGCTAATTTTTCAAGTAATTTATATACATTTTTTTAATATAATTAAATAGTATTTAACATACATATATTTACATTTACTTTTACATTAAATACTGTATAATTTAATTATATCGGAGGATATTTAATGAAAATTGAGAAACTAAATGAAAACAAATTAAAGATTATTTTTAGCAGTAAAGAACTTGAAGAAAACAATATTTCCATTCACTCTTTCTTAGCTAACTCTAAAGAAAGCAGAAAATTTTTTCTTGCTATTTTGAATATTGCAAATAAAGATTTAAATTTTAGGCTAAATACCTCTCAAATTATTTACGATACAATATCTTTCTCAAATAAATATTTTGTAATAATCATAAAAAAAGTAAATGCAGATGCGCCTATTCATTCAAATACCGTTTTTTATAAATTTAACAATATTGATGAATTATTTGAATTTTGTGACACAATAAAAAATGCTCTATCTTCTATTGAATTTGATAGCACTTTATATCAATATGACTGTGATACTTGTGGCAATAGTTGTAATAGTATAAATACTAGTGAAGGTAAAAAAGCTTTTAATAGCAAGGATGGTGTTAATAAAAACTCTAGTGTGTACTTTCTTAAATTTGATTTTAGTAATTTAGATATATCTAGTATAAACAAGATTTTAGCAGTTATTTCTGAATTTAAAAATTTTATAAAGTTTTCTAAACTGGCTTTATCTCATTTTGAAGAGTTTAGCACTGTAATTATAGAAAACTCTGCTATTCAAGCTTTATAATTTTTTTATATAAGAGCTCATAAAAAATCCCGAAATGCTAAACTTTTCATAACATTTCGGGTTTATTTTATTTTTAAATTTATGTATTAATATACGTAGTTTTGAGGATTTTTTGCAACTCCATTTACTCTAACTTCTAGATGTAAGTGTGGTCCAGTTGAATTTCCTGTAGATCCAACAGCTGCTATTGTTTCGCCTTGAGAAACATTCTGCCCTACGTTAACATATAGTGCACTGCAGTGACAATAATATGTTTGAATTGTATCTGTATGGGCTATTATTACCATTTGTCCATAAGAACCTTTCCATCCTGAATAAATCACTGTTCCGGAAGCGGCTGCTTTAATTGGTGTTCCTTTTGATGTTGCTATATCTAATCCTGTGTGTGTTCCACTATTTCTTCTACCAAATCTTGATGTAATAGTTCCAGAAACTGGTCTTATTAGTGCTATTCCTAAAGCCGTGTTCGTGTAGTCTACATTTTTTGTCATAACATATTTTGATGTTGTTACTTTTGGCATTTCTTTATATAGTGCTGCAACAGTTGTATCTTTATCTGAAAATTGTTTTAATTCTGTTTCATATTTTAATGCATAAGATATTCCATCTTTATTTTGACTATTTTTATCTTTTAGTGTTTGAACTATTGCTTCTGCTTCATCATATGTTTGAACATAATATTTTTCTTCGCCATTATCTAGAATAGCATAATATTTGTAGTAAGGAGTTCCTGTGCTAATTACTTTATTGAATATTTCATCATCATTTGCAGTAAGTCCTTTTTTAAGTAAACATATATTATATTCTGGTAAATTTTCTCTATCTATTTCAACAAATGCTACTGATTTGTTATCTCCACTATTTATATAATTATCTATTTTCTTTTGTAATTTACTTCTATCGGCCGTGTAACCTATGAATTGCCCATTTAAAGATACACTATACATTGGTTTATATACAACAAAAACTATGAATCCAATAATTGCAAGTCCAATTAGAAACATAATTATAAATTTTATCCAAGCTCTTAAGTAAATTACAATATTCTTTAAAACGCTAGTAATTGTAATCACCCCTTTTGTACCAACCATTTCAAAAGAATGAAACACTTTTGTAACATATGCTTTCAACTTTTTTCTCTTTTAATATCCTATAATATTTGAGGCTTATTGTCAATATAATTTTTTTACAAAATGGACACAATTTACCAATTTTTCCTACTGTTTTTAGCATTTGAGAATTTTTTAAAAAATTTATAGTGAAACTTCTTTTTTTACACTACTTATTTCATCTTCTGTTGCTTTTTGTGGTGCCATATAATATCCTTTAGACTCTGCAAGTTTAAATAATTCATATTGAAAACTTTCAGAAGAATTTCTTAAGTTTTGAAGTGATTGCCTTAATTCCATATTTGCAGTTTCTGTTATTGCTTCTTCAAATTCTTTTAAATTAAATTTTATAGATGATAACACATCATTCACAATTGATTTTTCTTCCAACAATTTTTCCTTTCTTTTTCCACATAAATCTCGCTTTTTGTGGAAAACTTTGAGCTTATTTTTGTATTAATAAAGATAATAAAAATTTTTTTAAAAGCACTTTTCTTTTTTTAGCAAAGTTCTTTTCTTATCCTAAAAAAGATATTAGCTTTTCTTTTGAATTTAACGCATCTTGAGCGGCTTTATTTAAAATTTGTTTTATTTGAGGATCTACTGCTGAATCTGCATAATGTGTGAATTTTGCATATAAATTTTCCTCATTACATATAAAATGTCTTAAATTTTGTAGCTCCACTTGATTTAATGTACTCATAAAGATTCCTTTCTATAATATAATTAATCAAAATAAAAGGCATTCTACTTTTAGCAAGCCTTTGTCTTGCTTTTATTTTGATTATATTTTTATCTTAGTATTTCTATCTTTTTAAATTTTATACATTTTTTTAAATTTTATTTATGAATTTTTTATGATTTGCTTAAACTAGTTAAAATAATAGTTTCAAATTTCAAATAAATACTTTAATACTAAGCTTTCCCTTGACAAACAAATATAAGTCGTTTATAATATTCTTTGTTAATACTTGCGCCATTAGCTCAGTTGGTAGAGCAGTTGACTCTTAATCAAATGGTCGGAGGTTCGAATCCTCTATGGCGCACCAAAAAGCCAAATAACTAAAGTTATTTGGTTTTTCTTATTATAGAATGGAGCTCGATATTATTTTTTCATTTTATACATCTATTTTCTCAATGTATAAATTATTTCCTAAATCTTTTTTTACTTTCAATATAAAATTAAATTTATTAACTTCTGTGCATAAATAAAAATCTTTTTCAGGAAAATCATTTTGGCTTGATTTATTAAAAAATCTAGAGCCACTAGTTGTTTTCAATTTTTCAATTTCTTCATCATAATTGCTTAAAAATTTATTTTCTAACATACCTTTTATATATTTTGCACACAACATATCTTCATCAAATGGTTGTTCTTTAGGTCCTGCTAAAGCCACTAATGAAACTTCTTCTATACTATTTTTTTCAATATATCTAACAATTGAATGAGCATTCACTAAGCTACCAGTTATAATTTCTTTAGCATTAATAGCTCGAACAATTCCCTGTGTTCCACAACTTGTTGTATGTACAATTGTTTTTCCTGTAAAGTCAATATTTTCAATTTGAGAAGGAGAATTACCATAATCAAATCCTGGTAATTTTATTCCATTTCTTTCTCCAATCAAAATATAATTATTATCTTTTTTCTTATATTCGTATGCAATTTGCATATCTCCAACAGGAATTATTTTTTTCGCACCATTTCTAATTAAATATGGTTCAACTGTAAAAGCTCTAAACACATCTATAATTACTGCTAATCCAGTTGCAAGTTTTGCATCATTTACTATTTTTATATTCATAATTTTTCCCCCTAAAGAACTTCTTATTTTTCTAAATGTATCACATTCAAATATTTTGATTTTAAATTTATTGACTTTTGCAAAATATCTATATATAATAGATATAGGAAATGAATAACCGCAGTGAATGCGGTTACCACTACATATAGTTATAACAACACATTCGCAATTTGGTAGAGAGCAGAATGTGTTGTTATTTTATTCCTTATCTATTATTGAATTTACATATTTTATGTATAAAATCGTCAATAAGGCTACGTTTATTGTTGCAAAAGCCATTAAGGCACAAATTAAAAATAGTATAAAACTCATAAACACCACCTCACTTTCTGATAACAAAAGTTATCTAGTGCAGTGGCAACACATCTACTACAATGTTCATTTCCTATGACGGTTAGTATAGCACAGAATTTTTAGTAAATCAATAGATATTTCAAACATTTTTTCGCCTCTCGGTGATTTTTTTATTTCTATATTTCTCATAAATTTCCCTTGCATTATTTGTACTTTTATAGTAAATTATAAATTGAAAAAATATGGGATAAAATTTTCATATTAAAAATATATTTTCTAGCACGTTTAAAGGAGGATTTTATTTGAACATACTAGCAACAATCATAAAAATGGTAGGTGGCTTGGTTTTACTTATATATGGAATGAATATGTTAAGTACAAACTTAAAGAAGCTTACTGGTGAAAAATTAAAATCTATACTAAAGAAAAGTACTGATAATGTGTTCAAAGGAATTTTCATTGGAATTTTAGTAACAGCAGCTGTACAAAGCTCTGCTATTGTTACTGTATTAGTTGTTGGATTTGTAAATGCTGAAATAATTAAGCTAAGAAATGCTATTCCTATAATTATGGGAGCAAATATTGGTACTACAATAACTGCTCAAATTCTTAGATTAGCTTCTTTAGAAGGAAGTAGCATACTATCTTTATTAAATCCAAATGTACTTTCATCTGTTTTTATAATAATAGGATTTTTACTATTAGAATTCAAGAAAAAGAAAAAAATGAAAGATATTGGGCAACTTTTAATAGGAATTGGTCTTCTATTTACAGGTCTTATGACAATGATAGATATGGCAAGTAGTTTCAGTGAGCTTCCAATATTAACTCAAATTTTAAGCACTCTTTCAAATCCTATACTTGGTATTTTAGTTGGTGCTATCATAACTGCATTAATTCAAAGTTCTGCAGCTACAGTTGGTATTTTGCAAGCCATTTCTCAAACTGGAATTATTACATATTCAACTACAATTCCAATAATTCTTGGTCAAAATATTGGAACTTGTTTTACATCAATTCTTTCTAGTTTATCAACTTCTAAAAATGCTAAAAGAGTTGCTGCTGTGCATTTACTTTTCAACCTTATTGGTTCAATAATATTCATTATAGTAATCTATACATATCAGCATTTTATTGGATTTAGCTTTTGGAATTCTCCTATAGATATGGGTGGTATTGCAAACTTTCACTTAATTTTCAACTTAACTTCTACCATCATTCTTCTACCTTGTATTGGTCTTTTAGAAAAATTGGCAACATTTGCTATAAAAGATGATGTAAATCAAGCATCAGATGAAGAAGATACAAGCAAAGATTTAATGGTTTTAAATTTATTAGATGAAAGAATAGCTAACATTCCAAACGTTGCTATCTCTAATAGTTTAAAAGTTGTTTCTAAAATGGGAGAATTATGTGATAAAAATTTAAAAAGAGCAATGGGCCTATTAAATACTTTCGATAGAAAAAAATTTGAACATATACAAGAAAGAGAAGATGCAATAGACAAAATAGACATGGTGGCTTCAAGTTTTTTAGTTAAGCTAAGCAATTTAGAGCTTACAGAAAAAGAAAACAAATCTGTTACTTCTTTATTGAAAATAAAAACAGAGTTTGAAAAAATTGGAGATTATTCTTATGAATTATCAAAAATAATTGAAAATATTTATGATAAAGATCTTAAATTTTCAGATAATGCAATTAAAGAATTATTCATTGTTTATACAATTTCAAAAGACATTTTAAATAGAACATCTGAAAGTCTCAAAGCTGAAAACATGGCAAACACTATTGAAATTCAAGCTTTAGAAGAAATCTCTGAGATGTATAGAGAAAAATTTAAAAAACAACATATTGAAAGATTAAAACGTGAGCAGTGTTCTGTTGAAACTGGAATTGCATATGTTGAAATTCTAACAGTTTATGAAAAAATCATTCGTCACGCAGTAAACATTTCAATAGAATCTACAAATTACAGAACAGATAAAACATATGTTACAAAGCATGAATTTTTAAATATGCTATATGCTAAGCAAAGTGATACTTTAAAAGCTAAATTTAATGAATTCTCACTTAAATATGATAATTTACTAAATAATAATACTTCAGCTGTATTTGAATAATTAAATTATAAAATGCTTTTTTATTATTAAGTGAAAAATATTTAGATAAAAAAGAAAGACTTCTATTTTGAAGTCTTTCTTTTTAGTATTTAATTAGATTATCTGAGGTTCTTTTTTAAACTCAGTTACTCCCTTTTCTTCTAAGAATTCATTATTTGTGCGAATTCTTCTCCATCTATCTTTTCTTTTTCTAATAAAACTCCTGCAACACTGTGTAGTTTTTCCATGTTTGTATTTAATATGTCTACAGCTTTCTTATATGCAGTATCTATTATTATTTTTACTTCTTCGTCTATTAATCCTGATGTTTCTTCACTAAAGTTCTTTTGTTGAGTAAAGTCTCTTCCTAAGAATACTTCTTCTTGTCCTGATCCAAATGTTATTGCTCCTAAACGTTTGCTCATACCATATTTTGTAACCATGCTTCTTGCGATTTTAGAAGCTCTTTCAATATCATTACTAGCTCCAGTAGAAATATCTCCTAAAACTAATTCTTCTGCAACTCTACCACCTAATAATGATACTATTTGTTCTTCCATTTCTGATTTACTCATAAATTGTTTATCTTCTGATGGTCTATACATTGTATAACCACCAGCCATTCCTCTTGGAATAATTGATATTTGATGTACATCATCTTGTGTTGGTAAGAATTTACTTACTACTGCGTGACCTGCTTCATGGAAAGCAACAAGTTTCTTTTCTTTTTCACTTATTACTCTTGATTTCTTTTCTGGTCCCATTGTTACTTTAACCATAGCATCTTCTATTTCTTGCATTCCTATTTCTGTTTTATCTCTTCTAGCAGCTAAAAGTGCTGCTTCATTTAAAATGTTCTCTAAGTCTGCTCCAACAAATCCTGCTGTATTTCTTGCAATTGTTTTTAAATCAACATCATCTGATAATTTTTTCTTTCTTGCATGAACTTTTAATATTTCTTCTCTTGCTTTAACATCTGGTGAACCTACTACTATTTGTCTATCAAATCTTCCTGCTCTTAATAGTGCTTTATCCAATACGTCTGGTCTGTTTGTTGCTGCAATTACTATTACACCTTCATTTGCAGCAAATCCATCCATTTCTACCAATAATTGATTCAATGTTTGCTCTCTTTCATCATGTCCTCCGCCAAGACCTGCACCTCTTTGACGTCCTACTGCATCAATTTCATCTATGAATATAATACATGGTGCATTTTTCTTAGCTTGCTCGAATAAATCTCTTACTCTTGAAGCACCAACACCAACAAACATTTCAACAAAGTCTGAACCACTTATAATAAAGAAAGGTACTCCTGCTTCTCCTGCAACTGCTTTTGCAAGTAAAGTTTTACCTGTTCCAGGGTGTCCTACTAATAAAACACCTTTTGGAATTCTAGCACCCATATCTGTAAATTTTTTAGGTGATTTTAGGAATTCTACTATTTCAGCTAATTCTTCTTTTTCTTCATCTATACCAGCAACATCTTTAAATGTTACTTTTGTTTTTTCATCATTTGAGTTTAGCATTCTTGCTTTGCTTTTTCCAAATGTCATTGATTTATTACTGTTTTGATTTGGATTCATAAGGAATAGCCAGAAAACTAAAAATACTATTAATATTATAAATGGAGAGAATGCACTAAGTATTGTCATTATTATTGACTCTTCCTCTTGTGTTACTTTCAATTGTCCATTTACAATATTTTCTGATATTTGATCCATAAATGAATCTAAACTTGGTATTGTAACTTCTTTTTGAGGATTTTTACTTGCTGCTTCTGTTTCTTTTAAAGTTACATACGCTGTTTCTCTATCAGAAGATATTTCTACTTCTGTAACCTCTCCTGTTGCTATTTTACTTATTAGTTCTGAATAACTCATTTTTGTATCTGGATCATTAAATGCTGCATTTATCAATCCAACAAAAATGATAAGCAATATTAGCCATACTGCTAATGTTTTAATTCCACTTTTCAAAATTTCTTTCCTCCATATCTGTCGCTTTAAACTATACCGTTTTAGCGAAATTTTACTACTTGGATAAAATATAGCATAGCAAATTTTCAAATTCAATAGCTTATTTAAAAAGATATAATTCTGTAATATTCGCATTTTTAAGCCTTTACGGATATTCATTTTACAGTTTCTATATATATTTTTTTATTTTTGATTACAATTTTTGTATTTTTATTTGGAGTTAAAAATTTATTTCCTACATTATTGTTACAAAGTTTTATTATATCCTCTATATGTATCTTCTCAATTCCTTTCGTAGAGCCAAATAGCTTATTTATAGAATATAATATAATTCTTTTTTGAATTGCTATGTTTTCATTATTAAACTTTTTTAAATCTAATATAATTCTAGCCTCTTTTTCCACATTATATACATCTTCTTGTGGAATTTTTTCTTCTAAACACATATTTTTATATGCTTCTTCTGTTTGAACATTTAAGTAATTTAAATCATCTTTAACTATTTCAGACAGCCTATTAATTGTATCTATAATGTTAGGGTTTAACTCTTTTTCAATATATGGAATAGCTATATTTCTTATTTTATTTCTAGTATATATGTTTTCATCATTTGATTCATCATGTCTTGGATTTAATTTTTCTTCTTCGCAATATTTTTCAATTTCTGTTCTTTTACATTCTATAAGAGGTCTTATATATTTTCCATTTTGAGCTTCTATTCCCTTTAATCCACTTAAACCTGTGCCTCTTAATATATTCATTATAATTGTTTCTACATTATCATTTTGATTATGTGCAATAGCTATTTTATTTGAACCAGTTTTTTCTAAAACTTCATCAAAGAATTCATATCTAACTTTTCTTCCAGTTTCTTCTAAACCTCTTTTTTCTTTTTCAGCTAATTCTTTTATGTTTGTATTTAAAATATAAATTTCTATATTCTTTTTCTCACAAAATTCTTTTACAAATTTTTCATCTATTTTTGCATTTTCCCTAATTCCGTGATTTATGTGAGCTACAACTATTTCAAAATTTAGTTCTTTTTTAATTTCATTTAAAATGTTTAGCATAGATATAGAATCTGGCCCTCCAGAGACTCCTAAAACAATTTTGTCTCCAGAAGTTATTAGACTATATTTTTTTATTGTTTCCAAAACTTTTTCTTTTAACATTTTTTCTCCTTTAATTATATAAATTTATTTTTTAATTGTCTTATTTTTCGTTACTGCTTTGTATATATATGATTTTTTCAAGACTTGGTGTCGCAATCTTCTTTTTTTAAATGAACAAAATGAAGATTGCTCCAATCGCCCCACGCTACGCTTCGGTTGGTCGCTTACGCGTCTTTCAAAATCATATATATACAAGGCAGTAATCGCAAAACAGTAATTTAAAATATCATTTAAAAAGTGCCTTTAAATTTTGATTTAAAAAAATATTTTAAATTATATAATTAAAGGGTATTAGAATTCTTTGAAACTAATACCCCATCTTTTGTTTTATTGTTCCTCAAAAAATCTTTTTTCCAAATTTGCAAACTTTGTATAATTTGGAAGCCATGCTAAATCTATTGATCCAGTTGAACCGCCTCTATGCTTTGCTAAAATTACTTCTGCAACATTCTTTTTCTCACTATCTGCATTATAGTAATCATCTCTATATAAAAACATTACTATATCTGCATCTTGCTCTATTGCACCAGATTCTCTTAAGTCTGAAAGCATTGGCCTTTTATCATCCCTTTTCTCAACACTACGAGAAAGTTGTGATAATGCTATAACTGGTATGTTAAGTTCTTTAGCTAGAATTTTTAAAGATCTACTTATTTCTGATATTTCTTGCTCACGCGTAGAATTTTTTGTTCCACTTCCTTGAACTAGCTGTAAGTAATCTATTACTACTAGTCCTATATCTTTTTCTAGTTTTAATTTTCTACTTTTTGCTCTAATTTCCATTATTGAAATACCAGCTGTATCATCTATATATATTGGAGCATCAGATAATCTTCCAAGTGTTGATGCAAGCTTAACCCAATCGTCATCTTCTATTTGCCCTGTTCTTATTTTGTTACTATCTACCATAGCTTCGCTACATAAAATTCTGTTTCCTACTTGTTCCTTAGACATCTCTAAGTTGAAAATTGCTACTGGTTTCTTAGCTTGAAGTGCAACATTTGTTGCAATGTTAATTGCAAAAGCAGATTTACCCATTGCTGGTCTTGCTGCAACTACAATTAAATCTGAATTATGAAGTCCTGATGTTTTAAAGTCTAAATCTGTAAAACCTGTTGTTATTCCACTTATTTTACCTTTTTGGTTATATAGTTCTTCTAATTTCGCAAAAGATTCTACTAAAACATCTTTAATTGCTGTATATCCTTTAGCATTTTTCTTTTGAGCCAAATCAAAAACCTTTTTTTCTGCTAAGTCCATAATTCTATCGACTTCTTCGGTTTCATCATATCCTAATGAAACTAATTCATTTGCAGTGTTTATAAGGCTTCTCATCATAGCCTTTTCATCAACAATTTTAATATATTTTTCAACATTTGCTGTAGTTGGTACTTTTTCTGGAAGACTTGCTAAATATTCTAGTCCTCCAACTCTTTCAAAGTTTCCATTTTCTACAAGCTCTGCTTTTACTGTTATAATATCTATTGGTTCGCTTTTGGCATATAAAGCAAGTATTGCTGAAAATATTGCTTTATTATCTTCTCTATAAAAAGAATCTTCTTTTAAAATTTCTATTGCACTAATTACTGAATCTTTATCTGTAAGCATACAACCTAAAATCGCTTGTTCTGCTTCTATATCATGTGGTGGTATTTTTCCTAGTTCCATATTTTTATACCTCTTTATTTGTGTTTTATTTTGGTACAACCATAACTTGTACTGATGCCATAACACCTTCGTTTAATTTTATATCTACTTTTGTACAACCTGCCACCTTTATTGTTTCTGAAAGTAAAACTTTCTTTTTATCTACTTCTATATTGAAATCTTTCTTTAAAGCTTCTGATATTTCTTTTGATGTAACTCCTCCAAATAACTTTCCGTTTTCACCAGCTTTAACTGGTATTTTAACTGTTATTTTTTTCATTCTTTCTGCAATTTCTTTAGCTTCTTTTAAGTCTTCACCTTTTCTATATTCAATTGATTCATTTTTTGCTTTTAAATTATTCATATTTCCTGTGTCTGCTGGAACTGCTAGATTTTTTGGAAACAAGTAATTTCTGGCATAGCCATCTGCTGCATTTATTATTTGATCTTTTTTGCCAACTCCCTTTATATCTTGTTTTAAAATAACTTTCATCTTATGCACTCCTTTCTGATTCAATCTTTTATTTGCTTTATAATTTAAACCTTATTACTACTTTATAATTTAATTTTGTGATTTAACTTCATAAAAAAGCTTTATTTCTAATTACTATTTGATTTATGTATTGTATAACAATTTAAGCCAAATTTCAAGTCGTTTTTCAAGTTTGGAAGATATTAAACATTAAATTATAAAAATAAAAGACTTCAAAAATTTTGAAGTCTTCTTTTTATTTTATATAATTTTAAAAATTTGATTGAATTTTATTTTTATTATTCAGCTTCTAACAAATATTCATTTATTCTAATAACTAATTCATCTTTTGCCTCTTCTAAAGTGAACCCTTCTAATTGTGCACCTGCTAATGTAATATGTCCGCCACCACCTAGTTTTTCAAGAATTAATTGAACATTTATGTTTCCTATTGAACGACCACTAATACAAACTTTATCTCCCATTTTTGCCATAACGAATGATGCTGTTATATCACTAATTGTTAAAAGTTCATCTGCTGCTTTAGCACAAATTAAATTAGAATTTTCATTGTCTTCTTCATAAACTGCTATTGCAATAGTGTCATTATGAATTTCAGCATTTTTAACAATGTTTGCGATAATGTTGTAGCTTTCTAAATCTGATTGGAACCATTTTTTAACTCTAATTATATCTACACCATATTTTCTTAAATATGCTGCTGCTTCGAAAGTTCTTACACCTGTTTTAAATGTAAAATTTTTTGTATCTACCATTATTCCACCATATAAACTCTCTGCTTCTATAAGTGTTAGATTAACATCATCTTGTGCATACTGAACTATTTCAGTTACAAGTTCTGCTGTTGATGAAGCATATACTTCATGGAAAGATATTAAAGCATTTTCTATGCAGTCTGGTGCTTTTCTATGGTGATCTATTATAATCTTTTTATCTACTTCTTCTAATAGGTCTGGAAATTCAACATAAGAAACCTTATGAGTATCCACAACTATAAGAAGTGTGTTTTCAGTAATAAGTTCAAGGGCTTCATCTTCTGTTATAATTTTATCTTTATATTCATCATTTGCTCTTAAAACTTCTAAGAATTTTCCTAAAGATTTTCCGCTAGGCTCTGAAACTATATAACATTCTTTTCCTAAAGTTTTAGATAACCTATATAATCCCAAAGATGAGCCTATTGCATCTATATCTATATTTTTGTGTCCCATTATTATAACATTATCTGAAGAAGAAATAACTCTTGTTATTGATTGTGCAATAGTTCTAGCTTTTACTTTTGCTCTCTTTTCAACTTCTAAAGTTTTTCCTCCAAAAAATGTATATTTACCATTTTTTCTTATAACAGCTTGGTCTCCACCTCTTCCAAGAACAATTTCCATAGCTGCTAATGCTGTTTTATATTTTTCATAATTTGTTTCACCATCTATTGATATGGCTATACTTAAAGTTATTGGAATTCTGCTATCTATTTCTATATTTTTTACTTTATCTAGGATATTGAATTTTTCTTTTTCGAATTCATTTAAATATCTTTGTTCACAAACATATACAAATGAATCTCTTTCTGTTTTTATAATTAATCCGCCTGTTTGAGTAACCCAATCTATTATTTCTTTTTCTATTTTTGCTAGTAATTCTACTTTTCTTTCTGGTAAAACTGTTTGAATTATTTCATCATAGTTATCTATCATTGCAATACCAATACAAATTTTAGAATTATTATAGTTATCAAATAATTCATTATATTTTGTTTCATCTATAAAATATAGTGATAAAATGTATTCTTTTTGTTTTCTTCTCTTAGATTTTACTACACTACCTAATATTTTATAAACTCTTTTATCTATATTAAACTGTTTTGAAATTTCTATGTTTTCATCTTTTTTCTCAATATCAAGTTTTATTTCTTTAACAATTGGATTTAAATTTGTTGCTATATCAATATTTTGAAATTCTTCAACAAACTTTTTACTTCTCCAAATAATATTACCTCCTGTTTCCATTAATACTAAAGGAATAGGTGTATTTACAAGATTTCCTTTTGAGGCAGAGCTTACATCTGATGTAACATCTTGAATATGATTTTCGATTTCTGTTCTTCTTTTACTTGAAACCCATAAAGAATATGATATTGTTAAAGCAAATATAAATATTGATGGAATTACCCATCTTAAGTTATATACACTTAACATTATACATAATACTGCTATTATTGCTATATATATAATATTTTTACTTATGAGTTTATCTAAAATTTTATCATTTTCTTTAGACATAAAATCTCCTTATAAACATAATATAACATTGATATTATACTACTTAAAGCGTTTTTTGTCAAACAGGCTTTTGTTTTTTAGTGATTTTAAAAAAATAAGTGAGGCATTTTTTTGTATTGTTAATACAAAATGTCTCACTTATTTTTAATTATTTTCTTATTGTTAAGTTTACTTTCTTTTCAGTTTCAGTAAAAGAATCATATACAGTAATTGTTACTTTTCCTGGAGCAACACCTGTAACTATTCCACTTGGGTCAACTGTTGCAATTTCTTCATCACTTGAAGTATATGTTAGAGTATCTATATAAGCATCTGAAGGAGTTACTTTTAATTTCATTTGCAAATCCTTTCCTACTCTTATAGTACTATTTGTAGTTGTAAAAGTCATTGACTTAATTGGTGTAATTACTCTTATTTCTGCTGTTGCATCCATTCCATCATAGTTTGCAGTAATTGTAGCTTTTCCATCTGAAACGGCAACTAGTTCATTATCTTTATTTATTTTAACTATGTCTTCATCACTGCTTGTAAATGTAACACCGTCTGTAACCGTTTCACCATCTATTGTAACTGTCATTCCCACAGTTTCTTTTTTATTCTTAGATGATAAATATTCATTTTCTAATTTTAATTCAAGCTTTGGTTTAATTTCTTCTGGTGCTTCCACTTTTTCTACTTTTACTAGCGCATAACTACCTACATGACCTTTATTTAAAACTATTAACAATGCCAAAATACCAACAACTATAAAAACTATTATTGATATGATTAAAGCTTTTTTACTTTTCATTTGAATCTCCTTATTGATTTACATTTTCTCCTGCAACGTCTTCAACAGTTTGAATTTTTTCTGTATTTATTCTAATGTTTTGATAACGTCTTAAACCTGTTCCGGTTGGAATTAACTTACCAATTATAACATTTTCTTTTAATCCCATTAAGTTATCAACTTTTCCTTTAATAGCAGCTTCTGTTAATACTTTAGTTGTTTCTTGGAATGAAGCAGCTGATAAGAAGCTTTCTGTAGCAAGTGAAGCTTTTGTAATTCCAAGTAATACTCTCTTATATGTTGCTGGTTTCTTTCCTTGTGCTATTAATTCTTCATTTCTATATTCAACTTCTAATAGATCAACTAGTGAAGCTGTGTAGAATTCAGAATCTCCTGGATCTTCAATTCTAACTTTTTTAAGCATTTGTCTTGTAATAACTTCAATGTGCTTATCGTTAATATCAACACCTTGGTTTCTATAAACTTTTTGTACTTCTGAGATGATATAACCATAAACTCCTTCAACACCTTTTATAACAAGTAAATCATTTGGATTTATAGAACCTTCTGTAATTGGATCTCCGGCTTTTATTTCATCACCATCTTTAACTTTTAGTTTTGAACCAAAGCTGATTGTATAAGTTTTACTGTTATCTTTTCCAGTAACAATAACTTCTTTTCTCTTCTTTTCTTCGTTAATTTTAACTTTACCGTCAATTTCACTTATTGTAGCTAAACCTTTAGGGTTTCTAGCTTCAAATAACTCTTCAACTCTAGGAAGACCTTGTGTGATATCTCCACCAGCAACACCACCTGTGTGGAATGTTCTCATTGTAAGCTGTGTACCAGGCTCACCAATTGATTGTGCTGCTATAATACCAACAGATTCTCCTAAATTTACTCTTTCACGAGTTGCTAATCCCATACCATAACATTTACTACAAGCACCATGCCTTGATCTACATTCTAGTATTGAACGAACTCTTACTTTAGTATATCCTGCTTTAACTATTTCTTTAGCTATTTTTTCATTAATCATAGTATTTGTATCTACTATAACCTTTTTAGTTTCAGGATTTTTAATGTCTTCTACAGGATATCTACCAATAAGTCTTTCTTCTAAAGGCTCTATAACTTGATTTCCATCTTTAATATCTTCTACTTCGATACCTCTTGTTGTATGGCAATCATCTTCTCTTATAATAATATCTTGTGAAACATCAACTAATCTTCTTGTTAAGTATCCAGAGTCTGCTGTTCTCAAAGCTGTATCTGTTAAACCTTTTCTAGCACCGTGTGCTGAAATGAAGTATTCTAGTGAATCTAGTCCCTCACGGAAACAAGATTTAACTGGAATTTCAACTGCTTTACCAGATGTGTTAGCCATAAGTCCACGCATACCTGCGATTTGTCTTAACTGGTTCATGTTACCACGGGCTCCAGATTGAGCCATCATATAAATTGGGTTTAATTCATCAAAGTTATTCTGCATTGCTTTTGATACATCATCTGTAGCTTTCTCCCAAATTTTAATAATAGCATTATATCTTTCATCGTTAGTAATCATACCACGTTGATATTGTCTGAATATGTTTGAAACATCTTCATCTGCTTTTGCTAAGATATCTTTTTTAGCTTCAGGAACTTTTACATCATCAACAGAAACTGTGATAGCACCTTTTGTTGAATATTTGTAACCTGTTGCTTTAATGTAGTCTAATACTTCTGCTGTTTTAGAAAGTCCATGTACATTTATACAATTTGCAACTATTTTTCCTAAATTCTTTTTAATAACAGGGAAGTCTATTTCCAAATCAAATTCTTTTTCTGGGTCTGTTCTATCAACAAATCCTAAGTCTTGTGGTATTCCCTGATTATAAATTAATCTACCAACTGTTGTTTCTATTGTTTTATGTCTTTCTGTTCCATCTTCATCTGTTTTGAATCTTCTAACTTTTATTTTGCAATGTAATCCAACATCACCATTTTGATAAGCCATTAATGCTTCATCTTCATCTTTAAAGTATAAACCTTCTCCTTTTTCGCCATCAATTTGTACAGTTAAGTAGTATGCACCAAGAATCATATCTTGTGTAGGTACTGTAACTGGTTTACCATCTTGTGGTTTAAGTAAGTTATTTGTTGAAAGCATTAAATATCTTGCTTCTGAAATAGCTTCTGGAGTTAAAGGAACGTGAACAGCCATCTGGTCACCATCGAAGTCAGCATTAAATGCTGTACAAACTAATGGGTGAAGTTTAATAGCTCTACCTTCAACTAATATTGGTTGGAATGCTTGAATACCTAATCTGTGTAGTGTAGGAGCACGGTTTAACATTACAGGGTGGTCTTGAATAACCTCTTCTAATATATCCCATACTTCTGGTCTTAATCTTTCAACCATTCTCTTTGCATTTTTAATGTTATGTGCAATTCCTCTTCCAACTAATTCTTTCATAACAAATGGTTTGAAAAGTTCAACTGCCATTTCTTTTGGAAGACC
This sequence comes from uncultured Clostridia bacterium, assembly GCA_947628085.1. Lineage (GTDB taxonomy): Bacteria > Bacillota > Clostridia > TANB77 > CAG-508 > Scatovivens. Next base: position 54,946 of record CANQYM010000008.1, read on the forward strand.
GCATTGATAGATTTTAAGTTCTGGACCAACAACTATAACTGAACGTCCAGAGTAGTCAACTCTTTTACCTAATAGGTTTTGACGGAATCTACCTTGTTTACCTTTAAGCATATCTGATAAAGATTTTAAAGGTCTATTTCCAGCACCTGTAACTGGTCTACCACGTCTGCTATTATCTATTAATGCATCTACAGACTCTTGAAGCATTCTCTTTTCATTTCTTACAATGATTTCTGGTGCTCCAAGTTCTAGTAATCTTTTTAATCTGTTGTTTCTGTTTATAACTCTTCTATATAAATCGTTTAAATCTGATGTAGCAAATCTACCACCATCTAATTGAACCATTGGTCTTAATTCTGGTGGTATAACTGGTATAACATTCATAACCATCCACTCAGGTTTATTTTCAGAAACTCTAAATGATTCTACTGTATCTAATCTTTTTATTAATTTTGCTCTTTTTTGCTCACTTGCTTTTGCAAGTTCTTTCTTCAATTTTGCAGATAGTTTATTTATATCTATTTCAGCTAATAATTTTCTTATAGCTTCTGCTCCCATTTCAGCTGTGAAAGAACCTTGACCGTACTTTTCAACAGCTTCAATATATTCTTTTTCAGTTAATACTTGGCATTTTAATAATCCAGATGTTCCTTTATCTGTAACTATATATGAAGCAAAGTATATAACTTTCTCTAAGTTTCTTGGAGAGATATCTAATAATAATCCTATTCTGCTTGGAATTCCTTTAAAGTACCAAATATGTGCGATTGGAGCTGCAAGTTCAATGTGTCCCATTCTTTCTCTTCTTACTTTAGAGGTTGTTACTTCAACACCACATCTATCACATACTATACCTTTATATCTAACTCTTTTATATTTTCCACAATGACATTCCCAGTCTTTTGTTGGACCAAATATTTTTTCACAAAACAAACCATCTTTTTCTGGTTTTAAAGTTCTATAATTAATGGTTTCTGGTTTTTTAACTTCTCCATGAGACCATTCTCTAATTTTCTCATCAGAAGCTAAACCAATTTTTAATTTATTAAAAACTTCTAATTCATCCACTTTTAAAGTAGCCCCTTTCTTTTATTATTCATCATCCTCTTGTGAGTCTAAATCTTTAAATATTTTATCATCTGGCAAATCTTCTTCATCTAATATATTTGTAAAGAATTCATCATCATCTTCTTCATTTTGTTCTTCAAGCTCTTCATCTGTAACTTCTGTTAAGTTATCTTCTTCAAGTTCGCTTTCGTCTAGTCTTTCTTCAACACCGTCTAGACCTTCCTCAACATGTTCTTTAATTTCGATTTCTTCATCATTATCGCTATATAATTTTACGTTTAATCCTAATGATTGTAATTCTTTAATTAATACTTTAAATGACTCTGGAATACCTGGTTCAGGAATATTTTCACCTTTAACTATTGCTTCATATGTTTTTACTCTTCCTACAACATCATCTGATTTAACAGTTAATATTTCTTGTAGAGTATATGCAGCACCATAAGCTTCTAGTGCCCAAACCTCCATTTCTCCAAATCTCTGTCCACCAAATTGAGCTTTACCTCCAAGTGGTTGTTGTGTAACTAAAGAATATGGTCCTGTTGAACGAGCATGGATTTTATCATCTACTAAGTGGTGTAGTTTTAACATATACATTACACCAACTGTAATTGGTTTATCAAATGGTTCTCCTGTTCTACCATCATAAAGTGTTGTTTTACCATTTGTTTCTAATCCTGCTGTTTCAAGCATTGCTTCTATATCTTCTTCTGTTGCACCGTCAAATACTGGTGTAGCCATTTTCCAGCCTAACATTCTAGCTGCGGCTCCTAAATGAACTTCCAAAACCTGACCTAAGTTCATACGAGAAGGAACACCTAATGGATTTAAAACAACATCTACTGGAGTTCCATCTGGTAAGAAAGGCATATCTTCTTCTGGTAATATTCTTGAGATAACACCTTTATTTCCGTGACGTCCAGCCATTTTATCTCCAACTGATATTTTTCTCTTTTGAGCTATATAAATTCTAATTACTTGATTTACTCCTGGAGCTAACTCATCTGAGTTTTCTCTAGTAAATACTTTTACATCAACTATTGTTCCAGCTTCTCCATGTGGTACTCTTAAAGAAGTATCTCTAACTTCTCTTGCTTTCTCACCAAAGATAGCTCTTAATAATCTTTCTTCTGCTGTTAGTTCTGTTTCTCCTTTTGGAGTAACTTTACCAACTAATATATCTCCTGGTCTAACTTCAGCACCAACTCTTATAATACCATTTTCGTCTAAGTCACGAAGTGAATCTTCACCAACGTTTGGTATATCACGAGTAATTTCTTCTGGTCCTAATTTTGTATCTCTACATTCGCAGTCATAATCTTCTATGTGCATAGATGTTAAAACATCTTCTTTAACTAATCTTTCATTTAATAAAATAGCATCCTCATAGTTATAACCTTCCCAAGTAGCAAAAGCTATAAGTAAGTTTTTACCTAATGCCATTTCTCCTTTATCTGTGGCAGGTCCGTCTGCTATAACATCTCCACGTTTAACAACTTCTCCTTCTTTTACTATTGGTCTTTGGTTTATACATGTACTACCATTTGTTCTTTTAAATTTACTTAAATGATATGTTCTCTTTTGACCAGCTTCATTTTTTATAACTATTTTGTCACCTTCAACTGTTTCAACTGTTCCGTTTTCTTCTGCTAAAACCATAACTCCTGAGTCTTTAGCTGCTTTATATTCAATTCCTGTTCCAACCATTGGTGAATCTGTAATCATTAGAGGAACTGCTTGACGTTGCATGTTTGAACCCATTAATGCACGGTTAGCATCATCATGCTCTAAGAAAGGAATCATTGCTGCACCAACTGAAACTAATTGTTTTGGTGAAACATCTATATAATCAACTTGGCTCTTTGGAACCTCTTTGATTTCTGCCTTATCTCTAACTCTTATTCTCTTATTTATTAAGCAATTATTTTCATCAAGTGGTTCTGATGCTTGGCATATAATGTATAAATCTTCTTCATCAGCTGTCATGTAAGTAACTTCATCTGTAACATGAGCTGTTTCTTTATCTATTTTTCTATATGGAGTTTCAATAAATCCATATTCATTTATAATAGCAAATGTTGAAAGTGCTGATATTAAACCTATATTTGGTCCTTCTGGAGATTCAATTGGACATAGTCTTCCATAGTGAGTATAGTGAATATCACGAACTTCGAAACCTGCTCTTTCTCTTGATAAACCACCTGGTCCTAAAGCAGAAATTCTTCTTTTATGTGTTAATTCTGATAATGGATTTGTTTGATCCATGAATTGTGATAATTGAGAACTTCCGAAGAATTCTCTAATTGATGATGTAATTGGTTTTGTGTTTATTAAACTTTGTGGTGTAATAACATCTAAGTCTTGAAGTGTCATTCTTTCACGAACAACTCTTTCTAGTCTTGTTAAACCAATTCTAAATTGATTTTGTAAAAGTTCTCCAACACATCTAATACGTCTATTTCCTAAGTGGTCGATATCATCTATATTTCCTAGTTTTGGTTTTGCTGGGTCTGTAATAAATACATTGTATTCTAGGTTTAATAAGTAGTTGATTGAAGCTAAAATATCTTCTGTTACAATGTGTTTTGGAACTAATTCATCTAATCTATCTTCTAATAATTTTCTTAGTTCTTTATCATTTTTAGCTGTTTCTAATATATTTTTTAATACTGCATAATTAACATCAACTTTAATTTTAAGTTCTTCAGCAATTTTAGGGTCTACGTAAGCTTTAATATCAACTGTTCCGTTTCCTATAACTTTTGCTTTTTTACCTTCGATGTTTACGTATACAACGTTAATACCTGCATCTTGTACTTGTTTTGCTACTTCTCTAGAAATTTTTTCATCTTTTTCTACAATAACTTCTCCAGTTTCTGGATTAACTATTGTTTCATATGCAATGTGATTTGCAATTCTAGAAGCTAAGCTTAATTTTTTGTTGTATTTGTATCTACCAACTTTTGATAAATCATATCTTCTATTATCGAAGAATAATCCATCGAATAAGTTTCTTGCTGCATCAACTGTTGGAAGCTCTCCTGGTCTTAATTTTTTGTAGATTTCGATTAAAGCTTCATCAGCTGTTTTTACTGGATCTTTAGAGATGGTTGCTAATAATTTGTCTTCTTCTCCAAAGAAATCAATTATTTTTTCATCTGTGTCTAATCCTATTGCTCTTAATAATGATGTTACTGGTAATTTTCTAGTTCTATCTAGTCTTACCCAAAATACATCATTGCTGTCTGTTTCGTATTCAATCCAAGCACCTCTGATTGGCATAACAGAACCTGTATAAAGTTTTTTACCTGTTTTGTCATAGCTTGAATCAAAGTAACAACCTGGTGAACGAACTAACTGACTTACAACAACTCTTTCTGCACCGTTTATAACAAATGTTCCACTATCTGTCATAAGAGGGAAATCTCCAAGATAAATTTCTTGCTCTTTAATTTCTCCTGTTTCACGGTTGATTAGTCTAACTTTTACATGTAATCTTGTTGAATAAGTAGCATCTCTTTCCTTTGCTTCTTGCAAAGAATATTTTGTTTTGTCTTCCATGTAGTAATCGAAAAATTCTAATACTAGGTTTCCTGAATAGTCGATGATAGGTGAAATATCTTTTAATACTTCTCCTAAACCTTCTTTAACAAACCATTCGTAAGAATCTTTTTGTACTTTTAATAAATTAGGTATATCTATGAAGTCACCTATTTTAGAAAAAGTTTTACGTACACACTTTTCGTGTACAACGTCTTTTACTTTTATTTTTTTCAAAATAAAAACCCCACCTTCTTAAAATATTTAGCAGGTCAGTATAGATTTACCTTATGTAAGTCCCTCTTGCAATAAAAGGTTGTTATTTTGAAGTAGCCTCCCTGCCAAAAAAGGCTATTTCTCAATAGTTCCTCTTTTACTCAATTCCTCTTACTAGGTCATAAATATACTGTTTTTGGAAGTCAAAAACGACACACACTCCCAAAAATACTTAAATATTATATAACATTTATGTAACACAAGTCAAGCATTTTTCTTAATTTTCTTAGGGAAATTAAGGATTTCATAAACTTTTTTTATTCATATTTTTACTTATAAAAATTTTTTATTACCATTAGATGTTTTGTATGGTTATATGTTTTTAGTAGTGCTTTGGTGTCGCAATCTTCTCTTTTAAAAATAAAGCAAAGGAAGATTGCTCCAATCGCCCTCCGCTCTCGCTTCGGTTGGTCGCTTACGCAGCACTACTAAAAATATATAACCACATAAAACATCTTAAATATTAAAAATGGTAAGAACAACAAAAATAATGCAACCGTAGCTATAAAAAGAATAAAAATATATAGAAAGCATATAGACAGCAAGAATGTCAAAAATAGCAAAAATCAAATAAAACGCGAAATAATCTTGATTTTTTTAAGAAAATTTACTATTATATAGATATAAAAAGGAGACAGATATGAATGAATTATTTGGATATCATAAAGAATTAAACATAAAAAAAATAATTATTGCTGGAATAATTATTTTATTCTTTATAGTTATTATTGTTGAACTGATAGGAATGCTTATTCATAAAGATTCCTACACAGATAAAGTTAGTGAAATAAGAGATAAAAATATTGAAGCTCAAAATCCAAATTCAGTTTTTTACAGCGAAAGTAAAAATGTTAGTTTAGAGCTTTCAAAACAATATGGTCTCTCTCAATATCACACAACAAACGATTATTTAATCGAACTTAGATCTGAAAACAATCTTAATATATTCGTTTCTCATAGAAATAAAATCGAAAACAAACCTTTAGATCAAGTTGTATCAGCAGATTTACATTCATATATAGAAAACTATGCAAGCTATTCAAATTTGTCTCAAATTACTGAATTGAACATAAAAAATTATAATGGTTACACTTACAGTTTTCATTATTTAGATTCAAAAAATAATACTTCTTTTTATTTACAAGTTGTATGGATTGAAACAGATAATGGATATTATATTTTTGATATAGAATTTCCTCTAGATAGCTTAAATACCTATTCAAATATAATAAATGATAGTATTAGTTCATTTGTAATATATTAATAAAAAAACTTCTAATATAGGTTTCCATATTAGAAGTTTTTTATTTTTATTGTTTTTCTAATTCTTCCTTTGCTTTATTTTTATATTCTATAAAATCTCCTATAATTAACTTTAAGAAAGCCATAACTGGAACTCCTAAGAACATTCCTAATATTCCAAAATATGCTCCTCCTATTGTTACTGCAAAAATAATTAATATAGGACTTAAATTTAATGAATTTCCTAATATTTTTGGATTTATAATGTTTGCATCAATTTGTTGTAGTGCAATTACTACTATTCCTAACCAAATTGCCTGTCCAAATCCTCCAGTGAAGATTGTAATTATAATTGCTAATACAACTGCAATTATTGCTCCAAAGTATGGAATTATGTTGAATAATCCTATTATAAATCCAAGTAATGCTGCATATTTTACTTTCATTAATGCCATTGCTATAGAAGTTATTACTCCAACAACAATCGCATCTAATATTTGACTTGCTATAAATTTTAAAAATATGCTATTTGTTCTTACATAATATTTTGCAATAGCTCTATTTGTTTTCTTATCAAAAATAGCTTTTGAAAGATTTTGTAAAAAACTTTTTATATCTGATCTTTCTAGTAATATATAAACAGATACTACAATAGTTACAAATATATCAAATATTACATTTGCAGCTCCCATTATGCCTTTTATATATGAGCTAATATTATCTATGCTTATTAAATTAATAATTTGTTCTACAAAATTAACTTCTTTTAAGTTCTTTACATATTCATTTAAATTTAATTTAACTAGTATTGAATCATTTTCTAAATTATCTAAATATTCTAAAGCTGTATTGTAATAATTAGGTATATTTTCAGCTAAATCCTTTATGCTAGTCATTACTGTTGGAATAATGAAATTAATTATTATGAAAATTAATAATATAGCTAATATATAAACTACTAATACGCTTAATCCTCTAGCATGCTTTTTTATTATTTTTGGTTTTGCCTTTTCTATTGCCCTTTGAATTCCTCTACATGGCATATATAATATATATGCTACAAGTAAGGCCATAAAAAATGGCATTATTAAATTAAAGAAATCGCCTATTCCAGAAACTATTGAGCTTACGCTGTCTATTGTTTTATAAACAACTATTGATGCAACTGCAAAAGAGAACCAGAATATCCATTTTTTCCATTCTTTATTTTTCATAAAATTCTCCTAATTATAATAAATACAATACTATTACTTTATATTATAAGCATTTTTATTATTTTTTCAATACGTATATTTATATTCCTTTTAAAACCATCTTTTTACAGTATCGGAAGCCCTTTGTTTGAGTTTTAGCAAGTTTTATATCTTTTTCTTTTCTTTTATATTACACATTTTACAAAGAGCCTATATACACATTATCTTTAGAATATGGAAAATTTTATCCAAATATATTCTTTAAATGGTTAATAAAGCTTGTGTTTTCTTTTATATATACTTCTATAATATCAAATCTTATTAAATCGTTATTTAACCTATTTTTATAAACAAAATATTCTGTTGCTCTTAATAAATGATTTTTCTTCTTTAAATTTACTGCCTCTACTGGTTTACCAAATAAACTTGTTGTTCTTGTTTTTACTTCTACAAAAACATATTCCTCTTCATCTTTTGCTATAATATCTATTTCTCCTTGATATGTATGATAATTTCTTGCTAATATTTTATAATTCTTTTTTTGCAAATATTGAACTGCAATATCTTCTCCAAGTTTTCCTATGTCTTTATTATGATTGTTTTCTATTTTTTTATATCCTTTCTTAAAAAATTTTGAACTTAGCTAACAATATAGTATCTTCCGCTTATATCTTGAAATACTAAATCTTCTAATTGCATTTGTGCAATTAAATGTATGCAATTAAATAATTCTAAATTTAGCTCATTTACTATCTCTTCCAAATATTTTGGTTCTTTTTTTAACAAGTAATATATCTTCCTATATTCTTTCTTTATATGCATCTTTTTGCAACTTACATTTTTTCTAATTCTTATTTTAAAATTATTATAGTTTTCTAATATATCTTCTACAGTTGTTGTTAAAATTGCTCCTTCTTTTATTAATCTATTTACTCCCATTCCTACTGTGCTATCTAGTTTTCCTGGTATTGCAAAAACTTTTTTACCTTGTTCTATCGCAAGTCTTGCTGTTATGCTAGTGCCACTTCTATATGCTGCCTCAATAACTAGCACTCCCTCTGAAATTGCTGTTATTATTCTGTTTCTTTTTGGAAAGTTTTCTTTGTTTGGTTTTATGTTTTTTTCATATTCTGTTATTATTAATCCTTTATTTTCTATTATTTTATTAAATAGCTCTAAATTGCTTTCAGGATATATATTTTCAAATCCACTTCCTAGTACAGCTATTGTTTTTCCTCCATATTCTAATGATGTTTTATGTGCTATACTATCTGTTCCAATAGCCATTCCGCTTACTATTGGAATGTTTCTTAGAACTAATTCTTTAGTAAAATTTTCACAATTTTTTATGCCATATTCACTAATTCTTCTACTTCCAACAATAGCAAAAGATTCCTCATATAAAAGATTTTTGTTTCCTATGTAATATAGCTTCTCTGGAGAATTTTTTATTCTTTTTAATTTCTCTGGAAATTCTTCTTTTGTTAATATTTTGTAATCCATAATTCACCTCATTTTTTTATTTGTTATAAGTTTTTTAAGCATTTTACTTTCTTCACATAGCTTATCAAATTTTTTTGCGTTTTTACAATTTGTCCAAACTTCTATATTGTATTGCTTCTAATATGTAATTTTCTGTTAATATTTCTTCTCCTCCTAAATCTGCAATGCTTCTCGCAACTTTTAAAATTTTGTAATAACTTCTAGTACTTAAATTTGCTTTTTCGAAATATATCTTCAAAACTTTCTTTGCTTTTTCATTTAGAATACAATATTTTTCTATTAAATTTGGTGTTAATTCAGAGTTTGAATATATACCATCTTTTCTATATCTTTCTAGTTGTAAGTTTCTAGCAAAATTTACTCTTTTTCTTATTTCTTCAGAAGTTTCTTCTTTCTCATTTAATATCTCATCATATTTAATAAAAGGCACTTTTATATGCATATCAAATCTGTCTATTAACGGTCCACTTAATTTAGCCTGATATTGTTTTCTTTGCAATTCTGTACATGTACATTCTCTTATTTTACTTCCGTAATACCCACAAGGACACGGATTCATGCTTGCAATTAGCATAAAATTTGAAGGATAAGAAACATTAAATTCGATTCTACTTATATTTACTTTTTTATCTTCAATTGGTGTTCTTAGCACCTCTAAAGTATTTCTATTAAATTCCAAAAACTCATCTAAAAACAAAACTCCTAAGTGTGCTAGACTTACTTCCCCAGGTTTGGGAATTTTTCCTCCTCCTATTAATGCTGTTTCTGTAATAGTATGGTGTGGGCTTCTAAATGGTCTTTTATTAATTAAACTTTTATTGTTTAAGTTATTAGAAATGCTATGTATTTTAGTTATTTCTAGAGCCTCTTCAAAACTTAACTTTGGTAAAATAGTATTTAATCTTTTTGCCATCATAGTTTTTCCACTTCCGGGAACTCCAATAAGTAAAGAATTATGACTTCCCGTAGCAGATATTTCTAATGCTCTTTTAACTAACTTTTGACCTTTAACTTCTGAAAAATCCAATTGATAGTTTTCAGCATTTTCAAGTAAATTATTTATATCAATTTGCTCTGGTTCTATTAAAGTTCTATCATTTAAGTAATTTATTACTTCTTCTAAATTATTAACTCCGATAACCCTCATGTTTTCTACAATTGCTGCTTCTTTTGCATTTTCTTTTGGCAAAATAATTTCTTCTATTCCTAATTTAGAAGCTTCAATACATATTGGCAAAATTCCATTTACTCTATTTATGCTACCATCTAAAGAAAGTTCTCCTACAAAAATAGTTTTTGAATAGTCCTTATTTTTAATAATTTTCATAGATATTAGTACGCCTACGCATATTGCTAAATCTAAAATTGCTCCTGTTTTTTTAATTGATGATGGTGAAAGATTTATAATGTATTTTCTGCTTAAAACATCTATACCACAATTTTTAATTGCAGTTTTTACTCTTTCTTTCGCTTCCCTAATATTAGCATCTGGAAGTCCAACAATTTCCCAACAAGGCATACCTGCTGAAATATCTGTTTCAACATCAATTAAGAAACCATTTAGTCCTTGAAGAGCAAGGCTTTTTACAATTGATAGCAAAAAAACACTCCTCCTTTATAAAAAGTTTTATTTAATTTTTAATCTTTTTGAAAAAATTTGGCGAACGCCTAAGATTTTTTGATATAAATTTCAAGTATAATACTATAATTATTTTCTTGTGTCAAGATTTTTTTATTTTTTATTATAAAAATCTCTTACTTTATATACTTATTTTAATAAGTAATTCTTTTGTAAATAAACTATGAATACACTTTTTATAATCATTTTGCTTGCAGTATATAGTAATAAATCTTGCTTATTTAAATATATTATTTTAGTAAGTGACGCGCAGCGACCAAACGAAGCGTAAGCGAAGTGCGATTGGAGCAATTTTCTTTTGATAAAAAGAAAATTGTGACAGCAAGTCACGTTATAAAATAATATATTTAAATAAGCAAGTGTTATTAAAAAAACTCGATTCTAAAATCGAGTTTTAATCTATTTAATAATTACAAAACATTTTTATTGATATACATAGCACTCTAAATTTCTTCTTCCAAATTGTATTGCAGCTTGATGTGAGCCCATATAAATATCTATTCTGTTATTTGATATTGCTCCACCTCTATCTTCAACAACAAACCATCCTCCATTTGGCTTGTCTGCCAAAGCAGGAATATAAATAACTGTTCCGATAGGATATCCTTTTCCAGCAGCTACTGTATACCACTCTTTTGCTTTTGCTCCAGAACTTGTTATTCCGTTTGTTTTTCCCGTACACTTTACACAAGCACAATATGCTGATGTGTTTAATGTTACAACTTTTGGTGTCATTCCGCTAACACTTGCTTCTAAAGTTCCAGCAGAATAAGTTTCACTTCTATTTCTAGATCTAGAAACAATTTTTGTAGATATTTGTATTATTCTATCTACTGGTTCTTGTAAAACTGTTTCTGATATAACTGTTCTTTCAATTTCTACATCATCTTGAAACTTAACTTTATATTTAATTTCTTTTAACCCTTTTTTACCTTCTTGAAGAACTGTATCTTTCGTTTCAGTTCCTATTGTTGAAACATCTTTGGTTATCGTTTCATAAGGTATTTCAACTTGCTCTGTAATTATTTTTTCAGTTATTGTAACATATTTTCCAAGAATTTCCTCTGTTGATACGTTTTGAACCTCTTCTCCTACAACAACTTTTTCTTGATTAGCTTTAGAAATTGTAATAGTTTTAGTATAATCAATTTTAGAATCTTCTTTTGGATAAACAACCTCATCTGGCAATACTATAATGTGATTTTCTGACAAAATATCTGATACTGTTGTGTTAGATGTCATAACTGTTATTCCATAATCTTCTGGAAACACAATTGTAACATAATTAATATCTGATTTTGAGGCCTTTACTCCAATTGTTAATAAGCAAATTAAAATAATACTTACAAAAACAATTTTTCTAATTATCTTTATAGATAATTTTTGCCATGTTTTCATAAATCTCCTCCTTAAAATTGCAACGCAATTATACTATTAAATCAGTATTTTGTCAATTAAAGGTTCTTTTTCTATCTTATCTCTCTAGCTTTTTTTCTTTAATTTTATTTCTCTAATTCTATTTTTTCTCTTTAATATATTTAGCTTAACTCAGTTTTAACGTAAGTTTTCTAAAGCTTGTATCCTATCTGCAGTTGATGGATGTGTTGAAAATAAACTTGTTTTTTCTCTTTTGTTTTTAAATGGATTTACAATATACATATGTGCTTCTGCATTACTTGCTACATCTAAATCTTCTTCATCTGAACTTAGTTTCCTTAAGGCAGATATTAGTCCATCTGGATTTCTTGTAAAAGATACTGCTGTTGCATCTGCTAAATATTCTCTTCTTCTTGATACCGCTAATTGTATTATTTGTGAAACAATTGGTGAAATAATAAGAAAGATTAATCCTAAAAGTAAAATTATTACATTCGCTCCACTACTATCATTATCTCTACTACTTCTTCTACTTCTAAAAGACATTCTAATAAAAAAGTCTGATAACATTATAACAAATCCTACCATTACACTTATAACTGCAGAAAGTCTTATGTCATAATTTTTTATGTGTGATAGCTCATGTGCTATAACGCCCTCTAATTCATAATAATCTAATTTTTCTAATAATCCTTGCGTAACACAAATTATAGCATTTTCTGGATTTCTTCCTGTTGCGAAAGCATTTGGTTGCATAGAATCTACTACATACAATCTAGGTTTGTTAGTAAGCCCAGATGTAATCATTAATCCGTCTAATATATTAGTAAGTTGTAAATCTTCTTCTTTTGTAGCTGGCCTTGCCCTAACAGATGCTAGTACAACTTTATCGCAATTATAGTATGTTGCAATAGTAGATATTATTGAAAAAGTTAATGCTATTACTATAGCATATTCACTATATCCAAAAGCATAACATAAAAAATATATAATTAATGTTATCATGCTTAAAAAAACAAAAACTATAATTCCGGTTTTAATTTTATTCTTCTTTATATCTTCATACATAATTTAATTTTCCTTTGATGTATTTAGGTTTTTAAGCTCACCTATAAAACTTAAAAACCGCTATTTCAGATTGAAGTAGCGGTTTTTTTATTATTTGCTAAAATCTACTTTAACATTTTGTTTAGCTTCTTCAGAATCTACTTTAAATAATTCTTCTGGTTTAAAATTAAACATTGAAGCGATAATATTTGTTGGTATTGTTTGTAGTTTTGTATTATACATTGTAACTGTATCGTTATAAAATTGTCTTGCATAAGAAATCTTATTTTCTGTACTTCTTAACTCTTCTTGTAATGTTGAAAAGTTTTGATTTGCTTTTAAATCTGGATAATTTTCTGAAACGGCCATAATTGTTTTTAAAGCACCGCTTAATTGATTATCTAAGTTTGCTTTTTCTGCAACAGTATTTGCTCCTGCCCAAGATGTTCTTAATTCTGTAACTTTTGTAAGTGTTTCTTGCTCATGTGTCATATATCCTTTAACTGTTTCAACTAAGTTTGGAATTAAATCAAATCTTCTTTGTAATTGAACATCTATTTGACTCCAAGCATTTTTTACTCTATTTCTAGATTGTACTAATCCATTATAAAGCATTATTAATACTAAAAGTATTACTACTATTATTATAATTGCTATTATCATATTTTTTTCCTCCATCTAAAATTTATATTATTATATCACATACTATATTTTATGCAATACTTCTAAATTTATTTTCTTTTTCATTTTTTTAACATAAAAAGAAGAGATAGCTTCTGATTGCTATCTCTTCAGGGATTACATTCATTATTTAAAGAAAATATTAAATGTCTTTATATTTGATATATCTATTATAGCTTATATATGCAACTATAATTAATACTATCAAAGGTATCATTATCATTTGTGCACCTGTTTTTGGTAATGATTTTGAAGCTGTTCCGCTTGCTTCATTATTTACAGTTCCATTAGAATTACTGTTTGTATTTGTGTTTCCTCTAGTATTAGTATTAGTATTAGTGTTTCTATTTGTATTTGTGTTTGTATTTCCGTTTCCATTTCCATTATTATTTGTATTATTATTGTTATTGTTATTATTGTTGTTATTATTATTTACATTTTCATTTTTATTATCATTATTATTATCATTATCACTAGGTTTTTGATCATTTGGATTAGATGGATTTGTTGGATTATCTGGTGTTACTGGAGTTGATGAATCAGAAGTAATTGTTAAATTTATGTTTTTTGATAAATCTTCTGCAATTCTACCTTCTTCAACAGATGTTGAGAATAGTGTGAAATTTGAGAAAGATATTGCATTTTGTATTTGTCCTTCAGAAACATTTGATTTAACTTTAAAATCTATTTTTAATAATTCTGTATCTGAAGAAATACCATTTGCTAAATCTATTAGTATTTTAACATTGTTATTTCCTGATGGTTTAGCATTAAATACTACACATGCACTTGTATCTGAAACATTTTTACCATCTGTAACATCTTCAACTTTTAATGTTTCAGATCCTATTTTAACATTACCATCTGCATCTTTTTGTATATTTTCTACTGTGATTGTTTCAAATATACTAGTATTATAATTTATATATCCTTCTATTGTTCCAATTTTTTCATCTTCACCTACATCTACTAATGATAAGGTTGCTGTAACAGTTTCTCCTTTTTTTACACTTGATTTAGAAACTGTTGCTCCTATATTAGAACTAGCAGCATATACGCTTGTACTTATTAACAGTATTGAAACTAACACTTGTAATAATATTAACTTACATTTTTTCATAATATTTATTCTCCTCATTCGCTTATACAATATAAGAATAACATTTATAAATTTAAAAATCAATACTTTTTTTTACCATATTCGACTTTTATTTTATAGATAATTAGGTAATCAAATGGTTACCTAATTATCTAATTTTTTTACTATTTTACAAAGTTTAAATCGTATCCGCTTACTTCAGCTCTGTGATATAATAATAATTTTGAATCTAATACATCTACATGTCCATCTTCATTTATATCTCCTGCAGCAAATTGTGCACCTTCAAGAACTTTTACTTCAGCTCTATGAGATTTTATTAATATAGAATCTGATGCATCTGCATATCCATCTCCATTAATATCACCTTTTACTACTACTTGATATACTACAAGATCACCGTTTTGATCTTTTATTACGTTTCCATTTTCATCTAAAACTTTTACATACATTCCTGTTTTCATATATCCTGTTGTTACTTCTTCTCCGTCTTTTTCAGAAGTTACTTGTACATTATAGTTTAATCCATTTAATAAAACTTCTTTAAAGTCTTCAACTGGTGTTTTTGCAGCTACACCTGTTACATATTCTTCACCTTCAGTATATCCTAAGTCTTCTGTATTAATTGAAGGAACTGTTGGATTTACTGGGTCTGTATTTGTGTTTGTATTAGTATTTGTATCTGGGTCTACTGGGTTTGTGTTTGTATTTGTGTCTGGATCTACTGGTGCTGTATTAGTATTTGTGTCTGGATCTACTGGGTTTGTGTTTGTATTTGTATCTGGATCTACTGGATTTGTATTTGTGTTAGTGTTTGGATCTACTGGTACTACGTTACCTACTACTGTATAATGTATTGTTGCTTTTGTTCCTTCACCAACACAAGTTGTAACTTCTGATCCATCTCCTGATTGTGGTATTACTACTACTGTTCCTAATTTTTCTCCAGGTGTTCTTGTATTTAATGTTACATATCCACCTTCAAATTCAACTCTACCTTTTTGGCTTGTTTCACCAAAAGATGTTCTTTCTGTATCTATTTTTTGTAATTGTGTAAATATTTTTGGTAATTCAACATTAATTGTTGTTGGATATTCTTCCAAACTAATTGGTTCTTCAATTACTAAGTCTATGTTTTGATTACTTAAGTCTAAATTTAATGTGTCTTCTCTTGCTAAATAGTTAGCATAATTTCCACCTGAAATATAATCTAAGTATACTATTAAGTTTTCAATATCTGAAATTTGGTTTCCAGATAAGTTTAAGTATGTTAAGTTTTTAAATATTGATGTATATTGTTGTGCTGATATTGCTAATTTTCCAGATAATAAGTTGTTACTTAAATCTAATTCTTTGATATTAGGTAAGTTTGTAAGTGGGCTCATATCTGATATAAAGTTAAATCCTAAATATAATCTCTTTAAGTTTTGCATACTTGCCCAATCAACATTGCTTACATCTGAAATGTAGCAATAGCTTGCATCTAAGTTATATAAAGATTGTAATTCTGATATTCTTTCAATGTTTTCTAAATCAGCATTGTAAGAAATATCTAAATCTTTAAGTCTAGCTAAATTAATATATCTTTCAATATCACCGTTTATTAATTTATTTGCTAATGTAATCATTTGATTATATAATGTTAATTCATTTTTTGCACCTTTATATGTTTTTTCTTCTTCGCTTTTTACTACTGTTTCATATAAGTTTATTGCTTTAATAATTTGACTTGCTTTATTTCCTAATTTACTAAATACAGTATCGATATTTGTTTTTTTAACTTCTTCACTGTTTTCTTCTGAATTAGAAACTTCAATAGCATTTGCTTTTAATTCTTCTGTTGTATAGCATTCTTTTTCATCTAATAAAGAATTTAATTTTTTGTATTCTCCTTGACCTACATAAATTGTCTCTTTATCAGAATCTTGTCCAGGAGCCATATTGGTATAACTTTTAACTGTATCTTCATATGTTCTATATGTTGCATATAAATCACTGTATGATGATTCACTTTCTATTGCATTTAATACAGATTGTTCTAAGTCTGCTGGTATATCTTCTACACCTAATTCTTTTGTTCTTCTTTCTAGATATTCTTTTTCATAACAATATCCTGTTGCTGTATCCATATTCATTCTTCTAATTAAGCAATAATTTGCCATTTCTGAATAAAGACCAACTTCTCTGAAAACTTTTAATAATTCATTTATTTCATATTTATTTAATGGTGTTTCTTCTAAGTATTTATCAAAATATTTAGTTAATGGTTTATCTTCTGTTGTATCAAAACTAATTCCAAATGCTTTAGATAATAAAGCTTTATCTAAGTCTGATAATCCATTTGCATCTTCTAATTTTTCTAAATAACTAATTTCACCTGTTAATAATCCTTTTGCTGATTCTGTTGATTCTTTTCTTGTGTTTTCATATGTTTGATATTCTTCATATGTCATATAATTCATTTCTGGTGTTAATAATGTAGTTAATGTATATTCATTATTGTAGATATTATATAAAATTGATAAATATGTATATAGTTCTGGTATTTTATCTGCTAATATTTCAGTATATCCATCTACTTTATTTCCATCTGAATCTGTGTATCCATTAACGAAATCTACATATCCTGGAACATATTTTCCTTCATCATTATAATATCCATAAACTGATTTTAATGTTTCAAGAATTGAATTAGCTTTACTTTCAAGACTTGATGCTATATCTTTTGCATCTTTAGTCATATCTATATCTGCTGCTTCAGCTAATATTCCAATAATTTTATTGTAAGCTTCTTGCATACGTTTTTCTTCATCTTTTATAGATTGTTTAGCAGCTTCTGTTTCTTGTGTAGTTTTTTGTAAGTTTCCATATTTTCTTGTTTTCAAATATTCTGTATATTTTTGACGTATTTGTTCTTCCCAATAAGCTTTTTGAGCTTCTAAATTATATAGAGGTTCAATTTCGCTTAAATAGTTATGAGAAACATTTAATTTTGAACTTAGAGCTACAAAATACTCTAATCCTGATAAATCTCTAATTTGTTTATTGTTTAATATTAATGATGTTATATCATTTGCTAAAACAGTATCATCTATAACAAATGTTCTTGCATCGTCATATGCTTGTATATATAATGTTTGATTTGATCTTTCTGCAACAAATGCTATTCTATATCCAGCTTTGCTTGTAAGAACTCCGTTAGAATCTGGTGTTGAAATTATTGTATCTTCTATTGTAGTATTAACACGATCTCCTAGTTCTGTATCGCTAACATATTCATATAGCACATTTGCATTAAAATCATATATATATTCTTTTTCGTTTGTATCTACATTTGTTAATATTCTATATGTTTTTTCGCTAATTGCTTTTTCTTCATATGTATATGTGTTATAAATATTATTTCCATCTAAATCTACTGTGTATGGATAACTTCTTAATTCTTTATTTTTTGTTTGTCCTGCTGTTAATTGTTCTTTAATAGCATTATAAAGATTAGTATCCATTGTTGTAATAGCTTCTGATGATTTTTCATGTACTACAAAATATAATGTAAATTTACTTCCATTTAAAATGTTTTCAGCAGCTCTGTTTGGATTTGCAAGCATTCCTGCTTCTGTTTGGTCATCATATATATATATAACAACTTCTAACATTCCTAAATATGGTGAACCAGCTTCACTACAAATATTTACTTTTATTGTATGTGAATCTGATGTTATAAACATAGGTATGCTGTCTACACTTAAATATGGTGGTGTGCTTGTTTCTGTTTCTTTTATACTTCTTGTTGATTTCCAGCATGATTTAATATAATCTGCTAATTCTAATATAGTAGGTAATTCAAAATCTGCTGTTTCAACAACGTCTGATTCTTCTTCATCATTTGTATCAACATATACTGATTGAACAGACATTACACTTTGACCACTAAGAATTATTGTTCCATTTGTTCTTAATGTATCAATTAGTGCTCTTATCTCGCTAACATCTTCTAATTTGTTAGTAGATAAGTCTAAGTAATTTAAGTTTGGTAAGCTATTTAAAACACCTAAATTACTTTCTTTTGTTAGGTTGTTTCCTGATAACTCTAAGTGCTCTAATGCTGTAAAAGCTTCAAGTCCAGTTAAATCTGAAATTGCTCCTTCATTTAAATCTAATCTTTTAATAGAAGCTTTTTGTTCTTCACTTAAAGTTAATGTGTGTGTAACTTCATTTGCTGTAACGTGAATTCCTTGCATGTCAAGGCTTGATTTTACAGCTTTGAATAAGTTACTGTTTAGTCGTATGTTTTCACCACTTACGACTGTGTCAACCGCAAAAATCGGCATAACGCAATTCAATAGCATAATCATGATTAGTGCGATTGAGATTAACATCTTCCTTTTCATAATAAATCCTCCCTGAATATTTGATTAGATATTTTCATTAGTAATATGATAGCATTTTCTTTTTTTTTTGCAATAGCAGTTTTTATCTGCTTTTACAAGTCTTACCAAATCCTTTTACGGAAATTGTTTTGTGTGGTTTTAACTCTCTTTTATTAAGTTTTTATTACTTTTTATGCCGTTTTTTAGCTTTTTCTTACGAAAATAAGTAGTTTAAAGATTTTTATAGCTATTTTTTAAAACAAAAAAATAGTACTATAAGCCTTTTTTATGCTTATAGTACTTTTCCTTTATAGAATTTATTCCTTTATTTCATATATGTTTAGTGCATTTTGATAAGTAACCTTTGCCACCTCTTCTAATGATATTTCTTTTATAGTTGCTATTTTTTGAGCAACAAGTTTTACGTTTATAGGTGTGTTTCTTGTCCCTCTAAAAGGTTCTGGTGATAAATATGGTGAGTCTGTTTCTATTAATATTTTGTCATTAGGAACCATTTTTACAGGCTCTTCGGACTTAGCATTTTTAAATGTTATATTCCCACTAAATGATATGTAAAATCCTAGTTTTAAACCTTCTTTTATAAGTTCAACATTTAGTGGACAACAATGGAAAATGCCTTTTTTATTTACCGGATGCTCTTTCAAAATTTGCAAAGTATCCATAACAGCATCTCTTGTGTGAATAGTAATTGGCTTATTTAGTTTATTAGCAATTTCAATTTGCTTAATAAAAAGCTCTTTTTGCTTATTCTTATTTTCTTTGTTCCAATAATAATCTAATCCTATTTCTCCTATTGCTACTACTTTTTCATGTTTAGCCATTTCTTCTATTTGCTTCAAGTTTTCTTCATTAAAATCTTCTATATCATTTGGCGAAATACCACAAGAAGAATAAATAAAATCCGTATTTTCGGATATTTGAATAGCATGTAAGCTTTCTTTTACATTATATCCTATACATACGGTTTTTGTTATTCCTTGCTTATACATTTCTTTTATAAGTTCATCTCTGTCCTCATCAAATTTTTCATCATTAAAATGAGAATGTGTATCAAAAAATTCCATCTAATTCTCCTTATAAACAGCCACCACTGTTGCAACAGCATATTCTTTGCAATGTGATAGGCTAATTTCTAAGTTTTCTAAATTTTCTATTTTAAAGTTAAGCTTTATATTTGGCTTTCCATTTTCATTATTTATAACTTCAAAATCTGTCCATGAATATTCAAAATTAATACTATTACTTAAAGCTTTATAAGTTGCTTCTTTTGCTGCAAATCTAGCAGAATAGCTTTGATATTTCTGATCTTTTTTTGACTCACAGTATTCAATTTCTTTTTCTGTGAAAATCTTCTTTAAAAACTTATCACCATACTTTTCAATGCTTTCTTTTATTCTTTTTATTTCAATTATATCTGTTCCATTTGTAATCTTCATTTTATATTCTTCTACCTCGATAACCAATACATCAAGAAAATTATGTTTATAGTATTAAATATTAATGAAAAAATTAGCAATAAAACTATTATAGAGTAGTAATTATTATTTTTTTCAATATTTAATTCTTTATAAATAACTTCATACTTATTTTGTATTTCTGCATATAGCTCATCTAACTCTAGTGTTTGGTTTAAAGTTTTATAGTATAATGCACCTGTATCATCTAAAGTTACTTCTTTATTCCATATTCTTCTAGTAAATTTTGTAAATTTCTCTCTCATCTTAACAATTACATCATATTGTCTGAAGTCAGCATTAAGCTTCATTAAAAATATCTTCTTATATAATGATAGAATATAAAGATAAAAATACTGATTTTCATATTCATAAGGTAATTTGGTGTAATTATAAGTATCTATTCCTGAACATATAACATTTGAACTAGTATTAGAAAGTGTTGTTTTAATATATTTAAATTTTTCTATAATATGCAAGTTATGCTCTATATTTGCTTTATTGAAATCTGAATTATAATTGCTAGGCAAAACATTTGCAAAACGTAAAAAGTCGTTTTCAATATTAGCGAAGCTTGCTTTTTCACTCCAATTGCTTGTTTCAACGCATACATAAGAATAAGTATAAAATTGTGAATTTATTATATCTTCGTTCATATTTACTACTTTGTTTTTACTATTTATTCCTGTAATTTGATGTATAAATTCTGAAATATCTTTTATATCATTAAAAGTATCTGTTTGGATTTTGATGTTTTCGTAATCTTTTAAAGATGCAAATTCTGAGTTTATTCCTCTAAATCTATAATTGAAATCTAATAAATCAGTAAATTTGTTTGTGTTTTCTAGGTGTGTTTTCATTGTAAAAAAGCATATACCAGTATTGAAGCATATTATTTCAATTCCTTCTATTTTAAAGAAAATACCATTTTCTGCTCCAACTTTACCTTGAATATCATCTGCAAAGTCATAAGTAAAATATGCAACAGTATCTTTTACTAGCCTCTTCTTTTGGTTTTCAGGTTTTTCATCGTTAAACTCTTTTAGTATGTCACCTCTTAATTCAAAAGAAGGAAATAAAAATGATCTTATATTTGGTAAAAAGAAATTATAAATATCCAAATCTTTTTCTTTCTCAAATATTTTATAAGAGCATTTTTTATCTCTTAAAAGCTTTAGTATATATTTATCATATTTAGTTTCATCAATAATATACGGATGTATAAAATAAGTATATTGATATTTTGTCATTAGTTCCACAATTATTACCTACCTTTTTCTTATGTTACTTTGTATATGCTGTGAAGCTTAAATCGTTGTATCTATTCCAATCAGAAATGAAGTCTACATATAAATAGTTATCTAGAATTCTTGTTGGTTCTGTAGCAATTGTTCCATCTGGTTTTAATGAACCCCACATTCCATCTTTCTGTACGGCACAATAACCAAAACTATTTTGTTCTTTTGCATCATCATAAATGCAATCAACTATTCTTTCGCCATCTTTATTTTCGTATCCATACTTTCCATTTTCTTTTACTAAAAATAAAGTATTTGTTGCTAAAACTTCTTTGTTACTTTTTTCTTCAAATTTAAAATTATAGTATTTGTAGTTATCGTTAACTCTTACTCTTAAATAACCTATTTCTGTATTTAAATCTGAAATTATTACATCATTTAATATAGGTTGAAAGTTTCCATCGATTACATCTGTTTTAAAATCTTGTTTATCTGCTACATAAAAATCGCCAGATTCTATATAACTAACTTTATCATAATCATAGTTTACAACATTTTTCTCTTCTTTATCTATAATTCCATATTTTCCGTCTAATTCGGTTATAAAGTAATCAGAAGAAGCAAATTCTACATTTTCATATTTAGAATTTAAAACCGTTTCTCCTTTACTATTTATAACTCCATATTTTCCATCTTTAACAATAATGAAATTATCTAGTTTAATAGCTTTTACATCATCAAATCCTTTATCTAAAACAGTAACACCTGAAGAATCAATAATTTTCAAGCTTCCATTTTCTACAACTGCATAATATCCATTTCCTGTTACATTTTTGATATCGTCATATTTTTCCTCTAATGCAACTGTTTTATCTGGTAGAATTACACCTACTTTATTTTCATCATTTTTTACTATATATCCATTTTCATAATTTGTTGAAACACATGATATTTGTGCATATTTTGGTTCTATAACAATTTGTGATGTGCTAGAATTAAATAATCCTTTTTTTCCATCTTTTTCTAATATAATGCTATGTTCTATTCCTTCTAATGTATAAATGTTTGTGTATTCTGGTTCTAATACTTTTTTTCCATTTAAATCTATTAAACCATATTTTCCATTTTCTTCATATTCTAATACATTTTCATCATATTTTATTACATCTTCTATTTTGTTTTCTAAGGCTTGTACGTTATTATATTCTGTAAAAATTTCTTTTCCTTCTTCATTAACTACCTTTGTTTTATATGTTTCATTATTATAATCTATATCATAAGTACATAAAAATATTGGTTTTGTTTCATTAGGAATTATTACCATTTCATCATAGTTTAAATTTATTATTGTATTTCCTTTGTTATCTATAACTCCCCACTTATTCTTTTCATATACGGGAATATATGTTGTAATAGTTGAAAACTCTTTTGTAGGTTTTTGTTTTGGTAATAATAAATTTCGTAAAGAAATTATTATCATAATAACTACAGCTATAGCAATTATAGTAGCAAAAACTTTTTTTAAATTTAATTTAGCTGTGTCATCGTATCTTCTTCCACGATTTTCTCTCATTAAAGCCTCCAAAAAAACTCTTTTTTATCTAATATCTCATACATACTATATCATTTTCATATAAAAAAAACAATACTAGTAATTTAAAAAATACTGATATATTTCATTTTTGCTTGTGTTTCTGTCTTTTGCGATTCTTTTTATTATTTCTTTTTTATCAAGTCCTTGATTTTTATAGAATTCATAATGTTCTTCTAAAGTTTTCTCATTTATTTTTGATTGTTCTATATCTTTCTTAGATTTTAAACTTCCTTCTATTAAAATAACAAACTCACCTTTTATTTCCTCTATTTTAGATAATACTTTGCTTACATTTTCTCTAATAAATTCCTCATGTATTTTTGTAAGTTCTCTTGCTAAAACTATTTTTCTATCTCCTAAGGTATTTAGTATTTCTTCTAGTGTATTTTTTAATTTATGTGGTGCTTCATATAATATTATTGTTCTTGTTTCGTATTTTATTTCTTCTAGTTTCTCTCTTTTTTCTTTTTGATTTGCAGATAGAAAACCTATAAAGCAAAATTCTTTTGCACTTAAACCTGAAGCAATTAGTGCATTAACAAATGCGCATGCCCCTGGTATTGGTATTATTTCTATATTATTTTCAATTGCAGATTTTACAATTTCTTCACCTGGATCAGAAATTCCTGGTGTTCCTGCATCAGATACAACTGCAATGTTTTTACCTTCTAGCAATTTCTCTATTAAAACTTTGCTTTTTACTCTTTCAGTTTCTTTATAATAACTAATAAGAGGCTTTGAAATTTCAAAATGATTAAGTAGCCCTAGGGTATGCCTTGTGTCCTCTGCTGCTATAATATCTACTTCTTTTAAAACTTTTAATGCTCTTAAAGTTATGTCTTCTAAGTTTCCAATTGGAGTTGCAACTAAATATAATTTTCCTGCCATATTCTTTCTCCTTTAGATTTATATTTTAAGTTTCTACATTTTATTATATATTTTCAAAATCTCGTCTGTATATTCTCCACTATCCTTATATACTATAAGAGGCTTTTCTATCTTTAAAAATTCTTTCGCATTTTTTACGGATTTAATTAAAATAAGGTTTGGCTTATCATTTTGTTTTGAATGAACAAATCTAATTACTTTAGGTTCCAACTTATTTTTTCTAAGAGTGCACAAGATGTCCACTAATCTTTCTGCTCTATGAACCATATAAAACTCGCCTTTATCTTTTAGAAGTAAATATGATTGCTTTGCAATATCTTCTAATGTACATTCTACTTCATGTCTTGATATAAGATTAGAGGTTTCCTCGCTTTTAAGTCCTGTGTTTGCTTTTTTATAAGGTGGATTTGTAACTACTACATCAAATTTGTTTTTCTCTAAAACATCAAAAACATCTTTGATGTTTACATTCAACACTTCCATTTTTTCCTCTAAACCATTAAGCTCTACACTTCTTTGTGCCATTTCCGCAACTTCTTTTTGAATTTCAATGCCATATATTTTGCTTAAGCTTGTTTTTTTGCATAATAATAGAGAAATGATTCCTGAGCCTGTACCAATATCTACAACGTTTGAACCAGTCTTTATGTTTTTTGCAAAGTCAGATAAAAGCACACTATCAATTCCAAATCTAAATCCTTTTTCATTTTGAATTATTTTAAGTCCTTTATATTCTAGGTCATCTATTCTTTCATTTTCTTTAAGCATATTTTCCCCCTATAACTAGTTTATTTTAGCACATTTTGAGGAATTTAGCAATTAGTTCACTCATATAAATTATAAAATTTTACTTCGTAATTTTATAGAATCTTGTTTTATAATTCTCATAAAATTATAATAAACTAAAATTTTACTTCATATAAATTAAGTTCTTATGGAGTTTATATATGTAATTAGTTATGACGCGTAGCGACCAAACGAAGCGTAAGCGAAGTGCGATTGGAGCAATCTTTGATTGCGACAACAAGTCATAACAAAGTACATATATAAACTTCATAAGAACTCTTTTTAAAGAAATATTTTCTATTATGAGTTTTGAGAATTATTTGGATTCTCGTAAAAAACTTTTCCCTCTGATAGTATACTTACATTAGATACTTCTGTTAATTCTGTTAATGTATTAAAAATAGAATAATATAATTTGCTTTTTTGAATGTCATCTAAGTTTAGCTCTTCTAATTCTTTATTAAAATTTACAATAGCTGTTTCATTTTCTAATTTTGCTTCTATAAGTTCTACGTTTTCCGGAATTATTCTTTCATAGTTTTCATTTTCAGGTCCGCTCATTAATAATTTTACAAGTTCTTCATAAGGATTTTTAAGTAATTCTTTCGAATCGACAAATCTCGTTTCTTTTGCTAATTCTCCTGAAGTTTTATCTTGAAAATATAATGTTACAATTGTTTTTCTTAAGTCAACCTCCTCAAATTCTGTTTCTGGTGTGTATTCTGTTTCAATGCTAACATTAGAAACTATAAATATTCCTAAAATGATAATTAGAAAAATTATTATTAAAATTATCCATTTTTGCATAGCTTTTCCTCCTTTGTAAATACTATTCTTAGAAATTTTATTTATTCATTAAAAAGAAAAAGTAATTTATCTTGTTTTTAAAACTAGATTTTCTTATTTTTCTAATTATATAATTGACTATCTTCATAAATTATAGTATTATATATATGTAAATTTTACATTATAGAAAGGAAATTTTATGGCAAAAGTTAGAGATTTAGTTAGTGGTTTAACACACTGCATAGGAGCAGGACTTTCTTTAGCGGGATTAGTTGTTTTAATAGTTTTCGCTTCTATCTGGGGAGATGCATTTGATGTTGTATCTTTCACAATTTTTGGGGTAGGACTTTTTTTAACATATCTTTTTAGTACTTTATACCATTGGCTTAATATTAGTGAAAAAGGTCTAACTGTATTTAGAAAATTTGATCATATAATGATTTATATTTTAATTGCATCTAGCTATACTCCTGTTTGTTTAGGTCCTTTAAGAGGTCCTTGGGGTTGGACTATATTTGGTGTTATTTGGGGACTTGCAATTTTAGGTACAATTCTAACTTCCGTATGGATTAAAGCTCCAAGAGCACTTACAACCACTATTTATGTAATAATGGGTTGGTTTGTTCTAATTGCTATCATACCTTTAATAAAAGTATTTAGAGATGCAAACCTTTTATATAGCTTATTATGGCTTTTAGTTGGTGGTATTTTTTACACAATTGGTGGTATAATTTATGCAATCAAAAAACCAAAGAAAAAAATTTTAGGTTTTGGCTTTCATGAAATTTTTCACATTTTCGTAATGCTAGGAAGTGCTTGCCAATACTTCTTTATATTAATTTATGTTCTAAAAATATAATTTTAAAGACTCAATATGTTGAATACAATATATTGGGTCTTTTTTTGTGGTAAATATAAACATTGACAAAATACTGCAAAAGTTATAAGATACAAGTTGTTAGAGTAGATATTATAACAAATTTATAGATGGATTTATAGGCGCCCTAAAGGCCTAAATTTTGTATAGGAGAAATATATATAATGAAAGAATTATTACATGTTGGTTTAGACATTGGCTCAACTACTGTTAAAATAGTTATTTTAGATAAAGACTTAAATATGATTTATTCTAATTATGAAAGACATTTTTCAGACACTAAAACTACTTTATATAACGTTTTAACAAAACTTGTTAAAGATTTTCCAGACGCAGACTTTACTATGTCACTTACGGGTTCTGGTGCACTAGATATTTCTAAAGTGTTAAATATTAATTTTATACAAGAAGTTATTTCTTGCAAGTTAGCAGTAGAAAAATTAATTCCTCAAACTGATGTAGTAATTGAGCTTGGTGGAGAAGATGCAAAAATAATATATTTTGATAAATTTATAGAGCAAAGAATGAATGGTACTTGTGCTGGTGGTACAGGTGCTTTCTTAGACCAAATGGCTTCTCTTTTAAACACAGATACAAATGGTTTAAATGAGCTTGCAAAAACTTATGAAACAATATACCCTATTGCTTCTCGTTGTGGTGTTTTTGCCAAAACAGACATTCAACCACTACTAAATGAAGGCGCTAGAAAAGAAGATATTTCCGCTTCAATTTTTCAAGCAGTTGTTAATCAAACAATCAGCGGATTAGCTTGTGGTAGACTAATTAAAGGTAAAGTTGCTTTCTTAGGAGGACCTTTAAATTATCTACCAGAATTAAGAAAAAGATTTATTGAAACTTTGAAATTAAAGGATGATGAAATAATTGTTCCAGAGAATGCTCACCTTTTAGTTGCAAATGGTGCAGCTCTTGCTTCTCTAGAAACAGAAAGTTTTTCAAGTAAATCATTAAAAGAAAAATTGAAAACTTTTAAATCTGCAAAATTTACGGAAGGAAAAACTTTACCTCCTCTTTTTGAAACAGAAAAAGACTATAAAGAGTTTAAAGAAAGACATGATAAAGATAAAGTTAAAAAAGTAGATTTAAAAACTTACAAAGGTGATGCTTTCTTAGGAATAGATGCAGGTTCAACTACTACTAAAATAGTATTAATAGATAAAGAAGGATCTTTATTATACTCCCTTTACGGAAATAACAAAGGTAATCCTTTAAGCAGTGTTATATCAATGCTAAAACAACTTTATGCAGAACTTCCAAAAGATGTTACCCTTCGTTTTAGTGGTGTTACAGGTTATGGAGAAAAATTAATTCAAACAGCATTAAATGTTGATTTAAATGAAATAGAAACAATTGCACACTACACAGCTGCAAAAAAATTCTTGCCTAATGTAAATAGTATTATTGACATTGGTGGTCAAGACATGAAATACATAAAATTAAAAAACAATTCAATCGATAACATAATGTTAAATGAAGCTTGCTCTTCAGGTTGTGGTTCTTTCTTGGAAACTTTTGCAAAAAGCTTAGGTTTAACTATTGAAGAATTTGTTGATGAAGCTTTAAAATCAAAAGCTCCTGTTGACTTAGGCTCTAGATGTACAGTATTTATGAACTCTAAGATTAAGCAAGCACAAAAAGAAGGCTATTCCGTAGGAGATATTTCTAGTGGACTTTCATATTCTATTATAAAAAATGCTATTCAAAAAGTTATGAAAGTTAGAGATGTAAGCACTCTTGGAGAAAACATAGTTGTTCAAGGAGGAACTTTCTATAATGATGCAGTTCTTCGTAGTTTCGAATTAATAGTTGGAAGAAACGTTATAAGAACAGATATATCAGGACTTATGGGAGCTTACGGCGTTGCACTTCTTGCTCAAGAACAATATAACAGCAATTTAGATATGACATACAAATCTACTATTTTAAAGAATGATGAATTAGATAATCTAAATATAAAAATCTCTCATGTTCGTTGTGGTGGTTGCGAAAACAACTGCTTACTTACAATTAATACTTTTGAAAATGGTAAAAAATTTATATCTGGAAACAGATGTGAAAAAGGTGCTGGAAATCAAAATGCTGAAAAGAAAGATTTACCAAACATTTATAAATATAAATATGAAAGATTATTTGGATATAAACCTCTAGAAGAAAGTGAAGCAAAACGTGGAACAATTGGAATCCCAAGAGTTTTAAATATGTATGAAGATTATCCTTTCTGGTTTACTTTCCTAACTAAATTAGGATTTAGAGTAATTATATCTGAAAAGAGTAATAGAAAAACTTATGAAAAAGGAATGGAATCTATGCCATCAGAGTCTGTTTGCTATCCAGCTAAACTTGCTCACGGCCATGTAATGAGTTTATTAAACCAAGGAATTAAAACTATTTTCTATCCTTGCATTCCATATTCAAGAAGAGAATATGAATCTTCAGACAATCACTATAACTGCCCTATTGTAATTTCATATTCTGAAGTTATTAAAAACAACATTGAAGAGTTAAGAAAAGATGATGTAAAATACATCAATCCTTTCTTACCTATTGATAATATTAAAAATTTAGTAAAAGTTGTTTACGGATGTGAGGATTTTAAAGAATATAAATTTACTAAGAAAGAATTAACACTAGCTGCTGAAGAAGCTGAAAAGGAATATCAAAAATATAAAGAAGATGTTAGAAACAAAGGTAAAGAAACTTTAAAATATATTAAAGACAACAACTTAAGAGGTATTGTTTTAGCTGGTCGTCCATATCATGTTGATCCAGAAATAAATCATGGAATTGATACATTAATTACAAGCCTTGGTTTATGTGTGTTATCGGAAGATAGCATTTGCGATCCAAAGGATGGAGTAAGTCATCGTCTTCGTGTTGTTGACCAATGGGTATTCCATTCAAGATTATATGCAGCTGCTGAATTTGTTGGAAAACACGATTTTCTTGAAATGGTACAACTTAATTCTTTTGGTTGTGGTGTTGATGCAGTTACAACAGATCAAGTAGAAGAAATTTTAAAAAGCTATGATAATATGTATACACTAATTAAAATAGATGAAATAAATAACTTGGGTGCTATTCGTATTCGTATTCGTTCACTTCTTGCTAGTATGAATAAACGTATTGCTCAAAAGCAAAAAGAAAAAGAAGAAATAAAACAAGAAGATTTAGGAAATTACGAAGTAAAAAGAGTTCCTTTTACGAAAGAAATGAAAGAACAAGGATATACAATTTTAATTCCTCAAATGATTCCTATTCATTTTGAATTAATAGAATCTGCTGTAAAAAATTTAGGATACAATGTTAAACTTTTAAGAGAATGTACGGAAAAAACAGTTGAAACAGGATTAAGATATGTTAATAACGATGCTTGTTATCCTTCAATTCTTACAACTGGTCAATTTATTGAAGCACTTCAATCTGGTGAATACGATTTAAATAGAACTGCTCTTATAATGTCTCAAACGGGTGGTGGTTGTAGAGCAACAAACTACATTGGTTTCATTAGAAAAGCTTTAAAAGATGCTGGTTTTGGAAATGTTCCTATTATATCATTTAATGTTGTAGGTATGGAAAAAGCAACTGGATTTAAAATTACTGTTCCTATGGCAATCAATTTGGTTAAAGCTGTTTTCTATGGAGACTTACTACAAAAATTATTATTAAAAAATAGAGCATATGAAGTTCATGCTGGTGATTCACAAGCTATGTATGAAAAATGGCTTGAAAAATGTAAAACACTTTGCTCAAAATCTACATATAATCAATTTAAGAAAAGCATTTATGAAATGGTTAATGACTTTGAAACAATTGAAGTTGATATGTCAAAAGAAAAACCTAAAGTTGGAATTGTTGGTGAAGTTTTAATAAAATATCATCCTTTTGGAAATAATGAAGTAATTAAAGTTTTAGAAAAAGAAGGCGCAGAAGTTATTTCTCCAGACTTTATGGGATTCATAAAATTTATTGCTACACATAAAATTACAAATAATCGTTTATTAAATATTGATAAAGCAAAAGCTAGAATTTTTAGAGCTGTAATTGCAGTAATTGAAATGATGGAAAATGATTTAAGGAAAGCACTTGCAACTTCTAAAAAAGGATATCTTCCTCCTTGTAACATTTTTGAACTTGAAGAAAAAGTTAAAGACATTCTTTCAATTGGAAATCAAACTGGTGAAGGTTGGTTTTTAACTGCTGAAATGATAGAGTATATTGAAAATGACATTCCAAACATTGTATGTGTTCAACCTTTTGCATGTTTACCAAATCATGTTGTTGGAAAAGGTGTAATAAAATCAATTAGAGAAAAATATCCTTATGCAAATATAACTCCAGTTGATTATGATCCAGGTGCAAGTGAAACAAATCAAACAAATAGAATAAAGCTTTTAACAACAGTTGCTAAAGATAATCTAAAGAAGAAGAAAGCTTCAAAAAAAGCTATTGAAATTGAAAATCTTTCTGAAAATGAAATTAAAGAAAAAATAAATAGTTAAATAATTAATTTATCAAACGAACTTTTAAAATCTCTTAAAAACGATTTTGAAGGTTCGTTTTTTTTTATTGTTATTTTATTTTTAAATTTTTTTAACTTTATCAAAATATTTTTTTCAAAACTGTTATTTTTAATTTTATTTTTAAAAAAATTTTTAAATTTAATTAATTTTTTAAAATTATTACTTTTTTTATTATTTTTTTTAAAAAAATTATTTTTTGGGGATTTTTTTCTATAATTTTAGTTTACATTATATTGATATTTTATATTATATATCAATATTTTTTGCTTTATGTATTTATTAATTCCCAAACATTTTATGTATTTTTTAATTTTTTAAATTGTTTTTGTTTTTTTGTCAACTTTATTTTTTCTTATAAAATTTTGGTTTTCTCATTTTTTTTAATTTTAGGGCTTTTTTTAATATATTTATGTATTCATACTACTTTTATAATTGTTTTCTAAAATGGCTATTTTTAAGGCTTTTTTCTTTATAGACTAAAAATAGACTTTTTCTCCTTATCATATTTTTTTCCTAAAAAACATTTTATTAATTTTTTTTCTTTTTTAAATTTTTTTATAAATTTTTTTAAAAAATATTTCAAAAAATTACGTATTAGTTTACTTAATATCGTTGTTTTTTTATATAAATAATTATATTTTATTATATTTATATATATAATAAAAGCTTTATTTCCCTTATCTTTTATTCTTTTTTGTTATTCTAAAAAAATAAATAATTATTTTTGTTTTAATGGCAATTTTTTAAATGTTTTTTTTTAAAATTTTTTCTCGTTTTTTCTAATTTTTAGGTTTTTCTGCTTAAAAATTATCTTTTTTAATATTATTTATAAAAATATTATTTAATTTTTTAATTTAATTTATTTATTAATTTTATTTTATTTTTTAATTTTTTGCTTTGAATTTTCTTTATATTTCAAGCATTTAAAGGATTTTTAAAATTTATAATAATATTTTTTAATTTATTTTTTTATTTTATTTTTCTAAAACAATTTTTAAATTTAATTAAATTTTTTTATTATTTTCATTTTTTATTTTTAATTTTAAAATATTTTTTTATTTAAATAAAATTTTTTTTAAATTTTAATTTTTTATTTTATTTTTTTAAATATTTTTAATTTAATTAAATATTTTTTTAATTATTATTCTTTTTTTTTATATTTTAAATTAATTTTTTTATTTTTTTAAAAAATATTTTTTAATTTTTGGTTCAATAATTTTAGTTTACATCATATGCCATTTTTAAATTATAAAATAATATTTTTAAAAAATTATATTCTTCTATTCCCAAGTATTCTACTTATTTTTTTATTTTTTTATTTAATTTTGTTTTTTTGCCAACTTTATTTTTTCTTATAAAATTTCGATTTTCTCAATTTTTTTAATTTTTTGCTTTTTTTAGCATAATTATATAATTTAGCTTAATTTTATAATTTATTTTAAAAACCGCCATTTTAAGGGCTTTTTAGTCTTTTCAAAAAAAATAGACATTTTTTCTTTCTTTTATTTTTTCTAAAAAACATTTTATTTTTTTATTATTTTTATTTTTTATTTTATAAAATCATTTTTTAAAGCTTTTTTTGAGAAATTACAAATTAGTTTACTTAATACAGCTATTTTTTTATATAAATAATTATTTTTTTTATTTTTTTATATGTAGTAAATCCTTTATTTCCCACACTTTTTATTTTTATTTATTATTTTTTTCTAAAAAATAATATTTTTTTGTTTTAATGGCAATTTTAAAAATATTTTTTTATATTCCTTTTCTTATTTTAATTAAATTTTAAGTTTTTTAGCTTTAAAATTGTTTTTTTAATTTTTTTAAATAAAAATATTATTTTTTTATTATTTATTTTTATTATTAAATTTTATTTTTTATTTTATGATAAATATTTAATTTTCCTTAAATTCTATTCTTTTAATTGCTATTTTTTTTAATAGTAATATTAAATTAATTATTGATATTTAGCCTTTTTAGCCTTCTTTTCTCTATATTAGATCTTTACTTTCTCATTTTTTTCTTTTTTTTATAAAAAATTTTAGATTTAATAAATTTCATTATTATTTTTATTTTTAAATTAAAATTTTTTTATTTTAATAAAATATTTTTTAATGATTTTTATTTTTAAAAAATTTTTTTAATTTATTTAAATATTTTTTTTGATTATTATTTTTTATTTTTAATTTAATAATAATATTTTTTTATTTCTCTTTTTAAATTTTATTTTTTTTAAATTTTTTTTATTAAATAAAATATTTTATTTAATTTTTTATTTAAATAATAATTTCAGCATCTATTAATCTCTTTAAATTTTACTTATAACTACTAATTAATTTTTAGTTTACATTATATCTGTTTTTTATGTTTTTATTCTTCTAAAAAAAATCTTTTATTTTTTTCTCTTTTTCTTAATTCCTATAGGGTTTTAGAATCAGAAAAATTCTTTTTTATTGATTTTTTCCATCATTGCTTATTTGACAATTCAAGTTTTTATGAAAAAGATTTTTAATATTTTAATTTTCTCAATTTTTTTAATTTTTAGCTTTTAAGTTCTTTTATTTCTAACTTTTCTATAAAGTACTTGCTTTTCTGCTATTTATACGCTTTTTCTGGAATTTTGTCTTTTTATTTTTTAGAAATCAACTTTTTTTGCCTTTAGAATTTTACAATATTATTTTGAATCTTTTTAGTATTTTTAAAAATTTTAGGTTTTCTTAAGCTTAAATTTTTATTATTTTCTTTTTAATTTCTAGTCTTATTTTCTTCTTGTTTTTTATTTACATAACTTTAAAAATACTCTTTTTTTCCCTTTTAAAAATCTTATTTTTAAATTTATAAAAGTTGTATATCCAAACACTTACATAACTTTCTTTCTTTTAAATAATTATTTTGTTTACTTGACAATTCTTAAAAAATTGCTAAAATTATTTCAAAAACAAATGTTTTTATTTTTTTCTTAATTTTTTTAATTTTAAAGAAAACCCTTCATATTTCTTATATAAATTTTTCTATCTGTTTTCTTTTCTTAAATATTATAGTTTGCATTTTTTATTTAAAATTCTTTTTTTCTGATCTTATTTTTATAAAAATTTATTTTTTTAAATTATTTTTTATTTATTTTATGCTTTTTTTATATAATTTTTATATAATTTAATTTTATATTTTAATATTATTTTATATTTTTTTATTTGGTTTTAATAATTTATTTTTTTGCTTTACCATTATTCTTATTTTCTTTTAATAATTTATATTTTTTGCTTTAGCATTATTATATGTTTTTTATTTAGTTTTAATAATTTATATTTCTGCTTTACTTTTATTCTATATTCTCATTCATTTTGCTTTTATAAGCTATTTTTCTCTTTTTAAAATATTTTTCCTTTATACGATTTTCTTAAATTATTTTTGTTCTCCTATATTATTTTTGGTTCATTCTAATTTATAATAGATAGTTTTACTAGTTCTTTTTTTATTTCTTTCTTTTTTATAATTTTAAAACTAAAAAAATTTTTATTTTGCATTTTTCTAATGAAGATTTTTATTCTACATTCTGTTTAAAAAATTTATTCATCATTTTTATATCTTAACTAAATTTTTACTAAATAATATTTTTTCAGCTTCAAAAAACAGTGGTCATTTTTTTCACTCTTTTAAAATTTTCAAAAAAATTTTTTTGCTTTTTAAAAAATTTACAGTTCAATTTTAAATTTTGAATTTTTACTTTACATTTTTTTGCTCATAAAAATTTCTCTAAATTTTTTTATCAATTTTTTTCATTTTCATTTTGAATTTTTATTTTTTTCCTATTAACACTTCTATATTTTTATATAAATATCTGCAGGAAAAATTATAATTTTACTATAAAATTTTTTCGTTTTTTATAACGTTTTTTAGTTGTCATAATTCATTATTTTTTAAAAAAGCAACATAATTTTACCTTTTTCTGTAAGCACTTACTTCCTATGTGTTATTTAACATTTTTCTATGCTTTTTTAGTACTTTTACGTGAATTGTTTATAAGACAATTCTTCTTTTAAATTTTAAATTTTTTTGCTATTTTTTAATTTTTAATTTTTTTTACTTTTCTTAATTTTTTTAAAAATTTTGCCCTATTTTTTATCTTTTTTTATTCATTTTTTTAAAAAATTTTATTATTTTAAAAAATTTTTGCGAAAAAATTTTTAAATATATAAAATCTAACAAAAAAATTAGAATTTTTTTGACCTTTTTTCTAGTATCTGTTTTTTATTCTTTTTTTCTTGTTTTAGTTTATTTATTATATATTTATGTATACTTGAGAAATCTTACTTCTTCTTACTTAGTACACTATTACTTCTTGCTTTTCCGAATACTTTTATCTATATTTTCTTGTTATTATATTGCCTTATTTTTTATCTATTTTTTCTTGTCTTTTTGTAGTTATTTTTTTGTCCTTTTTCTGTTTTTTCTTTCATTCTTGGCAAACAAATTTTCTTTTTATTTTTAATTTTTTTATATTTTTATTACTTTCTTACTTTATTTTAAATAAAAAAAGCAGTATTTATAAAAAAATACTGCTTTTGGCGGAGATTGAGGGATTTGAACCCTCGCGGCCACTTACGCAACCCTAACGGTTTAGCAAACCGTCCCCTTCAGC